>NZ_JASTLC010000001.1:3335562-3968343 GCF_030499575.1 Streptomyces sp. DG2A-72
GGCCGAACTGCGGCAGCAGCGTGATCAGGAAGGGCCGGACCATGAGCGTGTCGCGGCGCGGACCCGCCGGGACGAGGTCGGCGATCAGCCGCATCAGGGCGCGGGCGGAGTCGAAGCGCAGGGTGTAGCTCCCGCTCTTGGTCACATGCTTGCCGTCGTCGCGGCCGACCAGGTAGTAGCAGACGTAGTCCGCGACCACCGAGACGCCGTCGGCCCGCAGATACGCCTCCATCGTGAACAGCGCGTCCTCGCCGGTCCACAGGGACTCGTCGAAGCGCATGCCGTGCCGGTCCAGCAGCGCGCGGCGGAACAGCTTCTGGGCGCTGAGCGTGAACTTGATGTTGGAGGAGTAGACGTCGGTGCGCTCCAGCGTCTTGCCCCACATCGACCTGGGCGGCTTGCGGTTGATGCCCTCGACCTTGCCGAGGACGACGTCCGTGCCGCTGCGGTCGGCCATCGCGACCATCCGCTCCAGGGCCTCGGCGCCCAGCCGGTCGTCGGCGTCGAGGAAGAAGACGTACCGCCCGGCCGCCTTGCCCAGGCCGACGTTGCGCGGGCCGCTGGGGCCGCCCGAGTTCTCCTGACGGATCACGGTCACGCGCATCGGCGCGCGGGCCGCGAACTCCTCCAGATACTCCCCCGTGCCGTCCGTCGAACCGTCGTCGACCGCGATGACCTCGATGCGCTCCGGATCGATGGTCTGTGCCTCGACGGATGCCAGGCACTCGACCAGATACGGCATCGCTTCGTACGCCCCGATGATCACGCTCACATCAGGCTGCGCCACGGTCACGTTTTCTCCCTCGCTAACGGGACATTCCTCCCGTATCTCTTTATTCGCAACCTTGTAGACGGATGAACAAGTGAAGTGGTTGCCTCAAGAGCATGAATTAGTGACCTACGTCATACGAATTCCAGGTGACGTCTATTCATCGGGCACGGAAAAGGCCCCCGAGGATGCGCTCCTCGGGGGCCCTTGTCGGGCTTGTAACGGTCGGTCAGCCCGTCAGCTCCGCCTCCGTCGCCGCGATCCGTGACTCCTGGCCGAGATTGCGGGTCTGGGCCTTCACCGCCAGGTTCGCCACGGCGGTGTTGAACTGGTCGATGGACGTCGGCTCGTCCGGGCCGAGCAGATACCGCTTCAGCTCCTTGCGGTCCGCGGCCAGCGGGTCGGCGGCCGGGTCGCGGACGGCGGCGAGCAGCCCGCCCAGTTCGGCGGCCCTGTTGCTGAGGACGACGGCGGCGCGCACGGCGGTGTTCTGCCGCTTGAACTCCTCCTCGCCCAGCTCGGCGGAGTCGGTGACCGCGTACGGCTTGCCGCTGGCGATGAAGTCCGAGACCACGCTGGAGATGTCGGAGACCATCGCGTCGGAGACGTTGAAGCAGTCGTACAGGCGCGGTTCGGCGCCCGTGATGACGCGGTGCTCATGGGCGGGGAAGGAGCGCCAGTAGGCGTCGTTCCACTCGGCCCGCAACCGGGCGATCTCCTCGTGCTTCGCCACGTCGACCACGCCGTCCCGGGTGGCCTCGGCCTCGTCGCGCTTCTCGGCGCCGGTGCCGGACAGCTCCGCGATACGGGCCTCGATGCGGGCCAGCTCGGCCCTGGCGGCGTCCTGCGCGGCCACATCCACAGGGCCCCGGGCCTCGGCGGCGGCCTTCTCGACCAGCGCGGTGATGCGCTGGTGGGCGGCCCTGGCCGCGGCGCTGCGGGTCCCGGTGAAGGGGTGCGGCTTGTACAGGACGCGGACCGGCGGGTCGGCGGTGATGAGGGTGCGGACGATGTTCTCGCCGGCGAGCAGGATCGAGGTGTTGCCGGGGTTGTCGTCCCAGCCCTCCCAGGTGGGGGCGTACAGGACGGTCGGGCAGCGTCCATCAGCGGCTCCGCCGCGGGGGCCCTCCGGCACGCCCTGCCACGTCTCGATCGGCGCCAGCTGCGGGCGGCCGACCTCCACGATGTCCTCGTCGCGGACCCCGACGTCGGCGATGGCGTAACGGTCGCGGCCCGCGCGCCCGGCGGTCCACACCTCGTCGTACACCTTGCTGAACGGGTTGACGCTGGCCAGCTTGTCGCTGTCGCCGTGGCCGATGAAGACGTGCTTCATGGTCGGGACGCGCAGCATGTGGATGTTCTTGCCGACGTTCGCCGCGTACAGCGTGACGCGCACCGTGGAGAGGTCCATGTTCATCAGGTGCACCCCTCCGGGCACGCAGACGACGGGGACCGTGGTGGGCGCCATCCGCTCCAGGACGGCGCGCTCACGCAGGATGATCAGCGGCTTGGAGTCCAGCTGCTCCATGGTCTCCAGCCACATGTTGACCTGGTACGCGGAGTCCTTGGACCCGGAGAAGTACAGCGCCGTCTCCGGCCGGTACTCGCCCAGCCAGTCGTCGACGGCGGCCAGCACCTTCTCCGCGTTCGGCGGGATCTTCGAGCCGCGGACGTACGGCACCAGCGCGAGGACGTACAGACAGCCCAGGAACAGCGTCACGCCGATGCCGATGAAGCCGGCCTCGGCCGACTCCATGCCCGCGGAGACGATCACGCCGGTGACGGCCGCGAGGTCGAGGTGGAGCATCTTCTCTGCGGAGCGGTGCAGCAGCGGGCACGGCGGGGCGTCCGGGATGCGGATGCGGGAGGCCAGGTCGACATTGCGGGTGGCGACCGGCATCCGGCGGCGGTTGCGGATGAGGGTGACCAGCGCGCCGTGCGGGGCCTGGAGGCCGTAGAAGGCGATGAAGCCGGCGACGGCACCGTAGAAGATCAGGTCGTCCGCGAGGGAGAGGCGGGCCAGCAGCAGGACCAGCAGGAGCTGCCGGATCAGGAAGCGGATCGACAGACCCGCGCGCACCTTGCTCAGGCGGTTGATCAGATAGCTGCTCTTGTGGTGCAGATAGTGGTCCGCCAGATACGTCACGGCGGCCGCGGCCGCGAAGGCGGGAACGCTCGGTACGAGCGCGGCCAGCATGAGCGCCGGGAAGCCCAGCATCATGAGGGCTGCCGCGGCCAGCTCGGCCGCGCTGCCCACCCGGGCGACGCGAATAGCGGTGGAAATCACGGAGAAACCTGCTCCTGGAGGGAGAATGCCGGTTTTGTTCTGTACGGCTTCAGGCCTCTGTGAACACCCCGTAAATGGGTACCCACAAAGGCCTGAATTCAAGATCTATAAGGCGGTAATTATTACACGCCGTCCTGGCGGTCGAGGACCGAGGCCAGCGCCGCATCGAAGCCGGAGGCCTTTGCCGCACCCGCCGTCGGGTCCTGCTGGCGGACGTCGATGACATGGCCGGTCAGCTCGGACAGCAGCACATCGAGCGAGGTGCGGGCGACGGCCTCGGAGGAGAGCAGGCTGCCCGCGGGCTCCTGGCCGAAGGCCTTGGTGCGCATCGGGGTGGCGGTGCGCTCCGGGTTGATGCAGTTGACGCGGATGCCGTCGCCGGCCCACTCGTCGGACAGGGCCTGGGTGAGGTTCACCATGGCGGCCTTGGTGGAGGAGTAGAGGCTGTACTCGGCACGGCCGCGGGTGTAACTGCTGGAGGTGTAGAGCAGCAGCTGGCCCTTGGTCTCCGCGAGGTACTTGTACGAGGAGCGCGCGATCTGCACCGGGGCCAGGTAGTTGACCTTCAGCGCTTCCTCGATGGTGGCGTTGTCCGTCTCGGCGAGCTTGCCGATGCGCAGCACGCCCGCCGTGTTGACGACGTAGTCGATGCGCCCGGTCTCGGCGTACGCCTTGGACAGCGCGTCGTCGACCTCCTCCGGGTTCTCCACGTGCGTGCCGGTGGTGGAGCGGCCCAGCGCGTAGACGTGGGCGCCGTACGCCTGCGCAAGTTCGCAGATGTCCTTGCCGATGCCGTACGAGCCGCCGAAGACGACGACCGTCTTGCCGCCGAGCAGTTCGCGGTAGGCCTCCTCGCCGAACTGCTCGGGCGTGGCGGTGGAGGCCAGCTGGAACAGCTTGTCGGCGATGAACACGTCGACGGGCTGGGTGACCTTCATGTTGTACTCGTCGCCCGCGACGACGTGGATCGGCACGTCCGGCAGATAGCGGAGTACGACCGTGCAGTCGTCCGTGGCCTGGAAGTTGGGGTCGCCGGCCGCGACCTCGTAGGCCCGCTTGATCGTGGACAGCTTGAACGCCTGGGGCGTCTGGCCGCGGCGCAGCCGGGAGCGGTCCGGGATCTCGGTGATGAACTCGCCGTCCTCGCCGTGCGTGCGGGTCACGATGATGGTGTCCGCGGACGGGATGGCGACATCGACGGCCTGGTAACGCTCCAGCGCGGTCACGCAGTCGTCGATCACGCGCTGCGACAGCAGGGGGCGTACGGCGTCATGGAAGAGGACGTTGCGGTCCTCACCCTCGGCCAGGCCCTCGCTGAGCGCGTCGATGGCGCGCTCGGTGGTCTCGTTCCGCGTCGAGCCGCCCTCGATGATCCTGGTGACCTTCTGGAATCCGGCCTTGGCGACGATCTTTTCAATGTCCGGCACATAGCCCGGCGCCATCAGGACGATGACGTCGTCGATCGAGTCGGCCTTCTCGAAAGGGGTCAGGGTGTGCTCGATGACTGCCTTGCCGGCGATCTTCAGCAGCTGCTTGGGGATCGAGAGACCCACACGCTGGCCGGTGCCACCGGCCAGGATCACTGCGGTGGTACGGGGCTTGGCAATGTGCTGTGACACAGGTGACCTACCTTGGGGCGACTGGGGACTTGGAAATGGTCCCACTTGTGGTTACCGCAGTGCAAGGTGAGCGACCTCCACTGCATATGTGCACGCAACCTGGCATTCACCTTGCACGCCTGGTCATGGGCGAGGACGTTCCATGAACCCCCGTGCAATTGCTGTGAGTAACTCCACAGGCGATCGGCATTGCGGAGCGTGACACCCAGGCGGCTCAGCGCCACCGCAGCCGCTTCAGGCACCGATGCCCGAGCACTTTCACCAGTTCCTTGGAAGACGTCTGGTGAACGGTGCGTGCCTTGGTGGGGGCGGTGTGCTTGACGGGCGCCGCGGCCTCCGCGGCCGGCGCGCCGTACAGGGCGTGTGCGGCCGCCTCCGGAGCGATCCGCGGCTCCCCAGCCATCTCGGCACCGATCTCGGAGGCGGCCTCGACGGCCCACTGGGGAGTGCCGATCTTCACGTCATCGGGGCCGGGAGCGCACGTATTCTTCATATGCGTCACGGCGTCATATCGGACGAGCCGCGAATAAAGCCCCTCCGGAAGTCCACTGCCACGGAATTCCACATCAAGATTCCGCAGCATTTCGGTCTCGGCGAGGGTGAGTGACCGGTTTGCGGTGTCCGGAGTGGGCCGCAGAAGATTCCCGGGCAGTCCGAGCAGCGCCTCGAAGATACGCATCAGCCCGCCTTTGCCCCGGTCGTCGACCACGACGACGGTGACCCGCTCGAGCCCAGCGCTCGATGAGCCGGTCGTGCCGGCGCCGGCGCCAGAAGCTGGGGCTGGTCTGCTCGTACGGGGCCTTGCGGAGCATGTGCGCGAGCCAGTCCTCGTAGCCCATGCGCAGGGTGATCAGCACATGCACCCGGTTACCGCCGAGTTCCTCGACGACCCGGGCGATGGTAGCCAGAGGAGGGTTCGTAACTGCTCGCCGGGTCTGCGTGACCGTGCGATCTGGGACGCCGAGTGCGGTGCCGGCGATCCGCCAGGTCGTGAGGGACTCCCCTGCCCCTCGGAGGTGAAAGCGGACGACCGGAACGGTAAGAGGACTCCCTGAGAGCGAACCTCTGCTGAGAGAAGCCTGGGACGGTGTCGAGTCCCAGGCTCTCCCCTACCGACCGTTACACAAGGTGCACGCCCGGCACATCCGACTCCACCCGCAGCTTGGCCAGCGTGCTCGCCGCCGCCGTCGGCTGCCGCACCGTGTCCACGACCCGCACCTGCGCGTCGATCCCGTCGCGGCGGAGGTCGAAGAGGTGGTAGCCGCGGTGGGCGTCGAGCAGCTTCCAGTGCGGGTTGTCCGGCATCCGCGGGTCCCACTCCTTGCGGAAGGCCGCCTGGTCCTGGTCGCCGTTGCTGGAGATGGACGTGCCCACGAACTCGGCGCCGACCACGTCGGAGTCCGGGTTCGCGTAGTCCTTCTTCAGGTCGCTGATCATCGTCAGATGGCGGTCACCGGTGAGCACCACCGGGTTACGGACCTCGGCGAACTCCGCCATCAGCGCGTTGCGTTCGACCTGGTAGCCGTCCCAGGCGTCGTAGAACCACTGCTTGCCCTCGCCGATCAGCAGATCCGTCTCGGCGACCATTATCTGCGAGGCGACCAGGTTCCAGCGGGCGTGCGAGCCGTGCAGCCCGTCCAGCAGCCACTCCCTCTGCTCGGCGCCGAGCATGGTGAGCGACGGGCTCTTGGCGGCTTCCTGGCTGGTCACCTGGTCGCTGCGGTACTGCCGGGTGTCCAGCACATTGAGCCGGGCGAGACGGCCGAACTCCAGGCGGCGGTACATCTGGATGTGCGGCCCGCTGGGGATCGCGCTCGCCCGGACCGGCATGTGCTCGTAGAACGCCTGGTAGCCCGCGGTCAGCCGGGCCACGAACGCGTCGTGGGTCTGCTTGTCCGGGTCCTGCGGGATCTCGCCGGCGAAGTCGTTGTCGATCTCGTGGTCGTCGAAGGTGACCACGAAGGGCGCGCCCGCGTGCATCGCCGCGAGATCGGGGTCGGTGCGGTACTGCGCGTACCGGTTGCGGTACTGGGTGAGGCTGTACGGCTCACCGGTCCCCTCGTGCTTGCGCAGCGCCGTCGTCGACGGCGTCGACTCGTAGATGTAGTCACCGACGAACACCACGACGTCCGGGTCCTGCGCGAGCATGTCGGCGTACGGCGTGAAGTAGCCGTGCTGCCAGTTCTGGCAGGAGGCGAGCGCGACGCGCAAGGTGCCGCCGGAGCTGAGGCGGGAGGGCGCGGTGCGGGTGCGGCCGACGGGCGAAAGCTGGCCGGAGGTGCGGAAGCGATACCAGTACGTACGGCCCGGGCGCAGTCCCCGTACATCGACGTGAACGCTGTGCCCGTACTCGGGCCGGGCCTGGGCGAGGCCCCGGCGCACTCCCTTGCGGAACCGCTCGTCCTCGGCGATCTGCCACTCCACCGGCACGGTGCGCTCGGGCATGCCGCCGCCGTTCAGCGGGTCGGGGGCGAGCCGCGTCCACAGCACGATGCCGTCGGGCAGTGGGTCACCGGAGGCGACACCGAGGCTGAACACCCCGTCGGGAAGCGGGGTTTCGGCTGCTCGGGCCGCCGACGGCAGCCACAGCTGGGCGGAGGCGGCGGCGCCCAGGACGGCGGCGCCCGCGGTCAGAAAGCGGCGTCGGTCGGGGGATACGGCTGGGGTCATGCGCGAACTCCCTTGCCTCGCTGGCCTCTTGGACACTGCAAGGCTCACGCTTCCGGGCAGTCCACCCGTTGAACAGAGGGGTTCGCGTGCATGACAAATAGGGAGACAAGAGGAGACCCGTTGCGACACGGATACAGAACGACAAACGCGATCTTGCCGTAACGGGTCTCATGGGCCGTCAGGAGTCAGACGGCCGCCGGTTTCATCGGCCGTCAGGCATCGACCAGCCGACCAGCACCGGCCGTCAGAGAGTCGACCGACCGGGCTCACCGACCGTCAGAGAGTCGACCGACCGGGCTCACCGACCGTCAGAGAATCTACCGACCGGCCTCACCGGCCGTCAGGAGTCGGCCGACCAGTCTCATCGACGGTCGGTTGTCGGTCAGCCGAGGGGACGCAGCGTGCGAACTCACCGCCGAGGTCGGTCGGGACCGTGCCGGGCGTTCCCGCGCCGAGGCTGAGCGAGCCGGTCGCGTCGGGCCGGTGCCGGCGGAGCGGACGGCCCAGCCAAAGCAGCCTGGGCGAAGTCCGCTGCGGTTCGGCAGCGCCCCAAAGGGGCGCGGGGCTGTATCTGAATATGCGGCTCCGCCGCGATGGGGGTCCCCCCCGGGTTCGAGCGAAGCCGAGAACTTGGGGGAGCGACCAGCCACGACGGCGCCGCAGACGACCGACGACCCATCACCGCACTTCCCGCGGAGCGCTTAGCGTCGTCCCCCTGGTTCTCGCTCGCGGCGCCGACGCACAACTCGACCCGGCCGTCGCGGTCGGTGTCGACCAGCGGTGTCGCTGCCGAAGAAGTCGTTCTGCTCCGCCGTACCCCGGCACGTTCGCAGCGGGGCTGGAACGAAGCCTCCCTAGAACGGATCGAAGTCGTCGAACTCCTGCTCCGCCTCGTCCCGCTCCGCCTGCCGGTCCCGCCGCCGCTGTGCCGCGGGCCTCGGCGCCTCGAGCCGATGGTCCTCGCCCCGTCGGCCCAGCATCTCCGCACCGGCCATCACCGACGGCTCCCAGTCGAAGACGACCGCGTTCTCCTCGGGCCCGATGGCGACGCCGTCTCCGTTCCGGGCGCCCGCCTTCATCAACTCCTCTTCCACACCAAGGCGGTTGAGCCGGTCGGCGAGGTAGCCCACGGCCTCGTCGTTGTTGAAGTCGGTCTGGCGCACCCAGCGTTCGGGCTTCTCGCCCCGCACCCGGAAGAGCCCGTCGTCCTCACGCGTGACGGTGAAGCCCGCGTCGTCCACGGCCTTCGGCCGGATGACGATCCGCGTCGCCTCCTCCTTCGGCTTGGCGGCCCGCGCCTGCCCCACCAACTCCGCGAGCGCGAACGACAGTTCCTTCAGCCCGATGTGCGCCACCGCGGACACCTCGAAGACCCGGTAACCACGAGCCTCCAGATCCGGCCGCACCATCTCGGCGAGGTCCTTGCCGTCCGGTACGTCGACCTTGTTCAGGACGACCATCCGGGGCCGGTTGTCGAGCCCGCCGTACTCCCGCAGCTCGGCCTCGATGACATCGAGGTCGGACACCGGATCGCGCTCGGACTCCAGGGTGGCGGTGTCGAGGACGTGCACGAGCACGCTGCACCGCTCCACGTGGCGCAGGAACTCCAGGCCGAGCCCCTTGCCCTGGCTGGCACCGGGAATGAGTCCCGGCACGTCGGCGATCGTGTAGACGGTGGACCCGGCGGTCACGACACCCAGGTTCGGGACGAGGGTCGTGAACGGGTAGTCCGCGATCTTCGGCTTGGCCGCGCTCAGCACAGAAATGAGGGACGACTTGCCGGCGCTCGGGTACCCGACCAGCGCCACATCGGCGACCGTCTTCAGCTCCAGGACGATGTCCTGCAGATCCCCCGGCTCACCGAGCAGCGCGAAGCCGGGCGCCTTGCGGCGGGCGGAGGCGAGAGCGGCGTTGCCGAGCCCGCCCCGGCCGCCCTGCGCGGCGACGTACGACGTGCCGTGCCCGACCAGGTCGGCGAGCACATTGCCCGCCTTGTCGAGGACGACGGTGCCGTCCGGCACGGGAAGGATCAGGTCCTGCCCGTCCTTGCCGGAGCGGTTGCCGCCCTCGCCGGGCTTGCCGTTGGTGGCCTTGCGGTGCGGGGAGTGGTGGTAGTCGAGCAGCGTGGTGACGGACTGGTCGACGGTGAGGATGACATCGCCACCGCGCCCGCCGTTACCGCCGTCGGGTCCGCCGAGCGGCTTGAACTTCTCACGGTGAACGGAGGCACAGCCGTGGCCTCCGTTACCCGCGGCGACATACAGTTCGACGCGGTCCACGAAGGTGGTCATGTGGGGTGCCTCCAGTTACGTACGCGAATGTCTTCTGATCAACACGCGAAAGGCGGACCCGCTTCCCGTGAGGGAAGTGAGGTCCGCCTCGCGAAAGCTTCCGATCAGGCGACCGGAACGATGTTCACGACCTTGCGGCCACGGCTGGTGCCGAACTCCACCGCACCGGCCTGCAGCGCGAACAGCGTGTCGTCGCCGCCACGGCCGACGCCCGCACCGGGGTGGAAGTGGGTACCGCGCTGGCGGACCAGGATCTCGCCCGCGTTGACGACCTGACCGCCGAAGCGCTTCACGCCGAGGCGCTGAGCGTTGGAGTCACGACCGTTACGGGTGGACGATGCGCCCTTCTTGTGTGCCATCTCTCCTCAGTCCCTTACTTCGCAGCCGCGGGGATCTCAGTGACCTTGATCGCCGTGTACTGCTGGCGGTGGCCCTGACGACGGCGGTAGCCGGTCTTGTTCTTGTAGCGAAGGATGTCGATCTTGACGCCCTTGTGGTGGTCCACGACCTCGGCCTGGACCTTGATGCCGGCCAGCACCCACGGGTCGCTGGTGACGGCCTCGCCGTCGACAACGAGCAGGGTCGAGAGCTCGACCGTGTCGCCAACCTTGGCAGTGGAAATCTTGTCAACCTCAACGATGTCGCCGACAGCAACCTTGTGCTGGCGACCACCGCTGCGCACGATGGCGTACACGCGGATCTCACTCTCTCGCTCGGGAACGGCACCCCCGCAGTCCAGCCGCCCGGCAGAGCGAGCAGCCTCTCCCGGCCGGTGCTGGCCCGAGAGGAAGAGGTTTACGGGGATGTGGCACGTCATCTGTGGACACGCCGACGGTCAAGGTTACGGGGCCACGGCCGAACGGGTCAAACCGGGCCCGCTGGTGTGCGGCCGAGGTGATCAGCCGCACACCAGCGTTCGGTTCTAGCTCTCGTCGGCGGAGGCCGTGACGGACGGCTGCGTCTGCTCCGCCGCCACGGTCTTCTTCGACGTCGACTTCGCGGCCTTCTTGGTGGCGGTGGACTTCGCCGCCTTCTTGGCCGTCGTCTTCTTGGCGGCGGTCTTGGTGGCCGCCGTCTTCTTGGCGGCGGTCTTCTTCGCCGTGGCCTTCTTGGCCGTCTTACGGGCCGTCTTCTTGGCCGGAGCAGCCTCCTCGGCGCCCGCTGCTTCAGCAGGGGCCTCAGTGGCAGCCTCCGCGGCCGACGGCATGACCACGACGGCCGTGTCCTCGGACGTGGTCGGCGCGGTTGCCTTCCGTACCGCACGGCGCCGCGTACGGGCCGGAGCCGCGCTCTCCTCGGCGGCCGGAGCCTCGACGGGAGTCTCGGCCTGCGGTTGTTCGGCGACAGCCGTGGGCGTGGCCTCGGCGACCGTCACCACGGCAGCCTCGGCGCCCGCGGGCGAACCGGCCGGCGCGGACACCTTGCGGGTCGCGCGGCGACGCGTACGGCCCTTGGGCGCGGCCTCTTCTGCGGCCGGAACGACCGGGTCCTCGACCGCGACCGGCTCGGCGTGCGCCTCGGCAGCCGACTCCGGCTGCACCGGACGCTCGACCTCCCGCTCGATCTCGGCGGCCCGCTCGGCGCGGTCGGCCTTGTCCGCCTCTCGCTTGGGCGCGCCCGCCGGAGCCGATGCCCGACGGCCGGCCCGGCGCCGCGAACGGCCTCGTCCGACCGCGGCCTCCGCCTCGGCGACGCTGCTGTACAGCTCCTCGTCCGGCGCGTAGTCGGGAGCGGTCAGCGCGACCGGCTCGGCGACCTCGGCGGCCACCTCGGCCTCGCTCTCCGCCTCCTGCTCGACGGTCTCGAAGGCCTCGGCGCCCTCGACGACGACCGCGGCCTCGTGCTCGTGGACCTGTCCGTCACCGCCACGCCCGCGCTTACGGCGCTTGCCGCCGCCTCCGGTGGAGGTCGGCTGCTCCATGTGCACGATGACTCCGCGCCCGTTGCAGTGGACGCAGGTCTCCGAGAAGGACTCCAGCAGCCCCTGTCCGACCCGCTTACGGGTCATCTGGACCAGGCCCAGCGAGGTCACCTCGGCCACCTGGTGCTTGGTCCGGTCCCGGCCCAGGCACTCCAGCAAGCGCCGCAGCACCAGATCCCTGTTGCTCTCCAGCACCATGTCGATGAAGTCGATGACGACGATGCCGCCGAGGTCCCGCAGCCGCAGCTGGCGCACGATCTCCTCGGCCGCCTCCAGGTTGTTCCTGGTCACGGTCTCTTCGAGGTTGCCGCCCTGGCCGGTGAACTTGCCGGTGTTGACGTCGATCACGATCATCGCTTCGGTCTTGTCGATCACCAGCGAACCGCCGCTGGGCAGCCAGACCTTGCGGTCGAGGGCCTTCATCAGCTGCTCGTCGATCCGGTACGTGGCGAACACGTCGACCTCGGAGGTCCACTTCTGCAGCCGGTCCGCGAGATCGGGCGCGACATGGGCGACATACCCGTGGACGGTGTCCCAGGCCTCGTCACCGCTGACGATGACCTTGGAGAAGTCCTCGTTGAAGATGTCGCGGACGACCCGGACGGTCATGTCCGGCTCGCCGTACAGCAGCGTCGGAGCGTTGCCGTTCTTGGCCTTCTTCTGGATGTCCTCCCACTGCGCCTGCAACCGCTCGACGTCCCGGCGCAGCTCGTCCTCGCTCGCGCCCTCGGCGGCGGTGCGCACGATGACGCCCGCGTCCTCGGGGACGATCTTCTTGAGGATGGTCTTCAGCCGGGCCCGCTCGGTGTCGGGCAGCTTGCGGCTGATGCCGGTCATGGAGCCCTCGGGCACGTACACGAGGTAGCGGCCCGGGAGGGAGACCTGGCTGGTGAGCCGGGCGCCCTTGTGTCCGATCGGGTCCTTGGTGACCTGCACGAGGACGGACTGGCCCGACTTCAGCGCGGACTCGATACGCCGCGGCCCGTTGGCCATGCCGAGCGCCTCGAAGTTGACCTCACCGGCATAGAGCACGGCATTGCGGCCCTTGCCGATGTCGATGAAGGCGGCCTCCATCGAGGGCAGGACGTTCTGCACCTTGCCGAGATACACATTGCCGACGTACGAGGTCGCCTGCTCCTTGTTGACGTAGTGCTCGACGAGCACGCCGTCCTCCAGGACGCCGATCTGCGTACGCTCGCCGCTCTGCCGTACGACCATGACGCGCTCGACGGCCTCACGGCGGGCCAGGAACTCGGCCTCGGTGATGATCGGGACACGACGGCGCCCCTGCTCACGGCCTTCACGGCGGCGCTGCTTCTTGGCCTCCAGACGTGTGGAGCCCTTGATGGACTGCACCTCGTCGGACGGCTCGGCCTTCGGGCGGGGCTCGCGGACCTTGACGACAGTGCGCTCGGGGTCGTCGTCGGACAGCTCGCCGGCATCACCGCCGTCACCGGAGCGACGGCGACGACGGCGCCGACGACGGCTGCTGCTGGAGCCGCCGGATCCACCACCCTGCTCCTCGCGGCCCTCGGCCTCTTCCTCGTCTTCCTCGACCTGCTCGGCGGTGTCCTCGGCGTCCTGCTCGGCGGCGGCCTCCTCGGCCTCCTCCGACTCGTCCTCGCCACCCGGCTCCGCGGACTCACCACGGCGACGGCGACGGCCGCCACGCCGACGGCGACGACGCGAGCCGGTCTCCTCGGCCTCGTCACTCTCGACGGTGTCCTCGGCCTGCTCCTCGGCCTCGTCCGCCGCATCCTCCACGGCGGTCTCGGCGGCGGCCTGCGGCTCGGCCTCCTCACCGAAGGCGGCACCCCGGCGCCGGCGCCGACGCCGCGCCCCGGCCTGCTCCTCCGGGAACTCCTCGGGCTCCACGACCTCGGCCTCCGCAGCCGCCTCGGCCGCGGCCCGCTGGGGCGTCTGGAACTTCGGCTCGGTGAACACGGGCGCCTGGAACACCGGCGCGACCGGCCGCCTCGGCCGACGCGACGTCTCTTCCTCGCCCTCGGCGCCCTCCGCCGCGGCAGGCTGCGCGGGCTCGGCGAACCCGACGGCAGCCGAACGCACGGAACGGCGACGCGAACGCCGGGAGACAGCCCCTTCGGCAGCCTCGGCGGCGGGCTTCTCCGCGGCACGCGGCTCTTCCGCGGCCTCCTCGGCAACCTTCTCCGCCTCAGCCGGAGCTGCCTCTACGGCGGACTCGGCGGCGGTCACTCGCCGGGTGGCCCGGCGGCGCGCACGACGCGGGGCGGCCTCCTCGGCGACTTCGGCGACCTTCTCTGCCTCAGCGGCGGGCGCCTCGGTGCTCTCGACGACGTCGGCAGCGGCCGGAGCGGCGGTCTCGGCGGTCTCGGTGGACTCCACAGCCGCAGGCGCAGCGGCGGGCGCGGACACCCGTCGAGTGGCACGCCGACGCGCACGGGGCGGAGCGGCGTCCTCGGCGGCTTCCGCAGCCGCGACCGGCTCGGCGGCCACGTCGGCAGCGGGCTCGACGGTCTCAGCGGCGGGCACGACCACCTCGGTGGCCGGTACGACGGTCTCGGCGGTCTCGGCCGCCGCCGGAGCCCCGGCAGGCGCCGACGCACGGCGGACAGCACGACGACGCGTTCGCCCAGCGGGCGCGGTCGTCTCTACCGCCTCAGCAGGCTTCTCAGCCTCTTCAGCCTTTTCGACCTCAGCGGCCTCTTCAGCCATAACGGCGTCTCCGGCCTCTTCAGTCTCTTCGGCCGCTGCAACCGCTGCGGCCTCTTCGATGTTCTCGGTCACGTCACTCACGACGCTCGCCTCGGCCACAGCGGCCCCGACTGCCTCTTCGGCAAGGTCCGCGGACTCAGCCACGGCCGGTATGGCCGGCGCGACGGTCTCCGCCGCGGCCTCTGGCGTGCCGGCGGGCGGTCCCGCCGGGCGGGAAGCGGCACGGCGCCGACGACGCGGCGGCAGGGTGTCGCTGGGGGTGTTCGGTTCGGAGTCCGTGACGGACTCATTCGGTTCGGTCGGCTCGAGCATGCGGGCGTTTCTCCCGTCAGGCTCCCGGGCGCCGCACCTGGTCCGGCGTGGATGCCGGTGACGTCCGCGGCTCGCGCGATGCGCGGTGCCGCCGTCCGGGGCGCGGGCGCCGCTCGGGAGCTCTCTGTGTCCTGTCTCGCCGGTTCCGTACGCCGATTTGCGTACGGCCTGGCGAAAGTCTTCTGGTGGGTGCGCTGCCCGACCCAGGTGGCTCCCGAGTACCAGGGCGGCGCTACGACGTCCGTCCTACGCGGAACCTTCCTTACGCCGGCGCCTTCGCGGCGGCAGACGATGGTTCGGCCGATGGGGGGGCCGTGTCTGCCTCGCGGTCGGGCGCGAGCGGGTCGGTCACCGTGCCGGTCTCTTCATCGAACAGCCCCTGCGCCAGCCTGGTCACCCCTGCGGGGACCGGCGGCGCCAGGTCGGCCACGGCGCGGAGACCGGACAGGACGTCGTCGGGTCGTACGGCAGGCGTCACGTGCCGAACAACCAGCCGCAGTATCGCACAGGGCTGGTCGGTCGGCCTATCAGCCGCCGAACTGTGCGTTTCAAGGCTGACGACCGCGGGGCGGGCGTCAAAGGTCCGTACGCCGTTCTTGGTCATCCGCTGGACCTCTACGGACTCGGCGGTGGTGAAGGCCCGGACCGCGCGCTCGGCGTCGGCCGGGTCCACTCCGTCGAGCCGCAGCTCCCATTCGGATGCCGTGAGCCGGTCGGCGAGCCCCGAGGTCCGGGACTCGACCGCCTCGATGATGTCGAGCCCGGTGGGCATCGACTCGTCGAGCAGAACCCTCAGCTTCTCCGGGTCGCGCGCCTCGGTGAGCGCGATCTCCAGGTACTCCGCCTCACTGCCCGTGCCGGTGGGTGCGGCATTGGCGTACGACACCTTCGGATGCGGCGTGAACCCCGCCGAGTACGCCATCGGCACCTCGGCACGGCGCAGCGCACGCTCGAAGGCACGCTGGAAGTCACGGTGGCTGGTGAACCGGAGGCGGCCGCGCTTGGTGTAGCGCAGTCGGATGCGCTGCACCGCGGGTGCGGGCGGCGGGCCTTCGGGCTGTCGCTTGCCCAGTGTCGTTCAGTCCTTCGTGAGAGCGGTCGTACTGCTACCAAGAGTACGTGTCTCGGCGCCCGCAGGTTCCCGCCGTACGACCTCCTCCCGCTCCCGCGGCCGGCCGAACAGCATCTGCCGGACGTCGGCCCTGGCCTGGCGCACGGACTCCCGCGCGGATTCCAGCGCCTGCCGGGCGACCCGCCCCACACCGCGCGCGGCCTCGGCGGCGGGCCGCAGCACGGCGTCCCGCACCACATGCCCCACCGGCGTCAGCACGCTCCGGTACACCCACCGCACCGGCTCGACGAAGATCCACCGCAGGAGCGTCCCGAGGAACCGCCCCACGGCCCGCGAGATCCGCCCCGCGACCCGCCACGCATGCCCGAGCGCCTCCCCGACCTCCCGCCCGATGACGGCGAGCACCCGGCCGACGGGCACGAGGATGTACCGCCACAGCCCAAGGGCGGGCAGCACGAGGAGAACCCGCGCGGTCCAGTACAGGGCCACTCCGATCCCCGTGACGATCATGCGCAGCACCCACACGAGCCCGTTCACGCACCACGCGATGGCCCGTCCGACGGGCGTGAGGACCCACTCGTACAGCCACAGAGCAGGTACGACGAGCAGATACCGCACCAGCCAGGCCACGACGCCGTACACACCGACCGCGACCGCGGCAAGCACCATCCCGATGCCCCTGAGCACCCACATGATCCCGTGCCCGAGAGGCGTCAGCAGCCGCACGTAGATCCACTCGAGACCGGCCCCGATCCCCCGGGCCGCCCAGGCGATCGCATGCCCGACGGGAGTCAGCAGGTACCGATACGCCCACACACATGGCACGACGACGAGCACGTTCCCGAGCCACGCCAGCCCCTTGCCGAGGGGGACGACGGCATACCGCCACAACCCCACGAACGGCCACACGAAGACCGCCCGCCCCACCCACAGCAACGCCCGCCCGAGCGGCCGGAACACCGCGTCGTTCAGGAACCGCGCGGCGACGACAAGTCCGTCCCACACCATCCGCACCGGCACGACCAGCACAAGCACCACGATCCGTACGGGAATCCGAATCGCGACGACGAGGCACCCCTCGGGGTTCTGCTGCTGTGGCGGGGGCGGCGACTTCTCGAGATCCATACCTGCGTAGACGCTTCAGCACCCCGTCCGGATGCAGTAAGGATCACGGTCCGGAGCTGGAGGCCGGTCTCGGATTGATCGTGTCGAAGTAGACGCTGTCCGTACCTGAATCGAAGTGGAACGCGCCGTAGTCGGTGTCGCTCGTCATCTCACGGTCAAAGGACTCGCTCCGGACCCACCTTGCGCTCTGCGGCATGAACTGCGTGAGGACACCCGGCGGTTGGTCCGGCTTCTCGGGCTGAAAGTCCCACTGCGGCGCCCCTGCGAGTGTGGCGACACGACCCGCTCTCAGCCGCGCCAGGCCGACGACACGAACGTCCGTGGGGCCCGGCGCCGGCACCCGTGAGTCCGAGCCCATGACAATGCTCAGCCAATGAGCGTCGGAGAGTGGGCCGAGCGCGGTGAACCGGCGCTCCAGTGGTGCCAAGTCCGTACGGACCTTGTCGCCGTCGGTGCCGCTCGAACCCGACCGGCACGAGGAGAGCGCCACCGCCCCACCAAGCGCAAGCACAAGTGCTCTCCGACGTCCGATGTCTGCCGAGCCACCCACGAAACGTCCTCCCTTGCAGTCCATCAGCAGGCGCCCGCGCGCACCGACGCGAAGAGCTCCACCCGGTCGGGTTCCTCCATGTGCCCGGCCTGCAAGGCGAGCCATTCAGTGCCGTCGACCTCCCTGGCAAGACCCTCGGTGGCCGCCCGCACCTCGGCCGCGGACACCCCGTTGTCGTCGTGCCGATCACCATGACCACCACTCCCACCACCCCCGCGATGCGCCTGTAGAGGAACTGCTCGTCGGACGGTGTGAGCGCCCTGGCAGCCGCTTCGGGGGCGCGGTATTGCTCCATCCCCCTCTCAAAGAGCCGCCGCGGACCGATCAGCGTCATCACAAGAAGGACCGCGGCGACGACAAAGAACACCACAGCGATCCCGACCATCGCTTCCCCCAGCCCGCGCCCAACATGAGCCCTGTTCCCGCCGACTCCTCCTTGCGGACGCTATGCGCTCACAGACGGGAGGGGTCCCGGTTCGGTCAGCCACCACCTGGGGCGGCTGCACGGGACGGCCATCATCGCTTCACGAAGAGCTCACACGCTTCATGAAGATCTGACACGCTTCGTGAAGAGCTGCACCAGCGAAGCTCGATCAGCAGTCGTGATCAGCAGACGGAAGGGAGCACCAGCCATGTCGCTCGCCCGCGTCCACAACTTCTCCATCTCCCTCGACGGCTTCGGCACCGGTGACGGTCAGAGCCATGACGCACCGTTCGGCCACGCCGGCGAAAGGCTGCACGAGTGGATGTTCACCACCGGGTTCTGGCACAACATGACCGGCCGTCCCGGCGGGACCCGCGGCCTCGACGACGCCTTCGCGCGGCAGTTCGAGCCCGGCATCGGCGCCGAGATCATGGGCGCCGGCAAGTTCGGCTACCCCGGATGGCACGAGGACCCGGACTGGAAGGGATGGTGGGGGCCCAACCCGCCGTTCCACACACCGACGTTCATCCTCACCCATCACACGCGCCCGCCGATCGAGATGGAGGGCGGCACGACCTTCCACTTCCTCGACACCTCGCCCGCCAAGGCGCTCGAGACGGCCCGCGAGGCCGCGGGCGGCCAGGACGTACGCATCGGCGGCGGACCCACCGTGATCCGCGACTTCCTCGCCGCCGGCCTCATCGACCACATGCACGTCGTGGTGACCCCGATCCTGCTCGGCCGAGGCGTCCGCCTCTGGGACGGACTGGAGGCCACCGAGCAGGACTACAACATCGAGGCCGCTTCCTCGCCCAGCGGAGTCACGCACGTGACCTTCACCCGCGCGGGCCTCTGAACCACGTCAGCGACCCGCGCCGCGCAGGCGGATTCAGTGAGCGTGACCGCTGGTCGCGGAGTTCTTGACCGTCAGCGGGAGCAACTTCTTCCCCGTAGGCCCGATTTGAATGGACGTGTCCATCTGGGCCATATACCAACGGGGTTAAATCCACACTACCGTCGTTGACATGGGAAAACGAACGAGGACTAGGGCAGCAACTGATCGGCAGCAGTACGCCGTTGAGGCCGAGTGGAGCGAAGCGGATCTTGCACTTCTAGAGGAACTGAAGAGAGCGGACGCCCTCTTACCCGACGACGCCCCAAGGGCCCTGTTGTCCGTGCGCCTGTCCGTCCTCACCGACGACACGACATCACCGGTCCGGCAAGAGCTTGATCTCAGGATCCTCGCCAGGGAGCGCGGCTATCGAGTCGTCGGTGTCGCCAGCGACCTCAACGTGTCGGCGACGAAGGTGCCCCCGTGGAGGCGCAAGGAGCTCGGGGACTGGCTGAACAACCGGGCGCCAGAGTTCGACGTACTGCTCTTCTGGAAGCTGGACCGTTTCGTACGACGGCTCACAGACCTGAGCACCATGATCGACTGGTGCCTGAAGTACGGGAAAAACCTGGTCTCCAAGAACGACTCGATCGACCTGACCACGACGGCCGGAAAGATCATGGTCACGATCGTCGGCGGCATTGCCGAGATCGAAGCGGCCAACACGAGTACGCGCGTCGCGAGCCTCTGGGACTACACCAAGACACAGAGCAACTGGCTTGTGGGCAAGCCAGCGTTCGGCTACGAGACGGCGGTGGACGAGAACGGGAAGGTGGTTCTCGTGATCAACCGCAACGCGTACAAGGCACTGCACTGGTGCCGGAACGCAGCGCTGAGGGCGAACGGTGCGTCCGCCCGGCGCATGGCCAAGGTCCTCGTCCGATCCGGGCTCTGCGGTCCCGGGCTGACGGCGACGACCCTGCTCCGGCGCCTCCGAAACCCGGCGCTCATGGGGTACCGCGTAGAGGAGGACAAGAACGGAGGCGTCCGCCGTTCGAAGATCGTTCTGGGCAACGACGGAAAGCCCATCCGCGTTGCCGATGGCATCTTCACCGAGGATGAGTTCCACAGCCTCCAAGCCGTACTGGATCAAAACGGGAAGGATCAACCGACCCGAAACCCGGAGGGGGCAACGAAGTTCCTCGGGGTTCTGATCTGCCATGACTGCGGCACCAACATGACGGTGCAGAACACCCGCACCGAAGGTCGGTTGTACTCCTACCTGCGATGCGGCAAGTGCAAGAGCGGAGGCCAGGGCGCGCCGAACCCCGAGGCGATCTACAGCAAGCTTGTCGACGACGTCCTGAGGGTTCTGGGCGACGAGCCCGTCATGACCCGCGAGTACCGGCAGGGGGCCGAGGCCCGCAAGGAACAGAAGCGCCTCGAAGAGTCCGTCAGCTACTACATGACCGGCCTGGAGCCGGGAGGCCGCTTCACGAAGACCCGGTTCACCAAGGAGCAGGCCGAGAAGACGCTGGACGACCTCATCAAGCAGTTGGAGGCCATCGACCCCGAGTCGACCAAGGACCGGTGGATCGCGGTACACAACGGCAAGTCGTTCCGCGCCCAGTGGGAGGAAGGCGGCATGGAAGCCATGGCCGCCGATCTACTCCGGGTCGGCGTGCAGTGCAAGATCAAGCGGACGAAGGTGAAGGGCGTACGCGCTCCGCACATCCACATGAAGCTCATGATCCCCAAGGACGTGCGGGACCGCCTGGTACTCAAGGAAGACGACTTCGCGCAGGTCTTCTGACCCCGACTCTGCCACCACACGACGCGACCGCCTTCCCGAGTCACGTGAAGTTGCTTGCTCAGGGCCGGAGCAGGCTGGAGCCCGAGTCGGGTGGCACGACGGCGGCAAGCGCCGCATAGTCCTCAAGAATCCGCAGCAGATGAGGTATCGGGACCAGCTCGCGTTCGCGCCGCACGAACGGGCCGATCGCCTCCCACGTGCGGACGATCCTGTTGTTGAGCGTCATCAAGTAGCGGTCGTCGATGATGCCCAACCGCTTGAGCACTACGAAGTTGTGGAGGAAGAAGGCCACGTCATAGATGGCCTCCTGAGCCTCCGTAGGCAGGCCGGAGATGCCGAGATCAGGATCGTGATCGGCTCCGAGCCGATGAATGACGTACCGATGGTGTTGATGAAACTTCGCTGACCGGAAGTCATCGAGCAACGCCACGTACGCAGGAAGGTAGTTGGCGCGCTTCATGGACGACACCTGCTGGAAGGCGAAGTAGCTCGAACTCAGCAGTGCCAGTACTGACAGGCTGATCGCCACGATATTGAGAATCATCCGATTCCATCCCTTCGCCCAGAAACCTCCGCACCGGATAGACAGAGCTGGTGGGACCCCGGTTCCCAAGCACGGGTACCAGTCACCGCAGGCCAGCCTCTTCCTGGCCTTCACAAGCATCACCTGCACCCCCATCGGCTACCACCGACTCGCTAAATATGATTACTTGTTATTCGAACCAGGACGCTGGATCGAACGGCTCTTCCGTGCCGTCGTCATCAACGATCACTATTTCGCTTTCGATCAGACTCGAAGCCCTGTCGTCGCCAGCCCGGGGCAGCGCCGAGCGCCGAAGCTGCTGGGGTTCAACGTCGGGTAGTGGAGTTATCGGCCCCACTCCCCTTCTTGTCTCACCTCCGCGCAGAGCCGCCTGGACACTGAGAGGTCTTCGGCGATTCCGGCTGCGATGAGTGCGGCGCCGGGGGTGTGGCCGGAGCCGACGTAGCGCCAGTGCCGATCGGTGACGGTCTCGGGGATGTCGGCGTGGCCGAGGTGGTGGGCGCGTTCGACGCGCAGTGCCTCGTATGTCGTGGAGTAGGCGCGGGACTTGGTGAGGATGTGGCCGCGGTAGCCGATGGTGTGGGCCCAGGTGCGCAGGTGTAGGGGTGTGTATTCGGAGAGTGCGCCGAGGCGCCAGCAGGTACGCATCAGGGTGCGAACATGTTCGCTTACGGATGCCGCGTCGACGTCGTCCCAGGTGGTGACCCTGTGGTCGATGCCGGCGCCTGTCTCACTCGCTCCCTTGGTGACGTACTTGGCCACGTACGCGGCCACGACGTCATCATCCGGCCCGCCGCTATCGGGGCGCAGCGGACGGGCGTCGATCTGGGCTCCCCATCGCAGCACCAGCTCACCCACGGCAGGGCTTTAGGGCGTGTGGATCAGGACCCGCCGGGCGGATCTACGTACGGCATCGGTGAGCAGTTGCGCAGTGCCCCAGGCCGGGGGCTCGTCGTCGGGTCCGCTCGGGCCGTCGAGGCGGATGATCGCGTGGACGTGGACAGCGGCGCGTTTCTGGTACTCGGCGACGCGGGCGAAGGACAGCCGGGCGTGCCGGGCGAAGTGGGACTGTACAAGGCCGACCGAGGAGGCGATGCGCCGCCGGACGTCGATGACGAATCGGTCCCACAGCTTGGAGGCGTGCGCGTGCCACAGCACGTGGGCGGTGTAGTCGTAGCAGTCGGGGCAGAGCGGTTGGCCGACAACCAGCGCATCTGGGGCGTGGACGTCGCCGCAGCCAAGGGAGCGTCCGTGTTCACAGACGCCGCCATCGCGGCGGGGACGACATACTCCCCGGCACGGTGGACCGGGCCGAAGGACGGGGCAGTCAGGGTGACGAAGAGCCGGGGCCGGTGCCGGACCGTCGCGGGGACATTCTTGCCGCCGAGGAGGCCCGCGCGGACGAGGTGGAAGGTGTCGCCTGCGTGGAAGCGGGAGCAGGCCGGGCACACGGTTGCGCGTCGGTTGCGGCAGCGGACGAGGAGGCGTTCGCCGGGTTCGTCGCGAGTGTCGTAGTGGCGGAGGATCTCGCCGGTTGTGCCGTCCAGGGTGGTGGTCGAGCCGGAGAGGTGGACGGGGTGGGAGCAGCCGCCGGTTGCGGTGATCTGCTCCAGCCAGCGCGGAAAGTTTGGGTCTTGGGCGATGCGGATGGCGTCGCGGTCTGCTTCGGGGAGCTGACCCGACGTGCACCGGACACGACCTCGACCGTACCGACCGAAGCGCGGAGCGTGTCCACCCCACCAGCGGAGGGGTCAGGACCCGGAGCAGCCCTCAGCCTTCATGGCCTTGTCGTGTGATCCATCATCGGAAACGTCCATAAAGGACACACTCACTTCCTCACCTGCCTTAAGAAGAGAGGCACCGCCGGTGTAGTCATCGTTCGCAAATTGCCCTGGTAATCGCACCCACTTAATTCCATAGGCGTCGACGAAGCTCAGAGCGGTAACCCTTAGGCCATTCTGGATGTATTCCTGATCGGCAACGTCCCACAAGCCTCTGTTCTCTTCACGCGACGCCCATTCCCACGCGAGACGTATGGGGATCTCAAGTCGCGCACAAGGAAGCACCACCTGCCGGTACGTCGAGATGCGTTCCGTGAAGTCAAAATGCCTATTCGTGATCAAAGAAAACTCCACACGGACACCATATATTGGGTCGAGCGATCGGTTCAGGATGGCTACTTTCCCTCTCTTTTCATCCCCCTCGGTCCAGAAAGAAATCATTGCCGCTTGCCTGCGCTCTTCACGGTTCTGCTGATCTCGCGATTGCTCCAACTGATCGTCAGCCACTCGGGCACCATAATAGGTACTCCATGCAGTAAAAGCGAGCCCTAGAGCAGCGACTGCGGTTGTAACTAGGGTGGCTGCCTTTACCCAACTGTCGCCGCCGTTCTCAGCCCTTCGATCGCTGATTTTATTGCTTCCCCGAGCACGCCTGAGGGACGCCGAGGAAAGCACACTTACATGAGAAGGACGTCGAAAGCGGCGAGATAATTGCCGTGTTCTCATTTCTCCCTCAATCGGCGAACAAGCCTTGTCTACTCGGCTGCGGCTGGATCATAGAAGCGCCCTCGATCTCGTGTGGGTAGGTCGGGGCGCCACTTCCACCACGGTCGACCGTACCGAAGACAAAGATCACGATGAAGTCGAATCCTCGTGATCCATCGCAAAGACTTTGGAGCGGCGTACTGGACATACAGCGGTGTAGCCATGATCAGGCGGGAAGTCCATTCGCCATTCGGGAGATTGAAATTTACCCGTGCCAGCCCTTGCACCCTCGCACGCTGCAAAGGGGAGTGGTGCTTCTGGGCGATGCGGAAAACGTCTCTTGCTATCTGTTCGGGCCGATTGATCCTCGGCACAGAAAGCGCCCGCTGCGTCAGTTCCTCTGGGATTCCAGCCGCACCGACGTCATCCTGCTCATCGATTTTGAGGATGAGGTTGTGTAGCCACCTTGTACCGGAGCCCAGACGGCCAACTGTAGCGGTCCGCTCTAATAGATGCTCAGTTGCACCGCACAGCATGAGATCAACCGTGGCAGGGCCGCCCGTGCGATCACCCGGCAGGGATCCGCAGAACAAGAGCACGTCGTCGAGGTCCGGCAAGGCGCTGTCTTCGTGCGACGTCCCCCAGCCCATTTCCAAATCGAAGTAGACCCAGTCGCCAGTCTTCAGATCTGGTGCGTAGAAGTGCGAAGCCTCCCGCTCCAGGTGCTGCCGCACCTTTCGAAGCCGTCGCACTTCTACCTCGGTTGGAGTGAGGGGAGCACCGGGACCGATCCCTATCGTTGCCACCTGAAGATCAACTTCGACGTTCCAAGAGGGCGACATGCCCGGAGTTCGTTCCGGAAAGAAAGCATCGAGTCGTCGACGAGAGAAGTAGATCATCTCGCTGAAGCGCACACTGCCCCCTGCCTCTGCACATTGACTTCATGGCACAGGGAACATTGAAGCACTGCACCTACGTGAGTGCTTGTAGGGGGTGAGCCGACTCACTACTCACTCGCGGTCAACACACGGCCAACCAGAGCCATCCCGCATGGCTCTGGCGCCGTTGCTGACCTCAGACCACTCCACATCGGAATGGATCGGTTGTGAGTTCAAGCTCAGTAGTCAGTAACAGTCACGCGTGCACCAGTCGCGGCGTCGATGGCAATGTCCTCTTTGCCGCTGCCGATGAGCCAGACCGGGCGCCACTCGCCCTTTACCTGTTGGGCGAGGAGCAGACCCTTATCGGCTGGCAGGCCAGTCACGTTGCGCACGAGGGCTCTGGCCTCGGCCTCGTCGATCTTTACCCGTTCAAGCGACGGGTCGTCGACAGTCTTGGCCACGAAGCCGATGACACGTCCTGTCGTAGTGATCGTGAGGTCAAGGCGCATGGGCATCATGACCCCATCCTTGGTATATCGCCGGTAAACCACGGCGTAAGCACGCGTTGGCCCGTCACCGAGAGTGCGGATTCGCTGTTTGCTTCCTACTACGTCCTTCGGGAACCACTTGCGGGCGAAATCATCAGCAGCCGCCGCTACTTGCTTTTCGCTGAGGTTTCCTTCATCGCCACGTGTATTCGAAGACCACGCGCGCTCCAAATCCTTCTGGGGCCACCAGCCAGAAATCGACCCATGATTTGTCTCAGCGGTGATCTTAAGACGGTTCCCGTCCTTCTCTGTGGCGGTCTCGCGGGTCTGGGTATCAGCACCGAAGATTCCCTTGGCGGCCCCGGTGATCCACTCATCGGCTTGAATGGCCGCCTCCGCGCGGTCGTGCCGCTGATCGTCCTTGGCAACAACATCGACTGACTGAATCCGAGATTGGAAGAACCCCACAAGAGCGATCGTGCCGACTACTGCAAGCAACGATCCCCAGAGCAGGTCACGGACGGGACGGCCCAGTTGTTGCCGCCGCCAATACAGCCAGAGGGTCCCCATTACCGAACCCAATATGGCTCCTGTCGCATTTGCTGCGATGTCTGTCACGCTGCACGAACGGCCCAGGTTTGCCACGGACTGAACAAGCTCAATGGTTGCACTCAGGGACGTGAACACCGCAGCAACTGTGACTGGCCGCTTGTACAGCACGACAGCGAGCAGCGCACCCGGCGTGAAAAGAGCGACGTTCAGCAGGGAGCTCGCGGACGTGAACAGGTGGATGGGCGCGCCGGTGTCACATTGGTTCGATTCCAAGCCGGCATTGCCGGACAGGAGGGTGACTGCCAGAATGCCAGCGATATAGACGGCGAGAACCACCGGCAGTGGCCATGGGTTGTCTCTGGCCTTGGCCACAAGAGCCGTCGGCACCGCGACAATAGCGGCGAGAACCAGGAAGGTAACAATCAGGCCTGGCACCGCAGCGATAGATGCTTCAATCACAAGAGGACCTTCACAGCAGGAGGCCGGGGCGCTGACCTGCGCCCCGGCTGCTGCGGAATCTAACAGACGTCCACGTTCGGGGTGTAGTAGTTGCCGGTACTGGCCTTCATGTACCCGGCAATGTCACAGGATTCCGTGTCGGACTTCCTCTTTCCGCCCCAGCTGTGCGAGAGCGTCTGGCCCGAGGATATGGACTTCTGAGTGTCCAGGAAGAGCGAGTTCCCGTCGTCCATGGCCAGCTGAATCGTTACCTTGTTGCCCCCGGTCTTCTTGTACGTCGTGGAGGAGTAATACAGGGTGCAGTTGCCGCTCACCTGACAGCCGTCACTCGCGGAGACGCTCAGAGTCCCGTTCGATAGCGCCGTGCTCTTCGTACCGAAGGCGAACGCACTCGTTCCTGTCATCACGAGCGCACTCGTCATGGCAGCGACGACCAACTTCTTACGCAACATGGCCATTCCCCCTCTTAGTCAAGGTTGACCTGCGTTAGTCACAAGATCAACAACCCAGGGAAGGCCAGAGGCTGTGGACTACAAAAGCCAGATCCGGCGGAATTTTGACTCAAAGCGATCTCGCAGGATGGCTTGATCGACTTCACATGAGGTTCCCCGGTCGAGATCCAGACGGAGGCTGGACCCTGCAAGGTCAAACGCTCCAGCCTCGTCCCTGATCTGCGACTCAGAACAGGCCGAACTGCCCCTGAGTCACAGAGGCTACGAACAGCCGCCTGAAGGGCGTCGGACTATCAGACCCACTCCACCTCTGAATGGATGCTCGGAACGCCTACAGAAGACGGCAGCGGGGTTCTGGGCGTGTCTCGTACAGAGCCCCGCCGCCGCACCTGAGCGCCGAGGGCCTTCAGTACGGCAGCTGCTTCTTCCTCGCTGCTGTCCGCCAAGACGTCGACGATGCGCCGCAACGCCTCACTCACGTCAGTGAGCGTGTCCGCTGGTCGGAGCATCCTTCTTGACCGTCAGCGGCAGCAACTTCTTCCCGCTGTTACTTACTTGTGGCCAAGTATCCATCTGCGGACACACCCCGCAATCGAAGCACGGCGTCCACCGGCAGTCCTCGACCTCCGTCTCGTCGAGGGCGTCCTGCCAGTCCTCCCAGAGCCAGTCCTTGTCCAACCCCGAATCCAGGTGGTCCCAGGGGAGGACTTCCTCGTAGCTGCGTTCGCGGGTGGTGTACCAGTCGACGTCGACGCCGAAGGGGGCCAGCGCCTTGTCGGCGGACTGCATCCAGCGGTCGTAGGAGAAGTGTTCGCGCCAGCCGTCGAAGCGGCCGCCGTCCTCGTAGACCGCGCGGATGACGGCGCCGATGCGGCGGTCGCCCCGCGAGAGCAGGCCTTCGACGATGCCCGGCTTGCCGTCGTGGTAGCGGAAGCCGATCGAGCGGCCGTACTTCTTGTCGCCGCGGATCTTGTCGCGGAGCTTCTCGAGGCGGGCGTCCGTCTCCTCGGCGGAGAGCTGGGGGGCCCATTGGAAGGGGGTGTGGGGCTTGGGGACGAAGCCGCCGATCGAGACCGTGCAGCGGATGTCGTTGGACTTCGACACCTCGCGGCCCTTCTGGATCACGTTCATCGCCATGTCGGCGATCTGGAGGACGTCGTCGTCCGTCTCCGTCGGCAGGCCGCACATGAAGTACAGCTTCACCTGGCGCCAGCCGTTGCCGTACGCCGTCGCCACCGTCCGGATGAGGTCATCCTCGGACACCATCTTGTTGATGACCTTGCGCAGGCGCTCCGAGCCGCCCTCCGGCGCGAAGGTCAGGCCCGAGCGCCGGCCGTTCCTCGTCAGCTCGTTCGCCAGGTCCACGTTGAAGGCGTCGACACGCGTCGACGGGAGGGACAAGCCGATCTTGTCCTCCTCGTAGCGGTCCGCGAGCCCCTTCGCGATGTCGCCGATCTCCGAGTGGTCCGCCGAGGACAGGGACAGCAAGCCCACTTCCTCGAAGCCCGTCGCCTTCAGGCCCTTGTCGACCATCTCGCCGATGCCCGTGATGGAACGCTCACGGACCGGGCGGGTGATCATGCCCGCCTGGCAGAAGCGGCAGCCGCGGGTGCAGCCGCGGAAGATCTCGACGGACATCCGCTCATGGACCGTTTCCGCCAGCGGCACCAGCGGCTGCTTGGGGTACGGCCACTCGTCCAGGTCCATCACCGTGTGCTTGGACACACGCCACGGGACACCCGACTTGTTGGGGACGACGCGGGCGATGCGGCCGTCCGGGAGGTACTCGACGTCGTAGAACGCCGGGATGTACACCCCGCCCGTCTTCGCGAGGCGGAACAGGACCTCCTCCCGGCCGCCGGGACGCCCCTGCGCCTTCCACTCGCGGATGATCCGCGTCATGTCGAGCACGGCCTGCTCGCCGTCGCCGATGATCGCCGCGTCGATGAAGTCGGCGATCGGCTCGGGGTTGAAGGCGGCGTGGCCGCCGGCCAGGACGATCGGGTCGTCCGGTCCACGGTCCTTCGACTCCAGCGGGATGCCCGCCAGGTCCAGCGCCGTCAGCATGTTCGTGTAGCCGAGCTCCGTGGAGAAGGAGAGCCCGAAGACATCGAACGCGCGCACCGGCCGGTGGCTGTCCACCGTGAACTGCGGGACGTCGTGCTCCCGCATCAGCGCCTCCAGGTCCGGCCAGACGCTGTAGGTGCGCTCGGCGAGGACGCCCTGCTGTTCGTTCAGGACCTCGTAGAGGATCATGACGCCCTGGTTGGGCAGCCCGACCTCGTACGCGTCCGGGTACATCAGGGCCCAGCGGACGTCGCACGACTCCCACGGCTTGACCGTGGAGTTGAGCTCTCCGCCGACGTACTGGATCGGCTTCTGCACATGCGGGAGCAGAGCTTCGAGCTGCGGGAACACGGATTCTGCGGCCGCAGCGACTTCGGAGGGCATCTCGCGAACCTTCGTGAGCTGGACTGTACTGACGGGGGTGGCCATCCAGCCTAACGCGGCCGACGACCTCCCCCGCCCGCTCAGATGTCCGTCAGGGCCTTGATCTCGGCCCAGAGTCCGGGCAGCTCCGCCTCGTCCGCGGCGGCGCGCTGCTCCTCGCGGCCGTACAGCAGCCCGTAGGTGAAGGCGCTCTCCCCCGCCGCGTGCGCCTGCTGCGCCAGCTCCCGCAGGGCCTCCCGGGTCATCACGCTGTCCTGGTGGTTGCCGAGCAGGTTCTGCAGGGACTTCATCGACTTCAGCAGGGCGGAGGCCGGATCGCCGAGGGCCGGGAGCGCGGACTCGGCCGAATAGCGGGTCCGCTTCGCCTTCTTCCGCGCCTCGTGCAGCGGGACGTCGCGGTCATGGCCCGAGGGCAGAACGAGGGCCTCCTCGATCAGCTCGGACACCTTCGAGAAGTCCTTGCGTACGGCCTTCCCGATCACCTTCTCCGGACTGCCGGCCGCCGCTTCCAGCAGGGGCGGGTCGGCGATCAGGGCGTCGAGGGTTTCCAGCAGTGCGAGGTACCGCTTCCCGTCCAGTACGGCGATCAGCCGCCGCCGGGAGCCGCCGCGCCGGGCGTGCGACCAGGTGCGCAGCCGGGTGCGGACGGGGCCGGAGATCAGGGTCCTGGGCAGTTCGTCGAGCGCGGCGGTGAGGCGCTCGGTCAGCACCTCCTGGTCGCGGTCGACGCCCAGCTCGCCGGCGAGCCATTTCAGCTCGTCGCCGATCGGGTCGGTGACGGTGCGGTCGAGGACTTTGCCGTACGACCTGAAGGCGCTGCGCATCCGGCGGGTGGCGACGCGCAGGCGGTGCACGGAGTCGTACACGTCCCGCCGGACAGCCGGGTCGAGCTCGACGATCGCGTCCCGCTGGGCCCGCAGATAGGCCAGCACATGGTCCCCGGCGGTCCGGGGCGCGGCGGTCTCGGGTGCGGGGGCCTGCTTGTCCTTGCGCCGCTTCTTCTTGGGGGCCGTGTCGGCCAGCGCGCGTGCCAGCTTGGAGGGCGATGCGGACGGTCGTACGCCCGCTTTGCGGAGTCGTTTCTCCACCTTGTCGAGGAAGGCCGGGTCGCCGCCGTCGGCGAGTTCCACCTCGATCTCGGTCCACTGGGCGGTGCCGCCGCCCTCGGTGAGCCGCTCGGCGCGTACGGCGTCGACGCTGACCTCGGCGAGCAGCCGGCCGTCGGCGTCCAGGAGGTCGCGTACGTCGCGGGCGGAGCGGAGCCGGACGACGGGGACCAGCTCCAAGTCCCGGACGCGGGAGCGGACGAGCCCGGCGAAGGTGCGCGGCAAGGCGTCGGAGAGGGGTGCCTGGATCTCGTCCCGGACCCCGGGGCCGACCGGGAACTTCAGATGCCAGCCGGCGTCCGAGCCGCCGGTCCTGCGGCGCAGGGTGATCGAAGCCGCCGCGAGACGGGTGTCGACCGTGTCGTAGTAGGTGGCGTCGAGTTCGGCGACACCCTTGTCCATGACGGCCGCGACTCCGGCGACGCCGGTGAGGTCGGGCAGACCGCTCTCGTCGGATTCATACTTGCGCTCGATTTCGCGCTTCGTGTCCGCCATGGACTGAATCTAGTGGCAGTCGGGATCAGATGACAGTGCCTACAGGAGGTGAATCACGAATGAACGTCAGGGTTCCGGGAGGTTGAATGACTTACGCCGACATGGGTCGTTGCACCCGAATCGACTGCAACAGTCCCACTGCCACCCACACCGCGAACATGGACGAGCCGCCGTACGACACGAACGGCAGCGGCAGCCCCGCCACCGGCATGATCCCGAGCGTCATCCCGATGTTCTCGAAGGACTGGAAGGCGAACCAGGCGATGATCCCGGCGGCGACGATCGTGCCGTACAACTCGGTCGTCTCACGGGCGATCCGGCACGCACGCCACAGCACCACGCCCAGCAGCACGATGATCAGGCCGCCGCCGACGAAGCCCAGTTCCTCCCCCGCGACCGTGAACACGAAGTCGGTCTGCTGCTCCGGCACGAACTGACCGGTGGTCTGCGAGCCGTGGAACAGGCCCGAGCCCGTCAGTCCGCCCGAACCGATCGCGATACGGGCCTGGTTGGTGTTGTAGCCGACGCCGGCCGGGTCCAGCTCCGGGTTGGCGAAGGCGGCGAAGCGGTTGATCTGGTACTGGTCCAGCACGCCCAGCTGCCAGACCGCGATCGCGCCCGCGACACCGACGCCGAGCAGCCCGAAGACCCAGCGGTTGGAGGCGCCGGAGGCCAGCAGCACGCCCAGCACGATGATCACCATGACCATGACCGAGCCGAGGTCGGGCATGAGCAGCACGATCAGCATCGGCACGGCGGCCAGGCCGAGCGCCTGCATGACCGTGCGATGGTCCGGGTACTGCTTGTCGCCCGCGTCCACCCGTGCCGCCAGCAGCATCGCCATGCCGAGGATGATCGTGACCTTCACGAACTCCGAGGGCTGGAGCGAGAAGCCGCCGCCGAGGACGAGCCAGGCGTGGGCGCCGTTGATGGTCGCGCCGAGCGGGGTGAGCACCAGCAGCACCAGGAACACCGAGAGGCCGTACAGGATCGGCACGGCGGTGCGCAGGGTGCGGTGGCCGAGCCAGACCGTGCCGATCATCAGGGCGAAGCCGATGCCGGTGTTGAGCAGATGCCGGATCAGGAAGTCGTACGGGTCGCCCTGGTTGAGCTCGGTGCGGTTGCGGGTCGCCGAGTAGACGAGGGCCGCTCCGATCAGCGACAGCGCGATGGCCGACAGCAGTATCGGCCAGTCGAGCCGGCGCGCGAGGGAGTCACGGGCGAACAGCCGGGTCCAGCCCGCGCGCTTGGGCCCGTACCCGGAGACGGAGAAGCTGTTGCCGGTCATGTGCGCCTCCTGCGACGGCGTCTGTGCCTCCTGCGGGTGTCACGGTTGCCCGTCGCCGGCGTCCGCACGGTCGCCGCCTGCTGGGTCGCGTCCGGCTCGGCCTCCCCCTTCTGACTGGCCTGCTGCTCCTTCGCCGGGTCTCCCTTGACCTTCGGCGCGGTGATCGAACCGTCCGTCTTGATCTTCGGCAGGCTCTTCTGCGGCGTGGGCAGCAGCGCGTTCTTCGGGTTGATCTCGCCGTCGTCGGACACGCCGTACAGCGCGTCGTAGATGTTGCGGACGGCCGGGCCCGAGGCGCCGGAGCCCGTACCACCCTGGGAGATCGTCATGACGACCGTGTAGTCCTTGGTGTACGTCGCGAACCACGACGTCGTCTGCTTGCCGTAGACCTCGGCGGTACCGGTCTTGGCGTGCATCGGGATCTTGTCCTGCGGCCAGCCGCCGAACCGCCAGGCGGCGGTACCGCGGGTGGCGACGCCGGCCAGGGCCTCGTTCATCTCGGCGAGGGTCTTGCGGCTGACGGGCAGCTTGCCGTGCGAGGAGGGCTTGATCGGCGAGATGGTCTTGCCGTCGGCGCTGATGATCGCCTTGCCGACGGTCGGGTCGTACAGGGTGCCGCCGTTGGAGATGGCCGCGTAGATGGTGGCCATCTGGATCGGGGTCACGAGGGTGTCGCCCTGGCCGATGGAGTAGTTGATCTCGTCACCGGCGCGCATCTTGTTGCCCTCGAGGCAGTTCTCGTACGAGATCTTCTCGACGTAACTGCCGTTCTTCTTCCCCGTCTTGCACCAGGCGTCCTTGTTGGCCTCCCAGTACGACTGCTTCCACTGGCGGTCGGGGACGCGGCCGGTGACCTCGTTGGGCAGGTCGATGCCGGTCTCCTTGCCGAGGCCGAACTGGTGGGCGGCCTTGAAGAAGTAGTCCTTGGGCTCGCCCTTCTTCGGGTTGATGCCGCCGTCCTTCTTCCACTCGCTGTGCGCGAGGCCGTAGAAGACGGTGTCGCAGGAGACCTCCAGGGCCCGGCCCAGGTCGATCGGGCCGTAGCTCTGCGACTCGAAGTTCTTGAAGACCTGGCCGCCGACGGAGTAGGAGCTGGAGCAGTCGTAGTTGCCGTCGAACGGGTAGCCCGCCTCGACCGCGGCGGCCGTGGAGACCACCTTGAAGATCGAGCCGGGCGCGGCCTGACCCTGTATGGCCCGGTTCAGCAGCGGGTAGTTGGAGGCCTTGCCGGTGAGCCGCGTGTAGTCCTTGGCGGAGATACCGCCGACCCAGGCGTTGGGGTCGTACGACGGGTTGGACGCCATGGAGACGACGCGGCCGGTCTTGTTCTCCATGACGACGACGGCACCGGAGTCCGCCTTGTAGTTCTCGCCGGTGTTGTCGTCGAACACGTCGCGGGCCTTCTTCATCGCCTCGTTCAGCTCGTACTCGGCAACCCGCTGGACCCGGGCGTCGATGCTGGTGACGAGGTTGTCGCCGGGCTGGGCGGCGTCGGCCTCGGCCTGGCCGATGACACGGCCGAGGTTGTCGACCTCGTAGCGGGTGACGCCGGCCTTGCCGCGCAGTTCCTTGTCGTACGCGCGCTCCAGGCCCGAGCGGCCGACCTGGTCGGAGCGCAGATAGGGCGAGTCGGTGTCCTGCGCCTTGGTGATCTCCTCGTCGGTGACGGGGGACAGATAGCCGAGGACCTGCGCGGTGTTGGCCTCGCCGGGGCTCGTGTACCGGCGTACGGCCTGCGGCTCGGCGGTGATGCCGGGGAAGTCCTCGGAGCGCTCACGGATCTGCAGGGCCTGGCGGGGCGTGGCCTCGTCGGTGACGGGGATCGGCTGGTACGGCGAGCCGTTCCAGCAGGGCTGCGGCGTCTTCGCGTCGCACAGCCGGACCTTGTCCATGACCTCCTTGGGCTTCATGCCCAACACGCTCGCGAGCTTGGTGAGGACGGCCTTGCCGTCGTCCTTCATCTTCAGCAGCTCGGTGCGCGAGGCGGACACCACGAGCCGGGTCTCGTTGTCCGCGAGGGCGACCCCGCGGGCGTCCAGGATCGAGCCGCGTACGGCGGGCTGGACGACCTGTTGGACGTGGTTGCCGGACGCCTCCTTGGCGTACTCGTCGCCCTCCCGGATCTGCAGGTACCACAGGCGTCCGCCGAGGGTGCCGAGCAGGGAGAGGACAAGGATCTGGATGACGACGAGCCGGATCTGCACGCGTGGCGTCCGGCCGGTCTCCGGGATGTTGGTCACTGCTGCCTCCCCCTCTCAGTACGTGTGCGACGTCTTCATATCCGACGGACCTGTGTGGGCTGCCGCCAACTCTCCTGGGATCACAGCCGCTTGACCCCCTTGATGCGTCCGGCGCGGGCCACCCGCGCGCGGGCCGCCTTCACCTTGAGGCCGCCTCGCTGGCCGCCGATCCGCAGGCCGGTGCCGGAGGAGAGCCAGCCGGTGGAGATGTCGGCGGACTTGGCGGCCGAGGTGGTGTCGGCGAGCGGATCGTTCTCCGCGCGCCGGGCCAGCGCCATGATCCCGGGGACGACGAAGGGGGCGAGCAGCAGGTCGTACAGCGCGGCCGTGAACAGCAGGCTGCCGAGGCCGACATGGCGGGCGGCGGTGTCGCCGACGAGGGCGCCGACTCCGGCGTAGAGCAGGGTGGAGCCGATGGCGGCGGCGGCGACCACGACCATGGGGCCGGTGGCCGACTTCAGCCGGCCGTTCTCCGGTCTGACGAGCCCGGCGAGATAGCCGATGACACAGAGCACCAGCGCGTAGCGGCCGGCGGCGTGGTCGGCGGGCGGGGCGAGGTCGGCGAGGAGACCGGCGCCGAAGCCGACGAGGGCGCCGCCGACATGGCCGTACACCAGGGCCAGGCCCAGGACGGTGAGCAGCAGCAGGTCGGGGACAGCGCCCGGGAGGTGGAGGCGGGCGAGGACGCTCACCTGGAGCACCAGGGCGACGACGACGAGCGAGGAGGAGAGCAGGATCCGGTTGACGCGCATGTGGGACTCAGCTCCTACTGCTCTTGCTCGGACTGGCCGTCGAGGGGCGCTTCGGCGGACGGCGTGACCGTCACCGTCACGGTAGGCGTGGGGGTGGGCTGCGGTTTGTCCGGCAGCACCGTGTCGCGCGGATCCTGCTTCGGGGTCTCGACGACCACGCCGATGACGTCGAGCTTGGTGAAGTTGACATACGGCGTGACGTACAGCGTGCGGGTCAGGTCGCCGCCGGAGGGGTCGACGCGGGAGACCACGCCGACCGGGACGCCGGGCACGAACGGCTTGTCGGCCTGCGAGCCGAAGGTGACCAGCCGGTCGCCCTTCTTCACCTCGGCCTTGCCGTTGAGGAGTTCGACGCGCAGCGGACGGTCGCCCTGTCCGGAGGCGAAGCCGAGCTCGTCGCTGGCTTCCATCCGGGTGCCGACGGTGAAGTCGGGGTCGCTGGCGAGCAGCACGGTGGCCGTGTTGGGGCCGACGGTCGTCACGCGCCCGACCAGGCCGTCGCCGTTGAGGACGGTCATGTCGCGCTTGATGCCGTCGTTGGCGCCCGCGTTGATGGTGATGGTCCAGGAGAAGCCCTGGGCCGCCCCTATGGCGATGACCTCGGCGCCCTTGATGCCGTACTGGCCCTTGCCCGCGATCTTCAGCATCTTGTCGAGCTGGGCCAGCCGGCTGCGGTTGCGGTCGTCGCTGCCGAGCTTCGCCTTGAGGGCCGCGTTCTCCTGCTCCAGTGCGGCGAGCCGGTCGTGCCGCTCGCCGGAGTCACGGATCGCGGAGACCGCGTTGCCGACCGGGTCCACCGCGCTGGACACCCCGTCCTCGATCGGGCCGAACACGGCTGCCGCCCCCTGGCGCGCACCGTCGACCGGTGAATCCTCCCCGCCGCGGATGTCCACCGTGATCAGTGCGAACGCGATGGCGATCAGCAGCACCAGAAGCAGCCGACTCTCTTTCGTGTCCCTCACGTGCGGCGGCCGTGCCTTCCCTCTAGGAATGTGCAGGTGTTGAAGAGCAGCGTTTATGGGTGAGCTTATGTCTCTATATCAACGATCCGCCGTACAAGAAGAGATCGTCTCGTACGGCGGAATCGAAGAGTTACGTCATCTGCGGGGCTGGGCGTCGAGCACCTGCTGCAACGCCTCGAACTCCTCGACACACTTACCGGAACCGAGCGCCACGCTGTCCAGCGGATCCTCGGCGATATGGATCGGCATCCCCGTCTCCCGGCGCAGCCGCTCATCGAGGCCGCGCAGCAAAGCACCGCCGCCGGTGAGAACGATTCCGCGGTCCATGATGTTGCCGGACAGCTCCGGCGGGCATTTGTCGAGGGTCGTCTTCACGGCGTCGACGATGGCGTTGACCGGCTCCTCGATCGCCTTGCGCACTTCGCCGGCCGAGATGACGACGGTCTTGGGCAGCCCGGAGACCAGGTCCCGGCCGCGGATTTCGGTGTGTTCGTCAGCATCGAGGTCGTACGCGGAACCGATCGTGATCTTGATCTGCTCGGCCGTCCGCTCACCCAGCAGGAGCGAGTACTCCTTCTTGATGTGCTGGATGATCGCGTTGTCCAGCTCGTCGCCGGCGACGCGGATGGACTGGGCGGTGACGATGCCGCCGAGGGAGATGACCGCGACCTCCGTGGTGCCGCCGCCGATGTCCACCACCATGTTGCCCGTGGCCTCGTGGACCGGCAGGCCGGAGCCGATGGCCGCCGCCATGGGCTCCTCGATGATGTGCACCTGACGGGCGCCGGCCTGGGACGACGCCTCGATGACGGCGCGGCGCTCGACGCCCGTGATGCCGGAGGGCACACAGACGACGACCCGCGGACGAGCCAGATACCGCCGCTTGTGGATCTTCAGGATGAAGTAGCGGAGCATCCGCTCGGTGATCTCGAAGTCGGCGATCACGCCGTCCTTCAGCGGACGTACGGCAACGATGTTGCCGGGCGTGCGCCCGATCATCTTCTTCGCTTCGGCGCCGACCGCGAGAATGCCACCGGTATTGGTGTTGATCGCGACCACGGACGGCTCGTTGAGTACGATCCCGCGACCCCTGACGTACACCAGCGTGTTGGCGGTCCCGAGGTCGACAGCCATGTCACGGCCGATGAACGACATTGAGTTCCCCATCAGGATTCGTCTGGCCTTCCCACAGAGCTTTTGAGGGCTTTTCAGGTCGGCGAAGTGGGTGCTGTGACGTGAAGGCTTCCATCGTAGACGCGCCTTCCCGAACACTGCGCGAGGGTCTTCGCCATTGTCAGCAGATGATGAGCCGCCTCGCTGCCTCAGACGGTCCATCGGGGGCTCTCGTTCCCCCGATCGGCACGCATATGCCGGGGGACGGCCGGAAATAGCCAGCCGTCCCAGGTCAAGCAGGGTGACACGAGGGAACTGACGGCCTCTCAGATGAAGGCTCGGTGACGCACGGGCCTACGGTCAGGCGTGGCCAGGGAAGAAGATCTTCACCTCGCGCTCGGCGGACTCCTCGGAGTCGGAGGCGTGGATCAGGTTCTCCCGGACGATCACGCCGTAGTCACCGCGGATGGAGCCGGGAGCGGCGGCGATCGGGTCGGTCGGGCCGGCCAGGGCACGCAGCCCCTCGATGACCCGCTCACCCTCGACGATCATGGCCACGACCGGGCCCGAGGCCATGAACTCCACCAGCGGCTCGTAGAAGGGCTTGCCCTTGTGCTCGCCGTAGTGCTGCTCCAGGGTCTCCTGGTCCAGGGTGCGCAGCTCCAGCGCGGTGATCTGCCAGCCCGCCTTGCGCTCGATACGGCTGATGATCTCGCCGGTCAAGCCACGACGTACGGCGTCGGGCTTGAGGAGGACGAGGGTGCGCTGGGTCACGAGCGAGCTCCTTTGAATCAAAGGTTGTGCGGGGTGGAATGAGCATACGGGCCGCGGCTGAGTGCTTGTTACGCAGCGTCAGGCTGATCCGCCTGGCCGGCCGCGAATCTGGCCTTCGCCTCGTCGATCTTCCTCCCGTAGTGCACCGACGCCCACCACAGGACCGCGAAGACCGCCCCCAGGAAGAACATGCTCGGCACGATGAGGCCGGAGGCGATGAGGGCGAGCTGCAGGGCCCAGCCGAGGACGACGCCGCCGGGCCGGGTCACCAGGCCGCACAGCACCAGGCACAGGAACATCGCGATGCCGCTGACCGTCCACACCGTGGTCATGGACAGATCGTCGTCCTTCATCGCGACCAGACCGGCGAAGCCGATGATGAACAGCTCGGCGATCAGGGTCGAGGAACAGAGCGTACGCATGCGTGGATTCAGCCCTTCCCCAGCAGCAGCCGGGCCTCGCCGACAGTGATGACGGAACCGGTGACGAGCACACCACCACCGGCGAACTCGCCCTCCTCCTCGGCGAGCGTGATCGCGGCCTCCAGCGCGTCCGGCAGCCGCGGCTCGACCTGCACGCGGTCGTCCCCGAACACCTCGACGGCGATCGCGGCCAGTTCGTCGGCGTCCATCGCGCGATGGCTGGAGTTCTGCGTCACGACGACCTCGGCGAAGATCGGCTCGAAGGCCTCCAGCAGCCCCCGTACGTTCTTGTCCCCGCTGGCCCCGACCACGCCGATCAGCCGGCTGAAGTCGAAGGCCTCCCCGATCGCCTCGGCGGTGGCGCGGGCGCCCGCCGGATTGTGGGCCGCGTCCAGGACGACCGTCGGGGAACGGCGTACGACTTCCATCCGCCCCGGCGAGGCGACGGAGGCGAACGCCTTGCGGACGTGGTCGATGTCGAGCGGGTCGGAACGCTGCGCGCCGACGCCGAAGAACGCCTCGACGGCGGCGAGCGCCACGGCCGCGTTGTGCGCCTGGTAGGGGCCGTGCAGCGGCAGATACACCTCGGGGTATTCGCCGCCCAGCCCGCGCAGGGTGACCTGCTGCCCGCCGACGGCGACCTGCCGCGCGACCACCCCGAACTCCAGCCCTTCGCGGGCCACCGTGGCGTCGACCTCGACCGCCTTCTTCAGCATCACCTGCGCCGCCTCGACGGGCTGCTGCGCAAGGATGACGGTCGCGTCCTGCTTGATGATCCCGGACTTCTCACCGGCGATCGCGGCGGGCGTCTCGCCGAGCCGGTCGGTGTGATCGAGGTCGATGGAGGTGACGACGGCGACATCACCGTCGATCACATTGGTGGCGTCCCAGGAGCCACCCATGCCGACCTCGACGACCGCCACATCCACGGGCGCGTCCGCGAAGGCGGCGTACGCCATGCCCGTCAGCACCTCGAAGAACGACAGCCGGAACTCCTGCCGGCCGTCGACCATCTCGATGTACGGCTTGATGTCCTGGTACGTCTCGATGAACCGCTCGGCGGAGATCGGCGCACCGTCCAGACTGATCCGCTCGGTGATCGACTGCACATGCGGGCTCGTGTACCTGCCGGTGCGCAGCTCGAAGGCGCCGAGCAGGGCCTCGATCATGCGGGCGGTGGAGGTCTTGCCGTTGGTGCCGGTGATGTGGATCGAGGGGTACGTCCGCTGCGGCTCGCCCAGGACGTCCATGAGTGCGGCGATCCTGGCGACCGAGGGCTCCAGCTTGGTCTCGCCCCAACGGGTCGCCAGCTCGGCCTCGACCTCGCGGAGGGCCTTGTCGACCTCGGGGTTCTCGGGGCGCGCGGGCACGGCGGCATCCGGTGGGCCGCCCTGGGTGCGCAGGGTGCGGCTGCCGGCCTCGATGACCGCGAGGTCGGGGTCGCGGTCGGTTTCGGCGGCGACGATCTCGTCGAACGGGTCGCTTTCACTCACGGGGTCAGTCTACGGAGGTGGACTGACAGGGTGCCTACGGAGTGGGGTGGCTGTGTTGTCGGGCGGCTGACGGCTGTGTGTGGCTGGTCGCGCAGTTCCCCGCGCCCCTAGGTGGGCAAAGGCCCCCGGTGCTCGTGCAGCTCCGGGGGCCTTCAGCAACGTAGAAACCCTTACGCAGGCGGCAGGCGATCCAGTTGCGCCTTGATCCGCGCGATGTCCTCGTCCGCCTTGGCGAGCCGCGTGCGGATCTTCTCCACGACGTGGTCCGGAGCCTTTGCGAGAAAGGCCTCGTTGCCGAGCTTGGCCTCGGCCTGCTGCCGCTCCTTCTGCGCCGCCGCGAGATCCTTCGCGAGCCTCTTGCGCTCGGCCGCGACGTCGATGACGCCGGACAGGTCGAGCGCGACCTCCGCGCCCGCGACCGGCAGCGTCGCCGTCGCCGAGAAGCCCTCGCCCTCCGGCTGGAGGCGCAGCAGCTGGCGGATGGCCGGCTCGTGCGGGACGAGTGCCGTGCCGTCGAGGGCGAGGCGGGCCGGGACGCGCTGGCCGGGCTGGAGACCCTGGTCGGCGCGGAAGCGGCGGACCTCGGTGATGACCTGCTGGAGAACGGCGATCTCCCGCTCGGCCGCCGCGTCCCTGAAGCCACCGTCCTTCGGCCACTCGGCGATGACGACCGACTCGCCGCCGGTCAGCGTCGTCCACAGCGTCTCCGTGACGAACGGGACGACCGGGTGCAGCAGCCGCAGCGTGACGTCAAGGACCTCACCCAGGACGCGCTTGCTGACCTCGGCCGACTCGCCGCCCACGTTGAACGTGGTCTTGGACAGCTCGACGTACCAGTCGAAGACCTCGTCCCACGCGAAGTGGAACAGCGCGTCGGAGAGCTTCGCGAACTGGAAGTCCTCGTACAGCGCGTCGACTTCGGCGACGACGGAGTTGAGACGGGACAGAATCCAGCGGTCCGTTGCCGACATCTGCTCCTGAGAAGGCAGCGGGCCTTCCACCGTCGCGCCGTTCATCAGCGCGAAGCGCGTCGCATTCCAGATCTTGTTGGCGAAGTTGCGGGAGCCCTGGACCCAGTCCTCGCCGATCGGGACGTCGGTGCCGGGGTTGGCACCGCGGGCGAGGGTGAAGCGCACGGCGTCGGAGCCGTACTTGTCCATCCAGACCAGCGGGTTGACCACGTTGCCGAATGCCTTCGACATCTTCTTGCCGTTCTCGTCGCGGACCATGCCGTGCAGCACGATCGTGTGGAACGGCGGAGTGTCGTCCATCGCGTACAGGCCGAACATCATCATCCGGGCGACCCAGAAGAAGAGGATGTCGTAGCCGGTGACCAGGACGGAGTTCGGGTAGAACTTCGCGAGCGATTCTGTCTGTTCGGGCCAGCCGAGGGTGGAGAAGGGCCACAGGCCGGAGGAGAACCAGGTGTCGAGGACATCGGTGTCCTGGTGCCAGCCCTCACCGGTCGGGGTCTCGTCGTCGGGGCCGACGCAGACGACCTCGCCGTTCGGCCCGTACCAGACCGGGATCCGGTGACCCCACCACAACTGGCGTGAAATACACCAGTCGTGGAGGTTGTCGACCCAGTCGAAGTACCGCTTCTCCATCTCCTGCGGATGGATCTTGACACGGCCGTCGCGGACCGCGTCGCCGGCGGCCTTCGCGAGCGGGCCGACCTTGACCCACCACTGCATGGACAGGCGCGGCTCGATGGTGGTCTTGCAGCGTGAGCAGTGGCCGACGGAGTGGACGTACGGCCGCTTCTCGGCGACGATCCGGCCCTCGGCGCGCAGCGCGGCGACGATCGCGGAGCGGGCCTCCAGACGGTCCAGGCCCTGGAAGGGGCCGTGGGCGGTGATGACGGCGTGCTCGTCCATGATCGTGATGGCGGGCAGGTCGTGGCGCTGGCCGATCTCGAAGTCGTTCGGGTCGTGGGCCGGGGTGACCTTGACGGCACCCGTGCCGAACTCGGGGTCGACATGCTCGTCCGCGACGACCGGGATGGAACGGTCGGTCAGCGGCAGCCTGATGAGCTTGCCGACCAGGTGCTTGTACCGCTCGTCCTCGGGGTGAACGGCGACGGCCGTGTCGCCGAGCATGGTCTCGGCACGGGTGGTGGCGACGACGATCGCGTCGTCCCCGTCCCCGTACTTCATGGAGACCAACTCGCCGTCGTCGTCCTGGTATTCGACCTCGATGTCGGAGATGGCGGTCAGACACCGGGGGCACCAGTTGATGATGCGCTCGGCGCGGTAGATCAGCTCGTCGTCGTAGAGCCGCTTGAAGATGGTCTGAACGGCCTGGGACAGGCCCTCGTCCATGGTGAAGCGCTCACGCGACCAGGCGACACCGTCACCGAGCCGCCGCATCTGACCGCTGATCTGCCCGCCGGACTCGCCCTTCCACTGCCAGACCCGCTCGACGAAGGCCTCACGGCCCAGGTCGTGCCGGGACTTGCCCTCCTTGCCCAGCTCGCGCTCGACGACGTTCTGCGTCGCGATGCCCGCGTGGTCCATGCCGGGCTGCCACAGGGTCTCGTAACCCTGCATGCGCTTACGACGGGTCAGCGCGTCGATGAGGGTGTGCTCGAAGGCGTGCCCGAGATGGAGCGAACCGGTGACGTTGGGCGGTGGAATGACGATGGTGTACGGAGGCTTGTCGCTCTTCTCGTCCGCCTCGAAGTAACCCCGTTCTACCCAGCGCTCGTACAGCGGCCCCTCTACATCGGCCGGCGCGTACTGGGTCGGCAGTTCGGTGTCGGGCGCTGGTGGCTGCTGCTGAGCGTTCTCGGTCACCCGCTCAGTTTAGAGGTGTCGCGGGCGTGTCCCGAAACGGGATTCTTCTGTAACGGAGCGCCCCCCGATGCGATGCGTGCGCTGTGTCTGCGCCAGGATGTCGGGAACACATAAGCATCTGGAGGGGAACCCAGAAATGAGCTACAACCAGCCGGGCCCGTACGGCGGGCAGCCCCAGCAGCCCGGACCGTACGGCCAGCCGGGTCCGTACGGCCAGCCGCCGCAGGCCCCCCAGCCCGGCTATGGCTACCCCCAGCAGGCTCCGCCCGCCCAGCCCGGTTACGGCTACCCCCAGCAGCCCCCGCAGGGCGTCCCGCCCCAGTCCCCTCCCTACGGCCAGCAGCAGCCCTACGGCCAGCAGCCCCCGTACGGCCAGGCCCCGTACGGCGTCCCGCAGCCGCCGGCTCCGGGCGGCGGCGCGAAGAAGACGGGCCTCATCATCGGCGCGGTGGCCGTTGTGGCGGCGATCGGTGTCGGTGCGTACTTCCTGATCGGCGGGGGCGTCGGCGCGGGTGGCATCGAGGACGACGGCGCTCACAAGCTGACGACGCCGGAGACGGTGCTCAGCGAGTACAAGCTGTTCACCAAGGACTCCGAGGGCTCCGGCACGGACACGGCCAAGGACCTGACGAAGAGCGGCGTCAAGAACGGCACCGCGGTCTCCGGCATCTACTCGACGGCCGACCTGAGCGACTACGACCCCAGCGACCCCTCCACCGCGCCCGACCCCAGCGAGGTCGCGACGGCCAAGGGCATCACCTACATCGGCGCCTACGGTGAGATCGCCGATCCCGAGGCGTCCCTGGACGAGTTCTTCGCGCTGATCAAGAAGGAGTCCCAGGACAACTCCTCGTCCTCGGGCAGCACCGCCGCTCCGAAGACCGAGTTGGTCGGCGACCCCGAAGAGGTCGAGATCGACGGTGCGGTGATGAAGTGCCAGGCGGCCAAGGGCACCAACCTGGCCACGCGGAAGGCGAAGACCGACTGGTTCTGTGCCTGGGCCGACTACAGCACGATGGCCATGGTCTCCCCCGGTGACGCCACCAAGGACATGACGAAGGACGTCGCCGCCGACCTCACCAGCAAGCTCCGCGAGGAGATCCGCGTCAAGGCCTGACGCCTCGCACGCCCGTCGAGCGCGAAGGGGCCCCGGTCGGCTGACCGGGGCCCCTTGCCATGTGCGTACGGCGGTTACGCCGACTTCTGCTCGCCCGAGCCCCGCCCACGCGCGTCCCGCGGGATCAGGGTCGGGTTGACGTTCGAGTGGACGACCTCGGCGGTGATGACGACGCGGGCCACGTCCTTACGGGACGGGATCTCGTACATCACGCCCTGGAGGACTTCCTCCATGATGGCGCGCAGGCCGCGGGCGCCGGTCTGGCGGAGGATGGCCTGGTCGGCGATGGCTTCGAGGGCCTCGCGTTCGAAGTCGAGTTCCACGCCGTCGAGTTCGAAGAGGCGCTGATACTGCTTCACGAGCGCGTTGCGCGGCTCGATCAGGATCTGGAGCAGGGCCTCACGGTCCAGGTTGTGGACGCTCGTGATGACGGGGAGGCGGCCGATGAACTCGGGGATCATGCCGAACTTGACCAGGTCCTCCGGCATGACGTCCTCGAACTGGTCCTTGGACTGCAGCTCCCGCTTCGAGCGGATCGTCGCGCCGAAGCCGATGCCCTTCGCGCCCGCCCGGGACTCGATGATCTTCTCCAGTCCGGCGAAGGCGCCGCCCACGATGAACAGGACGTTCGTCGTGTCGATCTGGATGAACTCCTGGTGGGGGTGCTTGCGCCCACCCTGCGGGGGCACGGAGGCCGTCGTGCCTTCAAGGATCTTCAGCAGCGCCTGCTGGACGCCCTCGCCGCTCACATCCCTGGTGATCGACGGGTTTTCGCTCTTGCGGGCCACCTTGTCGATCTCGTCGATGTAGATGATCCCGGTCTCGGCCTTCTTGACGTCGTAGTCGGCCGCCTGGATGAGCTTCAGCAGGATGTTCTCGACGTCCTCGCCGACGTACCCGGCCTCCGTCAGCGCCGTCGCGTCGGCGATGGCGAACGGGACGTTGAGCATGCGTGCGAGGGTCTGGGCCAGCAGGGTCTTGCCGGAGCCCGTGGGGCCGAGCAGCAGGATGTTGGACTTCGCCAACTCGATGGCGTCCTCGCGGCTTTGGGCGCCGCCGTTCTCGCCGGCCTGGACCCGCTTGTAGTGGTTGTACACCGCGACGGAGAGCGCCTTCTTGGCGGCCTCCTGGCCGACCACGTAGCCCTCGAGGAACTCGTAGATCTCGCGCGGTTTGGGGAGTTCCTCCCAGCGCACCTCGCTGGTCTCCGCGAGCTCTTCCTCGATGATCTCGTTGCAGAGATCGATGCACTCGTCGCAGATGTACACACCGGGGCCTGCGATGAGCTTCTTGACCTGCTTCTGGCTCTTGCCGCAGAACGAGCACTTGAGCAGATCGCCGCCGTCACCGATGCGTGCCACGGTGTGCTTCCCCTTCGCCTGGGAGACGCCTAGGTCCAGCGGCTCCTGGTGCTGCCTTATGTCCGACGGTACCTTGCCGGGGCCCTCGTTCGGGCCCCCCTTGGCACGGTTCACTTCGACGCGCACTTTGTCGTGCACAGTGCCGAACCGTGCCAAGGAGCGGCAGACGATACAGCCTTCCGCGTCAGCGCACCGATTCGTTGTTCATCTTCCGGGTCGAGATGATCTGATCGATCAGGCCGTACGACAGCGCGTCCTCGGCCGTGAGGATCTTGTCGCGCTCGATGTCCTCGCGGATCTTCTCGATCGGCGTGGTGGAGTGCTTGGCCAGCATCTCCTCCAGCTGCGAGCGCATCCGGAGGATTTCGTTCGCGGCAATCTCCAGGTCGGAGACCTGACCGCGGCCCGTCTCGCTGTACGGCTGGTGGATCAGGATGCGGGCGTTCGGCAGCGCCATGCGCTTGCCGGGCGAGCCGGCCGCGAGCAGAACGGCCGCGGCGGAGGCCGCCTGGCCCATGCAGACGGTCTGGACGTCCGGCTTCACGAACTGCATCGTGTCGTAGATCGCAGTCAGCGCCGTGAAGGAGCCGCCGGGGCTGTTGATGTAGACCGAGATGTCCCGGTCGGGGTCCATCGACTCCAGGCACAGCAGCTGTGCCATGACGTCGTTGGCGGAGGCGTCGTCGATCTGCACGCCGAGGAAGATCACGCGCTCCTCGAAGAGCTTCGCGTACGGGTCGTACTCGCGGATGCCCTGCGAGGTGCGCTCGACGAAGCGGGGGATGACGTACCGGGACTCGGCGACGGGCACCGTGCTCTCGGCGCGTGCGCGGTCGTACATCCCGCTGCCGGGGAAGTCGTTCACTGTCTGTCTCCTAGAAGGCTGAGGCGGTCGGCTGGGGGCTGCGCGGGGGCCTCAGGCCCCGGTGCCGCCGCCGCCCGGCAAGCTCGCGGCGTGCGTGATGACATCGTCGATCAGGCCGTACTCCTTGGCCTCGTCGGCGTCGAACCACCGGTCGCGGTCGGAGTCACGGGTGATCTGCTCGATGGTCTGGCCGGTGTGGAAGGCCGTCAGCTCGGCCATGCGCTTCTTGGTGTGCAGCAGCCGCTCGGCGTGGATCTTGATGTCCGAGGCCGAACCGGCGAGGCCCGCGGAGGGCTGGTGGATCAGGATCTCGGCGTTCGGGAGCGCGAAGCGCTTGCCCGGGGTACCCGCGCTGAGGAGGAACTGACCCATCGAGGCGGCGAGGCCCATCGCGATCGTCACCACGTCGTTCTTGATGAACTGCATGGTGTCGTAGATCGCCATGCCGGCCGTGATCGAGCCGCCGGGGCTGTTGACGTAGAGGTTGATGTCCTTGTCCGGGTCAGCGGCAAGGAGCAGCAGCTGCGCGGTGATCTTGTTCGCGATGTCGTCGTCGACCGGCTGGCCGAGGAAGATGATCCGCTCGTTGAGCAGCCGGTTGTAGACCTGGTCGCCGAGGCCACCGATGGAAGGCTCGCCGGCGGCTGTAGGCATCAGATTCGTCACGTATCCACCTGCTCGTCTAAACGACGGCGCCGGGCCGTCTTCACGTGTTCCCTGCGGGGGCCTCCGGCGGTTCGGCCGGGTTCGGCCGAGATTGCTGGGCCCCGTATTCATGGACCCTAACGCGCTGGTCCCTTTGGGGAATCCCGGAGAGGTGAGTGTTCGCCGGGGGCGTAGAGGGTCCGGCGGGTGGGGTGCTGGCTACTCGCCGTGATTGTGCGGGTACGTGGGCGGATGCGGGTCGTGTGTGGCTGGTCGCGCCCACGCGGCGGAGCCGCATATCGATACAGCCCCGCGCCCCCAGGTTGGCTGCCCCGCCGCACGACAGAAGGGCCCCTGGGTTCACAACACCCAAGAGCCCTCCCTACGACCTACCAGGCGCCGTGGGCTCAGCCCTCGGGCTTCTCCTCGGGCTCGGCGTCGGCGGCGCCCTCCGCGGCCTCGGCCGTCTCCGTGGCCTGCTCGGCCTCGTCCTCGTCGTCCAGGTCGATGATCTCGCCGTTGGTGTCCTTGACGGTGGCCTTCTCGACGACGACGGCCAGGGCCTTGCCGCGGGCCACCTCGCCGACCAGGAGGGGGACCTGGCCGCCCTCGACGACGGCCTGGGCGAACTGGTCGGGGGACATGCCGGAGGAGGCGGCGCGCCGCATGAGGTGCTCGGTGAGCTCCTCCTGGTTGACGTTGAGCTTCTCCTGCTTGACGAGCTCGTCGAGCACGAACTGGGTCTTGATGCCCTTGACCGCGGCTTCGCGGGTCTCGGTCTCGAACTCTTCCTCGGTCTTGCCCTGGATCTCCAGGTACTTCGGGAGGTCGAGGCCCATCTGGCCGAGCTGGTGGTGCTCGAGGTTGTGCTTACGGGTGTTGATCTCGTCCTCGAGCAGCTTCTCGGGGACGGGCACCTCGACCAGCTCGAGCAGCTTCTCCAGGACGCGCTCCTGGGCCTGCGTGGCCTGGTCGTACTGCTTCATGTTCTCGAGGCGCTTGCGGCTGTCGGCCTTGAGCTCGTCCAGGGTGTCGAACTCGGAGGCGAGCTGCGCGAAGTCGTCGTCCAGCTCGGGGAGCTCGCGCGCGGCGACCTGGGAGACCTTGACGGTGACCTCGGCCTCCTTGCCGGCCGCGGAGCCGCCCTTGAGCTCGGAGGTGAAGGTGGCCTCGCCACCGGCCTCCAGGCCCTTCACGGCGTCGTCGATGCCGTCGAGGAGCTCGCCGGAGCCGATCGTGTAGGAGACACCGCTCGCCACGCCGTCCTCGAGGACCTCGCCCTCGACCTTGGCCTCCAGGTCGAGGGTGACGACGTCGCCGTCCTCGGCGGCACGCTCGACCGGGGAGGTGGAGGCGAAGCGCTCGCGGAGCTGCTCGACCGACTGCGCGATGTCGTCGTCCGTCACCTCGACGGCGTCGACCTCGACCTCGATGCCGGAGAAGTCCGGGATCTCCAGGGTCGGGCGGATGTCGACCTCGGCGGTGAAGTTCAGCGTCTCGCCGTCCTTCAGCTCCGTGATGTCGACCTCGGGCTGGCCCAGGACATCGATCTCGGCCTCGTTGACCGCCTCGGTGTAGAACTTCGGCAGCGCGTCGTTGACGGCCTCCTCCAGAACCGCACCGCGGCCGAACCGCTGGTCGATGATGCGGGCCGGGATCTTGCCCTTACGGAAGCCCTTCACCGTGACCTGCTGGTTGATCTTCTTGTACGCCGCGTCGAGGCTGTCCTTGAGCTCCTCGAAGGGCACCTCGACAGTGAGCCGAACCCGGGTCGGGTTCAGGGTCTCCACGGCGCTCTTCACGGTTCGGTCTCCTTGTGGCTGACTTCTTGGTTTCTGCCGGAGCCAGACTGGTCCGGCGGATTTCGCCGCCCGGAGGACTTCAGTGATCTTCACTGCCGAGACACACGGACGCGCAGCTTGCATAGTAGCCGTAGCCGCCGGACGCCCCAAAGGCGATCATGCGAGGTGATCCGTACGTGGTCGGGGTGGCGGGATTTGAACCCACGGCCTTCCGCTCCCAAAGCGGACGCGCTACCAAGCTGCGCCACACCCCGTGCTGGTGCGAGACGTAGGGTACATGCCCGCAGGCGGTGCGGCTGCCGCAATTATGGGGTGTGCGGTGAGGCGGCACGACCCGCTACGATGCCTGCAGTGCCGCGGTCACCTGACCTGCGGCGCGTGCTGTGCGGGCGTAGCTCAATGGTAGAGCCCTAGTCTTCCAAACTAGCTACGCGGGTTCGATTCCCGTCGCCCGCTCCACGAGGGCCCGGTTCTTCGGAACCGGGCCCTTTTGCATGTCACGAGTCCGCCCGCCTCAAGATCGGCGGATCCGCACCGAGGCCGGCCGGTCAGAACTGGATCTCGTTGATGGTCTGGGCTATCGAGTCGAGGAAGCGCTGGATGTCGTCGGCCATACCCGTCGAGGCGAGGAAGAAGCCGAAGAGGACCGCGACGATCGCGGGGCCGGCCTTGATGTTCCCTGCCCGGATCATCACCACCAGGATGATCGCCAATAGCAGCACCACTGACAGTGAAATGGCCACAACTGATCACACCCTCGGTCGGATCCGCTCTCCCGGCCTGGGATGCCGCCCCGCGCACCCCCGCCAGAACCATCGTGCCACCAACGGGGCCCCGGTATGCGGCCCGTGACGTATCGTCTGCCACACCCGTATCCGACAAGTCTGGATCTGTCCGTACGAACTCACACCTCTGGCACAGCTTGCGACACAATTCGCCAGTCAACCGCGCAAGGAATTCGGCCGGTTCGTTTCGTTGTCCACACAACGCGTTCGCAGGGAATTCGATTTGTTGCACACAAAGGCAACGGAAGCGGACATTCCGTCGCTCGGCGCAAGTGACTCACTGTGTTCACCGTCACGCCATCCGCCCATGCCAACTTCTGGCAAACACAAGCGGTCGCGGTGGAAAAGCAGGAATGACGTCGGGGTTTTACGAGAACCCACGGGCAACGCTAGGGTGCCTCAGATGTTCCACGCCGCCACGCCCTCCACCAGCGGTCACAACCGAACGCCGCTCCCCCCGGCACAGTCGCCGACACCGGGAGCGCCGAGTACGGGAGCACCGCAGAGACAGCAGAAACAGCAGCGCGACGCTTTCTTCGACAACGCCAAGTATCTGGCGATCGTGCTGGTCGCGATCGGCCACTCCTGGGAACCGCTCAAGGCCGACAGCCGGATCCTGGAAGCCGTGTACTCGGTCGTGTACTCGTTCCACATGCCGGCCTTCATCGTCATCTCCGGCTTTTTCTCGCGCAGTTTCGACATGCGCCCGGACCGGCTGAAGCGATTGATCACCGGTGTGGCGGTGCCGTACATCCTCTTCGAGACGGCCTATCCGCTCTTCAAGCGTGTCGTCGCCGGCGATCCCGGCCAGGAGATCAGTCTTCTCGACCCCTGGTATCTCACCTGGTTCCTGTGCGCGCTGTTCATCTGGCGGATGACGACCCCGATCTGGAAGCTCGTGCGCCGGCCGCTGCCGCTCGCGCTCGGCATCGCCATGCTGGCGTCGGTGACCCCGGAGATCGGCAACGACCTGGATCTGCAGCGGGTGTTGCAGTTCCTGCCGTACTTCGTGCTGGGTCTGTGCATGAAGCCCGAGCACTTCCAGCTGGTGCGCCGGCGTTCGGTGCGGATCGCGTCCGTGCCGGTGTTCGCGGCGGCCCTGGTGGTCGGCTGGTGGGCCGTGCCGCGGATGAACACCGCGTGGTTCTACCACCGTGACGCCGCGCAGAACCTGGGCGCTCCCTGGTGGGCGGGGCCGGTGATGGTGCTGGCGATGTTCGGCTGCTCGATGCTGCTGACCGCCTGCTTCTTCGCCTGGGTGCCGCGCCGCCACATGTGGTTCACGGCGCTCGGCGCGGGCACGCTGTACGGCTATCTGCTGCACGGATTCCTGGTCAAGGCCGGTGACTACCAGGGCTGGTTCGACCACGCCTGGCTGCACCGGCCGCTCGGCGAGATCACCGTGACCGTCCTCGCGGCGGCCGTCGTGACCCTGCTCTGCACGGCGCCGGTGCGGCGGGTGTTCCGGTTCGCGATGGAGCCGAAAATGGAGTGGGCGTTCAAGCGGGACGCGGCCGAGCTGGCCCGGGAACGCGAGAAGGCACGTAGCGCTCCGCGGGACGTGTAACGCTAGGCCGTCGATCGTCTGCGGGTCCGTTGTGGCTGGTCGCGCCCACGCGGCGGAGCCGCATATCGACTCAGCCCCGCGCCCCTTCGGGGGCGCTGCCGAACCCAGCTGATTTCGCCAGGGCCGCTCAGCCGCCGTTCGATTCACCCTTCAGACCGAGAAGTGCGCGCATCCGTGCGTACTTCTCGGTCAGTCGTGTGCGGGTGGCCGCGTCGAGTACGGCGAGCCGCGCCGGGTCCGCGTTGTGCGCCAGGTCCGCCTCCTTGACCAGCAGGGCGCCCGGGGTGGCGAGAATGCGCGCGGCGTACGCCTCGGGGGGTTCCCCGGCCCGCTTGGTGACCGCGCGCACGATGTCCTTCGTACGACGGCTCAGCGCGGCCTCGTCCAGCCACTGCTCGGAGAGCTTGTCGTCCTCCACGGCGTCGTGCAGCCAGGCCGCCGCGATCTGCTCGTCGTCCCCGCCCCGCGCGCGTACGCCCTCGGCGACGGCCCTCAGGTGTTCGGCGTAGGGCCGTCCGGCCTTGTCGGTCTGGTCCTGGTGGGCGGCGCGGGCCAGGGCTTCTACTTCGGGGAGGGTCATGGGCGTTGGAGTCACCCCTCCAGTGTGAGTCCCCCCTCAGCGGGCAAGGGCCTGAGCCGTCGGCCCCTCGCGGCAGATCAGCAGCAGCGCCCGGTCGTCGTTGACGTCCTTCGCCACTGCCTCGATGAGATGCCAGGCAGCGCCGTGGAATCCGCCGGCGACATAGCGGTCGGCCTCGCCGGTGAGGCGGTCGATGCCCTCGACGATGTCGCGTTCGGATGTTTCCACCAGACCGTCGGTGAACAGCATCAACACGTCACCGGGGCGCAAAGACCCCTTCACCGGGTCGAACTGGGCACCGTCGTACACGCCCAGCAACGGCCCCTCGGCCGCCTTCTCCTCCCAGCGTCCGTTGCCCGCGCTGAGCTGGAGCCCCGGTGGATGTCCGGCGGAGTACAGCTCGTAGTCGCCGGAGTCGAGGTCGAGGACGAGGTGGATGGAGGTGGCGAAGCCCTCGTCCCAGTCCTGGCGCAGGAGATAGCCGTTGGCGGCGGGGAGGAAGGCGTGCGGCGGCAGGCTGCCGAGCAGGCCGCCGAACGCGCCCGACAGCAGCAGCGCCCGTGATGCCGCGTCCATGCCCTTGCCGGAGACGTCGGTGAGGACGACTTCGAGCGTGCGCCCGCCGTTCGTGCGGGCGGCCACCACGAAGTCGCCCGAGAAGGACTGCCCGCCGGCCGGCCGCAGCGCCATCTCGCGGTGCCATGCCATCGGCAGCTTCGGCAGCTTGCTCTGCACCCGGATACGTTCCCGCAGGTCGAACAGCATCGTGCCGCCGCGCCGCCAGGGCACGCCGACCCGGCTGCGGAACTGTGCGATCAGCAGCCCGAAGAACCCGCAGGCGGCGACCACCAGCACCACACCCGGCGTCACTCGGGACGGCCCTTCCGTGTACGGCCCGAGCTGCACCGACTCCACGATCAGCGCGGTCGCCGCCGCCGCGTAGAGGCCGAGCAGGCTGGCGGGGCGCAGCAGCAGCCCGCCCGCGACGATGGGAAGGACCAGCGCGGCCGGTGAGCACCACACCGAGTTGGCGAGCGTGGTGATCGCGATCAGCGGGATGGTGAGCAGCAGTCCGGCCAGCGCGATCCAGTCCGAGCCGTCGCCGCGGAAGTAGTCGACGGCGCTTCTGCGCAGGCCGGTGCGGGCCCGGTGCCAGTGCATCTTCAACCGGGCCGTGAACGTCTCGGCCGCCGTGCGCCGCTCTCGTCCTGCTGCCATTAGTTCGGGACCCTATCCATCCGACCAGCCGCTTGGCACGGGAGGTCCCACTTGTCCCCCGTCCGAGGCTGGACTTCACAGTGAACTTCACAGAAACCCGTCGCGCCCCCGCCCCGGCGAAATTCCCTCGCCGGTTCCGCAACGCCCTGATAGGCATGGGCCATGGGCACAGACAGCGCGACGGGCGCCATGACCGACCTGCGGGTGCTGCGGCAGGACGAGTGGAACACCTTCTACGACACCCTGATCCGCGCCTTCGGCGGGGTCCCGGAGCCGGCCGAGGAGCGGGAGCTGTGGAACTCGCTCACGGAATTGGACCGCTCGATCGGCGCCTGGGACGGTGACCAGTGCGTCGGCACGGCCGGCGCGTTCACCTTCCGGCTGACCGTGCCCGGCGGCGCCTCGGTGCCCGCGGCGGGCGTCACCATGGTCAGCGTGGCCGCCACCCACCGGCGGCGCGGTGTGCTGACGTCGATGATGCGGCGGCAGCTGGACGACGTCCGTTCCTGGGGCGAGCCGCTCGCCGTACTGACCGCCTCCGAGCCGGAGATCTACGGGCGGTTCGGGTATGGCGTCGCGACGTTTCACGCCAACGTCGAGATCGACACGAGTCGTGTACGGCTGTCCGTGCCGCCCGGCACCGACGACGTACGGCTGCGGTACGCGGCGCCGGCCGACGTGCTCGACGTATGCGAGGCGGTGTACGCGCGGGAGGTGTCGCTGCGGCCGGGCATGCTGGCCAGGCAGCCGGGCTGGGCGCGGGCCGGGCTGCTCGACCCGGAGAGCGAACGGGAGGGTGCGTCAACGCTGCAGTGTGTGGTGGCGGAGCGGGACGGCGAGGTCGTCGGGTATGCGCGCTTCCATGTGAAGCCCGAGTGGGACATCACCGGGCCCAGGGGCACCGTGCAGCTGCGGGACGCCTTCGGGGTGGACCCCGCGGCGCACGCGGCGCTGTGGCGTTTCCTGTGCGACATCGACCTCACCTCGACGCTGAGTGCGCGCGGGCGGCCGCTGGACGAGGCGTGGCAGTACATGGTGTCCGACATCCGGCGGTGTTCGCTGCAGGTGCGGGACTCGCTGCACGTACGGCTGGTGGATGTGGGGGCGGCGCTCGAGGCGCGGAGGTATCAGGCCCCGGTGGACGTGGTGTTCGAGGTCGAGGACGCCTTCTGCCCCTGGAACACGGGGCGTTGGCGGCTCACCGGCGATGCGAAGGGGGCGTCCTGCGCGCGTACGGAGGACGCGGCCGATCTCGCCCTGTCCGTACGGGAGTTGGGGGCGGCATATCTCGGCGGCGTGACCCTGGGCGCGCTGGGGGCGGCCGGGCGGGTGCGGGAGCTGCGGGACGGGGCGCTGGCGGAAGCGTCCGTGGCGTTCGCGTCAACCGTGGCGCCCTGGCTGCCGCACGGGTTCTGACGTCTGATCAACTCCGCTGGCAGCTCTGGCAGTTGGGGCACCAGAAGAGGTTACGGGCGGCGAGATCGGCGGTGCGGATCTCGCCGCCACAGATGTGGCAGGGCAGGGTGGCCCTGCGGTACACGTAGACCTCGCCGCCGTGGTCGTCGACGCGGGGCGGGCGGCCCATCGCCTCCGGGGTGTGCTCCGAGCGGACGGTGTCGATCCGGTTGTTGCGGACGCCCTCGCGCATCAGCTCGACGAGGTCGGTCCAGATCGCGTCCCACTCGGCCGGGGTGATGTCCTTGCCTTCGCGGTACGGGTCGATGCCGTGCCGGAACAGGACCTCGGCACGGTAGACGTTGCCGACGCCGGCGATGACCTTCTGGTCCATGAGGAGCGCGGCGATGGTGGTGCGGCTGCGGGAGATACGCCGGTAGGCCGCCTCCCGGTCGGCGTCCGTGCGCAGGGGGTCCGGGCCGAGACGGGCGTGTATCGCGTCCTTCTCGGCGTCCGTGATCAGGGCGCAGGTCGTGGGGCCGCGGAGATCGACGTACGACGTGCTGTTCGCGAGGCGGAGGCGGACGGTGTCCGTCGGCGGGGGTGCGGGGGCGTCGCCGAAGTTGACCTTGCCGAAGAGGCCGAGGTGGATATGGATCCAGTCGGCGTCCCGGAAGCCGAGGAAGAGGTGCTTGCCGTGGGCGTCGGCGGTACGGAGGACTTCGCCGGTCAGGAGGGTGGCGGCGTCGGAGAACTTGCCCTGGGGGCTGGTGACGTGGGTTGTACGGCCGGAGAAGCGGTCCCTGTAATCCAGCGCCAGCCGGTGAATTGTGTGGCCTTCGGGCAAGTCCCGCGATCCTTTCCCTGGGGCTCCGCCCCAGACCCCGCTCCTCAAACTCCCCCAGAGGGGGCACCCCCAAGAGGCTAGTTCTGCTGCGGGTGGTGCGCCGGGATCGGCGGGAGGGCGCCCGTCGTCTCGTAGTCGCCCAGCATCTCGATCCGCCGCGCATGGCGCTCGTCGCCCGAGAACGGTGTGCCGAGGAAGGTCTCGACGAACTTGGTCGCCTCCTCCGTCGTGTGCATGCGCGCGCCCACCGCGACGACGTTGGCGTTGTTGTGCTGCCGGCCGAGCGACGCCGTCTCCTCGCTCCAGGCGAGGGCCGCACGGACCCCCTTGACCTTGTTCGCGGCGATCTGCTCGCCGTTGCCGGAGCCGCCGATCACGATGCCGAGGGAGTCGGGGTCGGCCGCGGTGCGCTCGGCGGCGCGGAGGCAGAAGGGCGGGTAGTCGTCCTGGGCGTCGTAGATGTGGGGGCCGCAGTCCACGGGGTCGTGGCCGGCCGCCTTGAGCCACTCGACGAGGTGGTTCTTGAGTTCGAAGCCCGCATGGTCGGAGCCGAGATACACGCGCATGGGGAGAGTGTGACACGGGTGTTTCCGGGCGGCAGCCTCGGGGCCGGGCCAGGAAAAGTGTGAGCAACACTACAGAACCTCAGGGAAACCTCAAGTAACGATCTGGAATCAAAGGTTCAATAATCTGTTCGCCTCCGATTCACTGGACCGATTCGTACGCCCCCGTGCCCCGCTCGCACGGAGTCTGCTCGTCCGGCGCAAAGGAAATCCCCTCTATGACCTCGCAGCCGACCCTTTCCAAGGCCAGCAAGGACCCAGGAGCCACCGGCGATCCCGGTACCGGCCTCCAGGCAGGTCTCAAGAACCGCCATCTGTCGATGATCGCCATCGGCGGTGTCATCGGAGCCGGGCTCTTCGTCGGCTCCAGTTCCGGTATCGCCACCGCCGGACCCGGCATCCTCCTGTCGTACGCCCTCGTCGGCACGCTCGTGGTGCTGGTGATGCGGATGCTCGGTGAGATGTCGGCGGCCAACCCGACCTCGGGTTCGTTCTCGGCGCACGCCGACCGGGCGCTCGGGCGCTGGGCCGGGTTCTCCATCGGCTGGCTGTACTGGTTCTTCTGGGTCGTGGTGCTGGCCGTCGAGGCGACCGCCGGTGCGGTGATCCTGGAGGGCTGGATACCCGCCGTCCCGCAGTGGGCCTGGGCCCTGATCGTGATGGTGGTGCTGACCGCCACCAACCTCGTCTCCGTCGGGTCGTACGGCGAGTTCGAGTTCTGGTTCGCCGGGATCAAGGTCGTGGCGATCGCCGCGTTCATCGTGATCGGCGGGCTGGCCGTGTTCGGGCTGCTGCCGGGCGTCGACAGCGAGCAGGCCGGGCTGAGCAACCTCACCGACCACGGCGGATTCCTGCCGAACGGGCCGGGCGCGATCCTCACCGGTGTGCTGCTCGTCGTCTTCTCCTTCATGGGAAGCGAGATCGCCACGCTCGCCGCCGGTGAGTCCGAGAACCCGCAGCAGGCCGTCACCAAGGCCACCAACAGCATCATCTGGCGGGTCGCCGTCTTCTACCTCGGCTCGATCTTCGTCGTGGTCTCCCTGCTCCCGTGGGACAGCAAGTCGATCGCCGACGACGGTTCCTACGTCGCCGCTCTCAACTCCCTCGGCATCCCGCACGCCGGTCAGATCATGAACTTCATCGTGCTGACCTCGGTGCTGTCCTGCCTCAACTCCGGCCTCTACACGGCCTCCCGCATGGCCTTCTCGCTCGGCCAGCGCGGTGACGCGCCCAAGGCCTTCGCGAGGACCACCAACCGTGGTGTGCCGCTCGCGGCGATCATCGCCTCCGTCGTCTTCGGCTTCGTCGCGGTCTTCTTCAACTACAAGTTCCCGGACTCCGTCTTCCTCTTCCTGGTCAACTCCTCCGGCGCCGTGGCGCTGTTCGTCTGGCTCGTCATCTGCTTCTCGCAGCTGCGCATGCGGAAGATCATCCAGGCCGAGGCACCGGAGAAGCTGGTCGTCCGGATGTGGCTGTACCCGTATCTGACCTGGGCCACGGCCGCGCTGATCGTGTTCGTCCTCGGCTACATGCTCACCGACACCGAGCACGACGGACGCAAGACGGTACTGCTGTCGCTGCTGGTCGCCGCGGTCGTACTGGCCATCGCCTTCGCGAAGGAGAAGGCGGCCCGCAGGCGTACGACCGTCTGAACAGGCTGAGGGAGCCCCGGGGGGCTCCCTCACAGCACGGTGAAGGTGTTCTTGACCTTCTTGTACGTCTTCAGCGCCTGCGCCTCGATGTCCGGCTGGTACCACGTGTTGACCTGGTACGTCTTTCCCTCCACGGTGAAGCCCAGCAACTGGGCGTGCCAGGGGACGCCCTTGAGCGTGAAGGTGTACTCCCAGACGACCGCCGGGTAGCCCCGGAAGGTCGTCTTCTGCAGGCGGATCTTCTGGTACGCCTGTCCTCGGCGGGCGTTCTGCTCCGAGGTCTCCCAGTTCTCCAACAGGTCGCCGCGGGCCAGCGAGGACTTGGTGGCGAGTTCCTGTTCGGCGTCGGGGGACGTGTAGTGCACCTCCGAGCCGGTCTTCGTATCCCGCCGCCAGCCGTCGGGCGGCACCCAGGCGTATCCGCCCGCTTCCTTCCGGGCACCCGGCGGCAGGGTCTGCGGCCTGGAGGTGCCTTCTACGGTCGACGAGGGCGTGTCGCGCGGGGGCGTGGACGCTCCCGCCTTCTTGTCGTCCGGCGACCCGGAGTTCAGCACCAGGACGACCGCGATCACGGCCCCGGCGGTGACCGCTGCCACGGCCGCCAGCGGGCCCGTACGACGGCGTCCCCGTCCGGGGCCGGCCGGGACGGCGGGGCCCGGGAGTTCGCCGGGCGGCATCGCGACCGGCTGGGCGGCGTACGGCGGACTGTGCTCGTGCGTCGCCGCCTCGGCGCGTACGAAGGAGACACCGGTCCTGCCGCGTGCCGCCGAGTTGGCGGACGGGGTCTCGGAGCGCGTCTCCGAGCGCAACTCGGAGGCGGCTTCAGTGGAGGCGGATGCGGGAGTGGGGGCAGGGTCGGAGGCGGGGACAGAGGTGCGGCTGCGACCGAAGTCGTGGGTGTCGGCACGTCGTTGTGGCTGAGGGTGGGGCTGGGGAGGTTTCGCGTCCTCGACGGGTTCGGGTCGCGACTGCCTGGGGTCGCGCGGGGCGGGGATGCGGTGGGGCTCGATGAGGGCCGGAGTGGGTGACTCCGGCGGCTGCGGGGCAGCGTCCTGTGGCTCCGGTTCCGCGCGCGTGTGCGCCGCTTCCTGCTTCTGTTCCTCTTCTCCTTCTACGGCTTGTGGTGCGGCGCCGGTGTCGCTCTCCGCGGCGACGGAACGCAGCGTGGACTCCAGGTCGTCCAGGCCCGGCCGGACCGACGGCTCCTTCTCCAGGAGGGCGGCCAGGATCGTGGCCAACATGCCTGCGGAGGAGGGGATTTCGGGCTCCTCGTACAACACCGCGTGCAGCGTGGCCAGGGTGGTGTCGCGGGAGAAGGGGGATCGGCCGCCCATCGCCGCGCAGAGTGTCGCGCCGAGGGACCAGATGTCGGAGGGCGGGCCCTGGGGGCGGCCGGAGACGCGCTCGGGGGCCATGTAGTCGGGCGAGCCGACCAGCATGCCGGCCATGGTGAGCGCCTTGGCGTCCTGGATGGCGGCGATGCCGAAGTCGGTGAGGACGACGCGCTGTCCGCCGCTCTCGACCAGGACGTTCCCGGGTTTGATGTCGCGGTGCAGCACGCCGCGTGCGTGCACCTGGCGCAGCGCCTCCACCAGGCCGAGTCCGATCCGTGCCGCCTCGCGCTGTCCGAGCGGCCCGTCCTCGGCCATGATCCGTTCCAGGGAGCGGCCGGCGATCAACTCCATGACGATCCACAGGCGTTCACCCTCGTCGACCACGTCATACACCCGCACGACGTTGGGGTGGTCGATCCGGGCGGTGGCCCTGGCCTCACGCAGGGTGCGTTCCCGGCGGGTGCGCGCGTCCTCGGCATCGAGGCCGTCGATGCGCATTTCCTTCACGGCGACCTGACGATCGAGCATTTCATCGGCGGCTCGCCACACCCGCCCCATTCCCCCCTGGCCAATACTTTCGACCAATCGGTAGCGCCCCGTCACCAGTAACCCAGGAACCCCGCCGCTCCTCGTGTTTTCCGTATTCCCCGGCAATCCGCTGCACCCCCTCAACTACTCCTCGTCTGAAACACAATGGTCACACTTCAGGCCGTACCAGCATAGTGCGGAGAAATCTTGTGGTAGCTCTTCAAGTACTGCGAATTCAGGCGCAGGCAAGGGGGACGAACATGAGTTCTCGTCGTATGACGACCATCGCGGGATCGCTGGTTGCGGCATCCCTCTCGACGGTGATGGTCCTTTCCGTCACCGCCAGTGCGGATGACCAGGGGCCCGGAAGCAGCAAGGGGGGCAAGGCCGTTGACGAGGCGCCGGCGGATGTCGAGCTGACCACACTGCTGCCCGAGGAGATCTCGGTCGACAACAGTTCACAGGAAACGGCGATGACCGCCACGGTGAAGAACGAGGGGACCAAGGACAGCGGCAATATCAGGCTCTGGGTCGTCGGCTTCGACGGCCTGACCGTAAAGAACGTCCAGGGGTGTTCGCCGATTGCGGAGGGCGATCTTCCCGAGGGCTCGAACAGCGGTTACACCTGCCCGATCGACAATCTCGCGGCCGGTGATTCCAAGTCGTACGACGTCGACGCGACGTACGACGTGAGCCAGACCGGAGCGAAAACCGGAAAGATCTGTCTGCCCGTGCAGAACAGTGACGGAAGCAAGACATTCTGGCAACAGGGCCCGGTGCCGTTCGGCACGACGAACCCGTCACCGGACGCCCCGGCCACCCCGCTGCTGCTCGGCACCGACAACACTCCGGTGGCACCGGGGAGCGACGAGTTGCCGAAGACCGGTCTCGGACGTGACGTCCTGCCGCTCGGCGCGGCGGGCACGGCGCTGATCACGGCCGGTGCGGCCGGCCTGTGGTGGTCGCAGCGGAGGCGCGAGACCTGAGCCTCAGTACAAAAGCAACCGGGGTGCGGCAGCCTGCCGCACCCCGGTTGCTGTCTGCTCACAACAGCCAGTGCCTCAACGCTTGTTGACGAACTTCCAGGCCGTCGGCAGCAGCCCCATCGCCAGAGCCGCCTTGAGGGCGTCGCCGATCAAGAACGGCGTCAGGCCGGCCGCGATCGCCGCGGACGCGGACATGTCGGCGGCGAAGGCGAGATACGGCACGCCGATCGCGTAGATGATCGCCTCGCCGAGCAGCATCGCGCCCGCCATGCGCAGGACGGAGCGGTCGGCGCCGCGGCGGGCCAGGGCGCCGACGACGGTGGCCGCCAGCATCATCCCGATGATGTAGCCGAAGGAGACGGAGACCCCGGACGCCCCGTTCGCGAACCACGGCACCCCGGCAAGGCCGGCCAGCGCGTACACGACGAGCGAGAGCAGGCCGCGCCCGGCGCCGAGGCTCGTGCCGACCAGCAGCGCGGCGAAGGTCTGTCCGGTCACCGGCACCGGGGAACCGGGCACCGGCACGGCGAGCTGGGCGGCGAGGCCGGTGAGCGCGGCGCCGCCCAGCACGAGCGCGGCGTCCCGGACGCGGGAGGCGGGGAGGAGGTCGGCGAGGACCTGCCCGGTGCGGGCGGGCGCGGCGACGGCAGCGGTACTCATGGGGACTCCGGGTGAGGGCGGTTCGGGACACCGTGACGCTAACCCAGGGCACCTGAGCGCAGCACCGTCACCGCTCGACAAAGGCCGGAGCGCGACTGTGGTGGGCTCCTGACAAAGAGTGCCGGTTACACGTGATCCGGCGTGATACCGGTCACTGAGGTAAAGCCGTGTGGGTCACCAATACGGGCGTATGCAGGCACTGTAGGGTCTCACCAATCCGGAACCCGCTGCTCCCTTTTACACTCCTGAGGTCGCACCCCCTCACGCATTGGACGAGCCGCGCCCATGCCCAGCACCACCGTCGAGACTCCGCCCGAGGCGGGCGTCTCCCTCTCCCACGGCCTGAAACAGCGCCATCTGTCGATGATCGCCCTCGGCGGTGTCATCGGCGCGGGCCTGTTCGTTGGCTCCGGCGCCGGTATCGCCGCCGCCGGACCCTCGATCGTCGTCGCCTACGCCCTATCCGGCATCCTCGTGATGCTGGTGATGCGGATGCTGGGCGAGATGTCGGCCGCGTATCCCTCCTCGGGCTCCTTCTCCGCGCACGCCGAGCGCGCGATCGGCCCCTGGGCGGGCTTCACGGCCGGCTGGTCCTTCTGGGTTCTGCTCTGCACGGCCGTAGGCCTGGAGGGCATAGGCGCGGCGAAGATCGTGACGGGCTGGCTGCCCGGCACGCCGGAGTGGGCCTGGGTCGCCCTCTTCATGGTGGTGTTCTGCGGCACGAACCTGGCAGCCGTGAAGAACTTCGGCGAGTTCGAGTTCTGGTTCGCCGCACTGAAGGTCGGCGCGATCACGCTGTTCCTGGCGCTGGGCGTGCTGGCGATCACCGGCATCCTGCCCGGCACGGACTCCCCCGGCACCGCCCACCTCACCGACTTCCTCCCCAACGGCGGCGAGGGCCTGGTCATCGGCCTGCTCGCGTCCGTCTTCGCATACGGCGGACTCGAGACGGTGACGATCGCCGCGGCCGAGTCCGAGAACCCCGTCCGGGGCGTGGCGAGCGCGGTCCGCACGGCGATGTGGCGCATCGCCCTCTTCTACATCGGCTCGATGGCCGTCATCGTCACCCTGGTCCCCTGGGACTCCAAGGAGGTCGTCGAGAAGGGCCCGTACGTCGCCGCCCTCGACGAACTCGGCATCCCCGGGGCGGGCCAACTCATGAACGTGGTGGTGCTCGTCGCCCTCCTGTCGGCGATGAACGCCAACATCTACGGCGCCTCCCGCATCGCCTACTCGCTCGTCGAACGCGGCCAGGGCCCGAAGGCACTCGGCAAGGTCTCCTCGGGCGTGCCCCGGACCGCCGTGCTCACCTCCTCCCTCTTCGGCTTCGGCTGCGTCCTGCTCAGCTACTGGCGCCCCGACGACGTCTTCTCCTGGCTCCTGAACATGATCGGCGCGGTCATCCTGGTCGTCTGGATCTTCATCGCCGCCTCCCAACTCCGCCTCCGCCACCGCCTGGAACGCGAGGCCCCGGAAAAACTGGTCGTCCGCATGTGGGCCTTCCCCGCCCTCACCTGGGTCGCCCTCGCCGGCATGGCAGCGATCTTCATCCTGATGGCCCGCGAGCCCGACACCCGGGTCCAGCTGTACTCGACGGGCGCGATGACGCTGGTGCTGGCGGGGGCCGGGTATGGGTGGCAGAAGGTGCGCGCCAAGCGCTGACGCCCCTGCGACGGCACCAATGCCCCCGGGTGATCCACCCGGGGGCTTTTTGCTGTTAGCTTGTTATTGCAAACTACTTGCAACAAGCCTGAGGGGACCCTTCATGCCCGTCTACACACTCCCGGAACTGCCCTACGACTACTCCGCGCTCGCCCCCGTGATCAGCCCCGAGATCATCGAGCTGCACCACGACAAGCACCACGCGGCCTACGTGAAGGGCGCCAACGACACGCTGGAGCAGCTCGCGCAGGCGCGGGACAAAGAGTCGTGGGGATCGATCAATGGGCTGGAGAAGAACCTGGCCTTTCATCTCTCCGGGCACATCCTGCACAGCATCTACTGGCGGAACATGACGGGTGACGGCGGTGGCGAGCCGCTGGAGAAGGACGGGGTGGGGGAGCTCGCGGATGCGATCGCCGAGTCCTTCGGGTCCTTCGCCACCTTCAAGGCGCAGCTGTCCAAGGCGGCCGCGACGACGCAGGGTTCGGGCTGGGGTGTGCTGGCGTACGAGCCGTTGAGCGGGCGGCTGATCGTGGAGCAGGTCTACGACCACCAGGGCAACGTCGGGCAGGGCGCCACGCCGGTCCTCGTCTTCGACGCCTGGGAGCACGCCTTCTATCTGCAGTACAGGAACCAGAAGGTCGACTTCATCGAGGCGATGTGGCGGGTCGTCAACTGGCAGGACGTGGCCCGGCGTTACGAGGCCGCCAAGTCCCGCACGGACGTGCTGCTGCTTACGCCCTGAAGCCCTGAGACGTCCTGCCTCGTGATCGTCTTCTCACCGTTCACGTTCGGCAGGCGGATGAAGGAGCCGACCCCGCGAGGACGTGACTCGCGGGGTCGGCTCTGTAGGTCACGGCAGGTCCGGCTCGCAGGGCACGTTGAGGGAGAGAAGGGCCGCGGATCCGTCGGTGTTCATGCGGAGTTCGGTGAGCGCCGTGTTGTGGAGTTTCGGGAAGACGCGGCGGTATTCGCCCAGTGGGATGGACAGCAGGCTGCACAGCACGAGGCGGAGCAGGGTGTTGTGGGCGACTACGAGGACGCGTTCGCCGGGGTGGGCGGCGGCGATGCGGCGGAGGGCTGCCGTGCCGCGGGCCGCGGCGGTCACCGGGTCCTCGGCCTCGGGGAAGGGGTTCGCTGCCGGGTCGGTGCGGAACGCCTTCGCGCGTTGGGGGTTCTCGGCCACGAACTCGGCGAGCGTACGGCCCTCCAGGACCCCGAAGTCGCATTCGGCCAGGGCGGGTTCGCGGTGCGGGGTGAGGCGCAGGGCGCGGCAGGCGGGCTCCGCGGTGGCGATGGCCCGGGAGAGCGGGGACGTCCAGATCGCGTCGACCGGATGGGCCGCCGCCCAGCGGCCCAGCGCCTCGGCCTGGGCGCGGCCCGTGTCGGTCAGGGCGATGTCACTGACTCCGGCGTAGCGGTTCTCGGCGTGCCAGACGGTCTGGCCGTGGCGGGCCAGGAGGAGGGTGGTGGGGGTGCTCATGCTCCGGCAGTATCCATGGCGACCTCATGGCTCGGCAGCATCCAGGGTGAGCGTCATGGCTCGGCAGCATCCACGATGAGCCTCAAGGCTCGGCAGCATCCACGATGAGCCTCAAGGCTCGGCAGCATCCACGATGAGCCTCAAGGCTCGGCAGCATCCACGATGAGCCTCAAGGCTCGGCAGCATCCGCGGTGAGCCTCATGGTTCGGCCGTATCCATGGTGAGGCGCGCGCGGGCGTGTGCCGCGACCTGTGTCGGTAGCCAGCCGCGCGCCTCCAGTTCGTCGACGAGCCGGGCGTACGGCTCGGCGAAGAGGACCGTGCGGTCGGGGCGGGGGTCGACGACGGTCCGGATGCGGACCATCCGTTCGGCTGTGCCGGCTAGCGAGGTGCCGCCTCCGGTGCCGTACGCCGCCAACGCGGCCATGCCCAGCGCCGGTTCCGTCTGTTCCGGTACCCGGGCCGTGCGGCCCAGGACGTCGGCGCGCAGCTGGTTCCAGTACGGGCTGCGGGCGGCGCCTCCGGTGAAGGTGAGGGTGCCGTCGAGCGGGGCGCCCAGGTGGTGCAGGTAGTCCAGGCAGAGGCGCTCGGCGAAGGCGACGCCCTGCAGCAGCGCGGCCCACAGGTCGGCGTCGCAGCTGGGTTCGCCGAGGACGACGGCGGTGGCGGCCGGGGCCAGGAACGGGAAGCGTTCGCCCGGCGAGGCCAGCGGGTAGGTCACGGCGCCGGACGGTTCGAAGGCCGCCGCTCGTGCGTCCATGGCGGCCGGGTCGGCACCCGAGAACGCGGCGGTGAGCACGCCCGCGCCGACACTGGACGCCCCGCCGGGCAGCCACCCCCCGTCCGGCGCACGGTGGTTGTAGACGACGCCGGCCGGATCCCGGACGGGGTGCGAGGTGGCGCCCTTCAGCACCAGCGTCGTCCCGAGCACCGCGTTCCAGGAGCCCTCGCGCAGTGCGCCGGAGGCGATCTGGGCCGCGCAGCCGTCGGTCATCCCGGCGATGACCGGGGTGCCGGCGGGGATGCCTGTGGCCTCGGCGGCGGCCACGCAGACCTCGCCCAGCCGGGTGCCGGGCGGTACGACGTCCGGGAGCGCCCCGTCCGGCAGGCCGAGGATGTCCGGCCAGGCGTCGCGCTCCACGTCGTACGCCGTCTTCAGCGCATGACTGGAGTCGGCCGGCACCCGCCGGCCCACGAGCCGTGCGGTGATCACGTCGGGCTGGTGGGTGAGCCGTCCGGGTCCGTACGTCTCCGCCAGCCACCGCGCCTTCGGCAGTGCCCAGGTGTCCTGCACCGACAGCCCCGCCGCCCGGGCCTTGGCTCCCTGCTCGCCCGCCCGCCCGTCGTCGTACATCAGGGCCGGGCTGATCGGCTCCCCTGAGATGTCGGTCAGCAGTACCGTCCCGGACGTCCCGCACACCGCGACTCCGCGCACCTGTGCGTGCCGGGGCAGCGCGGCCTGGGACGCCGCGCACACCGCGTCCCACCACTCCCCCGGATCCTGCTCGTGCCGTACGCCGTCACGCCGACCGGTCAGCGGGGCCGTACCCCTGCCCAGGACCGTGCCGTCCGCGGCGACGAGCAGCGCCCGGACGCCCTGCGTCCCCAGGTCGATCCCGAGCCATGACTCCATCGGACCTCCCACACCTGGCCGTGAATTTCTCACTCTGCACCGAGGTTTCCACCTGCGCGAGGGATTGACGCCCCTCTTCCGCCGTTCCACCCTCTGTTAACGAGTCGATTCGACGTGTTAACCCACGAACCCGGCGGTCACGGATGAACATGCAGGTGCGTGACGGCCACCGCTTCCTCGCCCCCGCTGCTCACGGCGTGCGTCCAGGACGAAGGATCGGGCGATGAGCAACGCACAGCGGGGGCCCGCTGCCCGTCAGGCCGCCATGGCGGAGCAGGTCCTGGCCGACGGCTCGGCGACGGCCGCCGAGTTGGCCGAGCGCTTCGGGGTCAGCCTGATGACCATCCACCGGGACCTGGACGAGCTCGAACGGCAGGGGATCGTACGGAAGTTCAGAGGTGGCGTGACGGCGCAGCCGTCCGGGGTGTTCGAGTCGAATGTGCAGTACCGGCTGAAGACCATGCGGGCGGAGAAGGCCGCGGTCGCCGGGCATGCGATGAAGTCGATAGAGCCGGGTATGGCGATCATGCTCGACGACTCCACCTCCACCCTGGAGATAGCCCGCAGGCTGCGGCTCGGCGAGGTGACCCCGCTGACGGTCGTCACCAACTTCCTGGAGGCGATCAACCTCCTCTCCGACCAGCGCGGCATCCACCTGATGGCCCTCGGCGGCGACTACGATCCGCTGCACTCCTCCTTCCTCGGCGTGTCCTGCGTGGAGGCGGTGCAGTCGCTCCGTGTCGACGTCTGCTTCGCGTCCACGTCGGCCGTGCACGGGGGCTACGCCTACCACCAGGAACAGCACATCGTGTCCGTGAAGCGGGCGATGCTCGACTCGGCCGCGCGGAACGTCCTGCTGATCGACCACACCAAGCTCGCCCGGGTCGCCCTGCACCGGGTGGCCCCGCTCTCCCGCTTCGATCTGCTCCTCGTCGACGACGGGGCGTCGGCCGAGGCGCTGCGGGACCTGGACGAGCACAAGGTCCGTTACGAGGTCTGCGCGACGAAGGGCAGCGGCCATGACCCAGCTGGACTTGCGTGAACTGCCCGACGTCATGTCTTCGACGCCGACGGGAGACGCACTGCGATGAACGGGACGCTACGAGTCGTCGCCGCCGGAGATCACTTCGTACTGCCGTCGCTGATCGCGTCGGCGGTGGGCGAGGAACTTCGCGACCACCCCTGTGACGTACGGGAGCTGACCCTCGGCTGGCCCCTCGAACCCTTCGGCCCGGTCGCCGAGGTGACGGAGGCGAGCGACGCCGAAGATGTACTGATCGAGGCGTTGTCGGACGACCGTGAGGTACTGGTCACGCAGATGGCCCCGGTCACCGAGCGCGTCCTCGCAGCCGCCCCGTCCCTCCGCCTGGTCGTGGTGTGCCGCGGCGGCCCGGTCAACGTCAACCTGGACGCGGCCAAGTCCCGTGACGTACGGGTGTGTTTCTCACCCGGCCGCAACGCCGCCGCCACCGCCGAGTTCACCGTCGGCCTGATGCTGGCGGCCCTGCGCCGTATCCCGCAGGCCCATGACCTCCTCGCCCGGCAAGGGAGTTGGCAGGGGGCGACCTACTACACGTACGAGCACAGCGGCCTGGAGCTGGAGGACCTGCCCGTCGGGCTCGTCGGCTACGGGGCGGTCGGCAGCAGAGTGGCCCGCGTCCTGTGCGCCTTCGGCGCACGGGTCATGGTGTACGACCCCTACGTCCACGGCGAGATCCACGGACTGCGGCTGTCGTCCCTGGACGAGTTGCTCACCCGCTCCCAGGTGATCACCCTGCACGCCCGCCTCACCCCCGAGACCCGCGGCCTGATCGGCGCCCGCGAACTGGCTCTCCTCCCGCCCGGCGCGGTCGTCGTGAACGCGGCCCGCGGCCCTCTCCTCGACGAGGACGCCCTCTGCAACGTGCTGGAGAGCGGACGGCTGTCGGCGGCGGCACTGGACACATACGAGCGGGAGCCGCTCCCCGCCGGCTCACGGCTGCCGGGCCTCGCGGAACGCGTCGTACTGACCCCGCACTTGGGCGGCGCGAGCCGAGCGACGGCCGAGAAGGCGGCGGCGATCGCGGCCGGCGAGGTCGGACGGTGGGTGCGCGGGGAGCCGCCGGCGCACGGCTTGGGGTGAGGACTGGAGGTAGGGCTCTATGTACATCGGGATCGATGTGGGCACGTCCATGGTCAAGGCAGCGGCCTTCGGCCGTAGCGGCCGTGAACTCGCCGTCGAGGCACGGCCGGTGCGGCTGTCCCTGCACGGCGGGTTCGTCGAGCAGGACATGGAGGACGTGTACGGGGCGGTGGTCGCCGTACTCGACGCGCTGACCGCCCGCTTGCCCGAGGAACAGGTCGAGCTGGCAGGCCTCACCGGTCAGGGCGACGGAGTATGGCTGGTCGACGACTCGGGGCGTCCGATCCGCCCCGCCGCCTCCTGGATGGACGGCCGCGCCCATGAACTGCTCGACCAGTGGCAGGCGGACGGCACCTTCGAGACGGTGTTCCGGCGCACCGGCAACGCGATGTTCCCGGGCTGTCCGGGGCCGCTCCTCGCCTGGCTGGACGCGCACGAGCCGAAGTCGCTCGACGCCGCGAAGGCGGCCGTGTACTGCAAGGACATGGTGTTCCAGCGGCTGACGGGGGCGGCGCGGGCGACGACGGACGTGTCGGACGCGTCGATGCCGTTCCTGGACCCGAGGTCGCGGTCGTACGACAACCGGGTGGTGGAGCTGCTGGGGCTGACCCACCGGCGGGCCCTGCTCGCCCCCGTCAGCGACCCACTGGCTACAGCCGAGGCACGCGGCGAAGGGCTGCCGTCGGGCACCCGGCTCGCGAACGGCCCCTACGACCTCCCCGCCAGCGCGCTCGGCGCCGGCGTCACCTCCCCGGGCGACGGTCTGCTGATCGTGGGCACATGCCTCGCCGCCCTCGTCGCGACGGCCGACCTGGACCTGACCGGCGAGCCCGCCGGCCTGTACATCTCCACCGACCGGCCCGGCCACTGGCTGCGTGCGATGCCGGCGATGGTCGGGACGGCGGCGCTGGACTGGGTGCTGTCGACGACGGGCGTCGCGCATGAGGAGGTGGACGCCCTGCTGACCGACACCCCGCCCGGCGCGCACGGCGTCCGCGTCCTGCCGTACTTCGCGCCCTCGGGCGAGCGCGCGCCTTTCGTCGAGCCCGGCCTGCGCGCCGAACTCACCGGCGTCAGCCTGGAGTCGACCCGTGGCGACCTGGTCCGCGCGACCTGCGAGGGCATCGGTTATGCCGCCCGGCACTGTCTGGAGGCGGCGGGTCTGACGGGGTCGCTCGCGGTGTGCGGGGGCGGTACCCGCAGCCATGCCTGGATGCGGCTGCTCGCCGATGTGCTGGGCCGGCCGCTGCGGGTGGTCGAGGGCGAGGTGGGCGCGCGGGGCGCGGTACTGGCGGCGGCCGAGCGGTACGGGGTCGCGCTGGACGAGGGCGCGTGGACGGAGCCGACGGAGGTCGTCGAGCCGGACGCGGGGCGGGCCGCGTATTACGCGCGGGCGTATCGGGACCATTTGACCCGGCTGGCGCAGGCGCGGGCCGCAGTCGGCGCCGCGGGGCGGACCGCCTGATGTTCCGGCGGTGCCCGAACTGCGGTGGCGGCCCGCTCCAGGAGTTCCGCGAGCTGGATGACGCGGAGAAGGAGATCGTCCGGCAGCGGAAGAAGGAGTTTCCGCCGGAGGCCTACGTCCGGTGCGCCCGCGACGGCTGCAGACGGTTCCAGCGGAAACTCAAGTGGGACGACGGCGGGAACTTCCCCGAGTGATCCCGACCGGCGGTGATGCTTACAGGTTGCTGAAGTCCGGCCCCTTCGTCCGCGTGCGCTTGATCTCGTAGAAGCCGGGGACCGAGGCCACGGCGAGGGTGCCGTCCCAGAGGCGGGCGGCCTCCTCGCCCTTGGGGGCGGGGGTGACGACCGGGCCGAAGAAGGCGATCTGCTCGCCGTCGGCGCCGGGCACGGCGATGACGGGGGTGCCGACGTCCTGGCCGACCTTGTCGATGCCCTCCTTGTGGGAGGCGCGCAGCTCGGCGTCGAACTCGAAGTCCTCCTGGTCGAAGTAGTCGATCAGGTCGGCGGGCAGGCCGGTCTCGGCCAGGGCGCCGACGACGGCCTCACGGGTCGGGCCCTCACCCTGGTTGTGGATGCGCGTGCCGAGCGCGGTGTAGAGAGGGCCGAGAACTTCGGAGCCGTGCTTCTGCCAGGCCGCGGTGACCACGCGAATCGGCTGCCAGGCGGTGGTGGCGAGCATCTCCCGGTACTCCTCGGGCAGCTCGTCCACCTTCGGCTCGTTCAGTACGGCCAGGCTCATGATGTGCCAGCGGACCTCGATGTCCCGGACCTTCTCCACCTCCAGCACCCAGCGGGAGGTCATCCAGGCCCAGGGGCACAACGGGTCGAACCAGAAGTCGACGGGGGTCTTGTCCGACATGTCTCTCCTCATGAGGCGGGCAGGTCTCCGCGGAACGTCTGGGGAACGTCCCTGCTCGCCCGGCCATTCCCTGATGCCGCGTGTCAGGGCCACATGGCAGGATCAGTGCTGTCCGCATACTGAACACACCCCCGAGGGAGTGCCGCCCGTGCCCGGTGAGAATCTGTCCCGCGACGAGGCCCGGGAGCGGGCCGCCCTGCTCTCCGTCGACGGGTACGACGTGTCCCTCGACGTGCGCTCCGCCATCGGTGGCGGGGACGGCGAGGACGGGGCGCCGCGCACCTTCCGTTCGGTCACCACGATCCGCTTCCGCTGCGCCGAGCCCGGCGCCACCAGCTTCGCGGACCTGATCGCGCCGAGCGTGACGGCCGTCTCCCTCAACGGCAAGGACCTCGACCCGAGCGAGGTCTTCGACGGGACTCGGATCACCCTGGAGGACCTCGCCGCCGACAACGAACTCGTCGTCGACGCCCAGTGCGCCTACTCCCGCACCGGCGAGGGCCTGCACCGCTTCGTCGACCCCGAGGACGGCGAGGTCTACCTCTACACGCAGTACGAGCCCGCCGACTCCCGCCGCGTTTTCGCCAATTTCGAGCAGCCGGACCTCAAGGCCCCGTTCCGCTTCGAGGTGCGGGCGCCTCAGGAGTGGACGGTGTGGAGCAACGGCGTCGGTGAACTCGCGGACGGGGTATGGCGTTTCGCGGAGACGAAGCCGATCTCGACGTACATCACGTGTGTGGTGGCGGGCCCGTACCACTACGTCACGGACTCGTACTCCCGTACGTTCACCGACGGCACGACGCTGGACATCCCCCTCGGCGCCCTGTGCCGCAAGGGACTCGCCCCCTACTTCGACGCCGACGACGTGTTCCTGGTGACCAAGCAGGGCCTGGACTTCTTCCACGACCACTTCGACTACCCGTACCCCTTCGGGAAGTACGACCAGGCGTTCGTGCCCGAGTACAACCTCGGCGCGATGGAGAACCCGGGACTGGTCACCTTCCGGGAGGAGTTCATCTTCCGGGGCAAGGTGACGCGGGCGTCGTACGAGGGCCGCGCGAACGTCGTGCTGCACGAGATGGCGCACATGTGGTTCGGCGACCTGGTCACCATGGAGTGGTGGGACGACCTGTGGCTGAAGGAGTCGTTCGCCGACTTCATGGGCGCGTTCTCGCTGGTCGGCGCGACCCGCTTCCAGGACGGCTGGATCACCTTCGCCAACCGCCGCAAGGCGTGGGCGTACCGCGCGGACCAGCTCCCCTCCACGCACCCCATCACGGCGGACATCCGTGACCTCCAGGACGCGAAGCTGAACTTCGACGGCATCACGTACGCCAAGGGGGCTTCGGTCCTGAAGCAACTCGTCGCCTACGTCGGTCAGGACGCGTTCCTGGAGGGCGCGCGGCGCTACTTCAAGCGGAACGCGTACGGCAATACGCGCCTCGGTGATCTGCTGTCGGTGCTGGAGGAGACCAGCGGGCGGGACATGGCCGCGTGGGCGCGGTCCTGGCTCCAGACGGCCGGGGTCAACTCGCTGACCCCGCAGGTGCTGCTGCGCCCGGACGGCCGGATCGACGAGCTGGCGGTGGTGCAGGAGGCCCCCGAATCGCACCCTGAGCTGCGGCCGCACCGGGTGGCCGTGGGGCTGTACCGGCGTTCCGAAGGCGGGGCGCTGGAGCGGTACGCGCGCGCCGAGGTGGACGTCGACGGGCCGCGTACGGTCGTGGCGGAGCTGGCGGGTGCTCAGGCGCCGGAGCTGGTCCTGGTCAACGACGACGACCTGACGTACTGCAAGATCCGCTTCGACGACACCTCGCTGGCCACGCTGAAGGACGGTCTCGGCGGGATGACCGACCCGCTGGCGCGGGCCCTGTGCTGGTCGGCGCTGTGGAATCTCACCCGGGACGCGCTGCTGCCGGCGCGGGACTTCATCGGGCTCGTGCTGCGGTTCGCGGGGCGCGAGTCGGACATCGGGGTGCTCCAGATGCTGCACGCCTGGGCGAACTCGGCGCTGGTGCACTATGTGGCGCCCGGGTGGCGGCCGGTCGGCAAACGGCTGCTGGCCGAGGGCGCGTTGCGTGAGCTGCGGGGTGCCGCGCCGGGCAGCGAGCACCAGCTGGCGTGGGCGCGGTTCTTCGCGACGGTGGCGGCGGGCGAGGGCGATCTGAAGCTGCTGAAGGGGCTGCTGGAGGGCACAGAGACGATCGAGGGCCTGGCGGTGGACCAGGAGCTGCGCTGGGTGTTCCTGGAACCCCTCGCCGCGCACGGGGTCGCCGGCGAGTCGGCGCTCGCCGCCGAACTGGCCCGCGACGACACCGCGTCCGGCAAGCGCCACCAGGTCCGCTGCCTCGCCGCGCGCCCGTCGGCCGCGGTCAAGGCGCAGGCGTGGGCGCAGGTCGTCGAGTCCGACGCGCTGTCCAACGCGCTGGTCGAGGCGACGATCGCGGGGTTCGGGCAGCCGTCGCAGCGGGAGCTGATCGCGCCGTACGCCGAGAAGTACTTCGCGGCCATCGAGCGGGTGTGGTCCGAGCGGTCGATCCAGATCGGGATGGACGTGGTGCGGGGGCTGTTCCCGGGGTTGCAGGACTCCGAGGAGACCCTGGCGGCCACGGATGTCTGGCTGTCGGCGCACGGGACGGCGGCACCGGCCCTGCGGCGGCTGGTGCTGGAGGCGCGGGACGATCTGGCGCGGGGGCTGCGGGGGCAGGCGTGCGATGCGGCGGCCGACGGCCGGTGATCCATGGCCCGTAGGACCTTTGGCCAACGATCACGGCCTTCCGTGACCGTTACGGAATTCAGGCAATAGCAGCCGTAACCCCTGGTCCAACCCGAACGGACCAGGGGTTTTCCGTGCCTACTCGGCATCCGAACACTCGTCCTTTAGTGCCAGGTTGTCCGCTTTTGTCGACGGGCGTGTAACAACGGTTAAAGGGCGGATCGGACGCGGGAACCTCCGGGTCATGAACCACAACACCCCGCTCTCCCCCCGCCCCCTCCGCCACCTCTCCGAGGTGCACCGCCGCGTCATGACCGCGGCCCAGCTGCGCTCGCACGGTGTGTCCGCGGCCGACGCGAACGACCAGTGCCGGCCCGGCGGCCCCTGGCAGCAGATCCTGCCGGGCGTCTTCCTGCTCCACCCGGGCCCGCCGACCGGCGAGGAGCGGCTGCACGCGGTCCTGATGTACGCGGCACGCGAGTCGTCCCCCGGCGTGCCGGCCCAGCCCGGCGCGGACGACCCGCACCGACCCGGGTACACGGAGGCCATGATCACGGGCCTCGCGGCGCTGACCCTCCACGGTTTCGCCTCCGCTCCCCCGCTGCTGTCCCTGGAGAAGCTCGACGTCCTGGTCCCCCGGCTGCGCCGGCTGCGCTCCACCGGGCCGGCCCGGATCGTCCGTACGGCGGCCCTGCCCACCCCGCAACAGATCACCGGCGTGCCCGTGGCCCCCGTCCCCCGCGCCCTCGCCGACGCGGTCTCCGGCCTCGCGGACGCCGGCGCCGTACGCCGCCTCCTCACCGAAGCCGTGCGCGCCGGTCACTGCGAACCGGCCTCCGTCGTCCGGGAGTTGAACAACGCCAAGCTGCTCAGCCGCCCGCATGTCGTCGACGCGGTGGACTCCCTGCTGGCCGAGGGCCGCGCGATCGCGGAGGACCGGCTGTACCGCATGGTCCGCGAGTTCGGCCTGCCCGACCCGGTGTGGAACGTCGACCTGCGGCTACCCGGTGGACCTCACCTCGGCGGCCTGGACGCGTACTGGCCCGAGCAGGCGGTCGCCGTGGAACTGGACACCCGGGCTCCCCGCCAGGACGAGGACGCCCTGTGGTCCGAATACGCCCGCAAGCGCGAGCACTTGGAGCGCCTCGGCATCACCGTCGTCCACATCACGCCGAAGAAGCTCCGGGACTCGATGGAGCAGCAGGCCACGGTCGTCCGTACGGCCCTGATGGCGTCGGCGGACCGCGATCCGGCCGCGTATGTCGTGGTGCTGCCCCGGTAACGACGGACCGGGACCGGCATCAGGAGGGGAGAGGAGGGGCGCCGGGCCTGAGCCCGGGGCTCCTCCTCATGCGCACGTCCTGAATGCGCGCCCTGCATCGGCTTCGCCTTCAAGTCCGCGCCGCCACGACCGCCAGGGTCCTGGTGAAGTACTGCGACCGACGGCCCACTTCAGCGCCTCCCGCTGAGCGCTTCGCGGCCGAGGCCCTCGACCGCCACCGTGGCGGCCTTGGCGAGGAGCGCGTCGTCCCGCTCGGCGTCCTTCTTGCCGCGGGTGGACAGGACCGTCATGACGATGGGATTGCCGCCGTCGTCCGGCCAGACCACGGCGATGTCGTTGCGTCCGCCGTATCCGGCGGTGCCGCTCTTGTCGGCGACGTCCCAGGCCTTGGGGACGCCGGCCCTGATGAGGGTGCGGCCGGTCATGTTCGTGGTCATCCACTGCCTGAGGAGCCGGCGTTCGTCGCTCTTGAGGGCGTCGCCGAGGAGGAAGGCGCGCAGGCTTCCCGCCATCGCGCGGGGTGTGCTCGTGTCGCGGATGTCGCCCGGGGTGCCCTCGCTCATCTCCGTCTCGTAGCGGTCCATCTCGGTGACGTCGTCGCCGAACCCCTCCAGCACCTTCTCCAGGCCGTCGGGGCCGCCGAGTTCGTCGAGGAGCAGGTTGACGGCCGTGTTGTCGCTGTACCAGAGGGTCGCGGCGCACAGGCCCCGCAGGGTCATGCCGGTGTCGACGAAGTTCTCGGAGACGGGCGAGTTCTCGACCAGGTCGTCGCGGGAGTACTTGACCACCTTGTCGATGCCGTCCGTGCCGTACTTCCGGAGGATGGCGCCTGCCGCCAGCGCCTTGAACGTGGAGGCGTACGCGAACCGGTCGTCCGCGCGGTAGCCGACCGAGCGGCCTGTGCCGGTGTCCAGGGCGTAGACACCGAGCCGTGCGTCGAACTGCCGCTCCAGGGAACGGAATTCGGCAGCGGTGGGTTTCGTGGCCGCCGCCGGTGACGCGGATCTCGCCGCACCGGCGGATGAGCCGGTCCCGGACGCGGATTCCTGACCGCACGCCGGCAGCACGGCGAGGGCGAGCAGTCCGGCCGCCGCCCAGGCGGCGCCTCGGCGGATGCGAAGCGGATACGTCATGGATGAACCTCCAGGCCGTCGAAGGACAGGTGGGCGGTGCGGGCCCGGGAAGCCCCGGGCCGCGACCAACTCTCCGGCCCGCGGGGTGCCGAGGTCCAAGACGCGGACGTTCAACTCCATGCTGTTTTGGCATAGTAGAGCGCGTGGATCTTGTTGCGGCCTGCCGGGCGTTCGTCAGTGTGAGCGAGCACGGCAGCTTCACGGTGGGCGCCGCAGCGGCCCGTACGGCCCAGTCCGTGGTGAGCCGTCGCGTCGCCGCGCTGGAACAGCGCCTGGGCGAGCGGCTGCTTGACCGTTCCTCGCGGGCGGTGACGCTGACGCCCTTCGGCCGGGACATGCTGCCGACGGCGAGGCAACTGGTGCTGCTCGCCGACCGGTTCGAGTACGAGGCGGAGGCGGCCCGGCGCCGGCCGCTACGGCTCGCCGTGCCCGCCGTCTGCCCGACGGGCGCCCTCGCCCGCCTCATCGCCGACGCACACGGGCAGGGCGTCCTCCTCGACCCGTTTCCCGCCGGTCCGGCCGAGCGGGCCGACCTCGTGACCTCCCGGCAGGTGCGCGCGGCGCTGCTCGCGGTGGCGCCCGCCGAGGCGGCCTGGACGGTGCCGCTGGGACTGGCGGTCGCGGACGAGCCCGGCGGCGGGCCGATCTACCTGGACACCCTGCGCCCCGGCCGGGCCGACCGCGACCGGCGGCCCCGGCGGGTGTGGCTGCAACCGGAGGACGATGTGCCGCATGTCCGGGACCGTCTCACCCGGCTGCGCGACGCCGTCGGGCTGCGCCCGGCCCAGCTGGCCGTCGCACCGGCCGTGGCCGCCGCCGCGGCGGACGTGCTCAGCCACGGCGACGCGCTGCTGTGCTCGGCCCCGCAGGCCCGCGAACTCCGCCTCCACTGGCGGCCCGTCGGCGAGCTGGGCCCCGGCTTCGCCCGCGGGTTCTCGCTCGCGGTGGCGGACGAGGCGGACGTCGATGCCGGGCGCTTACGCCAGGCGTGCGCGCCCGGCATCGCCCGGTGCCTCGGCGCGACGGAGAGCGCGGAGGCGGCCGTATGACCACCGGTACCGAGAGACTGCTCGGGGAACTGCGCCGGGCCCTGCACGACGGCGGGCTGTACGGCTCCTTCCTCGTCCGGGATCTGGAGACGGGCGACGAGATCGGGATCGACCCCGACACCGAGTTGCCGGTCGCGTCCCTCGTGAAGATCCCGCTGGCCCTGGCGACGCTGGAACGCATCCGGCGCGGGGAACTCGACGGCGCCAAGGTGATCGAGGTGGAGCCCGGGCGGATCACCACTCCCGGTCCGACCGGCCTGAGCCGGTTCCGGCACGCCGCCCACATCGCCGTGGAGGACCTGCTCTACCTCAGCACCTGCATCAGCGACAGCAACGCCGCCGACGCCCTCTTCGCCCTCACGCCGCCCACCCAAGTCGGGGCGGTCCTGCACGAGTTCGGGCTGCGCGGCATCGCCGTCCGGCACACCATGGGCGAGCTGATGGACACCCCGGTGGAGCGTTTCGACCCGGCGGACGTCCACCTCGCGCATGCCCTCGCGATCGACGCCGGCACCCGGGGCGCGGCCACCGGGTGCCGCAACTCGACATCTCGCGTGCGAACACCGGAACGGCACGGGCCTTCGTCGACCTCCTCCAGGCCCTGTGGACCGAGACCGCAGAGCCCCCGGCGATCCACCCCGACGTCGCGGCCCAGGTACGCGGCTTCCTGGCCAACAACCTCCTGCGCAACCGCCTCGCCCCGGACTTCGAATCCGACGCCTCCACCTGGTCCTCCAAGACCGGCACGCTGCTCAACCTGCGCCACGAGGTCGGCGTCGTCGAGCACGCCGACGGCCAGACCTACGCGATAGCCGTCCTGACCGAGTCACAGGTGGCCGCCGGCCGGCAGCCGGGCGCCGATGCCCTCATGGGCCAGGTCGCCCGGCGCCTGCGCGACGAACTCCGTTCGAGGTGGGTCTAGAGCGTCGGTGGCCACGGCGACCCCCGTCGCCCCGTCACTTGCCGCAGTACTCCCCCTCGAGCACCGCGACGGCGTCCCCGGTCCAGTCCCCGTTGAAGTTGAAGGCGAGGGAGTGGCGGCCGTCGGCGGTCGTGACCGCCACCGAGGAGGAGCCGTGGATGCCGCCTTCGTGGCCCCAGACGTGGACGCCGCAGCTGAGCTTGACGTCCATGAGGCCGAGGCCGTAGCGGATGTCGTTCGTGTCGGGGTCCGTCACCGTGGTCTTCATCTCCTTCAACTGCTCGGCCGGGAGCAGCCTGCCCTGCATCAGGGCGCGGTAGAAGCGGTTCAGGTCCGCCGAGTCGGAGATCATTCCGCCCGCGGCCCCGGCTCCGGAGGGGTTCAGCACCGTGACGTCGTAGGTCGGTCCCGTCGTGTCCTCGGCCAGCTTGGAGTAGGCACGGCTGCTGGGCTGCGGGACCGTGGCCCGGGTGCCGGGAACGGAGGTGGCGGTGAGATGCAGGGGCTCGATGATGCGCCGGCGCACCTCGTCGCCGTACGGGTGGCCGGTGACCTTCTCGATCACCATGCTCGCGACGATGTAGTTGGTGTTCGAGTAGCCGTAGGAGGTGCCGGGCGCGAACTCCGGCTTGTGCCGCATCGCGATCGACACCAGCTGCCGGGGCGTCAGGGTGTCGTAGCGGTGCTTGAAGAAGCCGTCCGCGAGGAAGTACCTGCGGACGAAGTCGTCGTCCGAGGTGTAGCTGTAGATGCCGCTGGTGTGGTTGAGGAGCTGCCGGAGGGTGATCCGCGCGCCGTCGTGGCCGTTGCCCTGGACCACGCCCGGCAGCCACTGCGCCACCGTGTCGTCCAGGGACAGCCTGCCCTCGGCCTCCAGCTGGAGCAGCACCGTGGCCACGAAGGTCTTGGTGATGCTGCCGACGCGGTAGCGGTCGTACTCCGAACGCGGCTGGTCCGTCTTGATGTTGCCGACGCCGGCCGTCGTGGACCAGCTGCCGCGGCCGTCCTTCGCGGTCGCCGTGACACCGGGGACACCGGCGTCGACGGCTGCCTCGATCGCCTTGCGGGTGGCGTCGTGGTCGCCGCCGCGCTCGGCGGCCACGGCGGGTCCGGCGAGTGCCACCGCCGACAGGGCGATTGCCGTCGCCGCCGCCAGGGTTGTCCGTACGGTCATGTCTTCCCCCATCTCGAACTCGGCTCGATCGAGGAATCAGACCTGGGGCGCACGGCGAAGGTTGAGGAGCGGTACGGCAGTTGAGCCGTATTCAGCCTTTCTTCATCACCAGCTCGGTGTTCCGGTCGCCCGGGTTCCCCGCCAGGGTCGTGCTGGCGCCCGGGGCGTTGAAGGAGAGTTCGCGGTAGAGGGCGGCCAGGCCGGTCTGGGAGAGGTCGGTGAAGTCGGTGCGGTGCGGGGCGGCGGACTCGATGAGGGTGGTGAAGAGCGACAGCGTGCCGTCCTTGTTGTCCACCACCTCGATGACGCGGGCGAGTTGGGGGAAGTCCACGTGGGAGGCGGTGGAGATCTCCCAGAAGGAGTGGCCGCCGGAGCCGGTGCGCGCGGTGATGACGTTCCGGTGGATGTGGCCGTTCACCCAGGCGACGACGTTGGTGTTGCGGCCGAGCACGGCGAGGACGTCCTCGCCGCCGTGCCGGCGGTCGTTCGGGCGGGCCGGGTCGGGGCGCAGGTTCGTCATCGTGCCGCTGGTGTGGTGGCTGAAGACGAGGGCGTACGAACCATTGCTGCGTGCTTGCTTCAGCGTCCGGTCCAGCCACTTCAACTGGGCTGCTCCGATGGACCCGTTGTAGTGGCCGCCCGCGTCGCAGGTGTCGAGGCTGATGCCGATGACGTCGTCGGAGATGCGGAAGCTGTAGTACTGGGTGCCCGCCTCGACGTTCGCCGCGGAGTAGCCGTGCCCGACCGGGCCCGCGCCCTTGTACGCCGGGTCCAGGTGGGCCTTGACGTACTCGACGGCGGTGAACGGGGCGCGGCTGTCGTCCGGGGTGACCGAGCGCAGATCCCGGGAGTGCGCCTTCAGCAGGTCGCGGAACCAGGTGCCCTTGGGGTCCGTGTCGCCCTTGAGCGTGTCCTGGAGCTTCTTCGCCTCGGACGCCGACAGGCTCATCAGCTTCTTGCCGCCGACGGCGAACTCGGCGAGGTAGGAGTCTCCGTGGCCGTAGGTGCCGAGCGGCATGGCGTCGTGGTTGCCGACCGTGGAGTACCAGGGGATGGTGAGGCCGGGGCTGTTCATCTCCCGGATCGCGGCGGCGAGGAAGCCCTCGATGTGCGGGAAGCCGAGCTGCTTGTCGGCGTCGCGGGTGGCGGCGTCCGGCTGCCAGTACTGCTTGAGGCCGCTGTTCTGGACGCCCTCATAGCGGCGCGGATCCCCGGTGTTGGGCCTCACCCGGCCGCCGCTCATGATCGTCAGGAACCACTCCAGCTCGGACTTGGCGTTGTTGTCCGTGTTGTTGCCGGTGGTCATGGCGAAGTGGAGCGGGGAGCCGGTGACGGGGGCTCCCCGCAGCGCGTTGACCCGCTCCACCAGCGAGATGGCGCCCGGCACAGTGAGCGCCTCCTGCGGCCGCCAGGCGTGTACGTCCGTCGAGCGGAGGAACTCCAGACGCAGCGGGTGCTGGCTGTCGATCAGATGCAGATCGGTGAGCTGCACGAACGCGGCGAGCGCGGTACGGCGGCCCGCGCGCCCCGACTTGGGCGCGGCCAGGTCGCTGCGCACGACGCGCTGCCAGCCGGGGCCGTCACCGAGGCGCCGGTAGCCGGAGGAGGTGCGGGGGGCGGCGACGCCGGCGAGTGTGGTGCCGCGCGTGTAGGGCGCGAGGGGTGCGGCGGCGGCCTCGCGAGCGGCGGCCGGGGCCTCCTTGGCGGTGGCGGCGCCCGCGTCGGCGGCATCGGCGCTCGCGGTGGCGGCCTGGCTGTCGGTGGGCCGCAGGGCGTAGCCGACGCCGGCGGACAGGGACACCGCCCCGGTGGCGGCGAGCAGCGTACGACGGTGGACCCCCAGCGCGGAGCTGGCGACAGAGCGTATCCGCGACATGCGCGTGTCTCCCCGAGTGCGAACGCGTCGACAGTGGTCACGGGCCGTCGCTCTCGCGAACTTCCCGCTCGTACTGGATCGTTGGCAGCAGGGGTGACCTGCGCGTAAACAAGACCACAACGCGCAGCGCCGATCACCGTACGTCGATCTTGGACTACCCTGCGCGTACGCGACCGCTCCGCGAACGTCTGGGATGCGGTCACTCAGCGTTCATCTTCCGGGGTATGGGAGCTAGGCGCTCGTCGGAGACGCGGTGATGGATCCGCGGGCCGGTGGGGGCTGGTCGCGCAGTTCCCCGCGCCCCTTCGGGGCGCGTCAATAGGCGGACGCGGGGTTGGCAGGCGAGTATTCGGGCTCCGCCCAGCGCAGTGGCAGGGCTGCCGGGGTCTCTACCGACTCCGTCACCCTGAAGCGGACCGTGCGCGTGCCGTCGGTGGTGAACTCCGTGTGCGCCTCGCCGGTGAGCTGGAGAGCCGTGCCCGTCGTCCAGTCCAGGAACAGCAGGCCCGCGCGCGGGTCGGCCACCAGGTTGCCGAGGGTGAGGAACATGGAGTTGCCCGGGTAGTCGCGCCAGCTCAGTTGCGCGGGTGAATCGACCTGTACGAAGCCGGGGTTGCCGCCTCGATGGCTGACGTCGGCTCCGTTCCCGTGCACGGTGGCGAGGAAGAAGGTGTTGGCCGACTCGATGAACTCGGCCTGGTCGGCGGCCAGTTCGGGGACGCGCCGAGGAGTTCCTGGCCTGCGGCCGTCGACCACCTCGTACGTCTCTCTCTTCTGCAGGTACTTGGGGCAGTTGGCGAACACGCGCTCGGCCTCGATCGCGAAGCCCCGGGGTGTGGGGCGGAGCCGGCCGTCCAGGCGCATGCGGCGGCGGGTGCGGGGGTCGAGGGCGAGGGTGCCGACGGGGGTGCCGGGGGTGGTGAGGGCGGGGGCGAGGGGGTCGGCGGGGCGGGTCGCGGCGGTGACCGAGATCTGGCGCGGTCCCGTGGCCCGTACGAAGCCGGGGGTTCCGGCGAGCGCCGAGGCCCACACCCTGCCGGTCGCCGGGTCAGCCGCACCCAGCATCAGCAGCGGCTGGAGTTCGAGGAAAGCGGCGGCCACCGGCTTGATGCCCTCGCCGACGGACCGGCCGACGTGGTCGGCGAGGTCACGGACGCCGACTCGGTCCTGCACGGCGCGCGAGCCCTCGTGATAGACGCCCATGACTAGAAGAAACCGCAGGTCGGCGCCGACGAGTTCGGGGCGGGGGCGCCTTCCGCGCCGCTCGGCACCGAGATCTCCAGACGGGTGCCGTCGGGGTCGTGGAAGAAGATGCCGCCGGAGGCCGCGCCCTCGCCGTGGGCCACGACACCGTCGTACGCGAAGTCCACGCCGTACCCCCGCAGGGCCGTCTCGTACTCCCTGACCTGCTCGATCGAGTCCGCTTCGAGGGCGAGGTGGTGCAGGCCAGCCCGCTCGCTTTCGTACGCCCCCTGCGCCTGCTGCCAGAGGGTGAGGACGAGGTGTCCGTCCGCGCCCAGGAACGCGTATCGCCGGTCGTCCTCCTTGCCCTCCGCGATCAGGCCGAAGCCCAGGACGTCCCGGTAGAAGGCGAGCGAGCGGTCGAGGTCGGTGACGTTCAGGCCGAGGTGGCCGGTGCGCAAGGTCATGGCTGTCCCCTTCAGCAGATCCAAGATCTAACCGTTGACATCGAGATTAGAGGTTAGGGTCGAATGCGTCAACCGATCACGTACTCTTGAGCGGTTAGCAGAGAAGGGAGCCACCTCATGTCCGCCGACCCCCGCCCGCTCACCGGCGAACCGCTCTCCCTCGACCTGCTCAACACGCGGTGGATGCGGGAGGGCGCCGTGCAGGACCTGCTGACCGGCACCGACGGGCTCGCGGTGTGGCTCGCGGCGAACCGGCTCGACGCCGACGCCGATGCCGCGACGCTCCGGCACGTCCTCCAGGCGCGCGACGCGCTCGCCGCAGTGGTCGACGGATCGCTCACCGAAGGTGCCGCGGCCGTCGACGCCGTGCTCGCGCACGGGCGGATCCGGGCGACGCTCAGCGCCGATGGCCCCGGAGAGCTGCCCGAGTTCCGCGACGGCTCCTGGGGGCCCGCCTGGCTCGCCGCGCGCGACTACCTGGAGCTGCTCGCCACCGCGCCGGACCGGATCCGGCGCTGTGCCCACGGCGCCTGCATCCTGCACTTCTTCGACACGTCACGGAACGGCACCCGCCGCTGGTGCTCGATGGCGGCCTGCGGCAACCGGGCGAAGGCCTCCCGGCATTACGCGCGGTCGAAGGAAGGCTGAAGGACAGCCTGAAGGGCGGCAGCCTGAACGGGTGGGCGACTTGGCGTCGTTCGCGAGGTATACCCGTAAAGGCCATCGCGGGTTTTCCCCATACATGCATATCGTTTCGGTCAACACTCCCCAAACATCTGTCCCTTGCGTAAAGCTGTGCGATCGTCCGGGGTCGCATTCCGGACCAACGTGACCGAGGTTGACCGGCCCGGTCACGCCACGATCGTTCCTTTACCTACAAGGGATGCCGATGACCCTCACCCCCCAGCGCGATCCGATATCGGGTGCAAGACATGTGGCCCGCATAGCCGTGGCCGCGGGTCTCGTCGCCGCGCTCTCCGCGGCCGGGCCGATACCCATGGCCATGTCCGCCGACCAGGCCGCGCCCGCGGCCGACCCCACCGTCAAGTCCGCCCACGACAAGCTCGGTTCGGACGACGCCGATCTGCTCGCCGAGGCGAAGGCCGACGGCGCCAAGACGGTCACGATGATGGTGGCCACGGCCCCCGGCAAGACCGAGCAGGTCGCCGAGCAGCTCGACGCGGTCAAGGGCGGCCTGGTGGGCCGTACGTACGACAAGCTCGGCTACGTCCGTGCCACCGTCCCCACCGCGAAGGCCGACTCGGCCATCGCCGCCGCCACGAAGCTGTCCTCCGTGCACGGCATCGACCTGCGCGAGGAGATACCCCTCGACGACCCGACGCCGAGCGCCCACACGGCGAAGAACTCGGCGGCCACGGGCACTTACCCGGCCCCGGGCAAGAAGACTCCCGCCGAGAACCCGTACAACCCGTCCTTCGAGACGGGCGCCGTCGACTTCGTGGACGAGCACCCGAAGTCGGACGGCCGCGGTATCACCATCGGCATCCTGGACTCGGGCGTGGACCTCGCCCACCCGGCGCTGCGGAAGACCACCACCGGCGAGCGCAAGATCGTCGACTGGGTGACGGCGACCGACCCGGTCGTGGACGCCGACCGCACCTGGCGCCCGATGACCACCTCGGTGTCCGGGCCGACCTTCACCTACCAGAGCAAGACCTGGACGGCGCCCGCGGGCTCGTACCGGATCAGCACGTTCCTGGAGTCGTACACCACCGGCGGCGACGCGGCGGGCGACGCGAACCGGGACGGCGACAAGACCGACTCGTGGGGCGTCCTCTACGACGCCGCGGCCGGCACGGTCCGCGTCGACCTGAACAACAACCACGACTTCGGTGACGACACCCCGATGAAGCCGTACAAGGACGGCTTCCAGATCGGGTACTTCGGCACCGACGACCCGGCCACCGACGTCGCCGAGCGCCAGCCGTTCGTGGTCGAGATCCGCAAGGACGTCGTCTACAACGCGGCCGGCGCGAAGGCCGACTTCGTCAACATCGGCGTCATCGAGTCCGAGCACGGCACGCACGTCGCCGGTATCACCGCCGCCAACGGCCTGTTCGGCGGCAAGATGAACGGCCAGGCCCCGGGCGCGAAGCTCGTCTCGTCCCGTGCCTGCACCTGGTCCGGCGGCTGCACCAACGTCGCGCTCACCGAGGGCATGATCGACCTCGTCACCAAGCGCGGCGTCGACATCGTCAACATGTCGATCGGCGGCCTGCCCACGCTCAACAACGGCAACAACGCGCGCGCCGAGCTGTACACGCGCCTCATCGACGAGTACGGCGTGCAGCTCGTGATCTCCGCGGGCAACTCCGGCCCCGGCACGAACACCATCGGCGACCCCGCCCTGGCCGACAAGGTCATCTCGGTCGGCGCGACCGTCTCCAAGCAGACGTGGGCCGCCAACTACGGCTCGGCGGTGCGGAAGTCGTACGCCATGATGCCGTTCTCCTCCCGCGGCCCGCGTGAGGACGGCGGCTTCACGCCGACGCTCTCCGCGCCCGGTGCCGCGATCAACACCATCCAGACCTGGCTGCCGGGCGCCCCGGTCGCCGAGGCGGGCTACTCGCTGCCGGCCGGCTACGGCATGCTCCAGGGCACCTCGATGGCGTCCCCGCAGGCGGCGGGCGCGAGCGCGCTGCTGCTGAGTGCCGCCAAGCAGAAGGGCATCGCCCTCACCCCGGCGAAGCTGCGCACCGCCCTGAACTCGACCGCCGAGCACATCCCCGGTGTGCAGGCCTACGAGGAGGGCGCGGGCCTGATCAACATCGTGGACGCCTGGGACTCCATCAAGGACGGCGCCACCGCCCACGACTACACCGTCAAGGCGCCGGTCGACACCGCGTTGGACTCCGAGCTGAAGACGCCCGGCTTCGGTACCGGCCTGTACGACCGTGAGGGCGGCCTGAAGGCGGGCCAGAAGAAGACGTACGACGTCACGATCACCCGTACGTCCGGCGCGGACCGGCCGCTGCGGCACGAGCTGGACTTCGAGAACAACGCGGGCGACACCTTCAAGATCGTCGGCTCCGACGACGTCAAGCTGCCGCTGAACCAGCCGGTGACCGTCAAGGTCCAGGCCACGCCCAAGAGCGCGGGCATCAAGAGCGCGATCCTCGAGATCGACGACCCGCGCACCGAGGGCATCGACAAGCAGGCCATGAGCACCGTCGTGGTCTCGGCGCCGCTGAAGTACACCTACTCCGCGTCCGGTTCGGTGCAGCGCAACAGCTCGAAGTCGTACTTCGTGACCGTGCCCGAGGGCGCGAAGGCGCTGGAGGTCGCGATCGGCGGGCTGAAGGGCAAGAGCCAGACCCGGTTCATCGCCATCCACCCGTACGGCGTTCCGGTCGACCCGACGTCGACGATCAACTGCTACCCGAACTACTCCAACCCGGACAGCGCTCCCTGCCGCCCCGACGTGCGCTCGTACGCCGAGCCGAAGGCCGGCGTCTGGGAGATCGAGGTCGAGTCGCGCCGTACGTCGCCGCTGCTCGACAACCCGTACAAGCTGGACGTCGCCGTCTACGGCGCGGCCTTCGACCCCGAGGTCGTGACCGTGCCCGAGGCCAAGGTCGGCACCCCGGTCGAGGCGTCCTGGAAGGCGACCAACAAGCTCGCCGCCCTGGACGGCAAGCTGGCCGGCGGCCCGCTCGGCTCGTCGAAGACGGCCCGCCCGACCATCGCGAACGGCGTGACCCAGACCAGCACGGTCGAGGTGCCCGAGGGCGCCACGTCGCTGGACGTCGCCATCGGCAACGTCTCCGACGGGGCGGCCGACCTGGACCTGGTGGTGCTCGACGCCGCCGGCGACGAGGTCGGCAGCTCGGCCGACGGTGACTCGGAGGAGTCCGTCTCGGTGCCGAAGCCGGCCGCCGGGACGTACACCGTCCAGGTCATCGGCTACTCGGTGCCGTCCGGTTCCACGGCGTACGACTACCAGGACGTGTTCTTCTCCACCGTCCTCGGCAGCGTCACCGTCGACAACGCGCCGGTGAAGCTCGGTACGGGCGACTCGGCGACCGTCTCGGCGAGCGTCACCGCCGCGGCGGCCGCTCCGGAGGGCCGTGAGTTCTTCGGCCAGGTCCAGCTGGTCAACGCGCGCGGCACGGTCGCGGGCGTGGGCAGCGTGAAGATCGAGAAGGTCACGCCGTAGTTGTTACGGCTGCTGGGGCGGGCGTCCTTTCGGGCGCCCGCCCCTTTCTCTTTCTCATTCGCAGGTGAGGGTGCGGGACTCGGGCAGGGCCCTGGTGATCCAGGCGCGTTCGCGGGCGATGTCCTTCCTGCCGACGGCCCACATGTCGGGCGAGGCCGCGTTCCGCGGGAGGCCGATCAGGGCGTGGTCGCCCTTGTTGAGAATGTCCTCGTCCATGACGAAGACGACCTCGTCCTCGCCCTTGGCGGGCTTGTAGGAGCGGGTGACGTCCAGGGTGACGCGTTCCTGTGCGGTGCCGGGGACCGGCACCACGGCGGTGACCGTGCCCTCGACGACGAGGTGGGCGCAGGCGAGGTAGCGGGCGCGGCTCTTCGACAGGCTCTCCGCCTTTCCCGAGCTGTCGCTCTCCGCCTTCCCCGAGCTGTCAGAGGCGCTGGCTTCCGCCACCGTGCCACTGCCGCTGTCGTCCGTCCCCGACCCGGCCTGCACGACAAGCCACCCCATCCCCGCGAACAGCGAGGCGGCACACGCCACCGCGAGTCCGCCCAGCGCGAACCTCAGCGTCCGGCGCCCCCGCTGCCGTACCGCTGGAGCGGGTTTCTCGGCCTTCTTCTTCGCCGGCTCGGCGGCCAGCGCGTCCCCGATGGCCCCCAACTGCTCGCGCAGCAGCTCCAGATCGGCGAGTGCCGACTCGTGCTCGGTCATGAAGGCGGCGTCCGCGCGGGCCTCGTCCGTCAGCGGCTCGTCGGTGAGCGCGGCCATCAGCGCGTCGGTGCCGTTGTGTTCGGCGGTCATGTCACACCACCTCGTCCTCGTGCAGGCGGGCGCGCAGAGCCCGTACCGCCGTGTGCAGCCTGCTCTTGACCGTGCCTTCCGGGATGCCGAGTTCGTCGGCTATCGAACGGACGGGCAGATCGGCGTAGAAACGCAGGACGAGGACCTGGCGCTGGGAGTCGGGCAGCTCGTCCAGGCCCTGGGCGACGGCGAGGGAGAGCACGCTGGTGTCCTCGCCGGAGGGGTGCTCCAGCTGGCGCAGGGAGGCCAGGCGCTCGCCGAGCCGTTCCTGGCGGCGCTTTGCGCGGTGCCAGTCCATGGCGAGGTTGGAGGCGACCACGGCCGCCCATGCGGAGACGTCGCGCGGGGCCTCGTACCCCTTCGCCGCCCGCTCCAGCAGCCGCAGGCGGACCTGCTGCACCCCGTCCGGCAGGTCCGTCTGCGGCACACCGCCCAGCGCGAGCACCGCCCGCACCCGGCGTTCCTGAGCCGCGTCCAGAGGATCATCGCCCCCCTGGTCACGGCGGGCCTTTCTGCGCAGCACAAGCCACCCCCCTCACCGCGTTTCCTCTACGACGCCGCAGCGCACGGAAACGTTCGGCGGATCCTCGGGAAATCTGCCCGAGGCGTACGTCACACTGCCCGGTGTTCCACTCCTCGGGCATGGAGCGCAAAGAATTGGACAGGCGGACCGGGGTCGGCCGCATGATGGATAAGCCGCAGACACGTATGTACACGCAGAGGGAGTCGCCGTGAGGGTCGGAATCGTCGGAGCCACCGGGCAGGTCGGCACGGTCATGCGCAGGATCATCACGGAGCGTGCCTTTCCGGTCACCGAGCTGCGTCTGTTCGCCTCGGCCCGCTCCGCGGGGACGACCCTGGACGGCGTGACGGTGGAGGACGCGGCGACCGCCGACTACAGCGGCCTGGACATCGTGCTGTTCTCCGCGGGCGGCGCGACCTCCAGGGCGCTGGCCGAGAAGGTCGCCTCCCAGGGCGCGGTCGTGATCGACAACTCGTCGGCCTGGCGCAAGGACCCGGACGTACCCCTGGTGGTGTCCGAGGTGAACCCGCACGCGATCGCCGACCGCCCCAAGGGCATCATCGCCAACCCGAACTGCACGACGATGGCCGCGATGCCGGTCCTGAAGCCGCTGCACGCGGAGGCGGGCCTCGAAGCGCTGGTCGTCGCCACCTACCAGGCCGTGTCCGGCTCGGGTCTCGCGGGCGTGGCGGAGCTGCACGGGCAGGCGCAGAAGGTGGTCGCCGACGCCGACCGGCTCACCCACGACGGCGGCGCGGTCGACTTCCCCGAGCCTGGTGTCTACAAGCGCCCCATCGCCTTCAATGTGCTTCCGCTGGCCGGTTCGATCGTCGACGACGGTCTGAACGAGACCGACGAGGAGCAGAAGCTGCGCAACGAGTCCCGCAGGATCCTGGAGATCCCGGATCTCAAGGTCTCCGGCACCTGTGTGCGCGTCCCGGTCTTCTCCGGCCACTCCCTCCAGGTCAACGCCCGTTTCGCCCGCCCGATCAGCGCCGAGCGCGCCACCGAGCTGCTGGCCGGCGCCCCGGGCGTGGAGCTCTCCGACATCCCCACCCCCCTCCAGGCGGCCGGCCAGGACCCGTCGTACGTCGGCCGCATCCGCACCGACGAGACCGTCGACAACGGCCTCGCCCTCTTCGTCTCCAGCGACAACCTCCGCAAGGGCGCCGCCCTGAACGCGGTACAGATCGCGGAGCTGGTGGCGGCGGAGCTGAAGGGCTGACCGGCAGCAAGGGCCCTGCCGCGCTCAAGGGCCCCTAGGGCCTGCGCACCTCGTAGTAGAAGCAGCCGTACTCGACGGCCCGGACGTGGACCAGCGCCACGGCCGGGTCGTCGAATGCGTTCGTGAGGGCCGTCTCGAAGTCCCGCTCCACGAGCTCTCCGCCCAGGATGTGCCCCTCGGCGGAGTAGCGCCGCAGCGCACGGCGGGAGTTGGTGAACGGCAGGGCGTCGTCCTCCGGGCCGGGGCATTCCCCCGCGTGGACGAACACCGGGCCCTGCTCGTCGTACGCCCCCGGAGCCGCGCCCGTCCGGGCCGCCCAGCGGCGCAGCGGGGCGTAGGAGACCAGAGCGATCCTCTCGCCCGGCTCGCTGTGGCGCAGGCAGCAGCGCAGCGGGGCGCCGCCCTCCTCGTCCGTCACGGGAACCATCTCGCGGCCCTGATCGTCAGCAGAACGCAGCTCCTTCAGCACCGGTGCCTCGATCGGTCGTGCGATGTACGTCGTCATGTACGCCAGGCTCCCGTTCGTACCGCCTGTTCACCGGCGGGAACCGGACATCGCGTTTCTCTCAGGTCCCATGGAAGGATGACTGAACCGCCGAAGCCACCCATATCGAGGAGATGACCGCGTGCCTGGCACAAACCTGACTCGCGAAGAGGCGCAGCAGCGAGCCAAGCTGCTCAGCGTTGACTCGTACGAGATCGATCTCGACCTCTCCGGCGCGCAGGAGGGCGGTACCTACCGGTCCGTGACCACGGTGCGCTTCGACGTCGCCGAAACCGGCGCGGAGTCCTTCATCGACCTGGTCGCCCCGACCGTCCACGAGATCACGCTCAACGGGGATCCGCTGGATGCCGACGAGGTGTTCAAGGACTCCCGGATCGCCCTGCCGGGGCTGCTGGAAGGCCGCAACATCCTCCGTGTCGTTGCCGACTGCGCGTACACCAACACCGGAGAGGGCCTGCACCGGTTCGTCGACCCGGTCGACAACCAGGCCTACCTCTACACCCAGTTCGAGGTGCCGGACGCCCGGCGGGTCTTCGCCTCCTTCGAGCAGCCGGACCTGAAGGCCACGTTCCAGTTCACCGTGAAGGCGCCGACGGGCTGGACGGTCGTCTCCAACTCGCCGACGCCGGAGCCCAAGGACGACACCTGGGTCTTCGAGCCGACGCCGCGGATCTCGACGTACATCACGGCGCTCATCGTCGGGCCGTACCACTCCGTGCACAGCGTGTACGAGAAGAACGGGCAGTCCGTCCCGCTCGGCATCTACTGCCGCCCCTCCCTCGCCGAGTTCCTCGACTCGGACGCGATCTTCGAGGTGACCCGGCAGGGCTTCGACTGGTTCCAGGAGAAGTTCGACTACACGTACCCGTTCAAGAAGTACGACCAGCTGTTCGTGCCGGAGTTCAACGCGGGCGCGATGGAGAACGCGGGCGCGGTGACGATCCGCGACCAGTACGTGTTCCGGTCGAAGGTGACCGACGCCGCGTACGAGGTGCGGGCCGAGACGATCCTGCACGAGCTGGCCCACATGTGGTTCGGCGACCTGGTCACCATGGAGTGGTGGAACGACCTGTGGCTGAACGAGTCGTTCGCCACGTACACGTCCATCGCCTGCCAGGCGTACTCCCCCGAGTTGCGCTGGCCGCACTCCTGGACGACCTTCGCCAACTCCATGAAGACGTGGGCGTACCGCCAGGACCAGCTGCCCTCGACGCACCCGATCATGGCCGAGATCCGCGACCTCGACGACGTGCTCGTCAACTTCGACGGCATCACGTACGCGAAGGGCGCGAGCGTCCTCAAGCAGCTCGTCGCGTACGTCGGCATGGACGAGTTCTTCCGGGGCGTACAGGCGTACTTCAAGGCGCACGCGTACGGCAACACGCGCCTGTCGGACCTGCTCGGCGCGCTGGAGGAGACCTCCGGGCGCGACCTGAAGACCTGGTCGAAGCTGTGGCTGGAGACGGCCGGCATCAACATCCTGCGCCCGGAGATCGAGACGGACGACAGCGGCGTGATCACCTCCTTCGCGATCCGCCAGGAGGCCCCCGCGCTCCCGGCGGGCGCCAAGGGCGAGCCGACGCTGCGCCCGCACCGCATCGCGGTCGGCCTGTACGCGCTCGATGACGACAGCGGCAAGCTGCTGCGCGACGAGCGCGTGGAGCTGGACGTCGACGGCGAGCTGACGGCCGTACCGCAGCTGGTGGGCAAGCGCCGCCCGGACGTGGTCCTGCTCAACGACGACGACCTGTCGTACGCGAAGGTCCGCCTGGACGAGCAGTCCCTGTCCTTCGTCACGGACCACCTCGGCGACTTCGAGGCGTCGCTGCCGCGCGCCCTGTGCTGGGCGTCGGCGTGGGACATGACGCGGGACGCGGAACTCGCCACCCGCGACTACCTCTCCCTCGTGCTGTCCGGCATCGGCAAGGAGTCCGACATCGGTGTCGTGCAGTCGCTGCAGCGCCAGGTGAAGCTGGCGATCGACCTGTACGCCGACCCGGCCGCCCGCGAGGCCCTGCTCACCCGCTGGACCGACGCCACGCTGGCCCAGCTGCGGTCGGCGGAGCCGGGCGGCGACCACCAGCTGGCGTGGGCGCGGGCGTTCGCGGCGACGGCTCGTACGCCGGAGCAGCTGGACCTGCTGGAGGCGCTGCTGGACGGTTCGCAGACGATGGAGGGCCTGGCCGTCGACACCGAGCTGCGCTGGGCGTTCGTCCAGCGGCTCGCCGCCGTCGGCCGGTTCGACGAGGCGGAGATCGCGGGCGAGTACGAGCGGGACAAGACGGCGGCGGGCGAGCGGCACGCCGCCACCGCCCGCGCGGCCCGGCCCACTGTGGAGGCGAAGGCCGAGGCCTGGGCGTCGGTCATCGACTCCGACAAGCTGCCCAACGCCGTCCAGGAAGCCGTCATCTCGGGCTTCGTCCAGACCGACCAGCGCGAGCTGCTGGCCCCGTACACCAACACGTTCTTCGAGGTCGTCAAGGGCATCTGGGAATCCCGCTCCCACGAGATCGCCCAGCAGATCGCCGTCGGCCTCTACCCGACCCTCCAGGTCTCCCCGGAAACCCTGGCCAAGACAGACACCTGGCTGACCTCCGCCGAGCCCAACGCGGCCCTGCGCCGGCTGGTCTCGGAGTCACGCGCGGGCGTGGAGCGCGCGCTGAAGGCACAGGCGGCGGACGCGGTGCAGTAGTCCGTCGTACGTCGATGGGGGCGCCCGGCGCGATGCCGGGCGCCCTCTTTCGTACGGTCAGTCAGCAGGCCGAAGCTTCTCCGGCTCCGGCCTGTCGATGCGCGCGAGCCGGTACACGCCCCACAGTTCCCGTCCTTCCTCACAGCCGTCGTAGGTGCCCACCACGGCGTTGGTGCTCACGTCGTCCGGGAAGACGGGCGTCTCGCTGTCTGGCCACAGATGCGGCGCCCGGCGGCGACGCGCGCCCGCCAAGATGGCGCCCCACATCTGGAGTGACGGGCAGTCACCCACCAGGCTCGGACCGGCCTCCGGAGCCCGACGTGAGACCGGACCGACACGAGCAGGCTGTTCGGGCCCTCTCGGCCCGAACAGAAGTGCTCTCACCCATTCAAGTGCCTGTGATACACAGTGCAACGTCGACGCTCCTTCGTAGCGTTGGCCACGCCCCGGGACCGTCGCGAGCGGTTGCCGGGGTCTGTCGGTCTTCGACCCTAGGAGCGGTTCGAGCGATGCAGAGGCACACTTTGTGCCCCTGCGGTCAGGCTGTCATGCGGCCAAGAGGCCCAGCTTTACGGCAAGTTCGGAGGCACGTCGGCGTCGGGCGGGGTTCTTGGACTCGGCTTCCTCAAGGACGATCCGCTTCGCGTAGCCGTTGTACTTGATCGTCTCGGGAGCGGCCTCGTGTGCCTGGTTGAGCGTGGCGAGCGCGACATCGGGCTGTCCGTCAAGCTGGTAGCCGCGAGCTTCCTCGATACGGTGCCGGGCCTGGCGGGGACGGGATGGGATGGAAACGGCGTCGGCCGCCTCCGCCTGTCGTACGGACTCGCCGCCTTGGTGCAGTTCCACGGCCACGGTGACCGCGTGCGCCCCCATGACAGCCCGCGAGAAGGACGTCATGGGGTGGTAGTAGTTCTCCGGCAACCGGTCGGCCATGGCCCGTGCCCGGTCCCAATACCGCCAGGCCGTACCCGTTTCACCGCGCCGGGCAGCCGTATACCCGGCTTCGAAGGTGAGCGCCCCCGTGATGGCGAGGACGTCGTCCGATGCATCAGGCAACAACGGTTCCAAGAACGCGAGCGTCTCCAGGTTCACCGCGTCGGCAGCGTCGAAATGTGCCAGTCCCGCGTCGCGATGGGCCTGGGCTGCCAGCCAGGCGGCCACCCCGATCGCGTGTGGTTCCTCGGACTCCTGCGCGGCGATCAGCGGTGCATCGTGTGCTTGCGCTCGATGTGCACGAGCGCCCCTTGTCAGTAATCGACGCGATCGGACTTGGCCAGCCAGGCGTCGAACGGCGCCGTACGGTTCGGCAGGTTCAACTGCTCGACCGACGTCGGCCACATCGACTTGGGCTTCTTCTCGAACAGATCGTAGAACTTGCGGTCGTCGAAGCCGGCCACCGCGGCGTCGTGCCGGTCGGCGGCGTAGACGATCCGGTCGACTCGCGCCCACAGTGCGGAGGAAAGGCACATCGGACATGGCTCGCACGACGTGATCAGGACGCAGCCGTCGAGCGAGAAGGTGTCCAGAACCTTGCAGGCGGCGCGCATCGCGCTCACCTCGGCGTGCGCCGTCGGGTCCAGGGCCGAGGTGACCTGGTTGTTGCCGAGCGCGACGACCTCGCCGTTCTTGGCAACCAGCGCGCCGAAGGGGCCGCCGCCGTTGGTGACGCTGGTGGTGGCGAGGCTGATCGCCTCTTCCATCCAGGCGCGCTCGGACGCGTGGACGCTCGTTTCCTGGGTGTGCGTGGTCATGGTCGTTCCTCTTTTCGTTCTCGAAGAGTGGGGGCTATGCGCCGCAGATGTGCTTCGGGGACACCGGCGTGTGCGTCAGGTTCAGCCCCGTCGCATTGCGGATGGCGTTGACGACCGCGGGGGTGGCGGAGATGGTGGGTGGTTCGCCGACACCCCGCACGCCGTACGGCGCGTTCGGGTCGGCCCTCTCGATCACGTCCACCGCCATCGGGGGCGTGTCCAGGATGGTCGGGATCAGATAGTCGGTGAACGACGGGTTGCGGATCTTGCCGTCCTTGACCTGGATCTCCTCCATCACGGCAAGGCCGAGCCCCTGTGCGGAACCGCCCTGGATCTGTCCGACGACGGCGTCCGGGTTGATCGCCTTGCCGACGTCCTGCGCACAGTCCAGCTGTACGACCTTGACCAGACCCAGCTCGGTGTCGACGTCCACCACCGCCCGGTGCGCGGCGTAGGCGTGCTGGACGTGGACCCGCCGGCTCTGTCCGGTCTCCGGGTCCATCGCGTAGGTCTGGAGGTGGTGGTACTCCCTGGTCTCCTCGATCACGTCGTCACCGAGCACCTCGACGAGATCGGCGACGAAACCGGTGGCGTGGGACACGACCTTGCCGCCGGAGAGCGACAGATCGGCGGGGTTCTGGCCGAAGCGCTGGGCGACCCGGTCGAAGAGCGCCTCGCGGACGGCTTCGCACGCGTTCCGGACGGCACCGCCGGTGATGTAGGTCTGCCGGGAGGCCGAACTCGAGCCCGCGTCACCGACGTTGGTGTCGGTCGGGTGGATGTTCACCCGCTCCACGCCGAGTTCGGTACGGGCGATCTGCTGCTGCACGGTGACCAGGCCCTGCCCGACCTCGGCCGCCGCGGTGTGCACCATCGCGACCGGTTCACCGCCGATGGCCTGCAGCCGCACCCGCGCCGTGGAGTAGTCGTCGACGCCTTCCGCGTAGGAGACGTTCTTGATGATCACGCTGTAGCCGACGCCCCGGACGACGCCTTCGCCGTGCGTGGTGTTGGACAGCCCGCCCGGCAGGCTGCGGACGTCCGCCGGGCCGGTCGGGTTCTGAGGCGGCAGCGGGAGCCGCTTGAGCCGTTCCAGCAACTCGGAGACCGGCGCGGGGGAATCCAGCACCTGCCCGGTGTGCAGGGTCGAGCCCTCTTCGACGGCGTTGAGCTGCCGCAGCCGTACCGGGTCCATGTCCAGCGCCTTGGCGAGCTTGTCCATCTGGGACTCGTAGGCGTACGCCGGCTGCACGGCGCCGAGGCCGCGCATCGCGCCGCACGGCGGGTTGTTCGTGTAGAGGCCCCAGCCCTCGATCCGGACGTTGGGCACCTCGTACGGTCCGGTGCCCAGCGAGGTGGCGTTGCTGACCACGACCGGGGTCTTGGAGGCGTACGCGCCGCCGTCGAAGTACATCTGCGCCTTGATGTAGACGAGCTTGCCGTCCCTGGTCGCGCCGTGCTCGTAGTACATCTTGGCGGGGTGCCGGTGCACATGGCCGTAGAAGGACTCCTGCCGGTTGTAGACCATCTTCACCGGCTTGCCGGTGTGCAGCGCCAGCAGGCAGCAGTGGATCTGCATGGACAGGTCCTCGCGGCCACCGAAGGCGCCGCCGACACCGGACATGGTGAAGCGCACCTTGTCGACCGGGAGCCCGAGCGCCCGCGCCGTCTGCTTCTGGTCCACGTGCAGCCACTGGGTGGCGATGAACAGGTCGACCCCGCCGTCCTCGTCCGGGATGGCCAGACCGGACTCCGGCCCGAGGAACGCCTGGTCCTGCATGCCGAGGGTGTACACGTCGGAGACCACGACGTCGGCCTTTGCCTCCGGGTCGCCCTTGATGATCGGCTGGTAGCGCACCACGTTGCCGCCGGGGTGCAGCTTGGGCAGCGTGTCGTCGTGTGCGGCCCGCTCCGGGTCGGTGATCGGTTCGAGTACGTCGTAGTCGACCACGATCTTCGCCAGTGCCCGGCGTGCCGTCTCCGGGTGGTCGGCGGCCACGAGGGCGACTGGCTCGCCCTGGTAGCGCACGATGTCCTCGGCGAGCACCGGTGTGTCGGAGACCTTCAGGCCGTAGATGTTCTCGCCGGGTATGTCCTTGTGGGTCAGCACCGCGTACACGCCGGGGTGTTTGAGCGCGGGCGAGATGTCGATCGAGTTGATCCGCGCATAGGGGTGAGGGCTGCGCAGGGTCGCGCCCCAGAGCATGTCCTCCGCCCACAGGTCCGAGGAGTAGGCGTACTCCCCGCTCACCTTGAGCGTTCCGTCCGGTCGGAGCGGGCTGTCGCCGATCCCGCCGCTGATGGCCTCTTTGAGGTCCTGCGGGGTGCGGGCGGGAGAGGTCTGGCTGGTCATCCGGAAGCATCCGCCTTTGTCACGAGATCCTCGTCCGTTCGGAAAGTCAGTGATCCACGTCGATCTCAACCAACTGTTGAGGAGTAGACAGCCAACCGAACGCAGGCAGCCAGGAGTGGATGACATGAAAGCGACCGCAGGCAGGGAGCGGCTTTTCGTAGCTTTCTACGAGCGCCGGTCAGGCCCGCGGCCTTGGGAAACTCCTGGAACTCCAGCCCTGTGATCAGCCGGCGGCAGCACTCCGCAGGGCAACGAGCACCCGGCCGACCGCCGGTGCGTCCTCCGCGCCCTTCCGCACCGCCGCCACCACATGCCGCACCGGCCGATCGTCCCCGAGCTCCCGCATCACCACGCCCTCGCGCCGCGCCCCCACCATCCGCGGCACCAGAGCCACCCCCATCCCCGCCTCCACCATCGCCAGGATCGCGGTCCACCCGGCCGCCGAATGCCCCTGATACGGGCTGAACCCGGCCGCCTCGCACGCCCCCCGCGTGATGTCGGACCAGGGCCCGCTGCCCCCGAAGATCCACGGCTCGGCGGCGAGGTCGGCCAGCCGCAGCCCCTCGGCGAAGGCGAGCGGATGGTCGTGCGGGAGGGCGAGGTCCAGCGGATCGGCGAGCAGCGGCACCCGGGTGAAGCGCGGATCCGCCTCGCTCGGCGCCTGGGCCGCCAAGGACAGGGCCAGATCCACGTCCCCGGCGGCCAGCAGCTCGTACGCCTGCCCCGCCTCGGCCTCCCGCACCCGCACGCCGACCCCGGGATGCGTGGCCCGCAGCGCCTTCACGGCCGGTACGACCAGGGCGGGCACCGCGGTCGAGAAGGCGCCGACCCGCACCTCGCCGACCTCGCCGTGCGCGTACGCCGCCAACTCGGCGTCCGCACGCTCCAGTTGCTCGAACACCACCTCGGCATGGCGCAGCACCAGCCGTGCCGCGTCCGTGAGCCGCACGCGCCGCCCCTGCGCCTCCAGCAGCGGCACCCCGATCTGCTTGGCCAGGTTGGTCAGCTGCTGGGAGACGGCCGACGGGGTCATCCGCAGCACCTTGGCGGTCGCCGTGACGGTGCCCTGTTCCCGCAGCGTCCGCAGGATCTGCAGCTTCCGGATGTCCCACTCGGCCATGGCGGCAACCTATCCGGCGCCACGCCGCGACCCGGCACCCAGCACGACCCCGCCCAGGATCAGCGCCATGCACAGCAGCTGCGCCGGGCCGGTCGTCTCGCCGAGCAGCGCCCAGGACAGCAGGGCCACACAGACCGGCTGGAGGTAGTAGACGACGCCGGCGCGGGTCGGGCCGACGAGTGCGATCGCGGTGTTCCAGGCGAAGAAGGCGAGTGCGGAGGAGGCGATGCCGACGTAGAGGAGGGGCAGTACGGTTCCGGTCGTCGGCTCGAAGCCGCCCTGTACGGCGAGGCTCACGGCCTGGGCGGGCAGCAGCAGGGTCGTGCCGAAGAGGAAGGTGGTGAACAGGAAGGCGGTGCCGCCGAGTTCGGCGGGCCTGCGGCGCAGCAGTGCGCTGTACCCGCCGAAGCAGCAGGCCGCGGCGACCATCCAGAGGTCGCCCACCGCGAAGCCGGCTCCGCCGCCCACGAGCAGCACTACGCCCGCGCAGGCGATCAGCAGCCCGGCCACCCGGCGGGCGCCGAGCCGTACGCCGCTCGCCCGCTCGTACACCGCCATCAGCACCGGCGCCGCGGCCGTGATCATGCCCATGGTGGCGGCGGGCGTGGACACTCCGGCCTGGTTGACGAGGGTGTTGTAGACGGTCACGCCGAGGAGGGAGGCGAGGAGTACATAGCCGAGATGACGCCGGATCAGCTTCCGTTGCCGCCAGGCCTGCCGGGCGCCGAACGGGGAGACGGCCACCAGTGCCACCACCCAGCGCCAGAAGGCGTGCTGGACGGGCGGCACGCTGTCGCCCAGCGCACGGGAGGTGACGAAGCTGCCGGACCAGACGAGGGTGGCCAGGGCGGCGAGGGCGATCCCCAGAAAGGGGGCCGCCCTCGATGTCGTAGAGGAAGAAGAGGAAGAAGTGGTGGTGGTCCGGTCGGCTACGACGGCCACGGAGGTCCTTTCGCTGGTCGGTGATCGCGGTGGATCCACCGTCGCAGCGCGTGAATCGTCACGTCCATCGAAACTTTTCGAGCGTTCCTTTCAGCAGAACTGAATGATCGCTAGGGCTTTCCCTATGAATCGATCACGCTCTTGTCCCGACGCTCCCCAGGCGCTTCACTTGGCCCACCTCCCCACAGGAGAACACCCACTCCCACCTGCCGAAGGGGTAGTTCTTTTGTCAGTCATACGCGTCACCGCCACCGCCGTCACCGCGGCGGCCTGTGCGGCCGTGCTCGCCACCGCGCTGCCGGCCTCGGCCATCAACTCCTACAACGCGACGCCCGCCCCCGAGCGCACCGAGGTCGGCGCGCTCGTCGCCACGTGGGACAACGACGACAACCCCGCGACGCCGGACCGGGTCGACTGGGTCTGCTCCGGCACCATGATCGACGCGGACACCTTCCTGACGGCCGCGCACTGCACCACCGACTGGCCGGACAACGTCAAGTTCTACGTGTCGCTGGACCAGGACGTGCAGTCCGGCCTCGACGCCGCCGCGAAGAAGTACCCGGGCGACCCGGCCGCCCTGGCGAACGCCGTCGCGGTCCAGGGCACGGCCCACAGCCACCCCGACTTCCCCGGGCCCGCGTCCGACACCCACGACATCTCCGTGATCGAACTCTCCGCCGCGAAGATGAAGTCCCGCTGGTCCTTCACGCCCGCGACCCTCCCGACCGCCGGTCAGCTCGGCGCGCTCGGCCCGCGGGGCCTCAACTCCACCGACTGGTTCGTCGCCGGATACGGCACCCAGGAGGCCGTCAACGGCCCCGGCGGCCAGACCCACCCCGGCGGCGGCGTCCGCATGAAGGCACCCGTCACCTTCGACGCGCTCAACAACTCCTGGGTACGCCTGGCGATGACCGCCCCGCAGGGCAACGGCGGTGCCTGCTACGGCGACTCCGGCGGCCCCAACTTCGCGGTGATCGGCGGGAAGAACGTCCTGGCCGCCACCACCATCACCGGCGACACCCCGTGCTACGCGACCAATGTGACGTACCGCCTGGACACTCCGGGCGCCCGCGCGTTCCTGTCGCCGTTCGTCACGCTTCCCTAAGGCTGCCGACGGAGGGGCCGGGAAGAGCGATCCGCTCTTCCCGGCCCCTTCGTCCACGCGCCCTCACCCCAGATGCGCGGCGAGCGCGGCCTCGATCGCGGCCGGTTCGGCGGAGTCCGCCGCCCAGGCCACGTATCCGTCGGGGCGCACGAGCAGGGTCGTACGGCGGCCTCCGGCCCAGTGCTCGACGGCCAGCCGGTCCTCGCGGGCGCCCCTCTCGTCGTACCCCTCGGGCGTGATCAGCACGAAGCGGCCGCCGCGCAGCGCCTCGTAGAGACGGCCGCTCTTGAGGGCGGCGTCGGGGACTCGGGTGCCGGTGAGGCGGTGGGAGCCGCGGGGGGCCGGGTACTTGTAGCCGAGGCCGGAGATCTGAGCGAGGGCCTTGCGCTGGGCGGGGCGGGCCACGTTGACGAAGGCCGAGACGAGCGTGCGTACGGTACGCAGTACGGAGCTCTGTGCGCGGGCCAGCCGGACCAGCCCGCCGCTGCTGCGCAGGACCGCCTTGCCGACGGGGTGGCGTTCGGCCTGGTAGGTGTCGAGGAGACCCTCGGGAGCCCAGCCCTGGACGGCCGCGGCGAGCTTCCAGCCGAGGTTGGCCGCGTCCTGGAGGCCGGTGTTCATGCCCTGGCCGCCGGCCGGTGAGTGGATGTGCGCGGCGTCCCCGGCGAGGAAGACCCGGCCGACGCGGTACTCCGGCGCCTGGCGCTCGTCGCTGTGGAAACGGGAGAGCCAGCGCGCGTCATGCATGCCGTAGTCGGTGCCGAGGGCGCGGCGGGTGACCTCCTTGATCTCGTCGAGGTCGAGCGGGGCGTCGTCGGCCGCCTCGTTGCGGCGGTTCCAGCCCATGACGCGGTACCAGCCGTCGCCGAAGGACGCGATCATCGCGAAGGCATCCCCGGCGCCGTTGACGGTGAGCACGCCTTCGGGCCGCTGCGCGAGCCGCACGTCCGCCAGGAACATCGACTTGATGACGGAGACGCCGGGGAAGGGCAGGCCGATCGCCCGGCGTACGGCGCTGTGGTGGCCGTCCGCGCCGACGACGTAGGCCGCGCGGTGAGCGGTGACCTCGCCGTCCGGGCCGCGTACGTCGAGGTCGACGCCGTCTTCGTCCTGCCGCAGGCCTACGACCTCGCTCTCGTACACGAACTCCACCCCGGCCTCGCGCGCCCGCCGCTCCAGCAGCCGCTCGACCTCGTACTGCGGGGTGATCAGCAGGAACGGGAAGCGGGACGGCAGCATGCCCAGGTCGAGCGTGAGCCGGCGGAAGAGACGCAGGCCGGTGATGGTGTCGCCGGTGGCGAGCAGCGGGTCGGCGAGGCCGCGGGCGTCGAGCTGCTCCAGGGTACGGGCGTGCACACCGAAGGCGCGGGAGAGGTTGCTGATCTTGTGGGGGCGCTTTTCGAGGAGGGTGACGGGGACGCCGGCGGTGGCGAGGTCACCGGCGAGGAGCAGGCCGGTGGGGCCGGAGCCGACGACGATGACGGAGGGGGTGGTGCCGTTTCCGGTGCCCGTGCCGGTGCCGTTCATGGTGGCCTCCCTGGATGCCAACGCTTGCTTGCCAACGTTCGTTTGCCAACAACTGTTGACCAACGCTCGTTGACAAACGTAGAGCCGCCGCCCTGGACGTGTCAACACGTGTTGGCCTACGTTTGTTGGCATGACCGACAGCAAGCCCACCGACAGCAAGCCCCCCGCACCGTCCCGCCGCTCCGACGCCACCCGCACCGCGATCCTCGCCGCCGCCCGCGAGCGCTTCGCGACCGACGGATACGAGCGGGCCACCATCCGCGCCATCGCCAAGGACGCGAACATCGATCCGTCGATGGTGATGCGCTACTTCGGCAACAAAGAAGGCCTGTTCGCGGCGGCGGTCTCCGTCGATCTGCGGCTGCCGGAGTTCGCCGCGCTGCCCCGGCAGGTCGTCGGCGAGACCCTCGTGACGCACTTCCTCACCATGTGGGAGGAGAACGAGGAACTCACGGCCCTGCTGCGGGTCGGCGCCACCAATCAGGCGGGCGCCGAGCGGATGCAGGGCATCTTCCGGGACCAGGTCCTGCCGGTCGCCCGGTACGCCTGTCCCGACCCCGAGCAGATCCCGGCGCGGGCCGGGCTGGTGGCGACGCAGATGCTCGGGCTGGCGCTGACCCGCTACGTCCTGAAGTTCCCGCCGGCCGTGGCGCTCAGCCGCGGAGAGATCGTGGCGTGGCTGGGGCCGACGGTGCAGAGGTATCTGACGGCACCGAGTCCCTGACACCCCGGAACGCGAGAAGGCGCCGACCTCGCCCACGTACGGCTGCTGCGCGTACGTACGGCGGGGTCGGCGCCCCTCGGTTCAGACGTCGGCCTCGGCTCGGACGCCCCTCGAATCAGGCGTCGGGCCTCGGGAACTCAGACCTTCGCTTCCGCCTCGGTCCGGGTCTTCCGCTTGGCCACGGCCTTGGACTTCGGCTGACGGTCCGTGGACCGGTCGAGGACCATCACCAGGCCGGCGATGACCGCGAAGAGGGCGAGCGGGGCCAGGACGAACAGGCCCAGCGTCTCGATGACGCTCAGGCCCGTGCCGGGGTCGTCGCCGTCGTCGCGGGTGAGCGCGAGCGCGGGGGACGACATGAGCAGCATCATCAGCGTCGTACCGGCAGCCAGGGCGCCGGCGCGCAGGGCGTTCTTCTTGTCCACGGAGCCAAAGTATCCAACGCCGGGTGGGGACGCGCGTCCGGGGTGCCGTAAGAGGCGGACCACGCGCCACCGGACCACGCACCACCCACGCTCACGCATGCCGGCCACCGGACGCCCGTACCACCTCCACCAGCGCATGCAGCCGCGCCGACCCGGCCAGCTCCTCCAGCGTCATCGGCCTGCCCTCCGCGTCGGCCACCGGAAGCCGCCAGTTCGGGTACTGGTCCCACGTACCCGGCAGGTTCTGCGGACGCCGGTCGCCCACCCCGTCCGGCAGCCAGATGCCGATCATGCGGGCCGGGGTGCGGAGCAGATAGCGGTGGACGGCCTGGACCTCGGCCTCCTCGGCGGACGTGCCGAGGCCTCCGCTGGTCCCCCGCAGCAGACCCAGCCGGGCGAGCAGCGTCAGCCACTCCCCCGTGTCGGCGGCGGCCTCCGCCCGCTCCTCGTCGAGGGGGCGCGTCAACAGGCCGAGGCGGTCGCGGAGTTCGACATGGTCGCCGGTGAGGCGGGCGGCGGTCGGGGGCAGGTCGTGGGTGGTGGCGGTGGCGAGGCAGTCGGCGCGCCACTGGTCGGGGGGCAGGGGGCGGCCGTCGCCCTCCCAGTCCCGTTCGAACCACAGGACCGAGGTGCCGAGCACCCCGCGCTCGCGCAGCGTCTCGCGCACCCCGGGCTCTACGGTGCCCAGGTCCTCGCCGATCACCACGGCCCCGGCGCGGGACGCCTCCAGCACCAGGATCGCCAGCATGGCCTCGGCGTCGTAACGGACGTAGGTGCCCTCCGTCGGCGGCAGCCCTTCCGGCACCCACCAGAGCCGGAACAGGCCCATGACGTGGTCGATGCGCAGGGCGCCGGCGTAGCGGAACAGGGCCTTCAGCAGCATGCGGAAGGGGGCGTACCCCGACTCGGCGAGCCGGTCCGGCCGCCAGGGCGGCAACCCCCAGTCCTGGCCGCGGGCGTTGAAGGCGTCGGGTGGTGCGCCGGCCGACATCCCGGCCGCGAAGTACCGCTGCTGGGCCCAGGCGTCCGCACCCTCCGGGTGCACCCCGACCGCCAGATCGTGCACGATCCCGACCGGCATGCCCGCCTCCCGCGCGGCACGCTGCGCGGCGGTGAGCTGGGCGTCGGTGAGCCAGGCGAGCCGGCAGTGGAAGTCGACGCGGTCCATCAACTCGCCCCGGGCGCGGGCGGTTTCCGCCGAGCGGGGGTCACGCAGACCAGTCGGCCAGCCGCGCCAGTCCGGGCCGTGCACCTCGGCCAGCGCGTACCAGGTGGCGTGGTCCTCCAGTGCCTCGCCCTGCTCGGCGAGGAAGTCGGCGTACGCGGCCCGCCGCCCCGGCCCGAGCGGCACCTCCCGCACCAGCTCCAGCGCCTCCCGCTTCAGCTCCCACACCGCGTCCCGGTCGATCAACTCCCCCTTCTCCAGCACCGATTCCCGCAGCCGCGCCGCCCGCTCCAGCAGCCCCCGCACCCGTTCCCGCCCGTCCACGTAACCGAACTCGGGGATGTCCTCGACCCGCAGATGCACCGGGTCGGGGAAGCGGCGTGAGGAGGGCCGGTAGGGGGACGGGTCGGTGGGCGTGCCGGGCACGGCCGCATGCAGCGGGTTGACCTGCACGAATCCGGCGCCGAGCGCCCGCCCGGCCCAGGCGGCCAGCTCGGCGAGGTCACCGAGGTCGCCCATGCCCCAGGAGCGCCGGGAGAGCAGGGAGTAGAGCTGGACGAGGAGGCCGTACGAGCGTCCGGGCGGCGTGGGCAGCCGGGGCGGGGCGACGACCAGGTGGACGCGGGCGGTGCGGCCGTCGGGGGCGGTCGCGGTCAACCGGTGGACTCCGGGCGGGAGTTGCTCGGGGGCGGCGCGGGTCTCGCCCTGCTCGGTCTCGATCCGCAGCCGGGTGCCCGCCGGGAGGGCGGCCAGCGCGGCGGGCGCACTGCCGCTCCAGCACACCACCGTCGGCGGCAGCAGCCGTTCGCTCAGCTCCCGTTCCCGGGCGGCGAGCGCGGCGCGGACGGAACCGGGGGTGCTCGCATCGACACCGAGCGCGGCCAGCGCCCGGGTGAGCGCGGCGGCCGACGCGGCGACGGTGCGGTCGGGCGACGGGCTGTAGGACGTGGCGACGCCGTGCAGCTCGGCGAGCCGGGAGAGGTCCTCGTCGGGGGCCGCGGCCGACCGGGGTGCTGTCATCTACGGCTCCGCGCGGGAAGGGTCCGAAGTGTCCGGGTGGACATCTACCACTCCGGGCGGAAGGTGTCCGAGTAGGCATCGAGCTCGCCGGCCGGCGTGTCCGGGTAGGCGTCGGACTCGCTGGTCAGCGGGGCGGCGTCGGCGAGCGGCGGCTCGCTGGTGAGGGGCTCCGCGTCCGGCAGCGGGGGTTCGCTGGTCAGCGGGGCCTCGGCGCAGGCGCCCTCCGCGCTGAAGACGCACAGATGCAGATCGGATGCGGCGGACGGCTCCGCCTCCTGTTTGGAGAGGGCCGAGAGCAGAAGATGTGCCGATGCGGCCACGGGGGCCTCCTTGTCGAGTACGGCGGGTAAGGCTTCGTACGGGTTACCGCAGCCCTACCCAGCGGACGCGAGCCCAGACGTCCGCGGCCGGACGACGTGCGCCTCGTCACACACCACCCCGTGCGACCGCAGAACTCGTACCCCCTAATTCATAGATCACTATTCACTCAGTACATGTAGCGAGTGCATACTGATCCCCATGAGCACCCGCCACATCCTCCTGGGGCTGCTCGCGACGGGCCCGAGCCACGGCTACGACCTCAAGCGACGCCACGACGAACGCTTCCCGCAGGCCCGTCCGCTCGCTTACGGGCAGGTCTATACGACCCTCCAGCGCCTGGTCCGCGACGGCCTCGCCGAGGTCGACGGCACCGACTCGGACGGCGGTCCGGAGCGCACGACGTACCGCTCGACGGACGACGGTGCGCGTGAACTCGCCAAGTGGGCGGGCGAGATCACCCCGCCCGCGCCCTTCGTGACGAACGAGATCTTCGCCAAGGTCGTCGTCGCGATCCTGTCCGGCGGCGACCCGGAAGCCTATCTGCGCGCCCAACGCGCCGCGCACATGGAGCGGATGCGTGAGCTCACGGCGGTCAAGACCGCACCGGGCGCCGATCTCGCGACCATGCTCTCGGCCGACTACGCCCTCAACCACCTTGACGCCGACCTCCGTTGGATGACCACGACGGCGGCCCGGCTCACCACCCTGACCGCGGAGGTCGACACAGCATGAGCAACCCAGTGCCGCTCCTGGCGGCCCATGACCTGGCGAAGGCGCACGGCAGCACACCGGCCCTGCGCGGCGCCTCGGTCGCGTTGCACGCCGGCGAGATCCTCGCCGTGACCGGCGCCAGCGGCAGCGGGAAGTCGACGCTGCTGCACTGTCTGGCGGGACTGGTCCGCCCGGACGAGGGCGTGGTGACGTATGACGGAGAGCGGCTGGACGCACTCCCCGAGAAGCGACTGAGCGAGCTGCGCCGTACCGACTTCGGCGTGGTCTTCCAGTTCGGGCAGCTCATCCCGGAGCTGACCGCGCTCGACAACGTGGCCCTGCCGCTGATGCTGGGCGGGACCGCCCGCAAGGACGCCCAGGAGCGGGCCGGCGAGTGGCTGGAGCGGTTCGGGGTGCGCGGGCAGGAGGGACTTCGGCCCGGCGAGATGAGCGGCGGGCAGGCACAGCGGGCGGCGCTGGCCCGGGCCCTGGTCACCGGCCCGAAGGTGGTCTTCGCGGACGAGCCGACCGGCGCGCTGGACTCCCTCGCGAGCGAGCAGGTGATGACAGCCCTGACCCACACGGCCCGCGAGTCCGGCACGGCCGTCCTGCTGATCACCCACGACGCACAGACAGCGGCGTACGCGGACCGCGAGGTACGGCTGAGCGACGGAACCGTGAGCCCGCTGGAGGTGACGGCATGACGTCCCACCTGCGGACCATCCCGACACACGCGAACCCACCGGGTACGGCCGAGCGACGAGGCCGCGACGCCACTGGAGACGACCGCATGACGTCCCACCTGCAGACCATCCCGACACACGCGAACCCACCGGGTACGGCCGAGCGACGAGGCCGCGACGCCACTGGAGACGACCGCATGACGTCCCACCTGCAGACCGCCCCGACACACGCGAACCCACCGGGTACGGCCGAGCGACGAGGCCGCGACGCCACTGGAGACGACCGCATGACGTCCTGCCTGCGGAGCGTCCATGACCCCCTGATCCCGGCGCACGCGGACCGCCGGCCCCTCACACCACTGGAGGTGCCCGCATGAACGCCGACCTGCGGCTGGCCTGGCTGCTGACCCGAGGTTCGAACCGGCGGGAGTGGTGGCGGGCGGCGCTGACGGCGGTGGGGGCGGGGCTTGCCACCGGGTTCGGGCTGGCGGCCGTGGCAATCGCGTCGATCGAGGGGCAGTACTCCGTGTCGTTCGGCAACGGGCTGCTGAATCAGCCCGGCGAGCGGACGGGCGTGGTCTTCGCGCTGGTGCTCCTGCTGATCCCCGTGCTCGGGTTCCTCGGGCAGTGCGCCCGGGTCGGTGCCGTGCACCGCGACCGGCGGCTGGCCGCGCTGCGGCTCGCGGGGGCCGCGCCGGCACAGGTGCGGCGGATCGCCGCGCTGGAGGCCGGGCTGGCCTGTCTGGTGGGGGCGGTGATCGCCGTACTCGCCTCCGTGGTGTTCGTACTCGGGGAGTGGGAAGAGCCGCCGGGCATCGCCTGGGCCGGGTTCGTGCTGGTCGCCGTCGCCGTGCCGGTACTCGGTGCGCTGGTGAGCGCGCTGGCGCTGCGCCGGGTGATCACCTCGCCGCTGGGGTGGGTGCGCCGGGTGCGGACGACGAGCCGGCCAGGGCTCGCGCTCGCGGTGGTCGTGCCGACGTTCGCCGTCCTGGTGCTGCTGACGGCCCTCACGTCGTACCGGGACAATCCCCTCATCGCCTTCGCGATGCCTCCGCTGACGGTCTGCGCCGCGGTGGTGCTGGTCGGCGTGGTCTCGGTGTGGCTCTCGGGGTTCACGGCCCGGCTGACCGGCCGGTACCTCGCCGCCCGCACCGAAAGCCCGGCCGTGCTGATCGCGGCGGAGCGGCTGCGCGACGACCCGTGGGCGGCGGCCCGTACGCATGCGGCAGTGCTGCTGGTGACGATCGTGGGCACGGGCTTCGTGGGCGTCCGGCAGGGGCTGCTCGCCCAGCTGCACAGCATGAAGTACCCGGCCGAGAACATGTCCTTCTACGAGACGGGCCTGAACCTCACGGCCGCCGCGATCCTCGTCGCCCTCGCGATCACGCTGTGCGCGCTCGCCGTCGGCACCGCCGAGTCACTGGCCACCCGGCGCCGGGGCCTGGCCGCACAGACCGCCGCCGGGGTGCCGCGGGCGGTGCTCGGCCGGGCGCTGCTCCTGGAGACGGCGCTGCCGCTCGCGCCCGCGCTGCTCCTGGCGGGGTTCGGCGGCCTGGCGATCGGCGTCGGATACGCCGGGCTCGTCGGTGACGTGCTCGCCCCGTCCTCGTTCGCGGCCCTGCTCGTCCCGCTCGCGGTGTACGCGACCTGCCTGGTGGCGGCGGCCACCTCGCTGCCCCTGCTGCGCCGCTCGGCGCACCCCGGGGAGCTGCGCTACACGTGACGCTTCCGGTCCCGGGGGCACGGGGGACCCTCGGGACCGGCGGAAGGCGTGCCATACGCCCGGCCGTGCGGGAACCGGCCGGGGCAATGCGAAAGCCCGGATCGTCAGGCGGAAATAGCGCCGTCGATCCGGGCCAGAGCGTCGTCCGCGCCGTAGGGCTGCAAGTACGGCAGCCAGCGCGGATCCCTATGGCCGGTCCCGATGATGCGCCAGGCCAGGCCGGAGGGCGGAGCGGGTTTGTGGCGCAGCCGCCAGCCGATCTCGAAGAGATGCCGGTCGGCTTTCACATGGTTGCAGCGACGGCAGGACGCCACCACGTTGTCCCAGACGTGCTTGCCCCCGCGGCTGCGCGGGACGACGTGGTCGACGCTGGTTGCGACGCCACCGCAGTACATGCACCGGCCCCCGTCGCGCGCGAAGAGCGCCCGCCGGGTAAGAGGAACGGGCCCCCGATAGGGAACCCGGACGAATCGCTTGAGCCGGACCACGCTTGGTGCGGGGACTGTGACAGTTGCGCTGTGCATAAAGGCGCCGGACTCCTCGAGGCATACGGCCTTGTTCTCGAGGACGAGGACGAGCGCGCGGCGGAGCGGTACGACGCCGAGCGGCTCGTACGACGCGTTCAGGACCAGGACATGCGGCACGGATGCCTCCTTGTGCGTCGGCGGCGCGTGGCTCGCGCCGGGACGATCTGTAGTCAGTCTCCCCTCATGCCTGGTGGAAGCGCCACCATGTCCCGGTAACGGGCTGGGAGTGTTTTCGACCACATCTTGATTCATCCCCAGGATCACGGGCGGTTCATCCCACCAGTTCATCCCCGGCGGAGCGCCTCTCCTCCCTCGAACTCCGCAACGATCCACACACAATGCCCCGATAGTGTGGTGAGCCTGCCCGTCCGGTGACCATCTTGTGATCTTTACTGCCTGTCGGCGGGCGGACCGCTGCACCTGGAGGTACCTGCCGTGTCCCTGTCCGCCGTCCTCTTGGCCGCCGGTTCGTCGCCGTCGCCGTCGCCGTCTCCCTCACAGACGACGCCCCCGGCGGTCCCCTCGCTCCAGGACGCCCATGAGAGCGCGACCAACGCCGCGGGCTGGGTCCAGCAGAACTGGTCCACCTGGCTGGCGATCGGCCTCAGAGTCCTGCTGATCCTGGTGATCGCGGCGGTGCTGAGAGTGGCGGTGCGCCGGGCGATCACCAAGCTGATCGAGCGCATGAACCGGACGGCCCAGGCGGTCGACGGCACGGCGCTGGGCGGTCTGCTGGTCAATGTGGAGCGCCGCCGCCAGCGCTCCCACGCGATCGGCTCGGTGCTCCGCTCGGTGGCCAGCTTCCTGATCATGGGCACCGCGGGCCTGATGGTCCTCTCCACCTTCGAGATCAACCTCGCCCCGCTGCTGGCCTCCGCCGGTGTCGCGGGCGTCGCGATCGGTTTCGGCGCCCGCAACCTCGTCACGGACTTCCTCTCCGGCGTCTTCATGATCCTCGAGGACCAGTACGGCGTCGGCGACACCGTCGACGCGGGCGTCGCCTCCGGCGAGGTCATCGAGGTCGGCCTGCGCGTCACCAAGCTGCGCGGCGACAACGGCGAGATCTGGTACGTCCGCAACGGCGAGGTCAAGCGCATCGGCAACCTGTCCCAGGGCTGGGCCACGGCCGGTGTCGACGTCACCGTCCGCCCGTCGGAGGACCTGGACCGGGTCAAGGCCGTCCTCACCCAGGTCGGCGAGGACATGAGCAAGGAAGACCCCTGGAACGAGATGCTCTGGGGCCCGGTCGAGATCCTGGGCCTGGACAGCGTCCTGCTGGACTCCATGGTCGTCCGTGTCTCCGCCAAGACCATGCCCGGCAAGTCCCTCACCGTCGAACGCGAACTCCGCTGGCGCATCAAGCGCGCCTTCGACGCCGAGGGCATCCGCATCGTCGGCGGCCTCCCGCTCCAGCCGGACGACGAGTCGCCCGCCGACCCGACCGCGGGCATGTCGGCCCCGTCGGTCTTCTCGAACACGTCGTCCCCGCAGGCTTCGGCGGCCTCACCGCTGACTCCGCCGAGCGCCACGAAGTAGGCGCTGCGGGACTACTCCGGTGCCGCGGCCGACTGGGTCTGGGGGTTGGACACCAGTTCCCACAGGTGCCCGTCGGTGTCGGTGAAGTACCCCATGTAGGACCCGTCATAGGTGCCCGCGCTCTTGGGGACCGACCCGCCCGCCGCCGCGGCTCGGGCGAGGATGTCGTCGACCTCTGCCTTGCTGCCGATGGCACAGGAGATGACGCACGCGCCCGCCACGGCAGCGTCGGGAGTGGCGACGCCGGCACGGTCGGTGTACGTCGCGTACTCCTCGCGCTCGATCAGGAAGAGCGACAGGTTCGGCAGCTCGAAGAGGACGGCGCCTTCGTCCACGGCTGCCGCGGACAGACCCAGTCCGTCCCGGTAGAAGCGCAGGGCCGCGTCCAGGTCGGCGACCGGAAGCGAGAGGACGACGGTTTTCGGCTTCATGGTTTCTCCTGACTTGGCCGGGGTTCGCTATGGACTAGTCGTCGCTGGAGCCGGAGCCCGATTTCCCGCTCCCGCTGGTGCTGCGCCCCAGAAAGCGCACGAGCACGGCCATGCGCCGCCCCTCCTTCTGTTGTGGTCACGTCTGTTGGGGTCACGTTCTGTTGGGGTCACGCCATCCTGTCAGGAGCGGTTGCGCCGATCTCTCTTGACGCCCCCTTCACGCCGGGCTTACCTTCCTGAGCACCGCGATAGGAAACTTTCCTAACAGTGATCGGTCGGGACTCCGTCGAGCGCCCTCGATGGACTTCCCTCCCCCGTCACTGAAAAGCTGGGCGGCTGAAAGGCAGGTGTCGACTCACATGGCTGGAACCGCCGGCACGCCGGGCACCCCGCGCGTCCTGCGCGCCATGAACGACCGTGCCGCGCTGGACCTCCTGCTGACCCACGGCCCCCTGTCCCGCACGAAGATCGGCAAGCTCACCGGCCTCTCCAAGCCGACCGCATCCCAGCTCCTGGCCCGCCTGGAGGCCGCCGGGCTCGTCCTCGTCACCGGCACCAGCGAGGGCCGCCCGGGCCCCAACGCCCAGCTGTACGCGGTCAACCCGACCGCCGCGTACGCCGCGGGACTCGACGTCACCCCCGAACGCATCCACGCCGCCGTCGCCGACATCACCGGCCGCACGGTCTGCGAGTACGAGCTTCCGACCCCGGGCAGGCAACCCAAGGGACCCGTCGTCCAGCAGGTCACCGACGCCCTCGACGGCGCCGTCAAGGCGGCCGGGCTCGCCCGCGCCGATCTCCACCGGCTCGTCATCGGCACCCCCGGCGCCTTCGACCCCGGAACCGGCCGACTCCGCTACGCCTCCCACCTCCCGGGCTGGCACTCCCCCACGCTCCTCGACGAACTCGCCGCCACGCTACCGATGCCGGTCGAGTACGAGAACGACGTCAACCTCGTCGCCGTCGCCGAGCAGCGACTGGGGGCGGCCCGGGGCCACGAGGACTTCGTGCTGCTGTGGAACGAAGGGGGCCTGGGTGCCGCCCTCGTCCTCGGCGGCCGGCTGCACCGCGGCTGGACCGGCGGTGCGGGAGAGGTAGGTTTCCTGCCGGTCCCCGGCGCACCGCTCGTGCGGCAGGTAACCAAAGCCAACAGTGGCGGCTACCAGGAGCTGGCCGGTTCGCAGGCGATCCCCCACCTCGCGCGTGAGATCGGCATCTCCGACATCCCCTCGGGACCGTACGCCGAAGTCGCCGCCGCCCTCGTCGCGCGGGCCGCCGCGGAGGACACCGTCCTGCACCGGCTGCTCCTCCAGACCTACGCGACCCGGCTCGCCACGGGTCTCGCCTCCCTCGTCTCCGTCCTCGACCCCGAACTCGTCGTCCTCAGCGGCGCCTCACTCGCCTCCGGCGGCGAGGTGCTGCGCGCCCTCGTCCAGGCCGAGCTGGAGGAGCTGGCCGCGACCCGGCCCCGGCTCGTCGTGGGCGACGTGCATGAACACCCCGTGCTGCGCGGCGCGTTGGAGAGCGCGCTGGCAGCCACCCGCGACGAGGTCTTCGACACCTCCCGCTGACCGTTCCTAAAGACTGAGCGGGAGTGAGTCCTGTTGCCAGGACGCATGCTCAGCCGAACGCCCCGAACGGTGTTGGGCGTTCTGGTCTCCCGCGTTCGCTCCGCATCCGGGCGGCACGCATCTGGTGCGTGGTCCGAGAATGCGGGGGCGGGTTTCCTCACGCCCGGGGACCTCCGGTCGGGCCTGGACGGTCCGATGCCCACGACGATCACTCCGGTCGTCGTGGGGCGGTGCCGTCCGTCGCCGGACTGGGTGTCCCTGGGCGCGCCTTCCGATCGCCACGGCGGCTGCGTCGTGGCGGGTTGTGGTGCGGTTCTTCGAGGTCAGCGGGCGCTGCCAGTGCTGGGCGCCCCACTTGGATGTGTAGGCCGGGTCCACGGCGATGATCGCGATGCCCGTGTGGTCGGCCATCGAGGTCAGCCGGGCGCGGAGCTTCCCGGTGGGCATGGCTGGAGATCAGCTGTCGGAAGCGTTTCTTGCGGCCGTGCTTCGCCCGGGTCTTCTCCGCACGGAAGTCCAGGTCCTCCACCGCGATCGCTGTGACGCCACAGATCTTCGCCCAGTTCAGCAACCGCGTGAGGGCGTGACGGACCTGGGCGTCGCGGTGCTCGCGGGTGCCGGACAGGTCGTAGAAGAACCGGCGCGGCCTGCCGATCGGGTTGCCGTGCACATCGAGGCGCCAGGCGGCGAGGTGGTCGGCGTTGGTGTCCACGCCGATCACGCCCTCGGCCAGGGCAGCCTTAAGCGGGATCGTCTGCGCCGACTGGTACTGCCAGGACGCGGTGAGGTACCAGCGCCCGCGTGCCACATCCAGGTGAATGCGGTACGCGACGGCCCGGTTCGCCTCGACGCGGTCGGCCCATTCCTGCCCCCGGTGCGGGAAGCTCACACGGGCGGCGAGCACATAGCGGCCGTGCTTCGCGTTCGCCAGATCTGCCAGCGGGGCGGGAAGCCTGATGCTCACCTCGCCGTCAGGGCTGACGCGGATGGTCTCGTTGCCGTATCGCTTCCCGGACTCGCCGTCGGCGCCGAGGAACCAGCGTTCGGCTTCCCACTGCCTGTGCCACTGGTCCTCGGTGAGCTGGGCAGTGTCGAGGTGGTGGCGGGTGCGGGCCAGGCGCCTGCCGCCTCTCACCACATGCACGATCCCGGCCTCGCGGTCGGCTTGCTCGGCGGCCAGCCTGTCTTCGAGGACGTGCAGGCGGCGGGTCTTGGCATGCCACTCCTGACGGGAACTGTAGCCGCCCGGCGTCTTCTTGTTGCCCTTCTCCCTGATCGGGAGCGACAACCGGTGCGCGATCGTGGCGATGCCCGCTTCCAGGCCCTGGATGTGGGCGGACCGGCAACGGCGGGCGAGTGCCCACTGATCATGTGTGGCCTTGGTGATGCTGCCTGCCCACCGCGACGAGGACACCGCGGTCAGCTCCCGCTTGCGCACCGCCCACGTGTCCGCGGAATGCTCCAGACCGTCTGTGCAGCGGACCTTGAGGTCCTTCGAGGCGAGCGAACCGAGATGCGCGCCGACCAGCCCGAGGACTTTCTCGTCCTGCGGCGTCAGACACTTGAGGCGGGTCCGCACGGCCACACCGCTCGGGCCGGTCGCGACGAACGACTTAGCCGGTGACCGTAGCCCGCCCACCCCGTCACCCCCTGCCCCGCCCGCCGTCACCGCATCCAACGAGGCCCGACAGCAACGGTCACGCATTCGACGTAAGAAAATCCGTTCCCCCACGAAGGGCTCGCCTATGTCGCACGCACGGCCCCGACCACCGGCACTCGCTCCTGCCCACCAGAACACGCTTGAGCACACTCCAGCGGCAGCAGCTCCAAACCCCTGGTGAGGCCAAGCGGCTCAAGAGGCTGGAACAGCGGCGGGAACGCCAGCGCGCCCACCGCAAGCCCGACGAACGCACCAGCAACCGCCTGCGCCACACGTACGACCAGATCGCCCTGTTCCGCGCAAGAGCCACGCGCCGAGCGGTCGACTGGCAGCACAAGACCACCACCGAGATTTCCGACATGTTCGGCGTCATCGGGGTGGAAGATCTGACCATCGTCAACATGGTCAAGTCCGCCAAGGGAACCCTGGAAGCCTCCGGCAAGAACGTCCGGCAGAAAGCCGGGCTGAACCGGTCGATCAACGGTGAGGCATGGGGCCGGACGGTCACCTGACCCGGTGGCCCGGGCGATCGTGGACCGGGTGGCCGACGAGGTGGTGACGATGGCGACGGTGGCCCTGACCCGCCTGGGGCTGCTGGAGGAGGAGACGCCGGTGGTGCTGGGGGGGCGGGGTGCTGGCCGCGGGGCACGCGCAACTGGACGACCGGATCAGGGACTTGCTGGCGGAACGCGCTCCGAAGGCGGTGGCCCGGGTGGTGCGGGCCCGGCCGGTGCTGGGCGCGGTGTTGCTCGGGCTCGACCGGGTGGGGGCGGGGGCCGGGGTGCAGGAACGGGTACGTACTCAGTATGTGACATAGCACCACCCGCCCCCCGATGGAACCGAACCGATTCCCCCGGCGTATTCATGGGCAGGGAGGCTGCGGAGCGCCACGTCATGCCCGAAACCCGGGCTGCACCGCTGCGATCCGATCAAGATCCAGTGAAGGCCGGTGCGGAATGTCAGTCCCGGCAGCGATACTTGCGGCGAAGGATGACCATGGGGGAGGTCAGCAGTGACACACTCGCCGAAAAGCAGCACGGCGCCACCAGCGGGCGCCGCGCCCACGATGCCATCACTACCGCCGCAACCGGGCGGCCCCGGCGCATCCGGCCCATCCCTTCCCCCCGCACCACAGGGATCGGCCGCCCCGGACCCCACCGAGCCGCCCCGCCGCACCGCGTTCGCCGAGGGCGTCGACCGCCTCCGCGCGGCGGCCACCACCGAACCCGGCCGTCTGCGCATCATCGGCGCGGTCCTCGCCCTGCTGGTCGTCGCCTTCGGTGCCGTGACGGCCTGGCAGACGACCGAGCGGGCGGGCGCGGCCGACGACGTACTGCACAGCAGCCAGCCGCTCAGCTCGGACGCGGCCGACATCTACCGCTCCCTCGCCGACGCCAACACGGCGGCCTCCAGCGGCTTTCTGGCCGGCGGCCAGGAGACGGCAGCGACGCGCGACCGGTACGAGAAGGACATCCGCACCGCCGCGGCCAAGCTCGTCAACGCCGCCGCGAACTCGGAGCCCGACTCCCCGTCCGCGGCGACCATCGCCCGGCTCAACCGGCTGCTGCCGGAGTACAAGGGCCTCGTCGAGCGCGCCCGGACGTACAACCGGCAGGGCTTCCCGGTCGGCGGCGCGTATCTGCGGTACGCGAACGAGAAGATGCAGACCCAGATGCTCCCCGCGGCCGAGGATCTCTACACGAAGGAGAACCAGCGGCTGCGCGACGACTACGACGACGCGACGCCGTATCCCTGGGCCGCGATCGCTCTCGGCGTCCTCGCGCTCGCCGGGCTGGCCTGGGCCCAGCACCGCAACTACCGGCGCACCAACCGCGTGCTCAACCACGGCCTGGTCGCCGCGACCGCGACGGCCACGGTGGTGCTGCTCTGGCTGGTCGTCGGCCACAGCGTCGCCCGCGCCGGCCTCAACGACTCGTACGACCACGGCGTCCGCTCGCTGAACGTGCTGAACGACGCCCGGATCGCCTCCCTGAAGGCACGCGGCAACGAGAACCTGACGCTGGTCGCCCGCGGCGCCGAGACGGTCACCACCCCGGACGGCAAGACCCTCGACAAGTTCGACGACACCTTCCAGAAGGACATGAAGACCCTCGCCAAGGGCCTGACCGCAGCCGAGGATCTCGCCGACGACCGCTCTGGCGAGCAGCCGGTCACGGCGGCCGTGGGCAACATGGAGGAGTGGCAAAAGCGCCACACCTCCGCCCGCGCGGAGGACGACAACGGCAACTACCAGCAGGCACTGGACAAGGTGATCGGCACCAAGGGTGCGACCGGCGAGTGCTTCGACAACGTCGACGCGAACCTCGCCAAGGCACTCGCCCATGAGCAGACCGAGTTCAAGCAGGCCGCCGGTGACGGCCTCGACGCGATGACCGGCCTGTCGGTGGGCGCCGCCGTCCTCGCGGTACTCGGTGCCGCTGGCGCGGTACTGGGCATCGGGCGCAGGCTGTCGGAGTACCGATGAAAGGGGGCGTGACGATGCATGCACGGAGGTTCTCCATTCGCCGCCTCCGCGGCGCTGAAAGCCTGTGCCGAGAGGACGACCGTGCTCAGCCCTTCGGGCCTCCGCGCTCCCCCACTCTCGGCTTCGCTCGAGCGGGGGGACCCCCACGTCCTCTCGGCACAGGCGCGCCGCTCCGGCGACGTTTGCGAGCCGGCCTGAAAGGCTGGGGCGGTGTCGGTGCGATGGCGGTCGTGTGCGCCCTGGCGTTGGCCTTCGCGCTGCTGCTGCCGAAGACCCAGTCCACCGGCGAAGGCGCGGACCCGGCCGGCCGGGATGTCGCCCAGGGCAGCCAGGCGCGGGCCGAGGAGTGCACCGCCCCGGAGAAGCAGACCCTGTCCCCGTCCGGCGCCGACGGCTCCACCATCGACGCGATCAAGGCCCGCGAGGGCGAGAAGCGGAAGCTGATCGTCGGCGTCGACCAGAACAGCTACCGCTGGGGCTACCGCAACCCCAACAGCGCCGGTACGGCCGAGCTGGAGGGCTTTGACATCGACCTGGTCCACCGGATCGCCCAGGACATCCTCGGCGACCCGGACGCGGTCCAGTTCAAGGCCATCCCCACCAACCAGCGCATCCCGGCCATCCAGGAAGGCCGCGTCGACATGATCGTCCGCACGATGACGATCAACTGCAGCCGCCTCGAGGACGTCGCGTTCTCCGCGCCGTACTTCAAGACCGGCCAGCAGCTCCTGGCCCCCAAGTCCTCGACCATCACCGGCTACAACGACTCGCTCGCCGACAAGAGGATCTGCACGGCCGAGGGTTCCACCGCGTACGCGAAGCTGGACGAGGACAAGAAGGCGAACGAGCTGGTCTCCTCCGCCGACATATCCACCACCGTCCCCAACCAGCTCGACTGCCTGGTGCGGCTCCAACTCGGCGAGGCCGACGCCGTGGTGACCGACGGCGCGCTCGCCGCCAGCCAGGCCGCGCAGGATCCGACGGTCGAGCTGAAAGGCGCTCCCTTCACCACCGAGTACTACGGCGTGGCGATGAACCAGGACGCCGACGATCTGGTACGCCGGGTCAACCAGATCCTCGTGGACTACCGGAAGGACACCGCGAACGGCTGGCAGGCGTCGTACGACAAGTGGTTGTCGGCCACACTGGGTGAGGACTCGACGGAGTCGGAACCGCCCGCACCGCAGTATCTGCGCAAGAGCTGAAGCACCGTCAACGTCCGCTCCAGGTCAACCACATAGGAACACAGAGCAGCGAGAGGTGATCGATGGGCGTCACGGGACCCCCCGGGCCGGTGATGGACCGGGACGAGGTGGACCGTGCGCTGGCGCGGCTCGGCGCGGAGCACGAGGCGATCGAGACCTCGCTCCTCGCCCTGCAGGACCACGCGGGCCGCAGACTCCTCGAAGGTGCGCAGTTGACCGGCGTCACCAAGGAGCGCTGGACAGCTGCCGAGGGGTCGATCACCCTGCTGTGGGCGTACTTCGACGCGTACACGGACGCGTTGCGCGCCGCCCGCGAGATCCGCGCCCGGCGCCGCTGGTCCAGCCGTGAGGACCTGGCGGAGCTGACCGAGCTGCTGCGCGGCGAGGCCGTCACGGTCGCGGGCTCCACCGGCGCCACGGCCGGCGCGCCGACCCTGCACGGCGGCTCGGGCAAGCTCAGCGAGCAGTTCACGCTGGTCACGCTCGTCGACCGGATGAACGAGCTGTACGCGACCTCGCTGGACATGGTCGTCGCCGCCGACGCGGTCTGGTCGGCGCTGCCCGCCCGGATCGATTTACTGGCCGCGGAGCTCCAGCGCACCCGCAAGCTCGCGCACTCCGTCGGTGTACGCCCCGGCGAGCACCCGGCGGGCGACGACCTGGAACGCATCACCCGCACGCTGACGAACCTGCGCGAGCAGGTCGTCTCCGACCCGCTGGCCTTCTGGACGCCCACCCCCGGGAGTTCGGCCCCCGGCGGCGGCCGCCCGGACACCACGGTCTACGACCGTGAGGCGCGCGCCCTGGAGGACGTACGACGTGAGATCGACGCTGTACTGACCGTCCGTCAGGATGCCGAGCAGCGCCTGGTCAAGCTGCGCGACGTGCTCTCGCGCGCGGACCGCACGCTCGCCGAGGCCCGCGCCGCGCGCGGCGAGGTCCTGGCGAAGATCGCGGCCACGGAGGTGCCGGTCGTCAGCGGCCCGCCGACCGCGCTGCAGGAGCAGCTGGCGACGGCCGCCGAGTACCGCAGACACGCCCAGTGGCACCGGCTGTCCCCGCTTCTGGAGTCCCTGGAGCAGAAGGCGGAGGACGAACTGCTGCGTGCCCGCGAGTCGCTGACCGCGGTGACCCAGCCGCTGGCGGTCCGCGCCGAGCTGCGCGGCCGGCTCGACGCGTACAAGGCGAAGGTCGCCCGGCACGGCCTCGCGGAGGACCCGTTCCTGATCGAGCGGTACGACGCGGCGCGGCGGATGCTGTGGAGCGCGCCCTGCGACCTGCGGGTCGCCGAACAGGCCGTACTGCGCTACCAGCAGGCGGCGGCCGAACTGCTGGGCAGCCCGCGCGTCCCGGGCCAGGGCGGGCCGGAGGATCGTAGGGGGGAGCACTCGTCATGAGTCAGGCAGAGCAGAAGTGCCAGCGCCCGGGGTGCGAGGGCGCGTACGAGGACATGGGCGGCGGCGAGCTGTACTGCGACACCTGCGGTCTCGCCCCGGTCGTCTCGGCGAAGGGCATGGTCGGCTCGCCGCCCACCGGCATCAGCCGCAGCGGCAAGGGCTCGTCCGGCAGCGCAAGTTCACGCGCCGGCTCCCGCGGCAGCTCTCGTACGTCGTCACAGTCGTCGAAGTCGCGGCGCTCGGTGTCGGGACGCCTGTCGCGCTCCCTGTCCGGCCGTTCCACGGGCCGCTCGGTGTCGGTGCGCAGCTCCGGCTCCGGCGCCGGTTCCAGCGGTCGCGGCCGGCTCGGCCTCGGGCTCGTCCAGGTGCCGGACGTGCCGCGGCCCGACCCGCGCGAGATGGTCCTGGAGAAGGCGGAGGTCCCGGAGCGCAAGCGGTTCTGCTCCCGCTCCGACTGCGGGGCCCCGGTCGGCCGGGCGCGCGGCGAGCGACCCGGCCGTACGGAAGGCTTCTGCACCAAGTGCGGTCACCCGTACTCCTTCGTCCCGAAGCTGAAGGCGGGCGACGTCGTCCACGGCCAGTACGAGGTCGTGGGCTGCCTGGCGCACGGCGGCCTGGGCTGGATCTACCTCGCGGTGGACCGCGCGGTGTCGGACCGGTGGGTGGTGCTGAAGGGCCTGCTCGACACCGGCGACCAGGACGCGATGGCCGCCGCGATCTCCGAGCGGCGCTTCCTCGCGGAGATCGAGCACGCCAACATCGTGCGGATCTACAACTTCGTGGAGCACCTCGACCAGCGGACGGGCTCGCTGGACGGGTACATCGTGATGGAGTACGTCGGCGGCAAGTCGCTGAAGGAGATCGCCAACGAGCGCCGTACACCGGGCGGCAAGCGGGATCCGCTGCCCGTGGAGCAGGCGTGCGCGTACGGCATCGAGGCGCTGGAGGCCCTGAGCCATCTGCACAGCCGCAACCTGCTGTACTGCGACTTCAAGGTCGACAACGCCATCCAGACCGAGGACCAGCTCAAGCTGATCGACATGGGCGCGGTCCGCAGGATGGACGACGAGGAGTCGGCCATCTACGGCACGGTGGGCTATCAGGCACCGGAGGTGGCGGACGTCGGCCCCTCGGTCGCCTCCGACCTGTACACCGTCGCGCGTACGCTCGCCGTCCTCACCTTCGACTTCCAGGGCTACACGAACGTGTTCGTGGACTCCCTGCCCGACCCGGACAACATCGAGGTCTTCCGGCAGTACGAGTCCTTCTACCGGCTCCTGGTCCGCGCCACCGACCCGGATCCGGCCCGCCGCTTCGCCTCCGCGCAGGAGATGACCGAGCAGCTCACGGGTGTCCTGCGCGAGGTCGTCTCCCTGCAGACGGGCCAGGCCCGGCCTTCGTTGTCGACGCTGTTCGGGCCCGAAGTGAAGGTGACGGACACCGAGTTGTTCCCCAAGCTGGAAGGGGATGTGTCGCGGCTGGGGGCGCGAATGGTGGCCCCTCGGCTGCGAGGGGCCGGTGCTGCCGAGTTGCCGACTGGGGGAGCCGGCAATGGACAGGGCACCCAGGACCTCGTCAGACACATCAACGCGCCCGCCGCCGCGCTCGCCCTGCCTGTGCCGCACGTCGACCCGAGCGACCCGAACGCCGGGTTCCTGGCGGGCCTGATCGCCTCCGCCCCGGGCGAGTTGATCAGTGCGCTCGCGGCGGCGCCGACGGAGTCGACCGAGACGCGGCTCAGGCAGATCAGGGCCTGGCTGGAGACCGGCGACTCCGACACCGCGCTGGAGACCCTGGCGCGCTTGGAGGCCGACCACCCGGACGACTGGCGGGTCGTCTGGTACCGGGGCGTCGCCGCGCTGGTGACGGGCGATCACGAAGGCGCCGCGCTCTCCTTCGACGCGATCTACGACGCCTTCCCCGGCGAGCCCGCGCCCAAGCTGGCGCTCGGCCTGTGCGCGGAGGTGCTGGGCCAGCTCGACAACGCCGCCGAGTACTACCGCCTGGTGTGGTCGACCGACCCGAGCTTTGTGTCCGCAGCGTTCGGCCTGGCCCGCGTCCGGCTGGCGACGGGCGATCGCAGGAGTGCCGTACAGACGCTGGAGTCGGTTCCCGAGTCGTCCATCCACTACACGGCCGCGCGCGTGGCCGCCGTACGGGCGCGGCTGCGTCAGCGCACGGCCGCCGCCACCGACGTACCCTTCCTGGAGGACCTGACCGCGGCCGCCGGGCAGGTCGAGGCCCTGGACGCGTACGGTCTGGACCCCGCGCGACGCGAGCAGTTGTCGGCGGAGGTCCTCGGCTGTGCGCTGGACTGGATACTCTCCGGTGGCCAGGGTTCCGTACCCCCCGCCGCCGGGGGACGGGTGCTGCTCGGCAGCGGCCTGGACGAGCGGGGACTGCGTTTCGGCCTGGAGCGTTCGTACCGCACGCTGGCCCGGCTCGCACGGGGCGGCGAGGAGAGAATCGATCTGGTGGAACGTGCCAATCGTTACCGCCCCCGGACGTGGGTGTAGTTGATGTCGCAGATGCCCCAGCAGACCGCCCTGTCCCGGTGCCCGAGCTGCGAGGAACCCCTCGAGTCGGGTGACCGTTTCTGCGGTGCGTGCGGATATGACCTGTCCGCCGTCCCCGCACGGCCGGAGGACCAACCGACGATCACCATGAACGGCTCGGCACCGCCCCCGCCGGCCGGTGCCGCCGATGTGGACTGGCCCATCGCCCCCGGCCGGCCCGCCGCCACGCATCTGCCGACCGACCTCCCGGACACGGACCCGGGCGGCCACGCGATCCCCGCGCAGGCACCGGTGGGCTCCCCCGTGTCCCCCGCCTCCGGTGTCCGCTTCGACCGCCCGCCGGAGCCCGACGAGTACCCGCTCCAGGCGCCCGACCCACGCATCGCCGACCTCGCGTCCCCGCCGGAGGGCACCACCGTGTGCGTCGCCTGTCGTTCCGGCCGCGTCGACAACGACGGCTACTGCGAGAACTGCGGGCACGCCCAGCCCCGCGAGCGCAACCACATGGAGCAGGACGCCGGCCCGGTCGCCGCCGTCAGCGACCGCGGCCTGCGCCACCACCGCAACGAGGACGCGTTCGCCCTCGGCTGCACCGCGCTGCCCGACGGCGCCCCCGCGACCGTGGCGATCGTCTGCGACGGCGTCTCCTCCGCGACCCGCCCGGACGACGCCTCCCTCGCCGCCTCCCGGGCCGCGAGCGAGTCGCTGCTGGCCGCCCTGCCGCGCGGCACGCACCCGCAGCAGGCGATGCACGAGGCGATCGTCGCCGCCTCACGCGCCGTCAACTCCCTGGCCGGGGAACCCGCCACGGCCCGCGAACACGCCCCGCACCAGAACGCCCCCGCCTGCACCCTCGTCGGCGCGATCGTGACCGCCGGACTGCTGGTCGTCGGCTGGGTCGGCGACAGCCGCGCCTACTGGGTGCCGGTGGACCGCGGCTCCCACCCGGCCCGGCTCACCGAGGACGACTCCTGGGCCGCGCAGATGGTCTCCGCGGGCCTGATGAGCGAGGCCGAGGCGTACGCCGACGAGCGCGCCCACGCGATCACCGGCTGGCTCGGCGCCGACGCCTACGAACTGGAGCCGCACACCGCTTCCTTCAAGCCGGACCGTGCGGGTGTAGTGGTGGTGTGCACCGACGGACTGTGGAACTACGCCGAGGCAGCCGAGGAGATGGCCGAGGTCGTCCCCCTCGACGCCGCCGTGCGCCCCCTGCACAGCGCCCAGGTCCTGGTCGGTCACGCGCTCGACGGCGGGGGCCACGACAACGTAACAGTGGCCGTCGTGCCGTTCCCGGCCCCGCCGCAGGGGGCAGGATCGGCCTGAGGCCACCGCACGAAACGGACTGGAGGGGACCAGTCCGGACACAGTCATCACCCCGCTCCTGTGGGGTTTTCGAGGGGATCTTCAGGAGATCTTCAAGGGGGATCAGAGAAGGCATGGCCAATTTCTCGAAGTCGAACGTGCCGCAGTTCTCGGTGGACGTCTATCAGAACGAGTACCTGCCGGAGGGAGGTCGCGAGGTCAACGCGATCGTCACCGTGACCGCGACCGGCGGCGGCACGATCGGAAGCGCGGTCGCCGCACCCCACCTCTACGCGCCGGGACAGGGCCCGGACGCGGCGGTGGCGATCATGGTCGACTGCTCCGGCTCGATGGACTACCCGCCGACCAAGATGCGCAACGCCCGGGACGCCACGTCCGCCGCGATCGACACCCTGCGCGACGGCGTGCACTTCGCGGTGATCGGCGGCACGCACGTCGCCAAGGAGGTCTACCCGGGCGGCGGGCGCCTCGCGATCGCCGACGCCACCACCCGTGACCAGGCCAAGCAGGCGCTGCGCAAACTCAGCGCGGGCGGCGGTACGGCCATCGGGACCTGGCTGCGTCTCGCCGACGGCCTGCTGTCGTCCGCGGACGTCGCCATCCGGCACGGCATCCTGCTCACCGACGGCCGCAACGAACACGAGTCGTCCGAGGCCCTGAAGGCCGCGCTCGACTCCTGCGCCGGACGCTTCACCTGTGACGCCCGTGGCGTGGGCACCGACTGGGAAGTGAAAGAAGTCACAGGAATCGCCTCCGCCCTGCTCGGCAGCGCCGACATCGTCGCCGACCCGGCCGGTCTCGCCGCCGACTTCACGCAGATGATGGAGACGGCCATGGGCAAGGAGGTCGCGGACGTCGCCCTGCGGCTGTGGACGCCGGTGGGCACCACGGTGAAATTCGTCAAGCAAGTCGCGCCCACGGTCGAGGAGTTGACCGAGCGCCGCACCGAGTCCGGCCCGCGCGCCGGGGACTACCCCACCGGCTCCTGGGGAGACGAGTCCCGTGACTACCACGTCTGCGTCGAGGTCCCGGCCGCCAACCTCGGCCAGGAGATGCTCGCCGCCCGCGTCTCCCTGGTGATCCCGCAGCCTGGGGGCACCGCCCAGAACCTGGGCGCCCAGGGCCTCGTACGGGCCGTGTGGACCGACGACATGGTCGCCTCGACGTCGATCAACCCCCAAGTCGCCCACTACACCGGCCAGGCCGAACTGGCACAAGCCATTCAACAAGGGCTCGATCTGCGCAAAGCGGGCGATATCGATGGCGCAACGGCCAAACTGGGCCGCGCCGTTCAGCTCGCCAGCGACTCCGGAAATGCGGATACCGCGAAACTCCTTGCGAAGGTGGTGGACGTGGTCGACGCCGCGACAGGTACTGTGCGACTGAAGGCGAAGGTCGCGGAGGCCGATGAGATGACCCTCGAGACCCGGTCCACAAAGACTGTTCGTGTAAAGAAGTGACCTGAGACAGACGCGAGTCTGACCCCTTGGGGTTGGAGAAATCCGGTCGTCGCGGCCGGAAAGGAGAGGGGGAAGCGCCGACATGCCGACCTGCCCGAACGGACACCAGTCGGGTTCCGACGACTGGTGCGAGGTCTGCGGTCACCGCATGGCCGGTGCCGTACCCCCGCCCCCTCCGCCGCCGCCCCAGGCCGCCGGGTACGGCTACCCGCCGCCCGGCCCGGCCCAGGCCCCGCCGCCGCCCGGCGCCCACCCCGGGGGACGCCCGCACCTGTCCGCCGTGCCGGACCCCGAGCCGGAGCTCTGCCCGCAGTGCCGTACGCCGCGTGAGGGCGGCGCGCCGTTCTGCGAGGAGTGCCGGTGGAACTTCCTGACGAACACGGCGACGTCGTACACCCCCGCGGCCCCGCGCCCGCAGGCGCCCGGCCCGGCCGTGCGCTTCCAGCAGCAGCCGCCGCCCGGACCGTCGTACGGCGGCGGAGAGTCGTACGACTACCAGAGCTCGCGCCCGTCGCAGATGAACCGGCCTGCCGAGCCGATCCCACCCTTCGGCACCGACCCGTCGGCACCGGGCGGCCCGCCTGGTCCGCCTAGTCCTCCTGGTCCGCCCGGTCCGCCCGGTCCGCCCGGTGGTCACGGCGGCCAGCCCGGTCACGGCGGCCAGCCCGGTCCTGGTGGTCCGTCCGGTCCTGGTGGTCCGTCCGGTCCTGGTGGTCCGTCCGGCTTCGGTGGCAATCCGCCGCGGCAGGGCCCGCCCGGGCCGACTCCCGGTGGTCCTGGCGGCCCCAACGGTCCCGGTGGTCCCATGCGTCCCAACGGTCCCGGTGGTATGGGTGGTCCCGGTGGTCCGGGTCATCCCGCGCAGGCGTTCCAGCAGTCCGGTCCGCCCGCCCCGCCAGCGTTCCCGCAGGAGACGAACAGGCCGCAGCAGCCCGGAGGTCAGTCCTTCGGCGGCGGTGACGACGACTGGCTGCTCTCCCCGCCCGGCTCGACCGCGCCTGGCGGCCCCGGCGGCCCTGGCGGTCCCGGCCCCGGTCAAGGTGGCTACGGCTACCCGCAGCAGCCCGGCTCGACCCAGGCCCCTCCCCCGCCCGGCCCGGCGTACCAGCAGCAGCCGGCGACCTGGCTGGCGACCATCGGTCCGGACCGTGACTACTTCATGGCGATGATGCAGCGCTCCGGCCCCGAGGCCGCGGGCCTCAACCTGCCCGCGTACTCGCCCGAGCAGCAGCGCACGCTCACCGGCAACCAGGTCACCATCGGCCGGCGCCGCCATTCCACCGGCGACACCCCCGACATCGACCTCTCGGTGCCGCCGGAGGACCCGGGCGTCTCGCACCAGCACGCGGTGCTGGTGCAGCAGCCGGACGGCAGCTGGGCGATCGTCGACCAGAACTCGACGAACGGTACGACGGTGAACGGCTCCGAGGAGCCCATCCAGCCCTTCGTGCCGGTGCCGTTGCAGGACGGGGACCGGGTGCACGTGGGCGCTTGGACGACGATCACGATCCGCCGGGGTTAGTGGCTTCCGCTCACTCGGTGGCTTCCGCTCACTCGGTCAGCAGGCGTGGCCGGTCGTTCGGGAGGGGCCAGGCATACGGCCCCTCCGGATCGTCCAGCCAGGCCCACTCGTGCTCACCACTGACCGTCACGCCGTAGCGCTCCCGCTGTGGCTGTCCCTCGCGCTCCCACAGTGCGTACGCCTCCTGCGGTTCGAGGCTGCCGCGGCTCAGCGCCAGCAGGAAGCGGAACAGCTCGTGCTCCCTGGCCCGGCGCGGTACGCCGCCGAGGTGCGCCGGTTCCGCGTCGGGCCTGGCCGATCCGCGCAGCGGCACGAAGTAGGCGGGCGTGTGCAGGAACCGCCCCTCGGCGTGCTCGGCGTCCTGCACCTCCAGCGCGATCAGGCCGGTGCCCAGCGGTGTCAGGATGCGCGCGCCGGGATTGCACTGGGCGAGCCAGGCACACGGGATCGAGGTCAGGGTGCAGGTCGCGATGATCCGGTCGAAGGGGGCGCGTTCCGGCACCCCGCGCGCTCCGTCGCAGGTGACGACGGCCGGGTGATAGCCGGCGGCGGCCAGGTGCCGACGGGCCGACTCGGTGATCTCCGGTTCCAGGTCGACGGTGGTGACCAGGTTGTCGTCGCCGAGCCGGTGGGCGAGCAGGGCGGCGTTGTAGCCGGTGCCCGCGCCGATCTCCAGGACCCGGTTGCCGTCCTCCACCCGCAGCTCGACCAGCATGATCGCCATGAGCGAGGGCTGACTGCTGGAGGAGACCAGCTCGCCGTCGCGCAGCCGGGTGGCCAGCGGGGCATCGGCGTACGCCCCGCGCATCCAGCGTTCCCGTGTGCGCGGGTCGGGGCTCTCGCCCCTCCGGCGTTCATAGCCGCCGACGACGCCGACGTAGTAGTACGGCACGAAGAGGTGGCGCGGCACCGCCTCGAACGCCTCCCGCCACACCGGATCCGCCGCCCAGGCCCCGCTCAGCTCGATCTCGCGCACCAGCGCGGCCCGCGCCGGCGCGGCGAGGTCGTCGAGTTCGTTGTCGAGAGCGTGCGCACCCATACGTCCACTTTCCTGCGGGACGGCCCGAGAGGCGAGCACCCATACCGGTCGAACCGGAATCGACCAGTCAGTACCGGGGGGTCCACCGGTCGGGACGGTGGTCCTAAGCCTTGAGTCCTGGTCCTCCCCGTCTGAGACCATGGGTGATGTGAATGAGATTCGGCGCGGCACGCTTCAGGAGCAGACCTTCTACGAGCAGGTCGGCGGGGAGGAGACGTTCCGCCGACTGGTCCACCGTTTCTACGAGGGAGTCGCCGAGGACCCGATCCTGCGGCCGATGTACCCCGAGGAGGACCTGGGCCCGGCCGAGGAGCGCCTCACCCTCTTCCTGATCCAGTACTGGGGCGGCCCGACGACGTACAGCGAGAACCGCGGCCACCCGCGTCTGCGCATGCGCCACGCCCCCTTCACCGTCGACCGCGCGGCGCACGACGCCTGGCTGAAGCACATGCGCGACGCCGTCGACGACCTCGGCCTCTCCGAGGAACACGAGCGCACGCTGTGGAACTACCTGACCTACGCGGCAGCCTCGATGGTGAACACGCCGGGCTGACCGACCTCTGGCATGATCCGGCCTCCGGCGTGACCGGCCTCTAAGCGGTCTGGGGGAAGTCGGGTGCGCAACCGCGCCCCGCAAGGGGCGCGGGGAGCTGCGCGACCAGCACCCACCGGCCCGCGGCGAACGAACCGCATATCCAGCGGAGCGCTCAGCGGGACACGCTGACGTCCAACGCCCCAAGTCCCGCCCTGCGTACGGCAATCGACCCGTACGGCGTACGCAGCCTGAGCCAGGCGCCCGACGAGAACAGTGCGAGCTGCGGCTCGTCGGGTGCGTGGGTGTCCTGTCGTACGCGGAGAAAGCCCAGTGACTGGGCCGCGTGCACGGCCCGCACCGGCAGATGCGTGTCCCCGACCGACCGGGACCAGATCTCCCGCCCGATCCGGTCGAGTTCGGCCCGCGTACGCCCCTCCGGCGTCAACTCCTGCGTACGGGACCGGAATTCGGCGACCCCCGCCCGGACCATGGCCCGCAGGGCGTCCGGTGCCGGCAGCCCGGGCTCGGGCCTCCACCCGCCGCGCGGCGGCAGCACCCCGGCCCACGGGGGCCCGGTGACCTCGGCCGGGACGGCAGCCGTGGCCGCCGGCTCGTCCAAGGCTTCCAGCAGCTCACCCGCGGAGACGGTCACGTCCAGTGTGACGTCGAGCCCGTTCTCGTACGGCTTGGCGAGCCGCACCGCACGGATCGCCAGCACCTCGAAGGACGGTGGCCGCCCGAAGACGGCGAGCGCGGTCCCGGCCGCCTGCAGGCGCACCGCGGCTCCACGGTCGTAGTGGAGCAGCCGGGAGAGGAAGGCCGCGAGATCCGCCGCCTCCCCCTCGTCGGCGAGATGGAGCACCGTCATGCGGCGACGGCCTCCTCCTCGTCGTCATCCCTGTACTCCGCGAGGAACTCCCGTTCCTCCGCCGTCAGCCGGCGCGGACGCTGCGCCTCGAAGTCGAACGGCACGATCACCGTCGAGGCCCGGACATAGACCTGGTCCGGATCCTTGACCTCGTAGGCGATGGTGAAGGAGGCCGCCCTTATCTGGGTGACCCACAGCTCGATGTCCACGGGCGTGTGCCGGTGGACGAGCTGCCGCTTGTAGTCGATCTCATGGCGCGCCACCACAGACCCCTGCTTGAAGTCCTTCTCCGGGCGGAACAGGAAGTCGATACGCGCCTCCTCCAGGTAGCGGAGGAAGACCACGTTGTTGATGTGGCCGTACGCGTCCATGTCCGCCCAGCGCAGTGGGCAGCGGTAGATGTGCCGCAAGATCAGCCCCGGGTCAGCTTCTTGTAGGTGGCGCGGTGCGGTCGGGCGGCGTCCGGGCCGAGCCGCTCGATCTTGTTCTTCTCGTACGACTCGAAGTTGCCCTCGAACCAGAACCACTTGGAGTCACCCTCGTAGGCCAGGATGTGCGTGGCGACCCGGTCCAGGAACCACCGGTCGTGGGAGACGACCACGGCCGCGCCCGGGAACTCAAGCAGCGCGTTCTCGAGGCTGGACAGGGTTTCGACGTCGAGGTCGTTCGTCGGCTCGTCGAGGAGCAGCAGGTTGCCGCCCTGCTTGAGGGTGAGCGCGAGGTTCAGCCGGTTGCGCTCACCACCGGAGAGGACGCCGGCCGGCTTCTGCTGGTCGGGGCCCTTGAAGCCGAAGGCGGAGACGTAGGCGCGCGAGGGCATCTCGACCTGGCCCACGTTGATGTAGTCCAGTTCGTCGCTCGACGACGGCCCACAGCGACTTCTTCGGGTCGATGTTCTCGCGGCTCTGGTCGACGTAGGAGATCTTGACGGTGTCGCCGACCTTGATCGTGCCGGAGTCGGCCTCCTCCAGGCCCTGGATCATCTTGAAGAGCGTGGTCTTGCCGGCACCGTTCGGGCCGATGATCCCGACGATGCCGTTGCGCGGCAGGGTGAAGCTCAGGTCGTCGATCAGGACCTTGTCGCCGAAGGCCTTGCTGAGGTTGCTGACCTCGACGACCACGTTGCCCAGACGCGGGCCCGGCGGGATCTGGATCTCCTCGAAGTCCAGCTTCCGCATCTTGTCCGCCTCGGCGGCCATCTCCTCGTAACGGGACAGCCGCGCCTTGGACTTGGCCTGCCGGCCCTTGGCGTTGGAGCGCACCCACTCAAGCTCTTCCTTGAGCCGCTTCGCCCGCTTGGCGTCCTTCTGCCCCTCGACCTTGAGGCGGGAGGCCTTCTTGTCGAGGTACGTGGAGTAGTTGCCCTCGTACGGGTGGGCGCGACCGCGGTCCAGCTCGAGAATCCACTCGGCGACGTTGTCGAGGAAGTACCGGTCGTGGGTGACGGCGACGACGGTGCCCGCGTACTTCGCGAGGTGCTGCTCCAGCCACTGCACGGACTCGGCGTCCAGGTGGTTGGTGGGCTCGTCGAGGAGCAGCAGGTCGGGGGCTTCGAGGAGCAGCTTGCACAGGGCCACGCGGCGGCGCTCACCACCGGAGAGGTTGGTGACGGGCCAGTCGCCGGGCGGGCAGCCAAGGGCGTCCATGGCCTGCTCCAGCTGCGTGTCCAGGTCCCACGCGTTGGCGTGGTCCAGGTCCTCCTGGAGCTTGCCCATCTCGTCCATGAGCGCGTCCGAGTAGTCGGTCGCCATGAGCTCGGCGACCTCGTTGAAGCGCTTGAGCTTGCCCATGATCTCGGCGGCGCCGTCCTGCACGTTCTCCAGGACCGTCTTGGTCTCGTCCAGCGGCGGCTCCTGGAGGAGCATGCCGACGGAGTAGCCGGGCGACAGGAACGCATCGCCGTTCGACGGCTGCTCAAGACCGGCCATGATCTTGAGAACGGTGGACTTACCGGCCCCGTTCGGACCGACCACACCGATCTTCGCGCCGGGCAGGAAGCTCAGCGTCACGTCGTCAAGGATCACCTTGTCGCCGTGCGCCTTACGCGTCTTGCGCATGGTGTAGATGTACTCAGCCAAGAGGAACCGTCCGGCAGCTTGAATTCTGGCAGTGGGCAGATACACCCCATCTTGCCCGACCGCCACCCCTCGGGGGAAACGGGTATGGGTGGAGGGCTCTGACCTGGGGGTCGCTGCTGGGGACGTGGGTCGATGGTCGCTGTCGGTCGTCGTTGGTCGGCCTCGGGTGCCCCTGTTCCGCACCTGGTGGCAGCGGGACACGGGTGCCGACCATGACTGTGTGCGGATCCGCCGGACGCAACCCGTCGTCGCGCACGACCTCGGTTCTGATGTACGCAAAAACACAAGCGAGGCTGTACACCGATCGAGGATCGTCAGTACTGAAACGCCACGGTCGCCGCCGCAGCCGATGTCCTGGCTCGCCGACTGCCACCGTCTCCACCGTCGCTACGAGCGCAAGGCCGAGCACTTCCTCGCCTTCACGAGCATCGCCTGCACCCTCATCTGTTACCGGCGGCTCGCCCGCTGATGTGGGCGCGCAGCAGCTTCACCGCCAGGTCGTGGCCGTAATGATCTGCCATGTCCATGGGGGTGTGACCGTCTGGATCTGCGAGCTCCGGGTCCGCCCTGAAGGCCAGCAGCACAGCAGTGGTATGCACAGCCAACGGTCGGCCGCTCTGGAGGGAGCCATCGCCCTCGACGTCGATCGCGTGCGTCAGCAGCGTCATGTTGCTGAAGACTTCATCAGGATCGGAACCGTCGGCCAGCAACCGGGTCAGGGTCTCCGCATCCTCGTGCTCGACCGCGTGATGGGCGGGTGTCCAGTAGTCACTCACCAAGGCATTCAACCGCCACCGCAGCACGTCTGCCAGCGACTGTCTACAGGGGGCGTGTCGCTCCATCGGGCACGCAGGGGTACTGGCGCCCCTGTCCGGTCGTCACGGAGGCGCTGTCGACGTTCAGGCCCCGCGTCAAACCGCGGTGGGGGCAGCCAGTGTCGGGTCCTGGCCGGAGTGGCGTAGCGACCTGGCGATGAATCCGGACGCCACCAGTTCGGTCACGAGTTCATTGAGAAACCGTGTGGTCTTCGGGCTCCGCTCCTTCGTTGTGCCCATGGCCTGTCGGATCGTCATGAACGCAGGCTCCAGCAGGCGCAGTTCGGGCCGCTGGGAGACGTGCGCGGTCAGCGGTTGGCGGATGCCGGCCGCCACGTCCAGGCCCTCGGCGTGGAAGACGTCGACCCCCTCGTCGCCGCGCACCACGGTGGCGTGACGCAGGGTGCGGCTCAGGTAGAGGTCGTACGCGGACCCCTTCTTGACGCCAATGCGTACCCCGTCCCGGTCCACGTCGTTGCCGGACAAGAACGCCGAGTTCACTGGTGCCGCGTACACCCCCTCGATGTGCACGTACGGTTTGCTGAATGCGACTTCCTTCTCGCGGTCCGGATCCACGGCCAGGAAGCAGAGGTTGGCGTGGCCCTCGGCCATCGCGGCGTACGACTTGCGGGCCGCATCGAAGCAGATGAACTGCACCGGCAGAGCCAGACGTGCGGCAACCTCGCGGGCAAGCTCGACCGTGACCCCGGACGGCTCGTTGGGGGTGCCCTGAGCGAGGACTGGGTTGCCGAGGTTGATGGAGGCGCGCAGCACTCCAGTGGGGGCCAGGTTGTGCGCAAGCTCTGCGTCTACAGGCGTCATGGCCCGAGCCTAGGGCGCGTTGTGAAAGTGAGTGGCTGGGCTTACGGCGTCCATGAAATTTTTGGGGCAGCCGCAAACGTTGACTTGATCATGACTCAAGGCCCGGCACCCCGCCCTCTATCCGACGAAGCGCTCTCCAACCTGCTCGGCAAGCAGCAGTTCGGCACTCTCGCCACCGTAAAGCGCAATGGCCGCCCTCACCTGACCACCATGCTCTACAGCTGGGACTCCGAGGCCCACATCGTGCGGTTCTCGACGACGGCCGATCGCATCAAAGTCAAGCACCTGCAGCACGACCCGCGTGCGGCGCTGCATGTGCAGGGTGGCGACGTGTGGTCGTTCGCCGTCGCTGAGGGCGAGGCCGAGGTATCCGAGGTCACGACAGTCCCTGGCGACACGGTCGGGCGGGAACTGCTCGGGATGATCCCGAAGGCTGCGAAGCCAGAGGACGAGGATGCGTTCCTGGAGCAGTTGGTCCTCGAACGCCGGGTTGTCATCCGGCTGAAGGTTGACCGGCTGTACGGGACGGCGCTTGACATCAACGGATAGACATACCGGGCCCGTGCTGGTCATATCCGAGCCGCCGTGGAAGGCCGGTCGGGCCCTTCACGCCCTGGCCCATCTCGGCACGCGCTCCGTACGGCCATTCCAGCCGAGCCCGTCCGCGACCGGCACCGTCAGCTCGAAGAGGTCGTGGCCTCAGCCCAGTACCGACGCCTGATCTTCGACGCGGCCTCCTCGGTACTCAACGCGGCCGCGGATGACCGCCTGTTGGCCTCGAATCCCTGCCGGGGCCAACGATCCGTACCGCTCAGCCCTGCCCAGGCGTCTTCTTGTTGCGTACGAGGACCAGGACGCCGCCGCCGATCACGACGAGGGCGATGGCGGTGCCGCCGATCACGGGGGTCGCGCCGGAGCTGCCGGTTTCGGCGAGGTTGGTGTCGGGGGTGGTGCCGCCGACCGTGGCGGGGCTCGGCTCGGTGAGGAGCTGGGTCGAGTCGCCGCTGTCGCTGCCCTTTGTCCGGCAGTCGAGGACGCCGGCGAACCGCTTCTGGAAGCCGCCCGGTGCCTCGATGGTGAAGTCGTACGCCTGGTCCTCCTGCAGGGGGATCGTCACCGTCCGGGACTCGCCGGCGGCGATCGTGTGCTCGATCCCCATCAGCTTGAAGGTGAAGTCCTCGTCGCCCTTGTTGTCCGCGGTGAGGTCCACGCCGCCCGCGGCGCAGTTCTTCACCGCGGACAGTGCGGGTATCGGGCCCTGCTCTGCCCACGTCGCGCTCGCCGTCGCCGAGACCGTGGACTCGCTGGAGCCGGCCAGGATCTGGGTCTGACTGCGACTCTCGGAGGCGAAGGCGCGGCCCACCGGCACGGTGGTCGAGGCCTGCACGGTCAGCTCGGCCGACCCGGCCGCGGCATCCTCGGGGACCTCGAAGAACACCTGGCTGCCGTCGGCCGCGGAGGTGACGGCCTTGCCGTCCCCGTCGACGATCGTCACCCCGCTCGTGGCGGAGTCGGCAGGCGGTGTCACCGTCACGGAGTCCGCGTTGGTGTGCACCGTCACCGGGCCGAGCCGCTCGCCGGAGCGGCCGGAGACCGCGGGCGGGTCCAGGGTCAGCGACGCCTTCGGCTCCGCCATGTCACGGGCGTTCTTCTCGAGGTAGTCCGCGAGCTTCTCGGCCTGCGGGTCGACGGCATCGACGTCCACGTCGTCCGAGTGGCGCCAGATGGCCACCTGGGTGCCGGCCGCCGCGTCCTGCTCGGTGAGGCCGCCCTTGACACCGGCCTTGGCGGCGAGCGCCGCGAGGTCGTTCACCTGCGGGTAGGAGTTCTGCAGGATCCAGCGGATCTTGCCCGCGTCCTTGTTGGCGCCCAGGGACGTACCGCTCCAGGGCGTCTCGTGGTACTTGGCGTCCTTCTGCGTAGGGTTGCGGATGTCGACGCAGTACGTCTGCAGCATGCCGCCGCCCTCGACGGACATCTCGAACAGCCCGGCCGACAGCCCCTGGTCCCCGGCCGGGTCGTGGATCACGGCCGCGCCGTACGTCTTCAGGCCACCTATGGTGGCGGTCGCACCGCCCTGGTTCTGCGCCGTCCCGTCCGCGACGGCCGTGCCGGCTCCGGCCATCACACCGGTGACGGCCACTAGCCCGGACACCAATGTCGCCACGGCGAGGCGGACTGCCCCTCGCCCGCGCGCAGACGGCGCGTAGAACGAAGAAAACACAGAAATCCCCTTCGAGCAGGACCCGTTGATGTGGGGGGTGCGGTCCCACCAGCAGAATCAGAAGCCCCGAGAGCTACGCCTCGCATCCTAGGGACGTGGCGCACCACGCCTCCCGGGGATACTGTCGGACAGCCGATCCGACTCGGAATCGTTATCGCCAAGACCGCTTGCGAGCAGGGCTTATCGACAAATCCACCGCAGTGGCGCGGTGCGTATTCGCCGATAAGCCGCAGTTCAGTCGGCTCCGGGCGAAGGTGACATCACGTCACCGCCACAGGTTCCGGCTCCCGTTGGGCTTCCGCGCCGACCCTGTCCCCGGGCGGCGTCTCCCAGCTGGGCTCCGACTGCGCGGGCGCCGCACCGGCCGCCCCCATGTCCGGCTTGTTCGGGCGCCGGAAGACCGATGTACCCCGTGAGAGGTCGTGCCCGACCGCCACCGCGTCGATGTCGGCCGACGTCCAGCTCTGCCCCTCACGCACGTCCGAACGCACCTTCAGCCTGCCCTGCACGATGACCGGGTCGCCCACCGACAGCGACGACGCCACATTCGTGGCCAGCTGCCGATTGGCCCACACCGTGAAGAAGTTGGTGTGCCCGTCCGTCCAGGTGTTCTTCTCCCGGTCCAAGTAGCGCGCGGTCACCGCCAGCCGGAACCTCGCCGAACCGCCCGACGCCAGCTCCCGGTACACCGGCTGCGTCGCCACGTTTCCCACCGCGCAGACCATCGTCTCGTTCATCACAACCCCTCCCTCGCCCCGAGCGGTTCACCCTGGGCGGATACGCCGACGGGCCCGTCCCGTACGGCTGCGTCTGCCGCGACGACCCGGCACACCAGGTACGCCGCCGCCTCCGCGACCACCGCGTCCGCCGCGATCGCCGCAGAGCCAGACTGCCTCCGCCGGGCCGAGCCCGCTGAGCGCTGTGGACCACCGCCCGCCTGTGGAAAACTCCGTCACCCGAACGGGCGCCCGAGCCTCCGCGCCCCTCACCTCACCACGGCCTCCGCCCCCAGCACCCTGCCGTACTGCTCCCGAACCTCCCGATATCGCAGCAGCTCCGCCGCCACCGGATCCAGCACGCGCGCCCGCCCGCATCCGGCGGCGGCCTCCCGCAATCGACGCTCCGCCTCCAGCCCGTACCGCCGTGCCGGTCCGCGCGCCGCGAGCTTGCAACTCCATTCGACGAGCGGACCGCCCACGATGCCCGCCACCATCAGAAGCACCGGCACGCCCAGGTTCGGCGCCATGACTTGAAAGATCTGCCCGGTCAGCCAGATTCCGCCGACGACCTGAAGGATCGTCATGGCCGCCTGCGCCAGTACGGCCACCGGCCACCAGCCCGGCCGCGGCGGTCGCCCCGGAGGCAGCCCGGCCCGCGCGGCCAGCTCGTCCAGCGCCTCCGGCAGCCCCTGCGCCCCCCGTACGGCCGCCTCCCGCACCGCCTGCGCCCAGGGCGCGGGCAGCCCCGCCGAGGCGCGGTCGGACACCGCCCGCACGGCCTGCTCGACGCGCTGCCGGGCCGTGGCCTCCTCGTCGTTGTGCGTACGCAACGACAGCCGCCCGGTGGGCGGTTCGCGCCGTTCGTTGTACCACCGCCACAGCCGCAGCCAGGGCGTGCCGCACGCGCGACCCGCGTTGCGCAGCCACGCGCGTTCGGCGGCTTCACCGGCGGCGGTCGCGCCCACCGCGTCCGCGAGCCGCGCCGAGAACTCCTCCCGTGCGTCCTCACTGAGCCCGCTGCGCCGCCCCGTGGCGTACACGGGCCGCAGCCGCCAGGCCGCGGCGTCCACGTCGGCCGCGATCCGGCGCGCCGCTGCCCCGCGTTCCGCCACGAACTCACCGAGCGCCTCGCGCAGTTCTCCGACCCCATCCCCGGTGAGCGCGGACAGCGCGAGCACGGTCGCGCCCGGCTCGCCGTACTCCCCCAGGGCGATGCCGTCCTCGTCGAGCAGCCGCCGCAGGTCGTCGAGGACCTGGTCGGTGGCCTCCCCGGGCAGCCGGTCGATCTGGTTGAGGACCACGAACATGATCTCCGCGTGCCCCGCCATCGGCCGCAGATAGCGCTCATGCAGCACGGCGTCGGCGTACTTCTCGGGATCGACCACCCAGATGACCGCGTCGACGAGCGCCAGGACCCGCTCCACCTGCTCGCGGTGCTGTACGGCGGCCGAGTCGTGGTCGGGCAGGTCGACCAGGACGAGCCCGCGCAGCTCGGCCTCCGTGTCCGGGTTCTGCACCGGGCGCCGCCGCAGCCGTCCCGGAATGCCGAGCCGGTCGATGAGGGACGAGGCGCCGTCGCTCCAGCTGCACGCGATGGGGGCGGCGGTGGTGGGCCGACGCACCCCGGTCTCCGAGATGTTCACTCCGGCGAGCACGTTGAACAGCTGCGACTTTCCGCTGCCGGTGGCGCCCGCGATCGCCACGACGGTGTGCTGCCCGGAGAGCCTGCGCCGCGCCGCCGCCTCGTCGAGGACGCGCCCCGCCTCGGCCAGCGTCTTGCTGTCGAGCCGCGTACGGGACAGCCCCACCAGTTCGCGCAGCGCGTCCAGCCGCGACCGCAGCGGCCCGTCGTACGCCAGCGGCGCCACCGTCTGCGGTCCGGAACGCCTGCTCTCCACGACGGCGACCGGCTCCGCAGCAGCGGTCTCGTCGACCCGCCGCGCGATCAGCCCGTCATCCCAGGGGCTGACGGATTCGGTACCGCCGGACTCCGCATGGCCGGACTCCGCATGGCCGGATTCGGTACGACCGAACTCCGTACGACCGGACTCACCATGCCCGGACTCACCATGCCCGGAGTCAGCACGGCCGGCGTCCTGTCGACCACAGTCTTCTCGGCCGGCCTCCCCGCGCCCGGATTCATCCCGCCCGCCCTTCGTGGGCCCGGCAGCCTCGGTCTCCCCACGCCCGGACTCTCCGCGCCCGGCCTCCTCCGTACGCCCGAATCCGCCGCCGCCGTCCCCCACGCGCGCGTGCTCGTCGCGGTCACCTTCTGCTTCTGCATCAAAGAACCCGCTGCCCATGGACGCACTCTCCCCGTCAGAACCCTCCCCAAGGTTGCCGGACGCGCTCTCCCTGTTCGGCCTGTCCCCAGGGAGGCTGTTTCTGGAATCGTGCTCTTCAGGGAGCTCGACATCGACGCGCGCGTCCTCGGGGGCCACGCCCTCCGGGCGCTCGGCGTGCTCGGTGTGCTCGGTGTGGTCCCGGTCAGTGATGGCGGTCACCGGTCACCTCTCCTTCTGCAGTACGGACAGCGCGGCGATGAGTTCGGCCTGAGGTTCGGGGTGTACGTCGAGTGCGTCGAGCGGGGCGAGACGGCGCTCGCGTTCGGCGTGCATGACCCGGTCCAGGTGATCGGCGAGCAGTCGTCCGCCCCGGTCGCGCAGCCGCAGCGCCCCGTGCGCGCCGATCCGCTCGGCGAGCGCCTCACCACCGGACCGCGCCCGGCGACCGCCGAGCAGGGTGGTGGCGGCGAGGGCGGCGACCACCTCGGCGTCGGGCGCGACGCTCCGGTCGAGGTCGCGCACCTCTTCCTCGGCGAACTCCTCGAGCTCCCGCCGCCACCGTCGTACGGCCATCCCGATCCGGTGCTCGGCGCTCTCCAGCGACGGATCGCGGTCGGTGAGCCCGGGGGCGCCGGAGGCGGGTTCGCGCCGCCAGGCGTCGTCGACGCGCTCGTCGGCGGCGGTGACGGCGCACAGCAGGAGAGCGGCAAGGCTCTCCACAAGGGCGTCAAGCAGTTCGCCCGCGGAGCAGTCGAGCGGGAAGGCACGCCACCGCTTCAGGGCGTCGCCGGCCAGTACGGCGCCCGCCTGCAAGCGACCCCGCACGCGCGCGTACTCGCTGTCGTAGGCCGAGTCGACGGCGGCGGTGAGCCGCAGGGCGGCGGCGTACTGGGCGGCGGCGGCGCTGGCCAGCTCGGGCATCCGGGACCGGAGTGATTCCAGAAGGCCGTACGCCGTACGGGCCATCGAGTGCTGTCGGGCGGCCGGCTCCTGCGCCTGCTGGACGAGCCAGGTCCGCAGCGGCGCCACAGCGGTGGCCGGCAGCAGCCCGCCGCCCCAGGCCGACTCGGGCAGCTCGGGCACCGTGAACCGGGGTACGTCGCCGAGTCCGGCCTTGGTCAGCAGCGCCGCGTATTGCCGGGACACCTCGGACACGACCTGGTGGGGCACCCGGTCCAGGACGGTGACCAGGGTGACGTCGTACTCCTTGGCGGTGCGCAGCAGGTGCCAGGGCACCGCGTCGGCGTACCGGGCCGCCGTGGTGACCATGAGCCAGATGTCGGCGGCGCAGATCAGCTCCGCGGCGAGGACCCGGTTGTCGGCCACCAGGGAGTCGACGTCGGGCGCGTCGAGGAGGGCGAGCCCGCGCGGCAGGGTGTCGGCGGTCTCGATCCGCAGCACGCGCGCGGGGTTCTCGCCCGGCAGCAGTAGCTCGTCGCCGGCGTCCTGATGGGGCATCCACACGCGCGTGAGTTCGGGCAGCACCCGCATGCCGCTGAACCAATGATGGTCTTCCGGGTTGCACACCAGCACCGGAGTCCGCGTCGTCGGGCGCAGCACCCCCGCCTCGCTGACCCGCCGTCCCACAAGGGAGTTGACCAGCGTCGACTTCCCGGCCCCGGTGGATCCCCCCACCACGGCGAGCAGCGGCGCTTCAGGCTCTCTCAGCCGGGGCACCAGGTAATCGTCGAGCTGAGCGAGAAGTTCGTCGCGGTTGGCACGCGCGCGTGGCGCCCCCGCCAGGGGCAGCGGGAAGCGTGCGGCGGCGACACGGTCGCGCAGGGCAGAGAGTGCATCGAGCAGCTGAGGCCGTACGTCCAAGGTCACCACATGCGAAGAATGCCCAATTTTAGGGGATATTTGAAGCATATGAGCATGTCTGCGCGCCGACAGGACACAAGGGATGGAAGGGACGAGTGGGGCGAGGGCAAAGCCCAGGCATAACGAGTGCACAACACCCGAGGTGCGAGACGCCAAAAGCGATGCACGATTCGTACCTGCCTGCGATTATCAGGACCGCTTCACCGAACCTCCACATCGAGCCACGGAGGCGAAGCAACAGGGACAAGGATCGGGGAGCCCTATCCTTGTCCCCGGCAATGTCACGGATCAGCCCCCGCCCGGGCACCACGACACAAGCCACCACCGGCCCCCGTAGCTCAGTGGATAGAGCAGGCGCCTTCTAAGCGCTTGGCCGCAGGTTCGAGTCCTGCCGGGGGCGCTCATTTTTGCAGGTCAGAGCCGCTTTCCAGCCCTTCACGAGATCAGCCGTGGAGGGTTTTTTCGTTACCGAGGATTCCGTTTTGCCCTGATTCATACCCTCGAATCAGGCTCCCCGTCCCACATACATCCCCCGGTTCGGGAGTCACTCCACGGCCAGTCACCGTCTGCAGACTAGTAATGCCTGGTCAGAGCCAATCTGACGACCCCTTGGGAAAACATCGAGCAGGCGTCAAAGCGGCGCCTGCCCTGTTCTTGTTTGCTGGCTCGATCTACTCGACGCCTGTCCTCACACCACCGCACACACGTAGATTCAGCCCCGACGCGAGCCGCCCGATGGGGTGCGGCTGGAGGGCTCCGCGGCGGAGGCCGTGGTCAGAGCTTGGACGGTCCGCAGGGCCGACACGGAGAGCGCGAAGCGCAAGAGTTCGCTGAGGGCGTGGTGCTCGCCGACTGAGTGGAAGCCAGCTGTCTTAGCGGCCGCGCGTCGATCACCGAGGCGTAGGACTTCCTCGCGCGCCTATCAGGGTGAGGACGTCTGACAGCGTGGACACTTGGCACCAGCGTGGACGCTTCATCACCATGGAGACCCACACGCAGAACCGCGTCGTCCCACGGCTCAGCGCGTCGCCGCAGAAGAGCTTTACCCATCCTCTTCTTCCATTTCCGTCTCGGGTTCCGTGGTCAACCCTGCAGCGTCCATCAGGTCCGGGTCCAGGTCGTCCCCCGTCGTACTCCGCCGCCGCTCGTCAGAGGGCTCCGCCGTCTCCCCTCCTGGAGTCCCATCACTCTCCGCGAGCATCGGAAGGACGTACGCCTGGGCCAGTCCCGCCAGGTGAAGAGGGAGCGGCAGGGACAGCGCCGCAGCGTAGTCCGGCGCCTGACGCAGCTGGTGTACGGCGAGGGCCAGAGCCTCGGCCTCGTCCGGCTTGCCCAATGCGGGGACGGCCGGGTCGTCGTCCGCGTGGCAGCCGAGAACCGCGATCTCGACCAAGGTCGGGTTCCAGGCGGGGGTGCCCGCCTGTGAGGTGAGGTTGCCCGCGGCATTAACTCGGGTGGCCAGGCGGTCGAGGGCGGGCGACACCGCATGGGTACCGGGGCGTTCCGTGGTGCTGTAGAAGATCCGGTCACCTGAGGGGGCGCCGCCCGACGACGGGCTGGTCTGGGCCCAGAAGCCAGCCGGCTGTCCGTGCGGCTTACCGGGTTCCGCCAGACCCCACCACTGCGCGGTCTCCCGTCCGCCACACCCACGGACGCGTACAAGGCGCAGCTCATCGTCGAGCCGGCCCGCGGGAGCGTGGCCCGCCTGGATCAGATCCCGCTCGATCCGACCATCCTGCAGCCACGGCCAGTGCAGCCTGCTGTTCTGCGCGTGGGTGATCAGCGCGGTGGGCTGACCGCGCAGCGAGTGCAGTACACGCTGGAGGAATGCCGCGGTCTCCTTGCGCTGCTGGGCGAGGTTGGTACGCCACTGCTTGCCGGTCACACGGGAGCTCCCGGGGTACGGGTCGCCGGTCTGTGGGTCAGGCTCGGCGCATGCCTCGGGGTCGATCTCGGCTTGCTTCACCAGACCTAGGAGGAAGCGCGGGTACGGCACCCACTTCCCCTCGGCATCGTCCCATCCGCGCACGGCCGCCAGGCCGGCCGCGTCCGGCAAAGGGGTGGTCAGGACGGCCACGGGCAGGTGCTTGGGCAGCCGGGTCGGGCCGTCCTTGCGGCGCTTCACCATCCACACGGCGGCGTACTGAAGTCCGTCGGGCAAGTCGTTGCCGAGTGTGTGCTGCGGCAGTACGCGGACGCCGAGCTGGCGCAGTCCGTCGAGCCAGGAGCTGTGGGTGCGATGGCCGAGGCTGTCCGCGTTGTCGATCTGCCGGTCGGTGGACGGGGTCACGACGAACTGGGTCAGTACCCCCGCGTCGGCACACCCCAGACGGACGGCGAACTTGGGGTCGGTCGTCAACGGGCGGAAGGTGCTGCGGTGGGCGATCTCCACCAGGGCCAGCTCAGGGTGGTTGGGGTCCGCACCGTCCGCGCTCAGCCATGAGTGCAGGGCGCGGCGGCGCTCACCGATGGCCGTCGCGATGGCCGCGCCCTTGGCTTTGACGACCGAGTCGGGCACCAGCCGGTCTCCGAGTCCGTCGGCCAGCGGCAGGCACCGCAGCCGTAGGGTGAGTTCCTCCGTCCGCCATTCCAGAACGACCGGTGCTCCGGGCCTGGCCTCGTCGAAGTCCCGATCCGTGATCGCGGCGGCGGAAGCGCCGCCGTCACCGTCCAGCCCCAGGGCGTGTGCGAACTGGGCCACTGCTTCCTTCCGCACCTCCGGTGACTGCCACAGCAACCGGACCTCCACCAGCGGCAGACCACCGCGATGCGGGTGCCGGCTGGCGATCCGCGCCTGCGCCGCCAGATTCGCCCTGCGCGCCTGGGTTTCACGCAGCAGCTCGGTCTTCTTGACTTCGTCGGTCCTCGGTTTGGGTCGCCGGTTGTCCGGTGCGCCGATGCCCTTGCCTCGCCCCCGCTTCAGATCGGGTACCCGTACCACCGTCTCCGGAAGGGCCTGTTCAACCCACTCGGTCAGCTGGGCTCGCTGGTTGGGCATGAAGCCGGTACCGATCTCGTGCTTCCCCATCCTGGTGCTGTGCACGACGGCGGCGCGGACTCCGCGGCCCTCGCCGATCCAGGAACCGGGTTCGGCGAGGAGTTGTTCGGGGTCGGGGAAGTTACCGGCGAGGCTGAGCCCACGCAGGATGCCGGCGGTGTCGTTCTCCGACCAGGCGAAGGTGTCGGCCGCCCGGTCCCGGCGCAGCCGGGCGAGTGCGTAGCGCTCGGTGGCCGGTGCTCCGGGCAGCCAGGGGATGGTGGGTCGCAAGTAGACCGTGGTGGCCTCCCGGTAGGACAGGTTGAGGCGTTTGGTGGCGACCCGCGGATGCGTCGCCCATCGCCGTACGCCCCAGTGCAGATGGAGGCGCGGCCTGGCGTCGAACGGTGTGGTGTGCAGGGAGATGTTGAGTACGACGGAGAACCACCACTCCTTGCGCTTGACGGTTCGGCACAGAGGCTGCGACATGAGTTCGGCGCCCTGGTCGCGGGGTCCGCGAGGCACAGCGCGAAAGCGTAGCTCGCCGCCTTCGAAGGGGTAGGGGTCGAGGGACAGGACGCGGCGGGCCAACGCGTCGGTGGCGAGCTGGAACTGCCGGGGGTCGGGGGCTGCGGTACCGCCGTCTGTGACGGGGGCGGTGAGCAGTTCGACGCCGGGGACCGGTTGCCACTCGGGCAGGTTCCGCTTGAGGCCGGCGCTGGTCGCGAGCAGCAGCGAACGGAACCCGGGATCCTGCCCCGCGCCCCTGGGGCCGAGCGTGCGCAGCCAGGCGTCCAGGAGCTGCCGCATGGAAGGGCCCGGGAGCGGATCGGTCGCCGAGGCAGGGACGTACATCCAGAAGTCCTCGTCGATCCGATGGCTCTGCTCCGCCCCCGCCTCGACGGGGGTACGAGGGCGGGGGCGCACGATCACGTCGGGGGCGAGGGTCTGGAGTACGCCGTCGAGCCGGCGAGTGGGCAGGGTCAGCTGCCGTTTCTCCTCGTCGCGCCCGTGGTTGTGCAGTGCGAGAAGTTCCGCGTGCCAGTGTTCGGGAAAGGCGAGTGCGCGGAAGTCCTCGGTCCAGGACTCGCTGCCCTCGGCAAGGTGGTACGCGGATCGGCGGATGTTCTGGTACATGTCCGTTCTCCCTGCGATGTCGTACGTGGTCGGTCGCGTGCCGCGTCTTCCACGGCCTTGGAGGTGGCGGGTCTCGGTGTGTCAGCCGGTGCCGCGCGGCTCGGGCGGAGCGTCCAGGCCGCACAGCGCCTCGTACAACGGCCGATAGAGCAGCTTGACGAGTTCGGTGTCGGCCGGGTCGGGATCGGTACCGCCAGTGGTGTTCTCGGTGCCGGTGCCGGTGAAGTACGGGGCGAGAACGTCCCGAAGGCGTACCAGCAGTCCCGGGTCGCTGGTGCGGGACCGCCCGCTCCTGTCAGCGACGAGTGCCTGTGCCGCCGCCAGCCGCGGTGCGAAGGCGGCGTCGACGAACACGACGCGGGCCGGCACACCACCGCGGACGAGGCGGCCGATGACCTGCCAGATGGTGACGAGCTGGTCCCAGACGAAGGACTCCTTCTCGTCGTCGGGAAGCGCGGAGAAGATGTAGGGGCGGGACAGTACGTGCCGCCAGACACGGCGGGCAACGGTCCGGAAGGTGCCGCCCGCCGCGTCGAGACCGTCGGCCTCTGTCACCAGCTCACCGAACGTTCCGTCCGGGCTGGTCAGTTGACCGCGTACGAACCGGCTCGCCCAGTCGTTGATGGCGAACACCGCCAGGGAAAGGTCATCGGGGCGAGGGTGGGGGCGGACCAGGAAGAACACCGTCCCGAACGCCGCCACCCTCTCCTCGCCGGGGCGCTGGGGAACGGTGAGAATGTTGTGCCCTCGCTCGACGGCGAGCAGGGGGGCGACGAGCAGTTCGGCGTCCGGGTCCTCGGCGAAGGAGGCGAGGTCTCCGCGCCGCACCGCCCCTGTGCTCCGTGTCCGGCTCCCCGTCGGCGCCGCGCCGTCGACCGCCGCTTCCAGTTCCGCGTCGTCGGCGGCCAAGACACGCACCCGGCCGCGCCAGCGCGGGATCTCGTCCAGGGCCGCGGCGGCCACCCCGGCCTCCGCGTAGCTGCCGACCAGAAGGAGGGCGCGCCTGCGGCGCTGGTCGGGGATCTGGGCGAGTTCGCTCTGCAGCGGGGAGGTGGTTCCGTCCCTGCGGGGACGGGCCAGCCGGTCGATCATCAGGCGCAGGATGTCCTCGCGTTTGTCGGGGTCCTGTCCGGAGAGGCGGATCGGCTGCCCGGCCGCGTCGTAGAGGAACTCGGTGCGGAACACGGTGTCCCGAATGGACCGCAGCGCCTTGCTCTGCGGTTTCAGGACCGCCCGGACGGGAGCGAGGACATGAGCGCGGGTGGACGTGCCGGCCCAGCTGGTGCCCGACATCAGCAGAACGTGCGGACCGGCCTTCTCACGGCCGGGATCGGCGCCGAGCTGGGGAAGGCCGAGCAGCAGTTCGCGGCCCACGCCCGCGCAGCGGAAGAAGCGCAGAGTTCCGGTGCGGCGGCCATCCTTGTCGCGGGCGGCGGCACGTTCGTCGATCAGGTACTGGAAGCCGAGGACGTTACCCATGGGCGCTTCAGGCACAAGCGGTGCGTAGTCAAGGGGTGGTCGGCGGGTCAGTTCGTGGCTCGCCGCGTCGAGCCGCAGCGCTGCCTCCACCTGGGGCCATAGGAATGTCACCCGGTCAAGGCGCTGGTGCAGCGCGGCCAGCACGAGGGTGAACTCCAGTCGCCGCGCGTTCAGTTCACGCCACTCCTCGGTGAGAGGAACCTCCTCGCGCGCCGGCTCCTTGCCCTGGCGGGCTGTGGACGGCGGGCGCTGCTGAGGACCCGGCGCTCCGGCGAGGAAGGAGTCGAGGAGCGCGCGGACCCGGCTGCGTGTCCGCTTCTCGTCGAGGGTGTGCAGGACGTCGTGGGCGAGGGCGGTGAGCTCGTCGGCGGGCGTCAGATAGGGGCCCCGCCCGCCGAGCGGATCGTCCCGGAAGGTGTCGAAGAACGCGGTGATCTCGCTACGGCGGTGCGCCCAGGGCACTTGCGGTTCGGGGACCTCGTGTCCTCCCGGCTGATCCTTGCCGTCACTGTCGTCCTCGTCTTCGTACAGCGCGTTCTCGTCCTCGACATCCCCCGCCTCCGTGCCGTCGGGGCGCCGGACGGACCAGCCGGGCGTGAGCGGATACCAGGCGTTGAGCAGCTTCTCCTGGAGGGTCCATGCGCTGAAGTAGTCGATCTGCGCCCAGTTCCGCAGCCCTTCGTCGTCGATGAGCATGGCGTACAGCCGGTCCGCCGCGGAGCCGACGATGTCCAGGGCGGCGGACCACCGTTCCACGTCCTGGTCGGAGAGCTGGAGCCGTCCCTGCCGGGCGAGTTCGGCGATCTCATGGGTCTGCAGCTGGTCGAGCCAGGATTCGGAGACACCGGTGGTGACGAGAGTGGCCGACGGTGCGAACATCTGGTCCAGCTGCATCTGTACGCGGTCGGCCTCGTCGACGACCACGATGTCGCTGCGCAGGCAGGCCAGTTCCAGGTAGCGCAGGCGTTCGGCGTTGAGCTGGCGCGGTACGGCCGTCTGCACAAGGCTGGCGGGGTTCGCCACCCAGATCCGCGCGTCCACGAGGTCACGCGCGGCGGAGTGGCGAGGGCAGGCACTCCACAGCGGACAGGCGTGCGGGGTGCCCCACTCCTCCTCTTCGTCACTGTCGTCCTCGGGGGGCTGCCTCCTGGCGGCGCCACGGGCGCGTTCGAGTTCGCGTACGGCGTGTTCGGCCGCCGACTCCTGAGCGTCGCCGGAGTCGGCGGCCGGCCGCACGGGGTGCAGGCCGCCGCACGGTGCGTCGTTGTAGCGAAGCGGCTCCGATGTGTCGAGGGCGCGCAGCGCGTCCAGCGGACAGGCGGTGCTGAGGTGTCTGAAGGCCGCGTTGGTGTGGGCGAGGAGTGAGTGCGCTCCGCGCGCGGCGAGCCTGCGGTGCAGCCGCTGGGTGTGCTGAGGCCGTGTGGTGCCGCCCTGGATCAAGGCGGCCTTCAGGCCGAGACCGCGGAAGAGTTCGGTCAGGGTGAGCTGCTCGGCCACGTCACCGACGACGAGTGTGATGCGCAGGGAGTTGTGGTGCGCCCAGACCGCGAGCAGAGTCATCAGGGTCGACTTGCCGGCGCCGACCATGCCGACGAGATGGGTGAGCCGGTCGAGCGGCAGCGCGGACGCCGGCGCGAAGGCGGCCCCGTCCGGGGTGCGGGTGTCGAGGTCGAGGTCGTGGAGGCGCTGGGCCCAGTTGCCTGCCTTTCGGCCGAGACGCCGCTCCTCCTCGTCCATCCAGCGCGCCACGTCGGCGAGTTCGTCGAGCGGTACGTCCAGCGGGCCTGCGGTGGCGGGGCGTTCGGTGGTGAGGGGATGACCCGGGAGGGGGTCTCGTACCAGCTCGGACGGGATGGTGACGGAAGTGCGCCGGTGGCGGCGGTCCATGAAGCGGTGCTCGCCCTCCACCGCCTGCTCCAGCGGCTTGACGGCGAAGCCGGGCAGCTGCGCGAGCGCTTCGTCGTACACGGCGAAGCGGTCGGCGGCGACCACGAGGGGAAGCCGGTACGCCGGTTCCCCCTCCGCCGGGACACGGTACGCGCGCAGCCTTTCCGGCAGTCGCAGGTAGGCGTCCAGGGACTGGTGCCACATCCGGGCGCGGCGCATCGGCCAGAGCAGGTGCCGGGCCGCGGTGAGCGCGACCTGTTCCGCCTCGCCGACGGACAGCTTCGCGGCGCGCGCGAAGGCCAGGCCGTAGCCGCCCAGGAGCGTCCACGCTCCGTCGGCGGCGTGGCCGGGCGCCACGGTCTCCATCAGCCGCAGGGCGAGCTCGACCTGGCACAGCAGAGCGGGCCGGGTCCTGGCGTGCTCTTCGGGCCAGGGCCCCAACGCGGCTACGACCGGTTGGTACCAGCTGCTGCGGTCACGCATCGTCCACTCCGTCCTGCCCGGCGTCCTCGGCCGGTGTCGTGTTGTCAGCGGGGCGGTTCCCAGTGGCTCGTCGGCCGGGGCCCGACGGTCCGCCCGCTCCAGTGGGAAGGGGGCCGATGAAGGCGTCCGGCCCGCAGTCACCTGACAGACGCAGCCGTGCGGCCCGCACCAGCTGCCTGTCCGTCAGCAGCCGCAGTCCACCCGCCTGAGCGCCCCGCTCCCTGGCGTAGCTGTCGAGGTAGTCGCGGCGTGCGCGGACCCTGAATTCCGGGACGACCCAGCAGGCTTCGTCGTAGGGCGGTTCGGCGCGCACCGCGGTCGCGCTGCGGCCGAGGAAGGCGGGATGCGCCCAGTCCTTGACGTCCACGGCCCACACATGGCCGTCGGGGAACGTGACGCGCACGTCGTACGAGTCGAAGTTGGGCCACATCTCGACGGTGAGCCCCAGCGCCCGCAGCTCGCTCTCCAGAGAGATCTCCGCCTGTCCCGGCCCGGTGACGGACAGCCGCAGCGGTTTGCGCAGTTGGCGCACCTCTCCCACCTGCGCCGCCACGAGTTCCCGGCCGTGCGGCGCGGGACCCCGGTGCCGGCACTGGTCCCGCTCACACCACCACTCGGTGTCGGAGACCGGATGCAGCAGGGTCAGGCAGCGGTGGCAGCACAGGTAGGAGCCGTCCCGCCGGAACCCGGCGGGGACGGGGGCGTAGATCTCCTCGACGAGGAACCGGACCGGGTCGAGGAAGAGGTCGCAGCTGACCTCGGCCCATTCCTCCTCGGTGAGGACCGGCCGGGTGACCAGGAGGCGGCGGAAGGCCGTGTACGACTCGGGCGAGGACATGGCGCGGCAGGCCCGCAGGGCTTCGTGGATGACCATGCGGTCGTACTGGCGTCCGGTGCTGTCGCCGTATCCGCGGACGGCGAGTTCGTGGCAGAGCTGTGCGGGTTCCCCCGAGTCCTCGTCGATCAGCCGGTCCGCGGTGTCGAACAGGTCGGGGGGCAGTTGGTCGAGGGGCCAGTTGCCGAGCGGCCGGGCGCGGGCCCAGCGCATCATCTCGGGGACACCGGTCGGGGGCCTGGCCTCGTTGCGCAGGCACTGGAGGACCAGGGCGTCCAGGGCGCGCTGCGCGCTGGGCGGGTAGGGCAGGGTGAAGGCGTCGAGGTCGTCGACGGCGGCCAGATGCAGGACGGCGGTGGCCACGTCCCGGAGCAGGACGACGTCCGGGTTGAACAGCCAGTCCGGCGTGGGCTGTTGGTCAGTCATGGACCGGAACACCTCCTCGCGACTGGGGTGGGACGCTCGGCTTCGGGCCGCCCGCGTGCGAGGGCACGTCGGCGCCGTGCGGCAGCGGATGGTCGGTGACGTAGGCGGTGCCGGGCCGGCACCAGGTCCGCGCCTGGCAGCCGTGGCAGTGACGTCCGGTCCTCGGTTCGTACGTGGTGTCGTCCAGGAGCGGCTGGGCGAGGCCGGCGATGACGTCCCGGGCTTCGTCGACGATCGCGGTGCGGCCGGGATCGACGCGTTCGAGCCTGCTCTCTCCGTGGCCCTCGCGCAGATGCTCCAGTTCGACCCAGGAGCGGCGCGGGTCGTCGCCCAGCGCCCCCGTGTGGAACAACAGGACGCCGAGGGCCAGTTGTGGGTACGTGCGGAGCAGCGGCTCCCGATCCCACAACGGGCGGGCGGACGTCTTCGTCTCGCGCCAGATCCACCGGCCGCGATGGGTGTACACCAGATCGGGTACGGCGAGCACGACGACATCGAGCTCCGGCACATAGGCCGTGACCCGATGCTGTACGAGTACGCGCTCGTCGGCGTCGAGTCCGTTGAGCGGGCACAGCAGCCGGTGCTCGGCCAGCATTCCGGCGGCCTCACGCGCGGACGCGTCGTCCAGACCGGTCTCAGACCGCAGCGTGGCCGGGTCGGGGGACGCGCTGTCCCGGCAGCCGTGCACCGGCCGTTCGCCGTGTCGCGCGTCCAGCCAGGAGTCGACGACCCTGCCGCGCCGCGCTCCCTCGTTCTCGGCGGACAGATCGCTGAGATGCAGGCGCCGCACCAGGTGGTACTGGGCAGGGCATTCGGCGTACAGCCTCAGGTCCCAGGCGGAAACGGAGCGGCGCTTGCGTGCGAAGGACGGGGGCCGCCCGCCCCACAGACCCGGGGTGCGCCTCAGGTCCGTACAGCCGGCGATGGCCTTGCAGTCGACGCAGCTCTCGCCGGGCCGGGTACCGGTCGCGGTGGTGGCGGCGAGGAACGCCGGCACGGCGTCGCCCTCGAACCGCTTCCTCGCCTCGCCGGGCCCCTCGCCGAACCGTGGTGCCACGCCCAGCAGCGGTTCCACCGAGCCGTCGGCGCATCCCACGTCGAAGACGCGCACCAGGGCAGGTGAGCGGGTGGTGTCGGTCGCCTCGGCCGGGGGTTCGTCACGCGTCCTGCGCCGGGGCGTGGGTGCCCCGTACGCCATCACCTGTGCCACGGCTCCGAGTTCGGCCTCGGGGCGGCTGCTCTTGGCCCGGCCCAGCGAGGGCAGCCACAGATCGCGCACCGCCCCGTCGGCGGAGGCGTACATGCGGCCCCACAGGGTGTGCTCGTACTGCCGGGCCCCGCGCGGGTCGGGGACGTCCGTGCGGCGGGTGCGCCACGTCCACGAGAGTTTGACCGCCGCGGTCGGCGGCAGGCCCGACTCCTCGGCGGCGGCCTGCTCCCGGGTGCGGGCCGCGATGTACCGCTCCAGGGCGTGGGCGGTCCACGCGAGGTGGACGGGGTGGACCGGCGCGCCGCGGCCGCGGAACGGTCCACGGGTGCCGCGCAGTTCCGTACGCACCCGCTCGACGGACCAGCCATGGTGCTCCACGAGGTCGAGCGCCGTGAAGAGCGGGACGAACCAGAACTCCTCGTACGGCGTGGACAGGAACGGCACGGCCGGTTCGGGCACGAGCTGGGGCCGCATCGCGATGCGGCGGTGCGTGGGGCAGGCTGCGGCGTCGGGCCGAGCCATCCGGGGACTCGCCCTGATCAGCCAGTCGTCTCCGGCGACGCCCGGTGGATTCTGCATGGTGACCCCCGTGGAGGGCGGCATGGGCAGGAGGGCGTCCAGGACCGTCGGGCTTCACACACCCTCACACGAAGCCCCGGACGCGACCCCAGCATGGCATGCACCTGTGAACTGAGTCCATGCATATCTCGCAAGAGAGTCACTTCACGCTACTCTGGTGTGCTGAATGGTGCGGGAGGCGAAGGAGCTGCGCGGCGTGGACGCGGATTCGTACGCGGAGATGTACAAGCCAGGCACGGGCGATCTGATCGACGGGCGCTACGAGTTGATGGAGTCGCTCGGCAAGGGCGGGATAGCCCACGTCTGGCGCGCCCGCGAGGTCTTCCCAGGCCATGAGGCTCCCGAGAATCACGAGGTTGCCGCGGGGCGCGAGGTCGCGGTGAAGTTCCTGCGCCACGACTCCGAGGCCCTGTACGCCCTGGACCCGGACGAGAGGGCGGCCGAACTCGCCGTCAGAAACGCCCGGTTCCGGCGCGAGGCCACACTGCTGGGCACGCTCGACCACCCGGGCATCACGGAGCTGTACGGCAGCGGATCGCACCAGGGTGTGCCGTACATCGCCATGCGCTTGGTGACCGGAGTGAGTCTGCGGACCTTCCTCGACGAGCACACACCGCTGCCGCTGATGTCGGCGATCGCCATCGCCGTACAGATGGCGGGAGCACTCGCCTGCGCACACACGTTGCCCGTCGTGCACCGGGACCTCAAGCCTCCCAACATCATGATCGACGACGAAGGGGCGGTCGTCCTCATCGACTTCGGTATCGCCAAGCCGCTGCGGGCCGACGCCACCCGGTACACGGCGCACGGCTCCACGCTGGGCACCCGCGGCTACCTGGCACCCGAACAGCTCCTGGAGCGCGAGCCGACCGCGCGTACGGACGTGTACTGCTTCGGCTGCGTCTTCTACGAACTGCTCACCGGACGCCCGCCGTTCCCGCTCGGCGCGGACTCCGGTCTCACCGAGAGACATCTCTACGAGGATCCCCTGCCGCCGAGCGTGTACGCCGCGGGCATCCCCGAGGCGATCGACGACCTGGTGATCCGCATGCTCGCCAAGCAGCCCGGACAGCGTCCGCCCGTCGACGAGGTCCTGGCGATCCTCGCCCCGCTCGGCCCCCGGCCCGGCGACCCCGAACCCCGACCGCGCACCCACCCCGACCCCACGGCCCCGCTGCGCCGGCCCGCGGACCGGGCTCCGCGCACGCACCGCGCTCCCGCCGCGCCGCCGGTCGCGTCCCCGGTGGCGGGCGAGGAGGAGTGGCTGGACGCCCGCGCGGTGGAACTCCTCTGCACACGGGCCGAGTCGGAGATCGCCGCCGGTAAACCGGGAGACGCGGTCGGCCGTCTACGCGAACTGGCGGAGCGGGTGCGTGCGGAGTGGGGAGCGCGCCGCCCGCTGGTGCGCCGCGTATGGCGGGGGGCGGCGGACGGGCTCCGGTTGGCCTGGGACTTCGGCTCCGCGGCCCGTCTCTACCAGGGCATCGACAACACTCTCCTGCACGGCGACGGTCCGGCCGAGCGGGCGGAGCGCGCGGTGGTGCAGCTGCGGCTGGCCGAATGCCGCCTCGCCTTCGGTGAGCTGGACGCCGCCGTCGCCACCGTCGACGCCGCGGGACGTACGGCCGCGGGCCTGCCGCGCGAGCTCGCCGTACAGGTCGAGTCCGTGCGGCGCGAGGTCGATGTCCAGCTCTCTGCCCGGCTCGCGGATGCGGACGATCAGGGCGGGCCAGGGGCCTGACCGCAGGGGAGGGCGCCGTGACATGCCTCGCCTCGCCGCATGCGGCGCCTGCCCCTCTCGGGCGCTCTACGCCCCGCCCGCTAGCCGCCCGGCCGCCAGTTCGTCGCCAAGATCGTGGACGAGGTCCGCACCGAGCTCGGCGGTGCGCCGCGCCAGCTGTTCGAAGGCGGCGAGCTCGCGGAACGCCTCACCGTAGCGCCGCTGTTCACGGAGCGGCACCTGGCGGACCTGCAGGCGCCGGACATCGATACGGGAGGAGCTCGTCGCGTGCGTCCCGGCCTGCCGGACATTTGCCGGGGCGCGCAGCGAACCGGCGAGGAACCAGGCGTCGAGCTGCTCGGGCTGCACTCGCACGGCGTGGAGCTGGGGCCCCAGAGCGGTCGGCGGCCCTTCGTGGACCCAAGCCGAGAACGCCCGTGCCACCCCCACCACTACGATGTCCCCGGGTTCGGCAATCACGGCCTCGCGCACCGCGGGGTCGTCGGCGGTGAGATGCCCCCTGGGTTCACCGCCCGACAGCAGATCGGGAACCGTCAGGAGCGGAATGTCCTCGGCGGACGGCACCCCGGTACGGACCGCTGCCTCCGGTGGTTGCTGACCGCCGCGTAGGGTGAGCGCCCCCGCCCGCGCCAGTTCGGCGACGGTGGTCGCCGTCGGCGAGTCCTGTGCGGAGGAGGTCAGTTCGAGCGACGCGAGCAGCCGGGCCGACTTGGTCACCCTGGCGGCCAGATCCTTGAACTCCCGCCAGGCTTCCGCCAGTCGAGGTGCGGTGTCCGCCGGGGACGGGGTGATGTGACGTCCCGGAGTGAGGTCGACCTCGTCGTCGAGGAGCTCGATGACGGGTACGCGTCGTACGAAGGGAGAAACCTCGGCCGGATCCGTCCGCCCGACGGCCTCGCGCACGAAGTCGCCGATCGCCATCCAGTCGGGGGCCCACTCGCGGCCCGGGTCGCGGGGAAAGCGGGACACGCCGTCGGCCACCAGCAGGTGGCCTCCCGTATGTAGCTCCTCACCTGGTACGGGCGCCCGCAGCACCCACAGGTGCAGGGAGACACTGTGCGGCGCGGCGCAGCCCGGCGGCAGCGCGACGACGGCCTTCAACTGGCCGGTGCGCAGCAGCGACCCGCGGATGCGCCGACCCGCTTTACGCGCCGCCACGGCGGGGGGCAGCAGCAGCACGGCCGCGCCGCCGGGCCGCAGCCCGGCCAGACAGTGCTGGACCCAGGCGAGTTCGGGTTCGGTGCGCGGCGGCAGCCCGTGGCTCCAGCGGGCGTCCGTGGCCAACTCCTCGTATCCCCAGTCCCGTTCGTTGAACGGCGGGTTGCACAGGACGATGTCGGCGGGGATGCCGGCGAACGGGTCGTCGCGCAGCGAGTCCCCTTCGCGTACGTCGATGTGCGCGGGCTCTGTCCCCGACAGCTCCCCGGCGAGGCACAGACGGGCTTCGGCGAGTGCCGCGAGTACGGGATCACGGTCGCCGCCCAGCAGGGTCGGCGCCTCACCGCCTGCCGTCTTGACCGCCTCGGTCGCGGCCATCAGGAGATGGCCGGTGCCACACGCGGGGTCCATCACCGTGACGCCGCCGTCGACGGCCGCGACGCGGGTGGCGAGCTCCGCCATAAGCTCGGCCAGCGGCTCGGGTGTCGTGGCGATCTGGCGCACATGGACGTCCAGCCAGCGCCGCAGCAGAAAGGCGAAGGTCTCCGAGCGTCCTTCGCGCCACCCGAGGTCTACAGCCCGCTCGATCAGCGCCGCCACCTCTTCGGGGAACGCGGACTCACCTGCCGCGCGCCGACGGGCGAGCCTCCTGCCCACCTCCGCGACCGCCGCCCCCGTCTCGTCGCGTCCGCCGAGCGCCTCGAAGCGGGGCCAGAGCCATTCCCGCTCGGCGGACTTCTTGAGCTTCTTGTTGTCGCGCAGCCAGTTCTCGATGTCGGTGAGGGAGAACTGGGGATTGACATCCGTGCCGGCGATCCGGGTGGGGAACGACGGATGACGCCGCCGCCAGTTGCTGACGGCGGCCCGCCCGACGCCCGCGAGACGAGCGATTTCCGCCAGAGACACAGGTACGGCACCGGGCGTGGACATCTGGACTCCCTGGACGTTTCTCAATGACTGCGGACACTCCCCCACCTACGGGCGCGTGTTCAAGCCACTTTCCCCTCCCGCGCGTCCGGCAGACTACTACGGCAAGACGCGAGCATTGACATTGTTCACAGGCCGACCGCAGGTATCGCCTTTCCCGCTATCTCACCCCGTCGAGGAAGATGCTCGGCCGCCCGCTGTACGACATGTACAGCGCCTCTCTCGCCCGAGTGCTCGCCACGAACAGCAGGCACCGTTCCGCCGCGAGGTCCGTCGCGTTCTGCAGGGGATCGACGTCGGCCGGCGTCACCGCCGGCGAGAACGGGAACGCCGACGCAGTCACCCCGGCTACGGCCACACAGCGGAACTCAAGGCCCTTCAGACTGTGCAGACTCGACACCCGCACCCCGGCCGCGTCGTCGGACTCCCCGTCCTTGACCCGCACCACGGGCAGCCCGGCCTGAGCCAGCCGGTCGCCGATCCGCGCGGTCTGCGTGTGGAACCGGGCACACACCGCGATCTCGGACGGCGCGACCCCGGCCGCCACCCACGCGCCCACCGTGCGCACGACGGCATCGGCCTCGGCCGCCTCCGTCCCGTGCCCTTCGCACACGGGCCGCTCCCCGTGCAGCAGGGACCGGTAGCCGGAGAGCGAATCCGGCGCGTCACCGGTCAGGTCCGCCACGGGCTCCCCGTCGAGCAGCGCCCGCGACCAGCGCAGAATCTCCTCCGTGGAACGGTAGTTGAGGCGCAGCCGCGCACCACGCCCCGCGACGGAGACTCCGAGGGAGCGCAGTGAGACCCGGGAGTCGTAGATCCGCTGGTGCGGGTCGCCGGTGAGGAACAGGTCGTCGGGCCCCTCCGGCACCAGGGCCCGCAGCAGCCGCCACTGGGCGGGGTGCAGGTCCTGCGCCTCGTCCACCACCACATGGTCGTACGAGGGACCCTCGCCCGGCCTTTCCTTCAGCAGCCGGGCGGCCCGGGCGCACAACTGCAGCCAGGTGCAGGCACGGTCGCGGGCGAGTTCCTCCTCGAACTGCGCCATCGCCTGCCAGAGCCGCGGACGCTGCCCGGCCGCAAGTTTGCTGCCGCACCCACGCCGAAGACACTTCTCGTACTCCTCGCGGGTGCGCAGGTCCTGGGCGAGCAGCACATGCCGGTATTCCTGGGCCAGGAAGGCGTCGGTCCACGGCAGTTCGAGCCTGTGGGCCAGACGCTGCCAGCGCCGCCGCTCGTCCTTGTCGCCGAGGACGCTCCCCGGGTTCCCGTGCAGCTCCCGCACGATGCGGTGCGCGGTGGCGTCGACCGTGGTGACGGTGACCCGGTCGAGGAGCGCCTGGTCGTGGTCGAGGAGCAGGGCGAGCCCGGAGCGCAAGGATCGGGCGAGCGCGCCGGGGTACGTGGTCAGCAGGACGCGGGTGTCCGGTGAGCGACCCAGCAGATGCTTGACGCGGTGCAGGGCGACCACGGTCTTGCCGGTGCCGGGGCCGCCGGTGACCTGGGCGGGGCCCGCGTACGCGGGCCGGTAAGCCACCCGCCGCTGAGTCGGGTGCAGGAAGATCCGCCACGCGTCGAAGGGCTTGGCGAGAATGTCGGCGAGCTCCTCGGGCCCGGTGACAAGGGCGATCCGGCTGCGCGTACGACTGACGGCGGCGGCCAGCCCGCCCAGCTTCTCCTCGGACTCGTCGCCGATTACCGTCTGCCGCGCAGCGACGAGGTCACGGTAGATGTCGTCGGGGTCGAACCCTTCCGCAAGCAGCCACAGCGCCTCGAACTGGTCCTCGGGCATCAGCGACCCGAACGCCTCCAACTGCGCCTTGCCGGTGATGACGCGGGCGGCACGCAGCGTGACGTCGTCGACGCCGAGCTGCCGCAGCACGGTGTCCGACCAGCCGGCGAACAAGAGCTTCGGCGCGGCCTCGACCTCCTGGGCGAAGAGCGGGGTGACCTGCTCCATGGCGGTGAGATCACGCACTTCGAGACAGCGGGTGACCGCGTTGACGGAGTACAGCCGCCGCTTGGCCCAGGAGTACGCCTTGTCGTGCGAGACCACATGGACGAAGACGAACACGTCACTGCCGTCGTCGGGCGCGAGCAGCACGATGCGCTGTCCGTCGTCGACCCGGATGGTGCGCATGCGCGAATCGCGGGAGCCGACCACGGATTCCAGGTGCAGGCCCTTGTCCGCGTGCAGTTGGTGGACCGTCAGCTGCTGGAACTTCGCCATCGCCTTGTGCACGCGGGCGCGGGACGGCTTGTCGAGCCGGTCGACACCCTCCCAGAAGGTGTTGGTGATCGCGATCTGCGGCATACACGCCTCGCCTTCCTGCGCCAAGCCCTACTACAACAGCAAGCATTGACTGAGTTTACAATTGATCGGGTCGGTGCGACCCCATCTGATCAATCCATGGTCCGCAGGGGGCTCCGCTTGGCAAGATTCACCTGGGACGTTGATCGGCCGGACAAGTGGCCACGGAGGGGGAACATGGCGATCGAGGTGCTGCCGGTGTCCGGGGAGGGGTCGGAGCTGATGGGCCCGGTCATCGCCCTGGGCGACAGGTACACGAGGTATCTGGGCCTGCTCACGCCGCCCGCGTACCACAAGCACGCCGAGGACGGCGGCCTGTTGGCGGCCGTGGAAGACGGGGAAGTCGTCGGCTACGCGCTCTTCGGGCTCCCGAAACGGAATCTCCATGTGCGCCTCGCCCACTTGTGCGTGGCAGAGGAGCACCGGAAGAAGGGAGTCGCACACCGACTGATCGATGCCATACGGGAGCGACACGCGCACCGACTCGGGATCCGGGCCAAGTGCCGTCGTGACTACGGCCTCAGCGGCATGTGGACGGGCCTCGGCTTCGTCCCCAAGGGCGAGAGCGTGGGCCGGGGCAAGGACAGAGAGGTCCTGGACACCTGGTGGCTAGACCTCGGCCATGAGGACCTGTTCACCGAGGCCCAGAGCGATGCCCTACTCGTGGTGACCGTCGACCACAGCGTCTTCGCCGGGCTCCGCGGCGCGGGGTCGGAGCGAGCCGTGAAGGAGTCGCGGGCCCTCGAAGCGGGATGGCTCGCCGACCTGATCGAACTCGCCTTCACTCCACAGCTGCTGCACGCCGTACGCGACGTGGAGAAGGCGAGAGAGCGGCAGCATCAGCGCACCGGATTGGCCGAGCTGCGCTCGCTGTCCCCTGACACCGCCGCGGTTTCGGCCCGTTTGGCGGAGTTGGTCGCGGCCGTAGGGAAAGGGTCGCCCGGCGCACCCCTCACCGATGCACAGCGCGCCCGCCTGCGGTACGTGGCCGAGACATCCTGCGCCGGCCTTCAGGTACTGGTGACACGCGACCCCGAACTTGCCGCCCTGGCCGACATCGCCTGGGACGTGGCACGCGTCAAGGTCGTCTCGCCAGCCGTGGTCACCCTGCATGTGGATGAACTGCGCCAGGCCCAGGTATACCGACCGGCCGATCTGATGGGTACCGCCTTTTCCGCCGAGACGGTCGCACCAGGCAGCGAAGGTGAGCTGGTCGCCTTCTTCGACCAGGCCGACGGCGACAGGGGTTCCGCCTTCGCGGAGCGACTGAAGCGCCTCGCCAGGGACGGTGTGCTGTGGCACAGGGGACTGCTCCGGGACGGAGCGGGGCGCCCCGTGGCTCTGAATGTCTGGGCCATGGACGGCCGCACACTCAACGTCGCCTTCCTGCGTACGGCCTCACATCCCCTGGAGGAGACACTCGCGAGGCAATTGCTCTTCATGCTGAAGAAGCTCGCCCGGGAGAGAGGTGCACAGGCGGTCCGCATCTCGGATCCGTATATGTCCGCGGCAGCCAAGGCGGCAGCCGGCATCGACGGCTTCCTCGCCGATGAGACCGGCTTCACGGCGGTCCTCGTCGATGTGTGCGGCTCCGCCGACACCGTATCCGCGGCGGCAGCCGAGATCGGGAGCCGCCTGGGGCGGGTGATGCCGGCCCTGGATTCCCGCGTGCCGCCCGAGATCGCGAGCGTGGCCGAGCGGGTGTGGTGGCCGGTGAAGCTCATCGATTCGACCCTGCCGTCCTTCATCGCACCCATCAAGCCCCGTTGGTCGACGGAGCTGTTCGACATTCCGGCCATGTTGGTACCTCGCGCCGATGTGCTCGGCATCAGCCGTGAGCACGTCTACTACCGGTCGTCCGGACGCAGGGGAGAGACGACCCCTGCCCGGATCCTCTGGTATGTCAGCGGGGGCGGCTCCGGGCAGCAGGGAAAGATGGTGATCGGCTGCTCACGCCTGGACGAAGTGATCGTCGACGAACCTGACACCCTCTTCTCGAAATTCGAACACCTGGGCGTATATGGTCGTGCCGACGTGCGCGCGACAGCCGACAACTCAGGGAAGGTCATGGCCTTGAGGTTCTCCGACACGGAGATCTTTCCTGTACAGGTGACGCATTCCCGGTTGACCGCGTTGGCCGCGAAGCTGCGGCTACCGTTGTCACTGATGTCGCTGTCAAAGATCAGCAACGCGCTGTTCCAGGCTGTTTATGAAGAGGGGCACCGAACGACGTGAACGATCCGGAGCGCGCGATGCTGCTGTCCGTCCACCCTCGGTTCGCCACGGCGATCCTGGCCGGGACGAAGACGGTGGAGGTCCGCCGCCAGCGCGTCGCCGCCCCGCCCGGGACTCCGGTCCTCCTCTACGCGACCGCCCCCACCATGGCCATCGTGGGCCTCGCGCGCATCGCCTCGGTGCGGGTGGCCTCGCCCCGCGAGGTCTGGTCCGCCAGCCGGACGAAGGCCGGAATCAGCCGACGCGAGTACGACGAGTACATGAGCGGAGCACTCCAGGCGAGCGGGCTTTCGCTAGAAGCGCCCGTGACCCTCGAAGTGCCGGTGCCGCTGGCGGCCCTGCGGGCTTCCGGGTCGTTCCATCCACCACAGAGCTACCGGTATTTGACGGGAGAGGACCTGCGGAAGGTGGCGGTGGCCGCGCCGGACGGTGGCGCGGCCCTGCGTGACACGCTGGGCGAACTCGTTCGGGTCTGAGTGGTCCAGGGGCGGCGGGACGCGGGCCACTGACTTACCGGCGACACACGGCCCACACCGTTTGACGCCTGGGTGGTGCGGGCGCACGCCCCAGTCGTCGGCGAGGGCCTCGACGAGGAACAGACCTCGCCCCGATTCGCCGACGCCGCCGGGGTGTTGTGGCGTCGGCCACCTGTCGCCGCGGGCGTCGGTGACATCGATCCGCAGTTCGCCCGCGCCCAGGCGGACGTCGAGGCGGGCCTCGCGACCGCGTACCCGGCCGTGCAGAGCTGCGTTCTCGGTCAGTTCGGCGATGAGGAAGGCGGCCGTGGTGGCGAGGGCGGCGCGTGTGTTGAGGTCGCCGCCGACCGCGCCGCCATCCGTGTACGGGACTCGAAGGAGCACGACGGCCCCCAGCTCGCGTTCGCGCCTGACGCCTGGACCGGGTTCGTCGCACATGCCGGGCGGGTCCGGTCCAACTGACTATCTCCGCCCGCGAGTTCCGTGCTCAGCCGTCATGCCGAGGCCCCTTGCCCGGCGGCGGGTCCAGCACAGTCTGGTACGCACTGCCGGTCACGCGGGCCTCTTCCATGCGGTCGTAGACATCAAGGATGAGGTCCCGGGTGCGGTAGGTGCCGTGGGCAGCCTCGTCCTCGCGCTTGACCACCGGGAAGGTGTCCATGACGTACTCCACGTCGTCACGGCCCACCCCGTAGAGGTGGAACAGTGCGGCGTCCAGCTCGGCGCGCAGCAGCTCACGACGGCTACCGCTCCATCGAAACGGTAGCCCGGTGTAGCCGAGATCCTTGGCGAAGCTCGTCATGTCCGCGCTGGTCCAGGCCAGTTCGGCCACTCGGTCGATGAACCACCGGGTTCCGCCGGGCGCCCCGGCAAAGTCCGACAGCTTGGGAACCGGCAACTGGTACAAGTACCCGAACGTCAGGTTCGTACCAGCGATCTTCTGCCGGATCACGTAGTCGAAAGAGTAGGACGAGAGAGACGCCTGAAGTAGTGCACTTGCGGTTGCATCTGCCGGGAACATGAGCGGACTGCTGTGCCCCACCCCGTATGGCGGGAGCGCAAACACCACCATCGTCCGTCTATCGCTCGACCGAGCAATGTTCCGCCAGCCCATCAACCAGCCGTGCAACCACTCCCGCTCCCGCAGCCGAGAAGCCACCCCCGGCCACATGATCGGGTTCAGCTTCTTGTCCCGCTTCCCCGAGTCCACGTCGAACTCCGGCACCCAATAACGGGGCAGCGGCGCGAACTCCGGATCATCATGCTGCTCCGGCGTCACCCTCGGAAGCGTCCCCACGTTCGCCTGCGCCTGCGTCTGCCCCTCGTACGTACCCAGCCGGTGATCGAAGTGGTGCAGCATCTTTGCCTCGTACAACGGCAGATAGCGCCGCCCGTCGGACGGGTGCGTAAAGACGTTGCCCTCGAGCTTCCAGCCCTCGCCCTCCAGGTCCGTCTTGCCACGGAACAGATGGGAGTCGGACGACATGTTGAACAGCCCTTGCCTGAAGGTCAGGCCCCACGGATTGGAGCCACCTCTGCCCTCCGTGTCCGGCTCCTTGAGGAGCACAGGGATACGCCGATAGATGCCGAACGTGATCTCCGCATCCCGACGTGACTCGAATACCGGCAAGTTCCCCGTATTGGGGTTGACCAGCAGGATCTCCTCGACGGGCATGGCGAACCGACGCTCTGGAAGGTCCTCCATGTACCAGGTGCCGAACGCGAACGACGCTTCACGTACCTGCTCCTCCCGCCCGGTGACGGTCAACAGCGCGAAGCGCACGGAATGGTGCACGTCCCGGCTAAGAACGAACGCCTCGTTCTTGAAGTCCAGGAACGAGACGAGCCGCTTCGAGCGGACCAGGTCGGAGAAGAAGGGGGCCGTTGTCGCATCCGTGGCGATCCCCGTCTGGAGAATGAGACCGAAGCGCCCTCGGTCTGCAATCCCGTGCGATGCCGCTTCGGCGAAGAGCGGGTAGGTGTTCAGCTTGCCTCGCGCGGCCAATGGATAGCGGCCAGACCACCGCGCCAGATGCGAGTACCCGTCCGACCGTCGTTTGTCGACGATGTACTGCTGGAACAGCGCGCGGTCGGCTTCCTCGACGCTCTCGGCAAGCTGGTCGATCAGCCCCTGTCTGGCAGCCTGATTCGACGCATTAGCGATCTCAGGCGCGCTGGTAGCGAAGTACTCCTCCGTCTTGAACTCAAGGGTCTCCCACGGCGGATTCCCCAGCACACAGCTGAACCCGCCCCTCCACCCGGTCCGTTCATCCACCCCCGCCGCGTCCGGATCGGCCAGCACCCGGAACACCTCCGGGAACTCCAGGTGCCAGTGGAAGAAGTGGTACTCCTCGCGCAGCCGCGCCACCTTCTCCACCGTGCCCGGCGGCAGGCTCGCGCCCCCGTCGGAGGAGTGCAGCGCGAGCAGGGAGTCCGTGGTGAGCGCGGGCGGGAAAGTCTCGTCCGTCCACTTCGTCCCGTCGGTCCGCTCTGTCTTCTCCCAGACAAACGCCGCACACCACGAGTCGGCGAGCTCCAGGGCCCGCAGGTAGTCCTTGGAGGTGGTGAGCTCGTGGTACGCGCTGGCCTGGCCCTGGACGTCCTCCAGCTCCTCCGACGGAGCGCCGGTGATGTCGGAAGTCGCCCTACTGATCGCCGCGTTGGAGATCTCCAGCGCGTGCTGCTCCGAGAACAGGGCGTCCTGGCTCGCGTGGTGTCGCAGCGCCGCCAGCCACCGCTCCCGCTCGCTCGCGTTGCGGGCCTTCAGGTTTCTGACGGCCTTGGACTCGTCGCCCTCGAGGACCTTGAACGCCTCGTCGGGCAGACCGCACGCCAGGAGCTTCGGTGTCGTGCCGAGCAGTCCGTTGCCGTGCTTGATGTGGGCGTCGAGGAACGTGAGCGGGCGGCCCGGCTTCATGGCCTCGATCCACAGGGAGACCTTGGCGAGTTCCACGGCCATCGGGTTGAGGTCGACGCCGTACACGCAGCGGGAGATGACCTCGCGCAGGGCGTCGCGGACGGCCTCGGCGGTCGGCTCCGGATCGTCGGTCTCGATCTCCGCGAACCGGCGGGCGATGCGGCGGGCCGCCGCGACCAGGAAGTGGCCACTGCCGCAGGCCGGGTCGCACACGGTCAGGGCGAGTAGCGCCGCCTTGCGCTCCTCCTTCGTCGTGCCCGAGCGGACGGCTCGTTCGATGACGGGGTCGAGGGCCGAGTCCAGGAGGCAGTCGATGAGCGGCGAGGGAGTGTAGTAAGAGCCGGAGGTCTTGCGGTCGTTGCCGTCCAGCTTCTTCAGAACGTAGGAGCCGTCGTCGTCCTGGTGGGCTTCGAGTTCGAGCAGCGACTCGTAGACCGAGCCGAGTTCGTCCGCGCCCAGGTGCCGGTAGTCGACCTTGCGGGGCCGGCCGAGCTTGGCGTCGAAGATGACGGCGAGGGCGCGAACCGCCTCGTACAGGGACTCGTTGGTGAGGGCGAGACCCTCCAGCCTCCCGTCCACGGGGGTGGGTTCGAAGAGGCCGCCGAGTGCGGGCAGACCCAGTTCGGGACGTCCGCCAGGCTTACCGAGGCCCTCGAGGACGAGGGTGAGAGCCTGCCACTGGTCGCCGTGCGGGCTGCCGGTGCGGCGGGCGAGGCGGCGCAGGCGGTCCGTGGAGAAGTACTTCTCGTACCGGTCACGTGCTGCGTCGTCCGCATCCGGGTGGAGGAGCAGGCCACGGTCCTCGGTGACGAAGAGGAAGAGCAGCCGGTAGACGAGCCGCAGCAGGGCGGGTTTCAGGTCGCGGACGGTGAGGGCGCCGGTGCTCAGGGCCGCGCGCAGGGCCGCGTTGTCGGGGTGGGCGATGAGCCCGGAGCCGATCACGGTGAGCGCCTTCTCGACGCCCTTGCGAAGCTCCTTGAGGGCGCGGGTGCCGGAGTCGATGGCCTCGGTACGCCACTTCTCCAGCGGGCAGGACGAGGCAGGGTCGCCCTCGAAGCGGGTGCGGTGCAACAGGCGCCACAGGAGGACGAAGTCGTCGGAGCGCTTGCCCTCGAAGATCGCCTGGAGGTCGAACTCGATGAACGCGGCGCCCGTCAGCGACACGGACTCGCGCAGCAGCCGCAGCTGGCGGCCGTTGGACAGGACACCCCACAGGGCCTTGTCGCCGGAGCGGTTGAGGTACTCCTGGACCATGGACTGCGGTGCCTGCGGCGCCACTTGGGGGGTGCGGGTGTCCAGCGGGACGTTCCAGCCGGTGAGGTGCACGGGTACATGCGCCCACGCGTGGCTGACCGGGAAGTTCTTCGTCTCGTCGTGGGCGGGGAGGCCGGGCTCCGGCACGGCGGACAGCGCGCCGAAGCCGAGCTGCTCGAACAGGGGCAGCAGCCAGCGTTCGGTGGTGAGCCCCACCGCATGCACACCGGGATCGTCGTCCGCTCCGTCGCGGGCGAGGGCGTCCTGGTAGGCGGCCCAGACGCCGCGCAGATAGCCCCATGAGCGCTCGGCGGCGTCCCGTACGGACTCGCCCTTGGCGAACAGCCGGTAGTCGGCGGGCTTCGCGCCGGACTGCTCCTTGCCCTCCTTGATGCGTACGAGGAGGTCGTACGGCAGCAGTCCGCCGACGGTGGCGACGGTGTCGGTGACCAGGGTCCTCGCGGTGCTCATGCGTCGGCTCCGAGCTGGATCGTGGCGGCCGGGCGGTAGAGGAAGACGCCGAGGACGTCCGGGTCGCCCTGCGGGACGGCCTTCAGGCCGGCGAGGCGGGCTCGGGCGGCGGTGCGGACCCGGTGGTGCGAAGCTTCCAGCTCCTTCGCGGCCGCATTGGAGCGCAGCCGCAGTTCGTCCATGAGGCCGGTGTCGAGGGCGGCGAGGATCGACGCGATGTGGTCGGTGGCGAAGCCCGGATCGGAGTTGCCAGTTGCACGGGCCTCCAGGAGGGCCAGGGCCTCTTCGTCGGGCAGCCACTGGGGCGCCTCGGCTCTGCCGTGGAAGGCCACCACCCGTGCGTCCTCGGCGAGTTGGGTGCGTACGTCGCCGTCGCGGGTGGGCAGGCTCAGCTGGAAGCGGTGCCGGACGAGGAGCATCGTGGTGGGCCGTCGTACGGCACTCGTACGGACCACGCCGCAGCGGCGGGCCGGGCGCTGCCAGGCGGGGAACTTCTCGTCCAGGGCGGTGTCCAGGACGAAGCGGGCGATCGCGGCCACCACCGGGTCGGTGCGGGTGAGCGCCGCCTCGCCGCGCGGGGCGCTCGGCGCGTCGTGGAAGACGACCGGGCTGGGATGGCGGGAGCCGAGCGCCGCCGTCACGGCGTCGCGCAGGCCCTGCGGAAGGGCGTCGGTGTGCGCGGTGAACCCGCCTTGCTTGCGGTCGGCGGGCGCGCCGCGCAGCGCGCCGAGCGCGCGGCGGGTGAACTCCCTGACCTCCTCGCCGGTGCCGAGCGCGGCAAGGATCTCGGCGACCTCTGCGGCCACGTCCTCCTTCTTGATCCGGTTCTGGGCGTAGAGGGACCGGGACGCCTTCTCCCGCTCGGCGGAGGATTCCCAGGCGAGCTCCAACTGTTCGGCGGCGGGCAGCTGTTCGCGCTCGAACAACCCCTCCTGCTCGAAGGAGGGGGTCTCGACGTTCAGGATCAGCTGTTCGAAGACCGCCTGCATGGCGCTCTCCGCCTGCTGCGGCACCGGGACGGAGATGCCGGTGGCGCGGCGGATGCGCTCGTGCTTGCGCAGCAGCACCTTCAGGACGATGTCGTCGACCGGGTTGTCCGCCCCGTACAGGGTGAGGGCCTTCACGGTGTCGGTGCGCTGCCCGAAGCGGTCGACCCGGCCTTCGCGCTGTTCGTGGCGGGTCGGGTTCCAGGCCAGGTCGTAGTGGATGACGGCGTCGAAGGACTCCTGGAGGTTGACGCCCTCGGACAGGCAGTCGGTGGCCACCAGGACGCGCCGTTCGGGGCCGGCTCGCCGTTCTCGTCCGTGCCGGTGAGTTCGGCGATCCGGTTCAGGCGCATGTCGGGCGAGAGCTCGCCGGTGACGGAGGCGACCGCCACCGGGTGCTCGGTGCCTCTCTTGTTGAGCACCTTCTTCAGGTGCTCGGCCACGTAGTCGGACGTGGCGATGTAGCGGCAGAACACGATCGGCCGGTAGCCGGAGTCGAGGAGGTCGGTGACCGTCGCCACCAGCTTCTTCAACTTGGTGTCGCGGGTGGGCCCGGCGAGCCTGCCCGCGGCCTCGGCCATGGCGACGAGTCGGGCCTTCTCATCGGCGTCGAGGCCGTCAGGGTCGGCTTCCTCAACCCTGGACGCGGCGGACGGCAGCAGGCTGCCCGGGACCTCGTCGGCGGACTCCGCACTGTCGGTATCGGCCGGGTCCGAGACGGTCGACTGCCCGGTGCGGTCCGCCTCGTCGGGGGTGTCCGCCTCCTGGACACCGGCCCTGGTCTTCAGGGACCGTACGGCGGCGGCGGGCGAAGAGGACAGGGTGCGCAGCAGCGCCAGCGTCGACCACCAACGCTGCCTTTGCTGCAGCGCCCCGTCGGCGGAGCGCACCGTCTCACGGGCGTACGCGAGGACCTCGGCGAGCAGGGCGCGGTAGTCGCTGTGCAGGGCGTAGGAGACCTCGGCACTGTCCCGGCTGGAGGGGAAGTGCGCGCCGTCCTGGAAGTCCTCACGGATGTCGGCGCGGCGGCGCTGCACGAAGAACTGGGCGAGCAGCTCACGGCCCGCGCGGGACTCGAAGCTCACGGTGGCGAGGCGGGCGTCGAGAAGCCCGAGCAACCTTCGGAAGGGCTCCTCCTTGCCACTGTGCGGGGTCGCGGTGACCAGGAGGAGGTGCCGGTCGGGGGCGTCGGCGAGCGCGCGCAGCAGTCCGTACCGCTGCTGCGAGGTGCGCGCCGAGATCTGCGCCGAGGTGTCCGCGACACAGGTGTGCGCCTCGTCGACGATCACCAGGTCGGGGCAGTTGCGCAGGAAGTCCTCACGGTGGCGGGGCGACTTGATGAAGTCCGTCGACACGACGTAGGCGCCGTCCGGGCGGAACACCGACTGCCCGTACGGCGTCTCGCGCTCGAGCCGGCCGATCGTGGCGGGCAGCACCAGACGCGCGTCGATACCGAACTTGCCCCGCAGCTCGGCCCGCCACTGTTCGGCGAGCGCCGGGGAACACAGCACGACCAGGCCACGGGCGTCGCCCTGGGCAAGCAGTTCGGCCGCGATGAGACCGGCCTCGACGGTCTTGCCGATGCCCACGTCGTCGGCGATCAGCAGCCTCACCGTCTCCTGGCGCAGCGCCATCATCAGCGGCACCAACTGGTACGGGCGCGGGTCCACGGCGATCGAGGCGAGGGACCGGAAGGGACCGGCCCCGGCCCGGAACCCGATCCGCAGGGCGGTGCGCAGCAGACCGGCGGTGTGCTGGTCGCCGAGATCACCGGGCGTGGGCGGGGCGAACGTGGCGGGCACCACGGTCTCCAGGCCGGGCAGCACCCCCGCGATGTCGACGTCGGCGCCGCCCAGCGGGCGCAGCACGAGGAGGTCCTCGGTGGAGTCCGGCAGCACCACCCATTCACGGCCCCGGGCGTGGACGAGGGAGCCGACGGCGTACTTCGGGGCCGGCGCGGCGGCGGTGGTCATACGGGCCTTCCGGGTGGGTGCGGGGGCGGGGACGTGGGGTGTGCACGGAGCGGAGCGGTGGGCCGACGGGCTGCTGAACCTGTCGGCCGATGTGCCTGGAGAAGCAGGTCAGCGGCGAGGTTCGCCGAACACCTGAGGGTACTCGGCGACCTTCTTGGACCAGTCGTCGTCGTAGCGGACGCGGACCACTTCCCAGCCGAAGTCCTTCAGCCGTTCCTCCGCCTCCTCGTCGCGCAGCACGACGTCGTCGTGGTCGTGATGCGGGCCGTCGACGAAGACCGCGATCGGGCCGAACCCGGTGTCGTACACGAAGTCCGGCTTGGACAGGGCCTCGCGCACCGTGATCTGCTGGTGGTCCGGGAGCCGGTGCCCGTGCGACCTCAGGTATTCGACGAAGCGCTCCTCCAAGGTGGAGTCCGAGCCCTGCCGCAGCGCGTCGGCGTGCTCGTCGCGCGAGCGGCCCGGGGTCGACTCGCCGACGGTGCCGTCCGCGAACGCCTGGAGCAGCTCGCGCGCCAACTGCCGGTCGATGACGCGGTGGTGGCGCTGATTGCTGAAGGAGAGCAGGCAGTCGTAGCAGCCCTTCTCGCACGGGTCTCCGTTGGTCTTCTCGTCACCGCGGTCACGCCCCAGTTGGTCGAAGTGGGCGATCTCCAGAGCCTTGCGCGCAGCGCGGGCCAGTGCACCGGGCTCGGACTGCAGACGCCGGAGCACCCCCGCGCCACCCTCCGCGCTCTCGATGAACAGCAGCCGCTCACGCGGCCCGTCGTACGGCGGCAGTTCCTCGGTGTCGAGTTCGGCGTCCTCCAGTTGGAACTCGGCCTCGATGCCCCGCTCCAGGGCGTACTGGAGGGTGACGGCGGTGTCCCGGTCGACCGGCTCGGCCAGCTGGAGGACGAGGATGTTCCGGGTGTCCTGCACATACGGGATCACCGGCATCTTACGGCCCGCCTTCTCCGCGTCCGCGAGCCCTTCCTGCTCCTGGGGGGTCTCCCGGCCGCCCTTCTTGGCCGCGCCGCCCGCGAGCCACTCGCCCGTCACCGGATCCATCCAGAAGCCGATCTCCCCCTTGGCGACGGAGCGGCGATAGCCGAGGTTGGTGAGCCGGACGGTGGCGCTGTCGCCGTACGCCAGCTCGGCCAGGGCACGGCCGGACGCGGACTGCGCCATGGCCCGCAGTGATCCGTCGCGGCCGTCCTCGTGTTTCTTGAAGCGGTAGGAGATCTCCACCTTGTAACCGGTGCGCTGGCGCTCCTCCTCGTCGGAGGAGATCCGGTCGCGTCGGTGCGTGAAGACGGTGTGCAGGTGCAGCAGACCGGTCCGCGCGTCACCGAGGCCGCTGCCGCAGCCCCCGCAGACGTCCTCGCGCTGCTCCTCCGGGGACAGATAGCCGCACCGTCCGCAGACCTTCGCGCTCTCGGTGGTCAGCTCGCCCGCGGTGTCCGGCGGCAGCTGCACCCGGTCCACCTTGTAGCGGCTGCCCTCGTGGTAGATCAGCGCACCGGGCCCGAACTCCCGGATCGCGATGAACCTGGAGCGCTGCAGATAGTCGCCGTCGTAGCCGCCGCGGCTGGTGCGGCCGGTTCCCGGGATATAAGCGGCGAGCGGCAGCCGGGGGAAGGAGTAGCCCGGCAGGAAGCCCTCGGAGGCGAAGTAGCGGTACGGGAAGAAGTCCGACATCACGGTCCGCTCGCCACCCTGCTCGTTGCGCAGCAGCGCGAGCTGGCTCTCGGCCTGGGCGCGGCGGCGCTTGGCCTGGTCCTTGGAGCGGCCCGTGGCGGTGCGGTTGAGGATGTTGCGGTGCTGGATCTCGCGCTCTTCGAGGGCGCGCCTGAAGAGATTCCGCCAACGCCCGCAGGCCCGGCGGAAGCTGCCCGGCGCGGCCTCGACGGTCTGCTCCAGCCACTGCTCGTGCCACCAGGACGTGGCGCGCAGCAGGTCGCCACAGCCGTCGAGAACGGTACGGGCCCGCGCCAGAGCACGGCGCCGGGCGGCCGGCTCGTCGATGGCCCCGGCCACGGACGACGCCAGTTCCAGCGAGGGGTTGTCGCCGTCGGACTCGATCAGCCTGGCCATGCTGGTGCCGAGATCGAGCCGGGTCTCGGCGAGCCAGATCGCGTGCACATGAGAGGCGAGCAGATCCTCGTTGGCCAGGTCGAGCCGGGGCGGGGCGACGACACCGGACACCATCTGCCTGCGCCGGGTGAAGTAGTACTGGTCGTGGCTGTTGCCGGTCGCGCAGTACGTGGTGACCAGCGCGGGCTGCCCGCTGCGGCCAGCGCGGCCCGAGCGCTGTGCGTAGTTGGCGGGGGTCGGCGGCACGTTGCGCAGGTTGACCGCGTTGAGGCTCTTGATGTCGACGCCGAGTTCCATCGTCGGCGAGCAGTACAGGAGCGGAAGCCGGGTGCCCTCACCGAACAGGTCCTCGCGCTCCTGGCGGACGTCGGGGTGGACCTGGGCCGTGTGCTCGGCTGCGTGCAGACCGGCGAAGGTGGCAGCGATGTCCTTGTAGAGCCGCTTGAAGAAGGCGTTTACGCGGGGCCCGCGCTCGTCGCGGTAGGTGCGGCGCAGGCGGTCCACGGCGCCGTGGTCGTCGTCGCGGGCGTGCCAGCGGATGACCGTGTGGTTGATCCGGTAGCCCGGCTCCTCGCCCCTCCCCTGGGAGACCTCGGTCAGCACTCCGCCGTCCGCCAGAACCCGGAGCAGGTCGCGGATGACGTCCTGGGCCTCGTCCAGGGACAGCCCCTGCCCCCAGTCGGGGAAGGTGCCGCTCTTTCGGACGTGGCGGCCGAACGCGCCTCGGCCGGTGAGGTTCAGCTCGCTGCGAACGCGCCCGGTACGGCCGGGGCGTCCGGCGCGGGCGACGGCGACACCGGCAGGAGGCGGCGCCGCCTCCGTGTCGGCGATTCCCCACGCGTCGTTGAGCCGGGCCGACTCCTTGCGCAGTTCGGCGAACTTGGTCTCGGTGAAGTACGGGGTGTCCACGGCGCGCTGGCGGCGCAGCTCATCCATGAGGACCGTGGACAGCCCGTGGCGCACCTCGGAGGTCGCTGTACGCAGCGGGCCCGCGGTGTCCTGCCACCGGTCCTCATCACCGGCGATCGCCGCCAGACCCGCGTACTCAAGGCCGAGCAGCCCGGTCTGCTCCAGGTTGGGCATGGTGACGCGCCAGCCGCGTTCCAGGTCGAGGAAGAGGCGGTACTCGGCGACCGCGGCCAGTGCCTCCAGCGTACTCTCGGCGAGCTCCTCGATCTCGGTGGGCTTGGCCGCGTACTCGTGCGGGGAGAGCCCCATCGCCGCCACCACTTCCTCGCCGAGTCGCTTCCAGCGCAGCCCCTTGTCGCCGGCCTCGACCATCGCCCGGTAGAGAGCGCCACGCAGCTGCGTGACCATGACGAAGTCGTTGAAGTGCCCCGACTGGAGGCTCGCGTCCTGCCGGTTGTCGACGAAGGTGAGCAACTTCCTTGCGTCCTTCTTGAGTTCACCCTCGGGGATGCTCTTGAGGTGACGCACGATCGAGGCGCTGATGACCGACGTGGCGGTCGAGCGGCCCTCCTGGTCGAGGGTCATCAGCTTGGCGAAGTCGCGCTCCTTGACCTGCTCGTAGCCGACACCGCACTCCAGGCAGAAGAGGAACGGGGCAGGCAGGTACGCCGCGTAGATGCCGCCGTTCGCCTTTCCCCCGCCGGTGCCGTCCGGGCGCACCCACACCGGCTGCGGCGCTCGCTTCCTGCGGCTCGCGGTGAGCACCGGGGCGCCCTTGCGCTCGTCGAAGGTGAGCCAGCTGTCGGGGAAGCGTCGCTGCTCGATGGCGTCGCCGACCTGCTCCGGCCACGGGTTGACGGCCGAGATGTACAGATACCCCTGCTCGTCGTCCTCATCCTCGCGGGTACGGAAAGCGACGCTGCCGTCGCCGTCCTGGTCGCGGGCCACCATCAGGTACTCCTGTCCGCATTCACGGCAGAAGGACAGCGGCAGCAGCAGCTTCTCGGGGGCGTTGGGGACGCGCTGCTGGTAGGTGCGGGTGATATGGCGGTCGGCCTCTCCCTCCAGGGAGACGTAGACGGATCCGCCCTTGGACAGGAACTGGTGCAGCCTGAAGGCGAACAGCGGGCGGGCGCCCTCCTCCCGGCGGGCGGCCGCCCCCGCCTGGAGGGTGGCCCGGATGGCCTCAGCGCACGCCTCGTACCAGCGTTCCTCGGGCTCGCTCTCCTCGATGCCGAACGCCTCGGAGCGCAGGCGCAGAGCGGCGGCCTCCACGGTGACCGGTTCGGCGCGGACCAGGAGCGTGCTGCCATCCTCGTCCTCGGTCTCCACCAGGCCGAAGGTGGTCTCGATCCAGCGGGCCAGCGGATCGGCAGCCAGCCGCCCGTACTCGGCCGGAGGGTTGTTCTCCCTTACCCGCTCGGCGAGTTCGGACGGCGTGGGCACGGCATCCCCGGTCGCCCGCACCAGGGTCTCGCCGACCACCCGCTTCGGGTCGATCTCCGTGTCGAAGAGGGTGGAGGCGACCCGGGCGACCTCACGACGGCGAGCGGCGGGCGTGCCGCCGGTGGCCATCGTCGCGGACGTGCCCACGCACTGCAGATTGGGCGATTCGCAAGCCTCACGTACGCGCCGCACCAGCATGGCGACGTCGGCGCCCTGCCGCCCCCGGTAGGTGTGCAGTTCGTCGAGGACGAGGAAGCGCAACCCCTTGGCCGCCCCGATGAGCTTCTCGCGCTCCTTGGGACGGGTGAGCATCAGCTCCAGCATCACGTAGTTGGTGAGCAGGATGTCGGGCTTGGATTCGCGGATGGCCTCCTTTTCGTCCTCCTTCTCCTGACCGGTGTAGCGCGCATAAGTGACCGGCTCGCTCCCCTCGCCGTATCCGGCGGTGAGGAACTTCGCCAACTCCCGCTCCTGGCTGTTGGCGAGGGCGTTCATGGGGTAGACGATGATCGCCTTGATGCCGGGCGCACCCCCGGCCTCCTTCTCGCGCAGCACCCGGTCGACGATCGGCACGATGTAGCCGAGGCTCTTCCCGGAGCCGGTGCCGGTCGTCAGGACGTACGACTCCCTGGAGTCGGCCGCCTTGATCGCCTCCAGCTGGTGCTGGTGGAAGTGGATCGGGCGGACGATGGCGCCCCGCTCGTCCTTGCCCGTACGGAAGATGTCCGCGCACGCCGGGTGAAGCAGTCCTCCCGGCCGCGCGAGATCCTCGACCGAACCGCCGGGCGCGAAGCTCGGGTTGAGGGAGAGGTAGGGGTCGGGCCACTGGTCTCCGTCGGCGAGCGACTTCGAGACCTTGGCGTCGATGCGCCGGTCGTCGATCACCACCGATCCGGACGTGTACTCCTTGTAGTCCCGGATGAGCCGCTGGTGCACCTTGAAGACGTCCACGTGTTCCCCACTTGTTCCCGAGGCGGTCCGGAGCAACGGTAGCCACCCGCCGGCCGCGGTGCGCCACACTCCCCTTGATCGTACGTCGCACATCACAGCATGCAGTTGTGAACTAAGTCAATAGACACTAAAGGTGGGAAGGTCGGTTCACGAAACAACGTGCTCATGCCACACTCTGTCCGAGGCGCCCGCCCGGCGGACGCGCCGGGCCACGAAGACGGACGCGGACGGAGTCGCCCCGCACATGGACATCGGACCTGTGATCGCCAAGCGCTACCGGATCAAGCGGGAGATCGGATCCGGCGGTATGGGTGTCGTCTGGCTCGCCCACGACGAACACCTCGGCCGCGATGTCGCCCTCAAGACCATGAACACGCCTCCCGGCTTGACGCAGGACCAGCGCACCCGGGACGCCGAACGCTTCCGACGCGAGGCCCGCGCCGCCGCGCGCCTCGACCACACCGGCATCGCGACGGTCTACGACCTCGGCGAGGAACGCGGCACACGCTTTCTGGTCATGCAGTACGTGACCGGCGTCGACCTTGAAGACCGGATCACCGAACAGGAACGGCTGAGCATCGAGGAAGCCGCTTCGGTCGGGGTGCAGATCGCCTCCGTCCTTGGCTCCGTGCATGCCCGCGACGTCGTCCACCGCGACCTCAAGGGCCGCAACGTCATCATCCGCACCGACGGCGTGGTCAAGGTCCTCGACTTCGGCGTCGCCGCTTTCCTCGAACCCGGCACCGCCAAGCTCACCACCACGGGCGAGCGGCCGGGCAGCCTGGAGTGCATGGCACCCGAACAGATCCTGGGCAAACCGGTCGACCATCGCACTGACCTGTATGCCCTCGGCTGCCTGCTCCACAAGATGCTCACCGGCGAACCCGTCTTCGAGCACCGCTCGGAACTCATGCTCCCCGGACTGATCCTCGACCACCCGCCGATCCCTCTGCGCGACCTGCGCCCCGACACCCCCGAAGACCTGGAAGCCCTCGTACTCGAACTCCTCTCCAAGACACCGAACGACCGCCCACCCCACGCCGGCGAGGTCTGGCGGCGGCTCGCCACTTGGCTTCCTGAACGCGGCGACCCGGCGGCCGCGCTCACCCCCTGGGCCGAGGTCGATCCACTGCGCCCCTTCCGCCACCCGATGGGGCCAGAAGCGCGCCCGGTGCGCTCATGGGCGAGGTCCCCACAGGCCGGCCGGCTGGGCTGACACAAGCGCCCATCCAGCATCCGCCACGCGGTGGAACGCCTCCCCCGCGAGGCGCAGGGCGCGGATTCCAGGTCCCCTGGCTGGTTGCCGCGCCAGCACCCGCCCGGCAGGGATTTACGGTTCCCCGTTTCTCAGCTCTGCGCCAGAATCGGCTCGGGCCCACAGCGGTGCTCCGCAGGACCGCCACCGAAAGCCTGCTAACGCCGGAGGGAACGACTGGAGCGAGGAACCGATCCAGACACACACGCTTGACTTGATGACACAATTATCATGTCATGGAGACATGCTGTACGCGACTCCCTCCCTGGACGCCGACGACCAGCGAGCCCTCGACGAGATCGAGAGCATGCGCCGCTCCCTGCGCCACATGCTCCGCGCCACCCCTCGCTGGACCCGCCAGCTGCGCCGCAACCTCACCGCCCGCGCGATCGCCGGGTCGAACACCATCGAGGGCTACGCCGCGACCGTGGACGACGTGGAAGCCCTCATGTCGGGCGAGGAGCCCCTGGAGACCGGGGAGAAGACGCGTGCCGAGCTGGAGGGCTACCAGCGCGGTATGACCTACATCCAGGCTCTCGCCGACGCGGGCGACGATTTCCGGTACGACGCCGGCCTGCTCAACGGCCTGCACTTCATGCTCCAGGGCCACCACCTCGACAAGCGCCCCGGCCGCTGGCGCGACGGACCCGTCTACGTCACCAGCCCCGACGACCCTCTGGTCCCCGCCTACACCGCTCCGGACCAAGCGGACGTTCCCGCTCTGATGTCGGAGTTCATCGAGTGGCTCAACGAGGGCGACCTCGACGCCCCCGTCCACATCCGCGCTTCCATGGCCCACCTCAACCTCGTCAAGATCCACCCGTGGAAGGACGGCAACGGGCGCATGTCCCGCGCCCTGTCCACCCTGGTGTTCTCCCGCGAGGCCCTGATGCCACCCGAGTTCTCCTCCATCGAGGAGTGGCTCGGCCGGGGACAGAACACCTACGCCTACTACCAAGTGCTGGAGGACGTAGGCGGCCCACACTGGAGCCCGAAACGGGATACCCGCCCCTGGATCCGGTTCTGCCTGACCGCCCACCACCGCCAGGCGCAGCAGGCCCAGCGACGCTTCGACGTGATGTCCCGCGCCTGGACCCGTCTAGTCGAATCCGTCGAAGCAACGGGCCTGGACGAGCGTGTCGTCTACGCCCTCCTACCCGCCTTCTCGGACGCGAAGGTCCGCCGCACCGTCTACCAGCAGGACGCCGACCTCAGCGACCAGCAGGCCATCCGCGACATCCGGGAGCTTGTGGCCCGCGGCTGGCTCGTCCCCCACGGCAAGGCCCGCGCCCGCTACTACGCTCCCGGGCCCCTCATGGACCCGGTCCGGGACGAGGTCCGCCAGTCCATGGAGCCGTACACGGATCCCTACCGGCGGGAGCGGTGACCCACCCACTCTCGATGGTTATGCCGCCAGGGTGGCCGAGGCGCTCTGCATCTCGTCGAGCCGCCGCCGCAGATCTTGCTCCTGGCCACTGATGCATTGCGCGTACGTGGCGAACAGCATGGCAACACTGGTGCCTGCCCACTCGGCAACCTGAGCAGGCGGGACACCACTGTTCAGCCACATTGTCAGTCGGGTGTGCCGAAGGTCGTAGACGCGCCGCCCCGTCAGTGATGCGTATAGGTGCGGTGGCAACATCGCACTGCGGGCGCGATCCCACGCGCGACGGTAGACGGAGCCCGCGAGAACTCCGCCATGCTCCCCGGGGAAGAGGCGGTCGCCGGGGAGCAGGCCCGCGCCCTTGATGCGTGCCCGCAGGACATGGACAAGTGCGGGAGGGCACGGGACTATGCGCGTCTCGCCTTCTGCCCTCCCCTTCAGATACCTCTGATCGTGTCGGGTTCCGCTGTCAGTCCACGTGCGTCCGATCTCAGGCTCGGCAGTGTGCACCACGATCTCGGCCCACTGACTCTCCCCCGACGCAGGCATGACAAGGTCTGAGACATGCAGCGCGACAGCCTCTTCCGGTCGCAGCCCCGTGAAGTACAGCGTGGCGAAGAACGCATGCAGTCTTCGCCCGCTCCGCGGCTGATTGCGTATCCAGTCGAGCAGCCGCGCCGCTTGCTGCGCATTGAGCAGACGGCGTCGGTCAATAGCGCCAGCCGACTGCGGAGTAAGGTTCCGTCCCTGGGGAACCGGATCGGACAGCAGAACTCCGCGCGCGATCGCATACCTCATCACCAGATGCAGAACTCGTCGATGCCGCTTCACAGATGAGGCCGCCGCTCGTCTACCGTCAAGCAACGTACCCAGCACCCGCAGCACGTCCTGCACCACGAGCGGATCGGTCCAGGCGTCCATGGTCGGAGTGTGCCGTCGCACCCAACTGAGTGCCGCGACGATGTCCTCCGGCGCACCACCACGGCGGTTGGTGTTGAAAGCCCAATCGCTCAGCGCCGCACGAACACGGCGAGAGGGGACACCGGGCGGATCCCGGTCCATCAGCGCGGTAGTGACGATCATCAATGTGCGCGCAGTGTTCCTCCGGTGATTCGCCGAAACTCGCGGCCACTGGGCGTCCGCGAACTGCACGGCGAAGTCATACCACCCAACCGAAGAAGCTCTCGGCTCCTGCCGCTCCGGCAAGCCAGTCGAAACGTTGAACGGCTCGCCGACGTGCGTCGCGGTCACCAGCTCCGCTCGGAAACCGTCGGCCAGCGCGAACGTCTGAAACGACTTGCGATGACGTTTCCCGGCGACGGACCAGCGCACCCCATAGGACTCGCGAAGCCGCCCGGACCCTCTCTCGATTTGCCAGACCCTGACGTCGAAAGTGGTGTCCATCGTCTGCACCTCGATCCGGCCCTGCCTACGGTGCCCGCCTCACGAGGGCCGACGCTTCCGGGCTACTACGAGCTCTACCTCCATGATCCCACCAGCAGCGGGCGTCACTGGAGTCCCACTCGCCGACGCCTCATCCCGGCCCCGATCAGTCAGCGTGACCGAGCAAGATCGTCCCACATGCGTCCCCCAAAACAGCTGACGATGCGCCACCACATCACAAAAGCGCAGGTCAGACGGATGGAGGTACAGTTAGACTGAGTGCCTTCTAAGCGCTTGGCCGCAGGTTCGAGTCCTGCCGGGGGCGCCCTCTTCCGCCCTCCCATCGGGAGGGCGTTTTTGCTGGTCAGAGGCCGTTTATCGGGCTCGGCGGAGCAGCTTCGCGGGTGCGGGTGGGTCCTCGCGCGGAGTCGGCGGGTGTCCGGCTGGAGACGATTTCGTCCGGCCCTCGGCGGGTGTTCTTCCCGAAAACTTCCCGAAGTTTCGGTGCGGTCTCTTGCCGTCGAACCGCTCACCCACACCACGGTCTGTGGTCGGCCACAAGCATCGCCCTCGGCCGCCCAGACGGCCGCCGCGGTCATGGACGGCGGCTGGCACTCACCCACGCTGCGTTGACGCTCCCTGACGGTGGGAGGTGCCATTGCCACGACGGATGAAAACACGTTGGCGGGCCGCCTCCGAGCTGCGACCATGCAGCTGCTTCCCTTACGGAGGGTGCATTTGTTCGTTTTCATTTGCGCGCGCTGCGGTGCCGAGCTGACAGTCCCTTTGTCCCAGGTTTCCCTTCCGCCCCATGCCCGTCAGAAGTACGGGAATGGGGTCCAACTACCGGTGCTCATGGAGGCAGGGACGTTTGCCGTGGACCCGGACCCATGGGGAGGGCCATGGCGGATGTGGGACGAGATCGATCCGGGCGAGGCGGAGGCACGCGGCATCTACGCGCCGGTCTACGCCCTGTCCGACAGCACGCCCGGGGCAATCGTCACCGCTCCCGGTGATATCCGCGGGACCCGGCTGATTCCCGAGAAGCGTGGCGGTGCCTGCTGTGGCCTCGACGGGGCCGAGGGGCCCAACATGGCCTGCGAGGCGTGCGACCTGCCCGTGGCAACAAGGGTCGACGACTGCTCGCTGTGGCAGGCAGTGCGGCTCAGCTCAGACGCCGTGCGCCGCGTCCCCACCGGCGGTGTCCACACTGCGCCGTTCTCCTGGACGGAATTGGTAGAGAGGGGGAGAGCACACCCCCGTTCGAGCCGATTGGCACGTGGGGAGGACGGTCTGGGTCGAGCCACTACTGGTCGTGGAGTCCTCAATGGGAAGCGGCAGCCGGCCAGGCGCTCGCCCACCTGTTGGTGGCCTCCAAAGGGCAGCCGGTGAAGGTCCCGGGCGGTCTGACCGCGGACGTGTTCCAACGCGCGCTCGACGCCTTGCTGCCCGCAGGCCCGCCAACGCGGCACGCCGTCCTGGTTGGACCGGGAGAACCCTCCGCCAGTGCGGGCGTCGACATCCTCCTCGTACCGATCCATCCCCAGACGGGTCAGACCTGGACCCCCGCCGGCCCGGCGGCATCGGCATACCCGGTGCCCCTGCCGCTGGGGGTGTGGCTGTGGCTCGTCTCCCCCGAACCGTACTTGCCTGTTCCCGCGTCGGGCGGCATACCCCAAGACGTACTCCGCGACGACCCGCTCCCGCCGCGCCCCAACTACCTGTTCCGGGCCGACCGGAGCAGGTTCGAGCACACCTTGGTCCGGCTACCAGCCGTTCGCAGCCCGTGGATACGCACGATCCTCGAAACCCTCACGCAAGATGCATCGGTCGACATCTTCTAGCCGTATGGCAATCGAACAGCGCCACCCGCCGGTTCAGCGGTCAACATCGTAGGACCGCCTCGTTGCAGCCATCCAAACAATGGCAAATCGGCATACGGGTTGAATGGGCGCTTGATATCCGATCATCCTTGCCGTCATGAGTCTCGTCTCCACCTCCTTCGACGTACCCGCCATGGGCGACTACGCCTACGACTGGGCCTTGGTCGACGTGGAGACATCGGGCCTCATGGCCCGGCGAGATCGCGTGCTGTCCGTGGCGGTGATCACGATCGGTCCGGACGGCGAGCAGACCGGGGAGTTCTCGACGCTGCTCAATCCGGGCTGCGATCCGGGACCGGTGGAGGTGCACGGGCTGACCATCGAGCGGTTGCAGGGTGCACCGACGTTCGATCAGGTCGCCGGGCGGATCGGAGCGATGCTTCAGGACCGGGTGCTGGTCGCCCACAACGCGCAGTTCGACTACGACTTCCTGGCCTACGAGTTCGCCCGTGCGCGGATGTGGTTGCCGGTGTCGCAGCGGCTGTGCACCCTGGCGCTCAATCGCCAGGTGGATCCGCCGACGGACGACATGAAGCTCGGCACCCTCGCCGCCCACTACGGCGTCCCCCAGCAACGCGCGCATGATGCGCTGGACGACACCCGTGTGCTGGCCGGGATCCTGCGGGCCTCACTGCGCGAGGCAGCGCGGCTCGATCTGCCCTTGCCGCTGGTGAGCTGCCCGCCCCGGGCAGAGTCGCAGTTCACGCCGCAGCCGCCGAAGACACCCTGCGCCTACCGCAATCCGGGGCGCATGACTCCCGGCGGGCCTCTCCAGCAGGGGATGAAGGTCGCGATCACCGGTGAGACCGTCCAAGCCCGGGCGGAGCTTGTGGGGCGGGCGGTTGCCGCCGGGCTGAACATGATGACCTCCGTCAGCCGGCACACCAGCGTGCTGGTCACCAATGAACCGGCGTCCGGTTCGGCAAAGGCCCGACGCGCACTCGCCGAAGGCGTGCCGGTCATCGATGAGCCCACCTTCCTGCGGCTCCTGGCCGACGTACGACCGGGGACAGCCCATGAGGCGACGGCCGTGGCTGTCGCCCCGGTGACCGAGCTGGAAGCAGAACCCATCGTCCGACCCGTGGAGTTGGCGCCCAACACGACCTCTGCCGTACCCGTCCCGGAGGCCGCACCCCTCCCCACGGCCGCACCCGGTGTGGGGGTACCCGCTCCGCGTCGACCGGTGCCCTCCGTCGGCACGTTGGACAAGCCTCTGGCGGGGCGTCGCGTGCTGGTGCTGGGTGGTGTCCATGCCGATGCCGCGGCGGCTCGTACCCGCGTCGTCGAGCTGGGCGGGTCCGCGGCGATCAACCTGTCCGCCAGTGTCACCGACGTCGTACTCCTGGAGGGCGGGCAGAGCGACCGGCGCATGAGCCGCATCACCGCCCTCGAACTCCCCGTGCACGACCTCCACTGGCTCACCGCTCCGACCGCCACCACCCCGGCCGCAGCAACGCTCCGGACTCAGGAGCCGCACGTGATGCCGAGAGGAGGTGTCATCGATCTGCCCATGCCGCAGGGCAGACCCGCGCCGGAGTGGTACGTCACCGCTGGCTGGGCCCCGCAGTCCGGCTACGAGATCGACGTCGTCGCCTTCCTCCTCGACGAGGACGAACAGGTCACCTTCGACGAGGACTTCATCTTCTACGGGGCCCCGGAGAGCCCGGCTGGAACTGTGCGACTGCTGACCGGCGGTCCTGCCGAACAGACCATCGCCCTCGACCTGGCCTCCCTGTCACCCGCGACGCGCAAGGTCGTCGTCGCCGCGGCCACCGACGGCGCCGCCACCTTCGGGACGGTCGGTGCGATCCAGATCGGTGCGGCACCCGGCAGCAGCGGCGCACCGCTCGCCCGCGCCACCCTGGACGCCGCCACCACCGAACGCACCATGCTCCTCGCGGAGATCTACCGCAGAGGCCCGGTGTGGCGCCTACGCGCCGTCGGTCAGGGCTACGACCACGGCCTCGACGCCCTCGCACGCGGATACGGCGTCGACATCGCCGACTGAACGCCGGCGCCGGGAGCGAAGATCTGCGCGTCCCTGCGCCCGGTTCAGGCACGGCGACGCGGTGCGGGCGTGGATCCGGGCTTGGGCACCGGCATGCTCGGGGCCGGCCCGGCGGGCAGTCGCTGGGGGCCTTCGATGCGCTGCTGGAGCTCGGCCAGCTGGCCCGTGAACAGCGGGCGTAGGTGGCGAGCAGGACGGGGACGCTGTTGCCCGCCCACTCGGCGACCTGGGCGGGTGGGATGCCGTGGTTGAGCCAGGTGGTCAGGCATGTGTGGCGCAGGTCGTAGACGCGCTTGCCCACGGGTGACTCGTATTCGTGCTCCGGCAGGACCGCCTTGCGGGCCTTGTTCCAGGCACGGCGGAAGACCGATCCGGCCAGCAGCCCGCCCTTCTCGCCGGGGAAGAAGAGGTCGCCCGGCTGGAGGCCGTCTCTTTTGATCAGGTCGCGGAGGACAGCGACGAGTGCCGGGTGGGCGGGGACGGGGCGGGTGTCGCCCTCGGCGCGGCCCTTGAGGTCGCGGGTCTCGTGGACGCGGCCGTCGTCGGTCCACTGGCTGCCGACCTCGGGCTCGGCGGTGTGGACGAGCAGTTCGCCCCAGCCCTCGGCGGGCAGTGTGGTGGCGCTGACGCGGAGGGCTACGGCCTCCTCCGGCCGCAGTCCGGTGTAGTAGAGGGTGGCGAAGAAGGCGTGGAGGCGGTGGCCGGTGCGGGGGCGGTCGGCGATCCAGGCCAGGAGGCGGGCGACCTGACCCGGGTTGAGCAGCGACCGCTTGTCGACGGCCTCGGCCACCTTGGGGGCGGCGCCTTCCTCCTTGCCCTTGGGGAGCGGGTTGGCGGTGAGGATCTTCTGCCGTACGGCGTACTTCATCGCCACGTTGAGGATCCGCTGCTCGCGCTTGACGGAGCTGGCGGCGGCCGGGCTGCCGTCCAGAAGTGTGTCGAGCGCGTGCATGACGGCGTCGACACGTTTGGTCTCCTCCCAGGCCGTCATCGGCAGGGAATCGCGGGCTATCCACGACAGGACGGTGCGGACTTCGGGCGGCGCCTCGTCGCGTCGGAGCTTGTTGAAGGCGTACTCGCGCAGGGCCCGGCGTACGTCGATCGGGTCGAAGCGGTCCGGGAGTTCGGTGCGCAGCAATGCGAGGGTGACCTTGGTGAGGGCCTTGGCGGTGTTCTTGCGGTTGTTGGCCGAGATGCGCGGCCACTTCATGTCGACGTACTGGAGGGCGAATTCGTAGTTGGTGACCTCGGCGGCCGATGTGGCGTGTGAGACCGGCAGGCCGGTGTCCACGTCGAACGGTTCGCCGTTGTTAGCGGCGACGCGCAGTGTTGCGCGGAAGGATTCGGCGAGCGCGCTCGTGGCATAACTCTGGCCGTGGCGCCTTCCGTTGACGGACCACCGGACGGTGTAGCTGGTCTTGCGCTTTCCCCTGTAGATCTCCGTGTCGTAGAAGCGGACCTTGTAGGACCGGTTGCTCAAGCGTGGTCCTCGCAGTCGGTCAGCCAGTTCTCGTAGTCACTGCGGCGGATGCGCAAAGCGCCGTTGGGGATGCGTACGCAGCGCGGGGCTGTGCCCTTCTTGCGCCAGTCGTAGAAGGTGGAGCGGGAGATGCGGAGGTCGTCGCAGAACTCGTCGACCGTGAGTTTGTCGGTGGGGCGGCGGGGCGGAGACGTCAAGCGGTGTTCCTTGGGCAGGGGGGGCTGTCCTGCTTTTGCGCCGGGTCGGTGCGAAAGGCAGGCGGACTGTGGAGTTGCCAGTCGATAGCGGCGTGGATCCGTGGGCAGGGTCAGCACCTCGATTGGCACCACAACTATCCATAGAATCGCCGGTTTCGTTAACCGGCGATCGTCGTCTATATTGCGCTCGCGCGGTTCGCCGCGAAGCGGTTTCCCAGGGGCGGGAAGTACCGAAAACCGGCACATCAATCGACTATTTCGTCAACCGGCGATCGTGCCCTAAAGTTTTGGGACCGCCTTCTACCGCCTTCTTTTTCGGCACGCTTTCTGCCGTGAGAGATGTCGCGGGATAGGGCTGGACTTGCGCGGTCCGGGTGTGGCTATGTGTTGACGGCACCTCCGGAAAGCGCGAGCGGCCACCAGTGCGCCACGCGCCGCCGGCCGGTCAACTCCCCCACCCCTGATGCCCGTACCGCCACGACGACGGTGAGCCGTGGGTGTCCGCCCACCTGCAACCGAGTGAGGAACCGCCCCTCTTGGCCCGAATCCGCACCATCAAGCCCGAAGCCTTCGTCTCCGAGTCCCTGGCCGCCGTCTCCCTGACCGCCAAGCGCACCTTCATCGGCCTGCTCACCCAGGCCGACGACCAGGGCCGCCACCGCGACCACGCCGCGATCATCACCGGACAACTGTGGGTGCTGCGCCCGGAACACGGGCCCTCGGACGTCGAGACGGACCTCGCCCAGCTCGCCGACGCCGGACTGATCTGCCGCTACACGGGGCTGGACGACAAGCGGTACCTACACATCGTCACCTGGAGCCGACACCAGAAGATCAACCGGCCCAGCAAGAGCCGCCTCCCCGCCTGCCCGCACCACGACACCCCGGCCGCCGGAGCCACGCCAAGCCCCACGGGGGTCGGCTTCACGGAGCCCTCCGTGCCGCCTCACGCAGCCCTCCGTGCAAACGCACGCGAGATGCGCGAGCCCGCACCGAATCCTGGCACCGATAACGAATCCGCAGGTCAGGACGGGTTCACGGAGCCCTCCATGCGGGCTCACGGAGGACGCCCGGAGCCGCAGGTGAAGCCTCACGGTACGGATCTAGGACCTAGGATCATGGACCTAGGAAGTACCCCTTCGGGGGGCGCGAGCGCCCACGCACCCGACATGGTCTCGGCCCGGCAGATGATCGCCGAGTACGTCGCCGCCTGCGCCCACCGTCCACCAGTCGGCGTCCTGGACCATCTCGGCCGGGAAGTGCGCAAGATGCTCGACGAGGGCATCTCCCCCGCCCACATCCGGGCCGGACTCGAACGCCACCGGGCCAAGGGCCTGCATCCCAGCACCTTGCCGAGTCTCGTCCACGAGGCCATGAACGCCGCGCCCGTGACGGTCGGCCACACGCCGTGGACGAACCCAAGTGACATCGACGCCGCCTACGGAGGTGACCTCTGACCGCCACCCTTGCCCGAGAGCCGCGCCAGGTCGGTCCGCTCGCCAACCGGCTCAACACGATCCTGGCCACCCGCGGTATCGACCCCAGCGTCACAGCCGAGGAACCGCCGCCCGAGCCCGTCACGGCACTGGAACTCGCGGACGCCCGGATCCCCGCCCGCTACCGCCGTGCCCTGGCCGACCAGCCGCAGATCACCGCCTGGGCCGACCACATCGCCGGAGCAGGTCGCCCCGGACCCGGCGGACCGGGCATCGCGGAGGGCCCGTCGCTGCTGATCGCCGGCCCCACCGGCACAGGCAAGACCCACCAGGCGTACGGCGCCGTACGCGCTCTCCTCACCCGGGGCATCCGCCTCCGCTGGGAGGCCACCACCAGCGCCGACTTGCACGCGCGCCTCCGCCCCCGTGCCGGTCACGACGGCGAACGGGAACTGCAGACGCTGGCCCGCTGCCCGCTGCTGCTCCTGGACGACCTCGGCGCGGCCAAGACCAGCGAGTGGACCGAGGAGATCACCTACCGGCTCATCAACCACCGGTACGAGCACATGCTCCCCACCCTCATCACCACCAACCTCCCCACCGCCGAGCTGCGCACCGCGCTCGGCGACCGCGTCGCCTCCCGCCTCGCCGAGATGACCGAACGCGTCGTCCTCACCGGCCCCGACCGACGCCGTACCGCGCCCGCCGCCTGAGGGCAGCTCCGCGTCTCCCCCCTCCCACCCTCGCCTCACCCCGCCCGCGCACAGGCATGCCCTCGCTCGCGCGAGCCCTTGGAGAGCCCCTGCATGACCTCCCGCAACACCGTGCCCACAAGCGCCGGAGAGACTCCGGCAGCGTCCCTGGCGCACTGGATCACCTCGCCCACCGCCGCCGTGCTGCTGCTCGTCGCCCTCGCCTTGACCGCTGGATGGCGGTGGCAGCGCGCCCGTAAGCCCGGCAACGGACCGCGACCTCGAACCGCCGCGATCCCGGTTGCCGCCGTTGCCGCGATCGGCTGCACCGCCTACAGCGCGGACACCAGCTGGCGCTTCGCCGCCGACTACCTCGACATGGGCGGGACCATCGAGCGCGCCGCGATGTTCGCCGTCGCCGAGCTCGCCCTGTTCTCCACCGCGCTGATGGCCCGGGCGAACCTCAACGGCCCGAAGCAGGCGCCCGGCCTGCCCGGCACCCTCACCTGGGTGATCACCGGCGTGCAGATCGTGCCCGCCTACGCCGAGTCCGGGCTGGTCGGCGGAACCGTGCGGGCCTTCGTCGGCCCGGTCCTGGCGGCCATGCTCTGGCACCTGGCCATGGGCATCGAACTGCGCAACCGCAGCCCGCACTCCGCCTCCCGCAGCCTGACCGCCGTCCTCGCCCGACAGGCACGCGAACGCCTACTCGCCCGCCTGAGTATTGCCGACCGGGACGCGGACGCCGCCCGGATCATCCGCGAGCGCGCCCTCGACCGCGCAGTCACCCTGATCCTCCGGGCCGAGGCCATGAAGCCCGAGAAACGCGTCATGCGGCGAGGCCAGCGCCTCACCCGCCGCCTGCACCAAGCACTGGAGCAGGCCGACGTCGACCGCGACGAACGCCAGGACGAGCTGCTACTGCGCAAACTCGCCACCCGGCAACAGGCCCTCGCCCTGGCCTCCATCCCACTGCCCGCCCGTTGGCCCCACTACTCCGCCCCCGGGTCTATGGACGGATCCACGATCGCCGGCCTGCGGGCCAACACGGCAATTCGGGCAGAGATTCCGGGTAGCCCGCCTTCAAAGGCCGCGGGCGGGGACGCCGCCGACCGGGCAGCCCGAACTCAGGCCGAAAACCGCCCGCAGCAGCCCGCCCGCACCGCCACCAGCCCAGAACCGAAACCGGGCGAGGAACCGCTGGACGTCGATTTGGGCAAGGCCGCGCGGGCGAAGTCGAATCGCCCGGGCCCCAAGCCGCGGGCGACACGGAACCTCCTCACCGAGTACGCCCATCGCCTCCACCGCGACACCGGACGTCTCTCCCGTGACCTGCTGGAGAACGCCGTGCGCGAGGACGGCTACAGCGTCGCCAGCGACACCGCCGGAGAAGTCGTCCGCAGCGTCAAGGCCGACCTGCGCACCAGGCCCGCCGGCCGCCCGCAATGAGACCGCCCCTACACCCAAGCCCCAAGGAAGACCGCTCGATGCACGACTCTCACCACGAACTCCACGACGCCCAAAAGGAGATCAACACCCCAACCTCGGCGCCAGCAAGTTGTACCGGGAGCAATGCTCCCGGCCTTCCCGCCCCAGGGGTGACGGGAACAGTCCTGCGCCGGGGGGGGGCACCGGACCGTCAGGCTGCGACCGAGGGCGGACCGCAGCCAGGAGGGAAGCAGGGCGAATCCCTCGCGAAGAAACGTCAGCGTGTGCGTCAGCCAAAAGAGCGCAAGCGCTTGAAGCAGCCCAGCTGCCGCATGAACGAAGACGAGTTCAAACGTCTGACTGACGCAGCCGCCCACTGCGACATGACCATCGCCGCCTTCCTCGCCTACGCCGCGGACAAGGCCGCTCGTGACCTGACTCGCACTGCCGCCGAAATCGCCACCGAACGGGAAGTCATCAACGAGCTGTTCGCCGCCCGCCGCCACCTGGGCCGCATCCACGGCCTCTTCAACCAGGTCGCCAAGGCCCTCAACTCAGGCGCCGACGCACCCCACCTGAACGCTACGGCCGAGGCCGTCCAAAGCGCCGCCCTACGTATGGCGGACGCCGCCGATGCACTGCTCGCCCACCGCGACGGCGGTGCCGCTGAGTGATCCCCAGCATCCACGAGCGCGGGAGCAGGACGATCGGCCTCATCAACTACCTCTACGGGCCCGGCACCCACGAGGAGCACATCGACCCGCACCTCGTCGCCGCATTCGACCCCCTCACCCCCGACCCCGGCCGCGACCCGAAGGCCACCTACGAGCAGCTTCAGCGCCTGCTCGACCAGCCCGTCAACGCCCTGCCCACCAGCCGGCGCCCCAAGAACCATGTCTGGCACCTGTCGGTGCGGGCTGCCCCCGAGGACCCGGTCCTGTCCGACGAGGACTGGGCCGCGATCGCCCGCCGCATGGTCGCCGCCACCGGCATCGCCCCCGGCGGCGACGAGCAGGCATGCCGTTGGGCGGCCGTCCGCCACGCCGACGACCACATCCACATCATCGCCACCCTGGTCCGCGACGACGGCCGACGGCCCCGCCTGCACAACGAGGCCCGCCGCGCCCAGGCCGAATGCCGCCGCATCGAAGCCGACTACGACCTGCGCCGCGTCCCGACCGGGGACGGCACCGCCGCCAAGCGCCCCACCAGCGCCGAACGCCACAAGGCGGAACGCCAGGGCCGCGAACGCCCCGCGCGCGAAGAGCTGCACGAGACCGTCCGCCAAGCGGTGGCTGGCGCCGCGAGCGAGGCGGAGTTCTTCGCCCGGCTTCAGGCCGCCGGGCTCCTGATCCACCAGCGCGTCGCGCCGTCCGGGGACCTGCTCGGCTACAAGGTGGCCCTGCCCGGCGACGTGAACGACGACGGCGAGCCCATCTACTACGCCGGCTCCACGCTCGCCCCCGACCTCTCCCTGCCCCGCATCCGCAGGCGCTTCCCCACCCCCCACGACGTCCACCAGGACGAGCAGGAAGCGGCCACACGTCGGCCGACCGCCCACACGCGCACAGCTCGGCGCCGGCCGCCGCCCGGCGCTCGGCCACCCGCGCCGCCTGGACTGCCCTGGTCACCTTCGACCAGGACGGCGACGGTGCCGCGGCGGCCCGCATCGCCGCCACCGGCGAGATCTTGGACACCCTCGCCCAGACCAGCGCAGCACACACTCGCCAACAACTCCGTGACGCGGCCTGGGCGTTCGAGCGGGCCACCCGCTCCCACACCCGTGCCGAGTACCGGCATGCCCAAGCCCTGCGCCGAGCCGCCCGCGACCTCCGCTACAGCGGTCCGGCGCTGGGTCGAGGGGAGGACGGCGCGACCACGGCGATGCTGATCGATACCCTGTTCTTCCTCGCCACCGCCGCCGCTCACTGGCACGCCCAGCGTCACCACGCGCAGCAGGCCGAGGCCGCCCGTCAGGCCGCCGCCCACCTACGCGCCGCCTACGCTGCCGCCGCCGAGGAGCCCATGGCCCGCCTGCGCGCCCAGGGCCTGCGCCTGGTCCAGCCCGTACGCGACTGGGCCGCCGCCCTCCTCCGCGCCACCGTGCCCGAGATCGCCGAGGCGGTAGTGAGTGAACCGGGATGGCCCGCCTTGGCCGCCACCCTCACCCACGCCTACCAAGCTGGCCACAACCCACAGGAGCTGCTGACCGAAGCCGTCGCCCACCGCGAACTGGACACCGCCGGGTCCGTCAGCGATGTCCTCGTCTGGCGCCTGCGCCGCATCGCCGACCTGCCCGCCAACGCGGTCGAACCACCTCCTACTCGGCCCGCGCGCCACAGCACAACGGCCTCGTCTCCGGGCACCACTCGGCTTCCCGGTCAAGGCGGCGCACCGCAGGGACACCGCAGGTAACGCCGCTGCGGAGGCGCCTTTCGGTCAATGTTCGACCTGGGTGCCTCCGTGTGCGGCTTGTGCGGGTTTGCGGTATGGCGGTGCTTCCTGTGCCCGAGGACGATGCCCCTTTGCGTCCGCCGCTGATCGTCGTGGCTGGCCGCCAGGAGACACGGGGGTGGGAACTTGTCATACGCGGAGCACCAGTCGGTGTTCTCGGCGCCTGCAGTGCCCTTGGGGACGGCGGCCAATGCCGGGGAGATGATCAGGCACGGGGCATACACCGAGGGCGTCACTCGCCGGTTGAGCGCCATCGCCTTCGCCCGTACGGACTGGCTGGCCGTGCTCCGCGCCGTGCTGGCGCAGCTGTGGAAGAACCTGAAGGCCGCCGTGCGGAAGCGTCTGCGATGGCTCCTCCCCACCAAGGAGGCCGAGAAGGCTGCCGGTTCGTCGGAGCCGAAGCCGCCAGAGGTGGTGGTGGGTGAGGACTACGCGGTCTGGGTGCGTCGTCGGATCAAGAAGTCGGCGCGGCCGATCCCGGTCTACGGCTTGCATCAGGAGCCGGTGGTGCACGCGTGCGATCGTGCCATCCAGCACATGCGAAAACGCCGAGGGGCCGTCGTGGCCGTGGTCGCGGTCGTTGCCTGGCAGGCCATCTCCGGTGCCCTCACTGCCGGATGGGCCGTCCTCGTCCTGATGGCTGGGTTGTGGGGCGTCTACCTGGTGGAGCGCTACCTGGCCCAGCTGCGGCTCAACGCGCTGCTGGCCGGAGAACTGCACGCGCCTTCGACCGCAGTGCAAGCCCACGCCTTGCCGTACCTCCACGAACGTCGCGCAAACGGCGATCGGCACCGGTTCCTCGGGGCGGGGCTTCAGGCATGGCAGGAGGCCGTCATCGGCATCGACGTCGAGCCCGCTCCTGAGGGCCAGGACGCCGAAGACGACAGCACGCCGCCGCTTCCGGGCCTCGGCTCACCGGCGCAAAAGCCAGGTCAGCCTGACATGGCTGAGGTGGCCAAGGCTGTCCTGGATGCGCTGGCGAAGCACAACAAGCCGGTGGCCCGAAAGCCGCTGAAGCACTTCACCGCCGCTCAGCTGCACGCCCACATCGCTCGCCGTCTGGACGATCCGGCACCCTCCCATCACCGCGATCACCCGAAACTGCGCGTGGAGGTCATCGGGATCGCCGGCATCCATCACAAGCGCTGGGACCAGATGGACGACGACGCCTGGCGCAGCCTGCACACCCTCGCCGTGGACAACATCGGCGACAAGCCCACCGAGGAGGTCGCCCGCCGCTACATCTGGGCCCGGGTCACCGCCTGGAACGGCGACCTCGTCGCCGCCATACTCGTCCACTTCGCCTACCAGGGCGGCTTTCTGCGTGTCACCGTCCGCCCGCACATCATGGGCCCACTCAACCCGAAGGTCGCCGGGCTCACGCCCGCAGATCCGAGCAGCCTGAAGTGGCTGGGCCGCACCGCGTTCAACGCCCTTGCCGACGTCTACGTCGGACTCGACCGGCTCATACGCCGCAAGGCCCGCAAGCGCCCCGAGCTCGACCCGGGCAGCGGACCGGTCAGCCTCCGCGAGGTCTACAGCCTCCGCTGGCTGGAGGACATGCACATGCACGACGACGCCCGCTACTACGTGCAGATGATGCAACGCCGGGTCTTCGACTCCACCGAGATCTTCCTGCGCGACCACAACGTCGACATCGCCGCCTACCGGCAACAGTCCACCGCCATCTACAACTTCGGCGTCATGAACGGCGGCACCATGACCGGCGCAGTGCAGGCCACGCCGTTCTCCGTCAACCCCTCCATGACGAACTGACCCAAGAGCCCGCCAGGAGCCCCCGCATGCCCATCCGCCGCCAGCCCGACCCGGTACCGAACGGCCCCAACTTCGGCATCATCAACACCGGCAACATGACCGGCCCCGCCCAAGCCGCGCCGTTCTCCCAGAACGCCACCCAGACCAACAACATCACCAACGAAGCCGTCGACAAGGCCCGCGGAAGCATCGACGAGCTGCGACAGCGCCTGGAAGAACTGCGCGGCCAGTACCCCGGGGTGGACGGCGCCCTGCGCGACCTCGACATGATCGCCCCGCGGCTCGACGAACCCGATCAGGACCCCGGCACCCTGCGCTACATGCTCCAGAACCTCGTCGAACGATGCGGAGGCATCCCCGGCGTCCTCGCCGCAGCCCAGCTCGTCCAGTCCACGGTCGCAGCCTTACTACCCGGATCTTGAGGCTCACCAGAGCGGCCTGCAACTGACGTAAGTTGCCCGCCCGATCTGCGGTTCGGACAGTTACCTCAGCGCCAAGGCGCACAGTTCGTGCTGGCCTGACAGCCCAACAGCACCGTCACTCTGCATCACGGCCGCGCCGACAGCTTGGGAGTGAGCAGTTCCAGCGCCTCCGCCCAGCGGTAGCGATCCGCGCCGCCCCCGGCCTTCGGCCGGTGAGGCTCGTACGAGCCGATCAGGACGCCCATCTCGCGCAACCGCTCCAGGCTCTGTCGGTACGCGGGATGGGCGGCCTGGGCCGAGTTCACATACGGCAGGACGGCCGTGGGGATGCCCATGCCGTACGCCTCGCACAGGATGCCCAATGCCAGGGTGTCGGAGATTCCTGCCGCCCACTTGTTGACCGTATTGAAGGTGGCCGGCGCCACAGCGATGGCGTCGGCGGGCGGCAACGGGCGAGGATCGCCGGGTGAGCGCCAGGCCGAGCGGATCGGGTAGCCGGTCTGGGCCTCGACCGCCTCCGTGTCGATGAAGCCCAAGCCCTGCGGAGTGGCCACCACGCCCACGTCCCAGTTCGCCTCCTGAGCAGCCGTGATCAGCTTGCCGACGTTGTCGGCGACTCCGGCCGCGCACACGACGACGTACAGGAACGGCTTCTTGGTCTGCTGGTCGGGCTGGTCGCTCACGCGGGGACTCCCAGTTGACGGCTGAAGTGATGCAGTGCGGGCAGCGTACGGCGGCGGTCGCGGGCGGCCATATCCGCGACCAGTTCCCGGACAGCGGGGCGCCGGATGTCCTGGGCCGCGCAGCTCTCGGCGATGCGCAGCGCCTGGTACCCGTCGGCGAGGCGGCCCTGCTGGTTGTAGGCACGGGCGGCCTCGACCCACAGGGCGGCGCGGCGCTCGGGGACGGGAATGTGCCGGCGCATGAGGGGGCGGGCGGTTTTCAGGGCGATGCCTGCGTCGCCGAAGGAGACGGCCGCGCTGACCTGGTGGAGGGCGACGTTGGTGGGGCTGAAGTTCGCCCAGGCGTCGGGCCGGTCGAAGGTGACGTAGCGCGCGACTTCCCGGGCCTCGGTGAGGAAGTCCTCAGTGGTGTCCCGGTCGCCGCTCCTGCTAGCGGCGGTCGCCCCGCGGAGCAGCAGCAGGCCGACCGCTGCCAGGTAGCGTGGCGGGCGCTGGTCGTAGGAGCCGGTGAGCTGGTCGGCGGTGTGGCGGATGATGTTCACGGCCTGTGCGGTGTGCTTCTCACGGACGAGAACGTGGGCGTGAACGCGGATGCTGGCGGCGAGGGCGACGGGGTCCCCGGACCGCTCCGCCTCGGCCATGGCGCGACCGGCCGCGAGCCAGGCGTTGCCTTGGTCGGCTCGCTTCAGCAGCAGGCTCACGGACGTCTGGTATGCGGTCGCCAGCAGTGCGGACGCGTCGGCCGAGCCGGATGAGCCGTCGGCGGCCTGACGCAGGTCGGCGATCAGACCCGGCAGAGTCCGCTCAAGCTCGGTGTAGTCGCACGTGCAGAACAGCCGACGTGCGGTCCGTGTCCGGTCGCGTAGGTCGTTGATGCCCAGGGCTTGGCCGGTGGCCGCGGGAGTCGTACCGGGCAGCAGGACCTGGACCAGATCGTGATGGGGTGCGGCGGGCGAAGGCTGAGCCGCGAGCGCGGTGATGCCGGCGGCGAGGAAGGTACGGCGGTGCATGTCCTCTGTCTCAGGGTCCGAGGGGCTGGCATTCGAAGCGGCGGCGAGGCCAAGGCGGTGCGGTGGAATGTCCAGCACCTGCGCGATCTCGCGCAGCATGCGGACGTCCTGGGTGCCCCGGCCGCTCTCCAGGCGGCTCACCTTCGACTGGTGATACCCCAGTGCGGCGGCGACGTCCTTCTGGGAGCGCCGCTGTAACACGCGTGCCTGACGGATCACTTCACCGATCCGTCTCGCTTCACTCTGTGCCTCGGCCATCTGTGCCACGGCTCCTCCTGCCGTCGCCGATCCTGCCTGCTCAACCGAGCGTAGCCGAGGGGCATTTGGCTGTGATGCAGCTCCTGCATAGGCGATGCAGCCCCGGCACACGGCCTGGTTCCGCTTGTGCCTGACGCGGTTGCGTGGAGGAGCAGCACCGATCCAGGAGGCCGCTCATGGAAGTGCACCACGTCCGTTTTCCCGTTTCCGGCACGTCTGCTGCCGCGGCGTCCGCGCGGCAGCGGCTCGCGGGTGCGATACGAGCATGGGGCGCCTTCCTGAAGCCGGAGCTCCTGGAGACGGCGGAGCTGGTGGCAGCTGAGCTGATCACGAACGCGGTACGGCATGCGGGGAAAGGGCCCATCTCGGCCGGTGCCCGCCTGAGCGACGCGCGTCTACTGATCGAGGTGACCGACACCAGCCCCGACGTCCCGCAGGTCGGTCTGCCCAGCGCGGACGAGGAGGGCGGACGCGGTCTGTTCCTCGTCGCCGCGCTCGCGGATCGCCACGGCTTCGATCCGATGCCGACAGGCAAGCGCTGCTGGGCCGAGTTCGAGGTGAGCGATCCGGTCCAGACCTCACACCCCCTTCCTGTGCAGAGGAGTTGACTGTTGACAGCCGTACGGATTCCCCCGATCGCCACCGAAGTAGTCGCCGTCCGGCCGAGCAGGCCACTGACCGGTTCCGTGACTGTCGACGGGTCCAAGAACGCCGCCCTTCCGCTGCTGGCCGCCGCCGCTGCACTGAACCGCCCGGTGCAGCTGGCCAACGTTCCGGCGAACACGGACGTCGAGACCATGCTCACCCTGCTTCAGCAGACCGGCTGGCACACGGCTCGCCCCGTCAGCGATCCCCACACCGTGATGATCCTCCCGAGCGACAAATCCCAGCCGGGATCTGTCGCCGAGACCGCCGCCCGTATCCGGGCCTCGTACTACCTCGTACCCGCGCTGCTGGGCGGATACGGGCGTACCCGGCTTCCCTGGCCGGGCGGCTGCCGGATCGGGCAGCGGGGGATGGAGCAGCACTTCAAGGTCTACGAGCGCTTCGGCGACCGCACGACCGTCGACGACCACGGCTATGTCGTGGAGGCAGCGGCAGCCCGGACCGCCGAAACGGTTTCGATCATGCTGCCCTTCCGCTCTCGGGGCGCGAGCATCGCCGCTCTCCTGCGTGCGGCCGTAGCCGGACGGCCGCTGCGTCTTGGCCAGCCGAACCTGTCACCAGAAGTGCTCAGCGTCGTCGAGGCGTTGCGGATGGCCGGGTGGGAGTGCCGCGTCAGCGAGTCCGTCCTGACGCTCGTACCCGATCGGTCCGCCCCCACGGAGACCATCACCTGGAAGGTACCCGGCGACAAGATCGAGGCTGGCACTCTGGCCTGTGCGGTCGCGGTGACCGGCGGCGACGCACGCATCTGCGGCGTGAGCGGCGATGACGTAACTCCGCTGATCACCGCCCTGCGACAGCTCGGCGTGCCCGCCGACACCGAAGACGACGTGCTCACCGTGCGGGCCCAGGACGCCCACCCCACCGGCAAGCCGCTGCGGGCCGTCGCCTCCCTCGCGCCCGGCGGTCTGGACGCCGACTTCGAACCACCGCTGATGGCGTTGGCCCTCACCTGCCCCGGCACCCATCTGTTCGCCGACACGATCAACCCCGGCCGCCACGGCAACCTGTTGCCCCAACTCGCCCGCCTGGGTGCCGAGATCCACGAGCACTCATCCACCGAGTGCCGCTTCACCGGTCCGCAGTACCTGAACGGCGCCGGAGTGGAAGCCACCGACATCCGCACAGGCTCGGCCCTACTCATCGCCGGCCTCACCGCCCGCGGCGTCACCACCCTCGGCGGGCTCGAACAGCTCCGGCGCGGCCATGCCGACTTGCCCACCAAGCTGTATGCCCTCGGCGCTGACATCTGCGAGGTCACCCCATGAGCCGACAGCTCCGGCGGATCATCGCCACGACCGACGTGCACTCCACCTTCGACTCGGCCACCTCGATGCTCACCCACTTACACGCCGCCAAAGCCGACAGCCTGATCGTGGACTGCGGCGACTTCTTCGAGGGCAGCGGCTTCTACCGCTTCGGCAAGGGCCGGATCGAGCGCGAGATCCTCGCCGGCCTGTACGACCTGCTCGCACCGGGAAACCACGGCTGGCCGCACTACTTCGAACCGGGGCTGCACGAGATGACCGTGTGTGCCAACGTGGCCGACGGCAACGGCAACCCCCTCTTCGACCAGGTACGCATCAAGCGCATCGGCGGCCGTCGAGTCGCCGTCACCGCGGTGATCGGACCGCAAGCGTTCAACGCCATCTCCGCCCACCAGCGCGCAGGCCACCATGTCTCCGATCCGGCCCAGGCCCTGCGCGAGGTGATACTGAAGCACCACCACCGCACCGACGCCTGGATCGTGTTGTCCCACTCAGGCTTCGACGAAGACCTGAAGCTCGCCGCCACGTGCTCGTTCGCGGACGTCATCTTCTCCGGCCACTGCCACAGCGGCACCTACGGCCCCGTGCGCGTCGGCGACACACTCGTCGTCAAGGGCCTCGAACTCGGCCGCGGATACGCCACCGCCGAGCCCAGCGACAGCGGCTGGGCCGCCCGCGCGTGTATCTTCCCGGACTCGGTCGCGGTTCCCGAGGACCTGTCCGTGCTGCAATCAAAGATCACCTTCGTCGCCCGGACCCTGGCGAGCCCGATCGGCACCGTGAACGAGACCTACCGCAACACCCCGCTGGACCGACGCTGCCTCCTGACAGAGATCGCCGGCCGCCTGCACTCCGGTCTCGGCGCGGACGTGGTCATCCTCAACGAGACCGCCCTGCGCCCCACTCCACTCGCCGATGTTCTGACCCTCGGCGACCTGCTGGCCATCGAGCCCTTCGACAACCAGCTCGTCCACGCATTCCTCCCCGACGAACACACCCACAGCCGAGACAAGCTGCTCGACCACCTCACCGAACGCGTCGGCCCCTTGGTCATCACTCCCACGCCCCTGCCGTCGGCGATACGCAGCGTGCTGACCACCGACTACCTCGCTGACAGCCACCTCGGCGGCCGTACGCATCAGGCCGGACTGCGGTTGGGCCAGGCCGTACGCCGCGTCCTGACCACGCCGCCCTTCCCCTCCACCGCCGACCTCGCTGAAGGAGGCGAGCAATGATCCTCACCGGGCACGAGATCACCGCCGCAGCACACGACGGCCGCCTGACCATCACCCCCTTCGAGCCGGACCAGGTCAACCCCAACAGCTACAACGTCCGCCTCGGCCCCACCCTGCTGACCTACACCGCCCCTGTGATCGACGCCCACCGTCCCAACCCCACCCGCGCGACCGAGATCGGCCCGAGCGGATACGTACTCCAGCCCGGCGAGCTCTACCTCGGCCACACCCTCGAACAGGTCGGCTCCAACGCCTTCGTGCCGCTTCTCTTCGGCCGCTCCTCCGTCGGCCGACTCGGGCTGTTCGTCGAGATCACCGCCCCCGTCGGAGACATCGGCTTCCACGGCCAGTGGACGCTCATGCTCTCTCCGATCCGCCCATTACGGGTCTACGCCGGCATGAAGATCGGGCAGATCATGTTCTTCGTCTCCACCGGCGCCATCGACCTCTACCGCGGCAAGTACCAGGCCGCCCACGGCCCGCAGCCGTCGCGCTACTGGCAGGACGTGGCGGGAATCGAGGCGGTCGCGTCGTGATCCTCACCGGCTCCGAGATCGACGCCGCAATCCATACCGGCGAGATCACGATCGACCCCTACGACCCCGCCCGGCTCTCCCCGAACTCCTACGACTGGCGGCTCGGCGGCACGATCCGTGTCTGCGTCGGCGCCTTGGACGCCGCCGTGCCCACGGCGTTCACCGAGCAGACCATCCCCACCACGGGCTTGGTGCTGGAGCCCGGGCTGCTCTACCTCGGTGTCACACACGAGCGGACGGGTTCGGAGGCGTACGCACAGATGCTCAACGGCGACCGCACCATCGGCTCCCTCGGCATCTGGGTGCACGTCTCTGCCCCGCTCGGCCACCAGGGCCACGCCATCCGCTGGACCCTGGAGATCCGCGCCGCCAAACCGGTGCGGATCTATCCGGGCATGACCTTCGGCAAGCTCGTCTTTCTCACCGCCTACGGCACACCGGCCAGCTATCAGCTGCAGCCCGCCAAATACGCGGCGACGGACGGCATCGACATCTCCCGACTCTACGAAGAGCTTCCCGGAGGAGTCCTGTGAGCCCCGGGCCGACCATGGGGCCGATGGCCGCGACTTTCCTGGACCTGCCCGCCGGAAGCCCTGGCGGCAGCGTCGAGCTCTTCCTTGACCTCTACACCGGCGACCGCCCGCTCATCCCCGCACGCGCCTTCATGCTGGGCCCGTCGGGTCCCAGACACCGGCTCCCCGCCGGGCTCGACCTGCTGTCTGTGGCCGGGAAGTGCCTTCAGGGCCCGGCCTTCGGCCGCTATGTCGCAGCCCTGCGCAAGGCTCTCGCGGTCGCGATCGACCCAGCCCAGATCGGCGTACTACACCTTCAGCACCTCACCTTCGGTGCCACCCCCGCCCTGATCCGGGCGCTCCCTCTGCACCCCCGTATCGCTCTGGTCCACGGCACGGACCTGATCTTCGCCGAGGCCCACCGAGACCAGCTGCAGGTGCTGCGCGAGACTGCAAGGGCGGCCGACGCGATCGTCGTACCAACAGGGGCAATGGCCGACCGCCTCCGCAAGCTCGCCCCGCACGTCGACCGCCGGAAGATCATCCACATACCCTGGGGTATCCCCGACCACCTGCTCACTGATCCGCCGCCCCGGCCCGCCCGCACGTCCTCCAGCCACTTGCGCCTGCTGTACGCCGGACGGCTGACCTCCGAGAAGGGCGTCGAGGCCCTGATCAAGAGCTTGGCCTCAGTGCCGGGCGTCGAACTGAGCATGGCCGCGCCCCGAGCCCAATTCCATGCCTTGGCCCCGTTGTTGCAACGGGCTGGCGTGAGAGCCCGCTACCTCGGCTGGCTCCGCCGTCCACAGCTATGGAAAGCCTTCACCGAGCACGACGTACTGGTCATGCCATCCACGACCCTGGAGGCCATGGGCCTGGTCGCCTTGGAGGCCCAAGCCTGCGGACTGCCCGTCCTCTACCAGCCCGTGCCCGGCCTCAACGAAGTGCTCACCGCCTCCGGCGTGGCCACCGACTTCACCCACTCCGCCGCCCTCGCGCGAGACCTGGATCGGCTATGCACCGCACCCGGCCTCCTGCCCGCCCTGAGGCAGGCGGGCTACGCGAACGCCGCCCGCTACCCGCTCTCATCGACTGCTCAGGCGCTGACCGACATCAGTCGCCAGCTCGCCTGAATAGGGCGAGCGGCCCTGCTGGCGACGGCCCGACAGCGAGTACGCCGATGCCGCGGCCGATATCCGACACACCATTGCACCGCCAGTCCTACCCGCCCCACCTCACTACGCTGGCCCGGCGGGATGCCCACGGCGAACAGGGAGACCATGACGTACCGCACCGACCGCATCGAGCAACTCCTGAACGAAGGCGTCCGCGACAAGGTCTACCCAGGCGCCGTGTGGGCCGTCGGCGACGCCGCCGGGACCTCCGCCCACGGCACCACCGGGGTCCTCGACCCCGACGAGCCGGACACGCCGATGCGGCGCGACACCGTCTTCGACGCCGCCAGCCTCACCAAGGTCCTCGCCGTCTGGTCCTCCATCGGCGCCCTGTGGGAGGAAGGCAAACTCGACCTCGACGTCCCCCTCAACGACTTCTGGCCCGAGGTCGCCGGCCACCCGCTCGGGGCCGTAACCGCCCGCCAGCTGCTGACCCACACCGCCGGCGTCCCCTTGCGAGCCCAGCTGAAGAACCTCTACGGCACCGACCCACAGGACGTGCGCGACGGCGTCCTCCACGAGGCCCTGCACCGTCCTCCCGGCGAGGCTGTCGAGTACACCGACCGGGCGGCCCTCATCCTCGGCTACCTCGCCGAGCACCTCTCCGGCCAGCGCCTCGACCGGCTCGCCACGGAACGGGTCTGGCAGCCGCTGAGCATGGCCTCCACCCGCTTCGGGCCGCTGCCCGCCGAGATCGCCGCTCGATGCGCGCCGACGGAACTCGACCAGGACAGCGACACTCACCTCAAGGGCGTCGCCCACGACTTCTCCGCCCGGCTCCTGGGCGGAGTGTGCGGGATCGCGGGCGCCTTCACCGTCCTCGACGACCTCGCCCTTTTCCTGCGCCACATGCTGGACGCCTCAACCAGCCTGGGGCGAGCCGGATTCGGCCCCGCCTGGACCAGCCAGTCACTGACCGTCCAGACCGGCGCCCTCGAACCCGTGCGCGGCTTGTTCTGGCACCCCGCCGCTGGCACCCACCCCGAAGACGACATCTGGGTCCACTACGGCTTCACCGGCACCGGCATGTGGATCTCGCCCCAACAGGGGCGCTGGGCAGTGCTACTGACCAACAAGCTCTACTACACCCGCGACCGCCAGCCCTTGACTGACATCCGCAACGCCTTCCGCGCTCTGGCCTTCGCCTGAAGCCACGGTTGGGCGAATCCGTTGAGAGAGGCCGGATAGCTTCCGAACGAGTGACGGGCCCGACCGATCCTGGTCAGGCCCGTCATGTGTCTTCGTCCGGTGGCCTACAACCGCTGCACCCTACGCGAGGTCAGGAGCCCAACACCGTTGTCAGTGACTGGTGTCAGGATCAGCATCGCCCCACGTCGTCGTCTGGAGGACACATGAGTGCCGATCTTGGTCCGCTGACCATCACACGCCGTAGCAGCCGTGAACCGATACGGGCGGGCGGCGAAACGGTAGGCAGACTCGGCGACTTCTGGAGCTGGGCATGCTCCGACCTGGCCAACAACACCATGAGGGGCGTCTTGGCCGAGTATCTCGTGGCAACGGCGCTGAACGCCGCGGCCGGCACTCGCACCGAATGGGACACCGTCGACATCCGCACGCCCGAGAAGTGGCGCGTCGAGGTGAAATCGGCCGCCTACCTGCAGTCGTGGGCACAGCCCCGGCTGTCGGAGATCGCGTTCTCCATCGCGCCGGCCTCCGGCTGGGACGCCCAGACCGGCACCACCTCGGCCGAAGTACTGCGCCGCTCGGACGTGTACGTCTTCTGCCTGCTGCACCACCAGGACAAGCAGACCCTCGCCCCCCTGGACCTTGACCAGTGGAGCTTCTACGTCCTGCCCACGCAGGTCCTGGACGAGCGCTGCCCGACCCAGAAGTCCATCAGGCTGTCCAGCCTAGAGCGCCTGAACCCGTTGAAGACCGATTTCGCCGGCTTGCCGAAAGCAGTCGCCGCGTGCGCCGAGGGCATGCGATAGCCCGACGGCAGAGATCTCAACCCGTCCGGTGGGCCTACAACTCGCATCCTGCGCACATGGGTTCAACCTCCGCCATCACTGACTGGAGGCCATCTTCAAGCAGGACTGCGCGACACCTACCTTGCCTGCATGCAATGGATAACCCTGCTCAGCGCAGTTGTTGGCGCAGGCATCGCTACCTCGTCCGCAGCCCTGCTTGATCGAGTCCGGTGGCGACGAGATCGACACGACCATCTCATCGGTGTCCGCCGTGCACTGTACGGCGACTACCTCGAATGCCTCTCGCAGGCCCGCAACACCTTCCGCAGCCTCGCACGCGACCTGGAAGCACCGGCCTCCGAACGGCAGCGAATCGCCCGGGACAGCTTCAGCCCCTGCTACGGCATGCGATACCAAATATCGATCACCGCCTCAGAAGCGGCCTTCGAAGCATCAGAGGTCGCCTTCAGACGCCTTCGCGATCTCCGCGACCTGGTGGCAGCTCCTTACATAAGCAACGCTACCCGGAGGGTAGGTCAATGCCGCTTCACTCGGTCTCGGTCGCTGGCGTGGTTGTGCGCGATGACGGCCGCGTGCTCGCGATCCGCCGCGCGGACAACGGCACGTGGGAGCCCTCTGGGGGAGTCCTCGAACTGGACGAACGCCCCGAGGACGGCGCCGTGCGGGAAGTGCTGGAAGAGACGGGCATCCGTGTCTCAGTCGAGCGCCTGACCGGCGTCTACAAAAACATGAGCCAGGGCATCGTGGCTCTCGTCTTTCGATGCCGCCCGGTCGACGGTGTGGAGCGCACGTCGAGCGAGTCGACGGCCGTGGAGTGGCTGACTCCCGATGAAGTCGAGAAGTCGATGGGTGAGGTCTACGCCGTACGCGTGCTGGATGCCCTGGGCTCCACGGTCGCGCCCCACGTGCGCGCCCATGATGGGCGCCACCTCCTGGAATCCGCCTGAGCCGTTTGCAGGGCGTACGCCAACAGCACCGCAGACCTGCAGCCGGGCGCGGACGGTCCGCTCACAACTTGATTAAGACACCGTTTCTTTTGGTGCCGTTGGGTCGTTGAGCTGTTCGTGGCAGACCTGGTTGAGCGGCTGGTTCCGGACGAGTTGTGGGTGCTGTTCCGGCGGGTGGTGCCGCCCACGGTGACCAAGCGTCCGCAGGGCGGCGGCCGACGTCGGGCGGGTGACCGCGAGACGCTGGCCGCGATCATCTTCGTAGCCACTTCCGGCTGCACCTGGCGGCAGCTACCGCCGGTCTTCGGTCCTGCATGGCCCACCGTCTACCGGCGCTTTGCCCACTGGAGCCGGACCGCGTCTGGGCAAAGCTCCACCGCGTCCTCCTCGACGAGCTTGGCGCAAGAGGTCATCTGGACTGGTCTCGGTGCGCGATCGACTCCGTCAGCGTGAGGGCGGCAAAAGGGGGTCACTGACCGGACCGAATCCGACCGACCGCGGCAAGAGCGGATCGAAAATCCACCTGATCACGGACCGCAACGGCCTGCCCCTGGCGCTGGGTATCTCCGCCGCCAACACCCACGACAGCCTCGGACTCCAGCCGCTCGTGCGTGGCATCCCGCCCGTCCGCTCCCGGCGCGGACCACGCCGACGACGGCCGGCCAAGCTGCATGCCGACAAGGGTTACGACTACGACCACCTGCGGAAATGGCTCCGCCAGCGTGGCATCCGCCACCGCATCGCCCGCAAGGGCATCGATTCCTCCCAGAGGCTCGGTCGGCACCGCTGGGTGGTCGAGCGCACGGTGTCCTGGCTGGCCGGGTGCCGTCGCCTGCACCGCCGCTACGAGCGCAAGGCCGAGCACTTCCTTGCCTTCGTCGCTGTAGCCGCAGCCCTCATCAGCTACCGCAGACTCACCACGTGACCCCCATCTGTCAGACGCTCGGGCCGGTGCGTACAAACAGACAGAACGGGTGGCCCGCCGGGTCGCACAGGACGCGTACATCGGATTGAGGTTGGAAATCCGCCACGGTCGCTCCCAGGGCAACAGCATGATCGACGGCTGATGACAGATCGTTCACCTCGATGTCCAGATGCATCATCATCTGCTGCTCGGACCGGTTGGAAGGCCACTGCGGACGTGTGAAGAGCGGCTCTGTCTGGAAGGACAGCCCGGCACTGCCGTCGGGCGGTGCGATCTCAACCCAGCCCGGTTCTTCCTTCTGCATCGGCCAGCCAAGCAGGCCTTGGTAGAACTGCGCCAGCTCGTGGGCGTTCGGTGCATCAAGAGTGGTCGCAGCCAACGTGAAACAGGGTTGGGGCTTCATACAGTGCCGCTGCCCGGGTTCGCTGCTGAAAGGCCAGCTGTCCATCTTTCGGCCGCTGCCGGAGCTTCGCGATGCCCCTGCCCACGACACCTCACTCCGTCCCACCCGCACCAAAAGAAACGACGTCTAAGCGCCCATAGGCCAGACACGGCCTACGCGGTGGCGGAACACACGGCTGTTCGGAACGCACTGAGCCGCGCGCACAGCTCCCCGGCAGAGAAGCGGTCGCAGCCCTCCTCCGCCGGCGCACAGCAGGTCAATCACCCGCTCGGCCAACGGTCGCCGTCCCAAGTGCCCTGCTACTCCGCCCCGAGCGCCATCCAGCGTCAATCATCCTGGCTATCGTCCCGGCGCACGATCCTCACCGTACCGAGAGGCCAGGCAATACCAGGTTCCCTGCGCCGACTTCGAGTACGGGGCCATCCTCGCTTTAGCGTGAGAGTCAACAAGCAAACCAACACAGCACCCAAGAAGACCAGGTAGCCAATCCATGTCCCCTGCTCGCCGCGAGAAGCGAGAGCACTGAACGGCTTCAAGGGAATTCCTGGCGCCGCTGCTCCCGTCGGACGCACGGGACAAGATCGTCCAGTCCCTCCGGCGCGCTCTCAACACCTTCGCCGACACACCGCGCGAGGCACTGGAAGAGGCCGAGAGCGCCTACGACGAAGCCACCGCCCAGCTCGTGAACGCCCTCGCGGAACGGCGGCGTCTCCTTCGCGCCGGCTGGCAGGACCGGGACCCGGAGGCACAGTCCGACGGACTGCGGCTCGCGCTGAGGCAGTATCGGGAGATCACCCAGCGACTGCTCCACATCTAGCGGCCACTGCTCCGCGCCGCGGCGTTGCGCGGAGTAGTGTGGACAGTACCGAGGGCATTTCGCACACCGGCTTTCACGCCGGGTCGTTCTCGGCGAAAGATGAAACCCGGGCCGCCGCAGAGACGGCCCGGAGACGGGTCCGCATCATGTCGGCGACCTTGCTTCCACCCCTGCCGCACCCCGAGCCCGTCGCAGCCCCGGCCGCGCGTCTCGCCCTGAAGACCGACGGCACCTCCCGTGGACTCCTGGACGGTGCCTGGTGGCCCCGCTCCCGGGATCTGCTGAGCGAACTGCCGGAACTGACCGACGTGTTGGATCCCTTGTGGGGCCGCATCACCCGCATCGCCGTCAACCCGGAGCACTGGCCGGTCGTCCCCCGCCAGGTTCCCGTGGACGGCCACATCGTCAAGGTCGGCTGGTTCACCCCGGAAATCGACCCGCACAAGCTGCTGCTGCTCTCCTACGGCACCGGGCGCTGGGACCTGCTGGTCATACCGCCGGAGACCGGCGCGGAGTCGGCGGCCCGGTTGATGGCTGCCGCGTCCGCCTACGACGGCCCGCCGCTGACCGCGAGCGCTCTCATCGCCGCGGACGAGGCCCGGCACGGTGTCTCCGCGACGTACGGGCCACTGGAATCGGACGAGGCGTGGGAGTACGAGGGCGGCGCCTCCGCGGTGTCCGCGGCCGTTCCGGAACAGACCGGTCCGGCCGGTCGAGCCAATCGCCTGATCATCGGTACGTGAGGTGGCCGCCATGAACGCCTTCCTGACAGTCGCCGCTTTCGTGGTTCTCGTCGCAGTGGCGGCATACGTGATCCACCGGCTCAACATCCAGCACGCCGACAGAATCGCCGTGCACCGGTACAGCGCCCCCCTGCCCGGCCGCCGCGGCCGGGGCACCCCGCAGCCCTCGGTGGGTCCGGACCGGTCCGAGTCGCCGACCGCCGGTGAGCGGCGGGACCAGCGCGATGGGGGTCGCGGCCGCTTTCCGCCGCGCCGGCGCCGTACGACTCACCACAGGTGACCAGGCGGTTTCCGTCACCGGGCCATTGACTGTGCGAGGAGCGGCCGGGTCCCATGAACCGAGGCGTCACGACTCTTCCGCAGCTGAACATCTACCGGCACGACCGGGGCAGACCGCACGGCTCCTCACGGACAGCGGCTCCGATCTTCTGCTCCTGTGAGGGCTCCGGGAGAGAAGTGGTGCACAACGGGACCCAGAGCCATCCGTTCCGACCGGGTGTGACATGCCGCCTCTGGCGTAATGGGCTGTTCGGCGTGGCCCGCCGCGTCACTCTGTGCCGGTTGATCGCGGTCGTGTCAGGAGCCTGTGTGTGCAGATCACGTGAGCGGGTCGAGCGCATCCGCTGTGACCGCAGGAAGGACCGCGCGTGTCGGCGGGCGCTGGACTCGCGGTACGGGGTGAGCATGGACACGGCGGCCGAAGCTTCGACGACGCCGGTGCGGGAGTGCGGTTGTGGCGGAAGGTGAGCGCCGACCCGACGAGGGCGTGCTGGACCGGTCGGAAGGGTTCGGTGAGCGGCTGCTGGGGGTGCTGCTGGACCGGGCACACGAGATGCCGCCGCAGCTGATCGCCCCGCTGATCGCGGAAGAGGTGGCCAGGGTCGGGGGCCGCGACGTCTCGATCCTGCTGCAGGACTACGGCCAGCTGGTGTTGGTGCCGTTGCCGGGTCGGCGGCTGATGGTCGGCGAGCCCGAGCCGATCGGTGACTCTCCTGCCGGCACAGCCTTTCTGCATGCGACCGCTGTCGAGGTGCCGCAGTCCGACGGCGTCCGGATGTACCTGCCGTTGCTGGACGGCAGCGACCAGGTGGGCGTGATGGCCCTCACCCTGGACACCGTCGATGACGACGACCGGCGGCTGCTGCGCAGGCTCGCCGGCCTGGTCGCCGACATGCTGGTCACCAAGCACAGCTATACCGATCAGTTCTTCTTCGCCCGGCGCCGCGAACCGATGAGCGTGGCCGCGGAGATCCAGTGGTCCCTGCTGCCGCCGCTGGCGATGTCCGTCCCACAGGTTGCGGTGGCCGGAATCCTGGAGCCCGCCTACGACGTCGCAGGCGACAGCTTCGACTACGCCCTCAACGAGGACATCCTGCACGTGGCCATGGTCGATGCGATGGGCCACGGCCTGGACGCCGCCACGATGGCGACCGTCGCCGTCGGGGCCTACCGGCACGCCAGGCGTGCCGGCATCGGCCTGTCCGAGATCTACACGTTCATGGACCGGGCCATCGCCGAGCAGTTCGGGCCCGACCACTTCGTCACCGCACAGATGATGCGTCTGAACATCACGACGGGCCACCTGCAGTGGGTCAACGCGGGCCACCCCGCACCGCTGCTGATCCGTGACCACAAGGTCGTCCGGCAACTGGTCGGCCCGACCACCTTGCCCGTCGGCTTCGGCGGTGAAGAGCCCCGGATCAGCCGGCAGAGGCTCCAACGCGGCGACCGAGTGCTGTGCTTCACCGACGGCCTGATCGAGGAGCACGAAGCCGGCGAAGAACAATTCGGCGAAGAACAACTCATCCACTGGGTCAACCACATCGAACACACAGAGAAGGGAGTACGAGCGGTGGTGCGCGCACTCTCCCACGCCCTGAAGCAGCAACGGGGCGGCCGCACCACCGACGACGCGACCCTCTTCCTGATCGAATGGCGAGGGGGCGCCGCCGACCACCTCGTGCTCCTGGAGTGAGCCGACAACCGCACGACCGGCTCCGTCATGCGAGCCACCGCGTGTTCTGCACCATCCATACCGTGGGATTGGGCTGCTTCGGACCGTACGTCACACGATGCGAGGACTACTCTGCTGCGGGGTGCGGACTCTTCGTCTGTCACCCGGCGCTTCCCTGGAGGGAACTGGGTGGGTTCTCTGTCCTGCTGCGCAGGCTGTCGGACCGGCCGCCGCTCTGCCTCCGCCGAAAGTACGACCCTGCCGGGAGCGCGCCCAGGGTGCCGGAACTCCGGCTCACCGTGCCGCCGCCGGATGCTCTTCCGAACCGAGGCGTCATGCCCCTCTCACAGCTCACCGTCCACCGCCATGACCAGAGGAAACAGGCGCTGATCACCCTGTCCGGTGAGATCGACCTCGAATCCGCGCCGTTGGTGCGCGAGTCCCTGGAGCGGTGCCTGCGGGACGGTATCCGCACCATCGACGTCGACCTCACCCCCGTCACCTTCTGCGACTGCAGCGGACTCAACGCATTCCTCCACGCTGCGCAGCAGACCACCGTGGCCGGCGGAACCCTGCGACTGCACCATCCGCCGACGACACTGGCTCGGATTCTCGACCTCGTCGGCTGCGGGTTCCTGTTCCTCGGCCTTCCGTTCGGCCACCTGCCACCTCCTCTCGGCGACACCCCGGGCGGGGCGGGGACAGTCACGGAAGCCGGGGGACGGCGAGCCGTCCGCCGTGGCTCCGGCGCGGTTGCGTCGGCTGAGCCGTTGGCTGGTGGAGGGCCTGCGTGAGGATCTGGTGGCTCTGTATGTGGCTGACCGACCATCAGGCATCGCTCGGCGCCACCCTGGTGGACCGGGCCGATCGCCCGACCCTCGCCGCGCTCCACTCCTGGGGGTGGCTGGACATCGGAGAGCTTCGCAGGCCGACGGGCGCCACCACGTTCCGCGCGCTGGTACTTCCCTTCGGGGAACGCACCACGGCGAGGCTGGAGGGCCTTGTCACGATGCCCGGAGACGGTGGCCCCAGTGGGGCCTGACAGGCGGTCGACCCGCATTCGGATGCTGGTGGCCGAGCAGACGGTGCGACGAGGTGCCCGGGTGAGTGTGGTGGACGTATGCACCGCGGCCGTGGCCGCGCTGCCGGTCGGCGGGGCCGGGCTGTCGGCGATGTCCAAGGCCGCGCCGAGCCATCCGTTGTGCAGCACCGACGACATCAGCGGGCAACTGGGGGAGCTCCAGCCCACGCTGGAGAGGGGCCCTGCGTGGACGCCTTCGTACGCGGCTCGGCCGTCCTGACTCCCGATCTGCTCTCCACTGAACTTCAGGATCACTGGACCGTGTTCGCCGATGCGGCCCTGGTAGCCGGAGCCCGCGCGGTGTTCTCGCTCCCTCTGCAGAAGGGAGCGATCAGAGCGGGGGTTCTGGACCTGTACGCCGACATTCCGACCGTACTGAACACGGAGGAACTGGCCGACGCTATGGCGGACCGCAGCTTCGAAGACCTGGGCGCATACCGAGCGGAGATCGACCAGGCCGGCGGAATGCTCACTGCTCAGCTCGGAGTCGGCATCGAAGAAGCCTTCGTCCGGCTCCGCGCCTACGCCTTGGCGCAGGGACGCCGGCTCGCGGACGTGGCCGCCGACGTGGTGGCCCGACGGCTTCGTTTCTCCCCGGACGGGGAGCCGGATCAGGACGAGGAGGAAACCTGACGTGTGGACCCGGCCGAGGAACGTGCCGTACTTCCCGCCCCTTCGGGCAGGGACTAGTCTCAATCGAGGGTGCCCACGATGGACCAACAGCTTCTGGCCAAGACCTTCGTCGAGCTGGCCGACAATCTGGTCGCCGACTTCGACATCATCGACTTCCTGCGCCTGCTGACCGACCGCTGCGTCGGCATGCTCGACGCGAGCGCCGCCGGGGTGCTGCTCGCCGACCGGGACGGCAAACTCCGCGTCATGGCCGCCTCCGACGAACAGGTGCGCCTGCTGGAGCTCTTCCAGCTCCAGAACGACGAAGGCCCCTGCCTCGAGTGCTTCCGCACGGGCGTACCGGTGATCGTCCCCGACCTCGGCACGGCGACCGCCCGCTGGCCGCGCTTCGCGGTGGCGGCCCAGCGCAGCGGGTTCGGGGCAGTCCAGGCTCTGCCCCTGCGTTTGCGGGACGAGATCGTCGGCGCCCTGAACCTCTTCCGCACCTCCCCCGGCCTCTTCGACCCGGCCGCCACACCCGTCGCCCAGGCCCTGGCCGACGTCGCCACCATCAGCCTGCTGCAACAACGCACCGCTCAGCGCAGCACGGTGCTCAACGAACAACTGCAGACGGCGCTGAACAGCCGGGTACTGATCGAACAGGCCAAGGGGAAGCTCGCCAAACGCCAGGACATCGACATGGAGCAGGCGTTCACCGCGCTGCGCGGCTACGCCCGCTCCCACAACCGGCGCCTGGCCGATGTGGCCCGCGCCCTCATCGACAGTTCCGAACCCCTCACCGGCCTGGGGTCCTGACCCACGCCTTGCCGGAGCCCGCTACTGCTCTGCGCCGAAGGCGATTGCGCGGATGTAGACGAACGGCATCGCCCCTGTCCTCAGGGCACCGCCGGTAACAGGGAACGGCCCACACCGCCCCCTGGCGGTCCGGCGCCGCCCGTGGGGCAACTGCGGCTGCCTACAGGCGACGCGGAGCGGACAACGGACGAGGAACCGCAAGAGCCGGATCACCGAACGCATCGGCCGGACCACCCGCAATCGGCGACTCCAGCACGCAGGCAGGACCGGCCGGCTCTCCGGACGGGGCCTCAACATTCAATGAGCCGACAGAAATTCACGGAAAGGAAGCACTGGTCACCGACCAGCCGACCGACCCATCCCGGCCCCACCCACCGTCCCCCGACGACCAAGGCCACGCACCGTGGGCACTGGCCCGACGGTGTGGTCTGCGGCGGCACGAGTGCCGGTGTTCCGAAGCGTGGCGCAGGGCAGAGCCGTTGACCCAGGTGCCGCCTCGCACCTTGCAGAGGCCCGCGGATCCGAAAAGGAACCCGGCCCGGCAGCGATGACGAACTCGCGGCCCAAGCGACATGACCAGTTGCAGGGCCGCACCTCATCCGCGCCGTTTCAGTGCGTGTGCCATGCGTGGGAGTTCCTCGTACAGCAGCCGGCCGACCAGCGCCCCGCCGAAGACGACGACACCCACGCCGACCAGCCAGGACTGGATGACCAGGACAGTTCCGACAGGTCCGTAGGTGACCGCGTTGGATGCGATCAACGGCGAGAAGACGAGCCTGGAGAAGACCCTCAGGCCGATCAGCCCGATCACGGTGGCCACGGCGCCGGGCAACAGGGCACGCCAGCGGATCCGCCCGCCGAGGAGCAGGCGCTGGGACCACCACAGCAACAGCACAGCACTCAGCGACGCGACGGCCCCACCTGCCAGAGGTTCACGCCGCAGCGTGGTGATGGCGGAGACGTAGAGGTATCCGGTGAGGACGCCGAGCCACACCACATGCCGCCACCTGGCCCACCAGCGGGCCGAAGGCAGGTCCCAGACCTTCTCATAGCCTGTCTGCACCGCCGCCCCGAAGCTCAGACCGAACACGGCAAGGGCGGCGATACCGAACGCGGTCGTGGTCCGCAGGGCCTGGCCGGGCCGGATGAACAACTGCTCGACCTGCTGCCTGGAGGACGTCGACACGCCAAGCCCTTCCCCCAGCCACTGTGCGAACCCCCGCCCGCGCTCGGGGTCGGCAGAGGAGACAATGATCAGCAGCGGCACCAGCGTGAGAAATCCCAGCGCGGCAAAGCCCAGCGAGCGCGACCACAGCTCAATGTCCCTGCTCCGCCGCCATCCGCGCCCGACGGGCGAACGGCTGATCGTATGGCGCAGCGGCCCGAACCGAGATGAACGGTCCGCGGCACCGGAAGGCTTCATCGGCATGCCTGTCGACTACCACGTTCGGAACCCTTGCCGGGCGAGGGCGCGACGCGGAGATTCCCGGATAACCTGGAAGAACAGAGGGCTACCGGGCTCAGCGGGCTGCGACTGCCCGAAGGGCGGCTCGTACCGGCCCGGATCAACGGCTCAGGAGGCAGGCCATGATCCATTCAGCCGATATCCGCGAGTGGCGCAACCGCAGCGTCGTCGACCCGAAGGGCCACAAGATCGGCGTACTCGAAGCGGTCTACGTCGACACCACCACCGACGAACCGGCCATGGCCACGGTCCGCACCGGACTCCCCACCCGCCACCACCTGGCCTTCGTCCCCCTCGACGAGGCGACCCTCGGACCGGACTACGTCAAGGTCTCCTACACCAAGACGCTGGTGAAGAAGGCGCCCTCGGTCGGCATGGACGACATCCTGCCCGCCGAGTCGGAGCAAGCGATCTTCCAGCACTACGACATGCCCTACCAGACGGGCGCAGGCGGCGAGCGGCAACTCGCGCGCCGCTGATCGCCCACGCCCAGCCACCCAAGGGAGGTACGCGTCATGGCCCTCTTGCTGTTTCTCCTTCTGGTCGCCGTCGTGCTGGGAATCATCGGAGTAGCCGCAGAAGGGGTGGGCTACCTACTGATCATCGGCATCGTGATCCTTGTAGCTGCGCTGGGCCTCATCGCCGTCCGCTGGTCCCAGCGCACCGGTCACCGCCCCCTCCGATAACGCACGCACCAAACTCAACGCCCTGAACTGCGAAAATGCCAAACTGACAGGTGTCGATCACGCCCGATCCTCAGTCGGGACGGAAAGGTCGCGAGTTCAGAACTGGCCCGTTCCTTCTTGTCTTGTCGAACAGCTTGAACGGGCCCCATCCCTTGGTGGGTTCGGCGCCGACGAAGAAGCAGCGGCCGACGCCCATCAGCGGGAGGGTGCCGGTGGTCGGCTTGTGGAACCCGGAGAGGGCCGTACTCCGTTGTCGTTGGTCGAGGTGAGGGGGTGAAGGGGCGATGTGGCAGCCGTGCGTGTTGCTGAAGTACGGGGAGTTGATGCTCAAGGGCCGCGACCGAGGCCGCTTCGAGCGCCGGCTGATCGACAACGTGCGTCGTGTGGAGGACGACCTGGAGTATCCGGTCCGCATCCGGCGCCGCGGCGGGTTGCTGCTGCTCTACCCGTCCGGGCAGTCCGAGCTCCCGGCGGATCTGCTCAACCGTGTCCGGCAGGTGGTCGGGGTCAGCGTGGCGCAGCCCGCGCTCCGGGTGGACCGCACGCCCGATGCCGCCGTCGACGCGGCCCTCCAGCTGGCCCGCCAAGCTCGCTCTGCGGCCGGACGGCGCGTTTCGCGGTACGGGCGCGCCGCCGTCGCAAGGGCTTCCCGCTCACTTCCGCACAGCTCGCTGCTCTGGTCGGGGACCGGATCAACGCGGAACTCGGCTGGCCCGTCGATCTGAGCACGCCCGAGGTGGAGATCGCGGTCGAGGTGGACCTGCACGAGGTCTTCGTGTCCGTGGAACGGAACCGGGGTGCGACGGACTGCCGGTGGGCAGCAGCGGCTGTGCGCCGGCCCTGCTCTCCGGCGGCTACGACTCCCCCGTGGCCGCGCACCGCGTCATGCGCCGCGGCCTGGCCTGCGACTTCGTCCACGCCACCGGTGCCCCACTGACCGGGCCTGCCTCCGCCTACAAGGCGTACGCCCTGGCCGGTGCCCTGCCCTGCACGTGGTGGCCCAGCGGCGGCTGATGGTGCGCGCCGCCGACCGGCTCGCCCGCGAACAGGGTGCGCAGGCCCTGGTCACCGGGGACAAGGAGGAGATCTTGGCCGAGGCGAGCAGGCTGGGCACGGCGGACATCTCGCGGCTCCCGGACGAGGACCGCTGCACCCTGCTCCTGCCCCGCCCGGTGGCCACACGCACCACGCCGGGTCAGCTCACGCGGATCGAGCAGCGGCTGGACCTGGACGACATGGTCGACCGGGCCGCGTCCTGATCACCGCACAGGGGTCGACCTGGCGACGGATGCTGCCGTCGCCAGGCAACCACGCGGCCGAAGGCGTTCAGGCGGTGGCGTACACCCGCTCGGCGAACTCGGCGATCTGATGCTCACTGAGGTGCCGGGCGATGTCCCGCTCGCTGATCATGCCGACCAGAGTCTTGTTCTCGATCACCGGCAGGCGCTTGATCTGGTGCCGCTCCATCGTGGCGAGCACCTCGCTGACGTCGGCGTTGACGTCGATCCACTGCGGGGTGCCCTGGCACAGCTCCGTGCACTCGGTCTCGGCGGGGTTGCGCCCCTCGGCGACGCACTTCACCACGATGTCGCGGTCGGTGATGATGCCGCACATCCTGCCGTCGTCCTCACAGACCGGCAGTGCGCCGACCTCCAGTCGTTTCATCAACTCGGCGGCGTGTGCGAGGGTTTCCGTCTTGTTGATGCACTCTGCGCCTCGGTGCATGATCTGCCCGGCAACCGGCATGGAGTCCTCCTGATTGGAAGCGTCTGACTCCCCCCTCGTCCTGGTACGGCGCTTCCACGCTATGCGCGGGCACTCCGCGGCCCCGTGCCGTAGTACGCCACTTGGGTGACGTGCCGGGCCGGTGCTGCGAGGGAGGCCGCCATCGGGCGGCGCTCACCGTCGTGTTCGTGTCAGTGCTCGTACAGGCCCACAAGTGTGCTGTCGGCCGGTTCACGCCTCTCCACCCGCGTCGTGGACCGCTCGGCGCTGGGCGCGTCGGGCAGCACGCACGGCTGGGCCAGGGCGTAGAGGTGGAACACGTAGCGGTGCGGCTGGTCCCCGGGCGGCGGGTTGGGTCCGCTCCAGCCGCGGCGGCCGAAGCCGTTGACGAGTGCCGTGCCGCCCGGCGGGGTCCGGTCTGCCTCTACGCCCCGGCTGTGGGGGGCGATACCGACCACCGTCCAGTGGACGACGCTGCCCGACGGCGCGTCGACGTCCTCGCACAGCAGCACCCGTTCCGCCGTCCCGTCCGACACGCCGGACCAGGTCAGCGGCGGTGACACGTTCCCGGCGTCCTCGGTGTAGCGGGGCGGTATGCGGTGGTGGTCCTTGAAGACGGGACTTTCCAGTGCGCCGCATCGGCATCCTCGACGTAGAGGCGCAGGGAGGCGGGCGTCGGCGGCCAGTGTGGCGGCGCGTCGAACGGCATGACGATCGAGTCGCCGATCCGTACCTCCGCGTGCCCGACGCCGCTGTCACCACCGGTGTGGCGACGGCGCCACTGGGGCGCCGGCACCGGGGCCGCGGCAGCCCTGGTGACTGCTGCCGAGCGGCAGGAGCCCGCACGGCGGCTGAGCGCACCGAACAAGCTGCATGTCGTGCCGAGCGCGACCCATCCTCTTCGAGGAACCCGGCGCGTTGGAGGAGGCCGCCCGGCAGACCAGAACAGCTGCCCCCTGCGCCGCGTCCTGGTCACCGACACCCTCGCCACGAAGACCACGAAGACCCCGGAGGCCACGCAGGAGACGCAGGAGACGCAGGAACCACCGCTGCAAGTGCGATCCGTGGCCCCGTTGCTCGCCGACGCCATCGCCCGTCTGCACAACGACCGGCCCCTGGACTCCCCTGGACACCCTGCTGATGCCTTCCTGATGCAGCGGCGCCCACTACGCACGACTGCCGCACGATCGCCTCGCCAGGACTCGGCTCGGTCAGCCGCGGGATCTGCGACCGGTCCTTCCCTTGCGCAAGAAGCGCCGCAGGCGGGTCTCCGGCCAGGTGTTGATCACGTCGTCCTTGGTGAGCCAGCCGCGCTGTGCCGTGCCCACGCCGTAGCGCATGTTGGCCAGGTGGAGGGTGGCGTGGGCGTCGCTGTCGACGGCGAACTTCACGCCGTGCCGCCTGGCCCGCAGGATGTCCTCGTCGCGCAGGTCCAACCGGTCGGGGTGCGCGTTGATCTCCAGGGCCGTGCCGGTGCGCGCGCACGCGGCGAAGACCGCGTCGAGGTCGGCGTCGATGCCGGGCCGCTTGCCGATGATCCGGGTGGTGGGATGGCCGATGATGTTGACGTACGGGTTCTCGCAGGCCCTGACCAGCCGCCGGGTCAGTGCCTCGCGGCTCTGGTTGAAGTGCGAGTGCACGGAGGCCACGCACAGATCGAAGCCGGCCAGGAACTCCTCCGGCCAGTCGACGTCCCCGTCCGGGTCGATGTTCAGCTCCACGCCGTGCAGCAGCCGCATTCCCCTGCCGCCCTTGCCGCCATGGGCGCCGTCGAGCTCCCGCACGCGCTCGCGCTGGGCCAGGATGCGTTCGTCGGTCATACGCTGCATGTACAGGTTGGGCCCGTGGTCGGTGATGGCGTAGTAGGCGTAGCCGCGCTCGGCGGCCGCGGTGACCATCTCCTCCAGCGGGGCGAGACCGTCGGTGAGGTCGGTGTGGGTGTGCAGGTCGCCCCGGATGTCCTTCTCCTGGATCAGGGCGGGCAGTTCGTCGTGCAGCCCGGCCTCGATCTCGCCGCGGTCCTCGCGCAGGGCGGGCGGGATCCAGGGCAGGCCGAGTCGGGCGTACACGTCCTCCTCGGTCGCGGAGACGATCTTCTCGCCGCTCTCGGCGTCGAAGAGCCCGTACTCGGAGAGCTTGAGCTTCTGGTGGACGGCGATCTCCCGGGTGCGGATGTTGTGCGCCTTGGAGCCGGTGAAGTACTGCAGCGCCGCTCCCCAGGAATCCGGCGGGACGACGCGCAGGTCGACGGCCAGGCCCTTGGTGGTGCGGATCGACGTCTTCTTCTCGCCGTGCGCGATGATCTCCGAGACGTACGGCAGCTCGGTGAACGCCCGCATGAGCGGCTCCGCCTTCTTCGCCGCGACGAGGATGTCGATGTCACCGATGGTCTCGCGGACGCGGCGCAGTGATCCGGCGTAGGTGCACCGCTTGCAGCCGGTCACCTGCGACAGCTCGGTGACGATGTCATCGGCGAGGTCCATGGCGACGTCGAGCAGGACCCGCTCTCCGGAGGACTGCAGGAGTTCGATGCCGTGGAGGATGTTCTCCTCCGTCTTCGGCCCGAAGCCCTTCAGGTCGCGCAGCCGTTCCTCGTGGATGGCGTCGGCCAGTTCCTCGACGGAGGCGATGCCCAGCTCCTCGTACAGGACACAGGCCTTCTTCGGGCCGAGCGTGGGGATGGCGGTCAGCCGCCGGACCCCGGCGGGGATCTTCGCCCGCAGCTCCTCGACGGCGGACACGCTGCCGCTGCGGAAGTACTCGAGGATCTTCTCGGCGATGGACTTGCCGACGTTGGGGATCTCCTGGAGGCCCTTGATGTCGAGGGTGGAGACGTCGGCGTGGTGGCCGCCGATCGAGCGCGCGGCCTTCTCGTAGGTGCGCGTCCTGTACGCGTCCCCTCCGGTGATCGAGATCAGGTCCGCGTATTCGTAGAACAGCGCGGCCACCTCGTCGTTGGACCGAGCCATGACTCCCGAGTAGACAGACAACGCCCGTTTCATGCGTGCCGGCCACGTCCGTGTGCCCTGGAACCGGCGTGGGTTCCCGAGAGGTCACGCGCGGTGCGAGCGACCGCGTTGTGCATCCCATCGCAGGGCCGACGTCAGCGTTCCCGGCGTGAGGTGACCGTGAACTGGGCGCCGTCGGGGTCACGCAGCACGGCCTCCTGCTCGCCCTCCTTCAGGACGCTGCCGCCATGCTTCTCCGCGGCCCGGGCGCACGGGCCCGCATCGTCCACGGCGAAGTGCACCTGCCAGTGCGACCGGACGGAAGGATCAGGTGGCGTCTCCACCGAGCCCGACTCGATACGGGCCACGATCTCGCCCCGGCTGCGCAGCAGTACGCCGCCTTGCGCGTACTCGACCTCGCAGCAACCGGGCAGGCCCGAGGCCCAGTCGAGGATCTCCCCGTAGAAGATGGCCGCCTCGAAGGCGTCCCGGGTGTGAAGGACGATGAACGTGGATGCCGCCTGCCGCCACGCCTCCCACTCGGTGACGAGTTTCCCCTGCCATATCCCGAAGGCGGCCCCGTCACGGTCGGCGACCAGCGCCGCTCGTCCGGGAGGGAAGGAGAGCGGCCCCACTGCCACGGTCGCGCCGCGCTCCCGCACGCGGGCCGTGGTCTCGTTCGCGTCCGCCACGGCGAAGTACGGCGTCCAGGCCGAGGCCACCTGCCACACGCCGGCCACCCCCGCGATCCCCGCGACGGGCACCCCGTCCGCCAGCGCGGTCCGGAAACGGTCGCCCAGCCTCGCGTCGCGCCACTGCCAGCCCAGTACGGCCCCGTAGAAGTCCTGCGTGGCCTTGAGGTCGCGGCTGGTCAGACTCACCCAGCACGGCGCGCCGAAAACGGAACGCGTGAGGACGACGTCCGCCGCGTCGTGATTCATGGCCATCGCGCCCTGGTCTCGTACGCCGGCAATCACTGCTCTCTACCTCAGTGTCCAACCCACGTTCCGGTCCCGCACATCGCCTGACGCGTTGATACTGCTGTGGCAGCACAGGCCCGCAGTACACCAAGTTGCGGGTGCAGCTGCAGCGTGTCCTGGCGCGCAGCGAGCCGGCGGACGGTGGGGACGGGCGACCATTCACGGCCCGGTCGCCGGGCGCGGCGGGAACGCGCACCATGGAGGGTGACCCGTATGGCCCACCCTCGCGGAGGTGAACCGCGATGACGCTGCCTGTACGACACCGGCCCGGCAGCCTGCCGGACAGGCCGTTCCCCGGCTTCGGATGGGGTGAACCCATCACCGCCGAGTTCGACGAACTGTTCGAGCGTATGAACCGGCTGCTGCAAGGCGCCACCGCCGCTCCCGCCGCACTGGCCTGGTCTCCCGCGGCCGACATGCGAGAGACGGACGACGCCTACGTCATCGAGGCGGAACTGCCGGGGATCAAGCGCGACGACATCCACATCGAGATGAGCGAGCGCGAGCTGCACATCACCGGGGAGTACAAGGAACGGGAGCACGCGGGCGTCCTGCGCCGCGGCACCCGCCGCACCGGCCGGTTCGAGTACCAGGCCCTCCTGCCTGCCGACGTCAAGTCGGAGGAGGTCAGCGCCACCCTGCACGACGGTGTGCTGACCGTCACCGTGCCCAAGGCGCAGGCCACCAAGCCGCGGCACATCGAGATCACCGAGTCCTGACCCCGACCCGGTGCGTGCCGCGACGTCGTCGCACGGCAGGCCCGTTCTGGGCGCGGCTTGGCCGTGCGACGAGCCGTCCGCCGGCACAGGGAGGTGTGGAGACGAAGATGCTGATGCCTCACGTCAGGACCGTCACCGCAGCACTTCACGCCTACCGGTCCGCATGGGCCGGTCTGCTGCGCGACCCGGCGAGCCCACACAGCTACCGTCGGCTCGACGACGCCGCCTACACACTCTGCGTCCTCATGGGACAACGCAACGCGGCCGACGCCGCGGCAAAGGCAGAGCGCTTTCTCGCCCGGGCCTCAGCGGAGAGGAGGGCAGGGGCCGGCCGCCGTGCCGGGCAGGCACGGACCGTCATCCCCTGAGATCGATGCCGAGCCTGCGGCCGACGGCTCGGTCCGCGGGCAGACAGGCGTCGGTCAGGCCGAGGTCTCCGCGTGAGGCGGTGGCTTTATGGTGGTCAAGACAGACCCTGTGGGGCGGTGAGCACCGTGCGAGTCGAACTGATCCAACGGGCCGCCAGCGTGCTCTTCGACGTGCCGGACGAGACGCACGAGGAGATCATCACGCTCATCGACGCGGTCACCCAGGACGCGGAGACCCAGGACGCGGACTTGGCCGCAGCGTTCGGCGAGTGGTGCTGGCTCGTCTACACGGTCCACGGCGACGTGATCGAAGTGCTGGATGTCGGCTGTGCACGCTGAGGCAGACCCGGTCGGCCGGCTCCGATCTCCCGCGTCGTGCGGCACGCGGCCGGCGATGTTCACCCGTCGAGCCCGTCGAGTCCGCCCCGCTTGACCAGCTGGCTCGCGATGACGTTGCGCTGGATCTCGTTCGTGCCCTCGCCGACGATCATCAGTGGGGCGTCGCGAAAGTAGCGCTCCACGTCGAACTCGGTCGAGTAGCCGTAACCGCCGTGGATGCGGACGGCGTTGAGAGCGATCTGCATGGCGGTCTCGGAGGCGAACAGTTTCGCCGTGCCCGCTTCCATGTCCGCCAGGTAGTTGCCGATCGACTGGTGCTGCCAGATCGACTTGCCGAACGACTCCCGCTGCTGTGCGCAGGCGAGCGCGTCCTCGAATGCCGCCCGGCCGACACCGAGGGCGCGGGCGGCGACCTGCAGCCGCCCGGTCTCCAGGCCCTTCATCATCTGCGCGAAACCCCGGCCCGCCACGCCGCCCAGTACGGCGTCGGCCGGAGCCCGGTAGTCCTCGAAGGACAGCTCGCAGCTCTCCACGCCCTTGTAGCCGAGCTTGGGCAGGTCGGGAGACGGTCAGTCCGGGGCCGTGCCCGACGAGCAGGATCGAGATGCCCTGGTGCGCGGGGCTCGCCTCCGGGTCGGTCTTGCACAACAGGGCGATCAGCTGCGAGCGGCGGAAGTTGGTGATCCACGTCTTGGCCCCGTTGATCACATAGCCGCCGGCGTCCTCGCGGGCGACCGTCCGCATGGCCTGCAGATCCGAGCCGCCGCCCGACTCGGTCAGCGCCATGGTCGCCCGGATCTCGCCGCGGGCCATCCCCGGCAGGTACCGCCGCTTCTGCTCGTCGGTGCCGAAGCCCAGCAGCAGCTTCGCGACCACGGTGTGCCCGCCCATCGCTCCGGCCAGGCTCATCCAGCCGCGGGCCAGCTCCTCGGTGATCAGCACATAGCAAGGGGTGGAGACCGGTGTGCCGCCGTACTCCTCCGGGACGGCCAGGCCGAAGATGCCGAGCCGCTTCATCTGCTCTATGAGGGCCTCGGGGTAGGTGTCGGCGTGCTCCAGCTCCTGGACGACCGGCCCGACCTCCTTGTCGACGAAGTCGCGCGCGGTGCGGACGATGAACCGCTCGTCCTCGGACAGGATGTCGAGAGTGCTCATACTGCGTTGCTCCCAGAAGTGAGACCGGCGTCAGAGGACTCGGTCGGCTCGCAGGGCTCGATCTCGGCCGGACCGTGGCCCAACCCCACACCACGCCCTGACACCGCCTCGGCCAGGTCACGTAGGGTGCATCAGACGCTGGGCCCCGGCCACGGAAAGGAGCCGCCGTGCGGCTGCGCTGTGCTGTGCTCGACGACTTTCAGCGGGTGGCGACGGAGGCCGCCGACTGGTCGCCGCTCGCGGACGACGTAGAGGTCGTCCCCTTCTCCCTCCACTTCCCCGACGAGGACGCCCTCGCCGAAGCTCTTGCCGGGTTCGACATCGTGGTCACCCTCCGCGAACGCGTCCCCTTCCCCGCCTCGCTGCTCGCCCGGCTCCCCCGGCTGAGGCTGCTGATCGCCTCCGGCATGCGCAACACGGTCATCGACTACACCGCCGCCGAGGCGCACGGCGTCACCGTGTGCGGCACCGGCAGCTCCTCCACCCCGCCCGTCGAACTGACCTGGGCGCTGCTGCTGAGCCTCGCCCGCGGCATCGTGGAGGAGGCCAACGCCCTGCGTTCGGGCGGCCCGTGGCAGTCCACCGTCGGCGCCGATCTGCACGGCCGCCGCCTCGGGCTGCTCGGCCTCGGGAAGATCGGCAGCCGCGTGGCGCAGGTCGCTCTCGCCTTCGGCATGCAGGTCGGCGCCTGGAGCCAGAACCTCACCAGGGAACGCGCCGACGAGTGCGGCGTGCAACTGGCCGCCTCCAAGGAGGAGTTGCTCGCCGAGAGCGACTTCGTCTCGATCCACCTCGCCCTGAGCGACCGTACCCGCGGCCTCCTCGGCCCCGCCGAACTCGCCCTGCTCAAGCCGACGGCGTACCTGATCAACACCTCGCGCGCGGCGATCGTCGACCAGGACGCCCTGCTCACCGCCCTGCACGAGGGACGGATCGCCGGCGCCGGCATCGACGTCTTCGACATCGAGCCCCTCCCCGCCGACCACCCCATGCGCACCGCCCCGCGCCTCCTCGCCACACCGCACCTGGGCTACGTCTCCCAGGCCAACTACGCGACGTACTACGGCCAGGCGGTGGAGGACATCCAGGCCTTCCTGGCGGGTTCTCCGGTACGACAACTGCCCTGAAGTCGGCGGTCGAGCGATGCCGGCGAGTCAGGCGATGCCGGCGGCCCCGGCCTGCGCGGTGTCGACCGGCCGCCGGTAGATGCCCTCGCTCCGGCGCAGATGGTGCAGGTCCACCAGATGGCGCCGGAGCGTCACATGGTCGATGTCGTCGCTGTCCTGGCACCAGGCGCGCAGCTTGTCGTTGACAGCCCGCTCCGGGTACTCGACGCCCGGCTCGAAGGTCTGCTCGGCGATGTGCCGCAGCACCAGCTTCTTACGGGTCCACTGCGCGGGAAGCCGGACCAGCCGCCCGTCCCGGACGAAGGTCCGCAGGACGATGTCGGTCCGATCGCTGCCGGAGGCGGGGCGCTCGGCGGCTTCGGAGCCGTCCGCCCGCTGCGCCGCCGCTCGCGCGTACTCCTTGAACAGGCCGTAGGCGACGCCCAGTTCACCGTCGTCCCCCGCCGTCACGACGCCCTGCTCCCGCAGCCGCCGCAGCGCCACAGCCGTCTCCCTCGGGGACAGCCCCGCCGCCCGGGCGACCTGCTCGGCGCTCCCGGCGCCCAGCGTCACGGCGGCGAAGGCGCGCACCCGGTTCTCCTCGGCGAACAGTCGGACCAGTTGCTCCGTCGCATCGGTTGCCATGCGCGGAGGCTAGTGGACGTCGGCCGCGGTACCGAGCGATTTTTCTCGACCGTGCGCGGGGGCTCTTCCATGCGAGGCGGGCGGGCCTCATGCGTACCGGTAGATGTGGGACACGTCCTCCAACTCGTCCGGAGTGACATCCCACGGCGGCAGCCGCTGGTGCCGGGCGACGATACGGCCGTACTGGGGACTGCCCGGACCGGGCGGCCGGTCCGGCAGATAGCGGTGGTTGCGGTGGCGCCGCTGCCAGCGCTGCCACTGCAGGTCCACGAAGGCATGGACCAGCCAGAAGACCGGGTCGTTGACGGACGCGCCGCCGAGCATGGCACCCCCGACCCAGCGGTGCACCCGGTTGTGGTTGCGCCATGGGTTGCTGCCGCTCCCCCATCCCTCCAGCTGGTTGCGGAAGCCCCTGGTCACCGTCGAGTCCCACGGGGAGACGTCGTAGACGGGGTCGTCCAGCGCCCGCTTCAGATCGTCCTCGGTGGGCAGGGCGATCGGCCTCCGGGGGCGGCCCAGATCCCGGGTGAGGAACTCGTCGTCGGTGATGCCCACCCGGATGGTCCAGTGACCCGCCGCATAGGCGAACGGCCCGGTCATCACCTGCCGGTCGAAGCGCCGCCCGTTGCCGCCGAGCAGATCGTCCGTCCACGGCACCGAGGTCGTCGTACGGTCCCGGGTCCAGTCCCAGTACGGCACCGTCACCGAGGGGTCGACTCGGCGCAGGGCGCTCTCCAGGTCCAGCAGGAACCGGCGGTGCCAGGGCAGGAAGGAGGGCGTCATATGGGCGGCGCGCAGACCGCGGTGGCCGTCCCCTACGAAGTGCGCGACATGGAGCCGTACGAACTCGTCGTACTCGCCACTCCGTTTGAGCTCCAGCAACGCCTCGACGAACCGCCGCCGCTCGGTCCGCGTCAGCTTGCTGACGTTCTTACGCACGTACGTCATGCTCTGCCCCCCTGATGCGAGTGCCCGCCGCCCCGCGGTCCGGGGGCGATGTCACGCAGCCGCCGTAGGGGCCCGAGTTCGTCGACGGCCGCGCGGGTCGCCTCCAGCGGGGTGCGGAACCAGCCGTAGTGGTCGAGCATGCTCAGCCAGCTGCCGTCGGCCCGGCGCATGAGGTGCAGCGGTTGGCCGTCCACGGTGACGTGCCAGGCGACATCGAGGGCGCCGAGGCCGCCGAGGGGCACCAGGACGCCCTGGATACGGCGGCCCTGGTAGACCTCGTCGAAGGCGGTACCGGTCCCCTCCACCCCGTCCGCGGACCGCGGGGGCCGGGAGGCGGTGACGAACGGGGCGACGGCGGAGGCGAGCAGCCCCCGCGCCACCTCCCGCCGCGGCGTGCCCATCGTCATCGCTCACTCCTCGCACGGTTCGGCTGTCCGTACGAGCAACCGCCCAGCCCTCCCCACGGTCACCGCCAAGACGGCCATACGGCGGTGCCGGCCCGTCAGCCGAATTCCTCATTCATTTCAGCAATTCAGCCGGACCGCACCGGACGAACCATACGATCAATCGATTCGCCGATCACATTCCAATCCCTCCGCAACGCCTCGCGCATTGCATTCTTCACTCCCGCGACTTTCATACGTATGGAGCAACGTGTCGCTTTTGCGGAGCCCATGGACTGCTATGTTCTCCAACCGTCGGATCAGAGGTAACTTTTCAAGCGAGGTGAATCATGAAGAAGGCAGTTTTCACCACTGCGGCGTTGGCCATCGGTGCGGGTCTTGTGGGCGGCTCCGCCGCCGCGGCATCGGCCGCCGGAGGTTCGGGTACGGCCCCGGCTCCGCTCGGTCTCATGTCCCCGACCAAGGTGTCTCCGGCTGTCGTGCCGGCGGCCGACACCGTGACGCAGTTGGTCCGTGAAGGCGGGATCGGAAAGGGCAGCGCGTTCGACAAGAACAACTCGGGCGGAATGTCCGGCATTTATCTGGACGGAATGGACCCGGACGCCGCAAAGAAGCCCACGATTCCGGTGAAGAACCCGGCCGGAAAGGGTTCCGTGCAGGTCCACCCGCTGCATGCGCCGACCGCCGCCGGGCTCGGCACCATGCTGAGCAAGTGAAAGCGTGCGAGTCGGCCGCACCAGCGAATTCCCGCAGGCTGGGCCTGGAATTCTGAGACTCTGATCCGGTTCTCGGCAGCCGGAGACCGACAGCAGGCCCAGACGCTGGATCCGGACCCGCAGCTCCACCTCCGCATACGGCGGGCCCAAAGCCCCCTGGCACCCGCGAACCATCTGTCCGGCCCACCGGCCCTCACCCTGCCGGTGGGCCGGACGCACGTCGGCGTCCATGCCGTCGGCTCATACGGCCGACGAGCGCCGCAATTCCTGGAACACCGCGCGGATTCCACGCTGCCCGCGTTGCGCCATCCGATGGAATCTGCCCGCGTTTGAATGTTCTCACCGTGACTTATGCACAGTTATATGGGTTTCCTGGTACGTAAGCGTGCGCAACCGTGAATTCAGGAAGGAATCGAGTTGTCCAAGAAGTTCGCGGTCATCACGGCCCTCGCCCTCAGCACCGTCGTCGGCAGCGCCGGCATTGCCACCGCTGACGGCGGCGGCAACAACACCACCATCAAGGGCGGTGGCGGCTTCTCGACGTCCCCGGTCGTCGTGAACGCCCCTCAGCAAGGCGTTCTCGTCGTCAACGGCACCGTCGTCGACGGCCGGTGCATCGCCCCGTGGTCGAACGGAGCCGTCCTCGGCGGCGTCGTCCCACCGAACTCGCACTACGCCGCCTGCAACACGGCCCCGATCGACCAGTCGCAGAACGCCCCCTACGCGGGCGGTCTGCTGTTCTGACCCCTGCTCCGAGCAATTCAGAGCAGGTAAACCCACGCAGCCCGGAAAGGCGCAACTCATGCGTAACAAGGTTACGGCCATTTCCGCCCTCGCGGCAGGCATCGTCCTCGCGGCCGGCGGCACCGCCGCGGCCTGCAACTGTACGGATGTCGCAGGTGGTGACGGCTTCTCGACGTCCCCGGTCGTCGTGAACGCCCCTCAGCAAGGCATTGCCGTCGTCAACGGCACCGCCGTCGACCTCCGCTGCGTTGCCCCGTGGTCGAACGGAGCCGTCCTCGGCGGCGTTGTCGCACCGAACTCGCACTACGCCGCCTGCAACACGGCCCCGATCGACCAGTCGCAGAACGCCCCGCACAAGGGCGGCCTGCTGTTCTGACCCCTGCTCCGAGCCATTCGGAGCAGGTAAACCCACGCAGCCCGGAAAGGCGCAACTCATGCGTAAGAAGGTTACGGCCATTTCGGCCCTCGCGGCAGGCATCGTCCTTGCGGCCGGCGGCACCGCCGCGGCCGACGGCGACACCACCACGGTCACCGGCGGCAACGGCTTCTCGACGTCCCCGGTCGTCGTGAACGAGCCTCAGCAGGGTATTGCCGTCGTCAATGGCGCCCTCATCGACGGCCGATGCATCGCCCCGTGGTCCAACGGAGCCGTCCTCGGCGGCGTCGCGGCGCCGAACTCGCACTACGCCGCCTGCAACACGGCGGCAGTCAACCAGTCGCAGATGGCCCCCTACTTCGGCGGCCTGCTGTTCTGAGCAGTACTTCACACCCGAGTGCGGTCCTCCGGAAACCCGGTGGACCGCACTCGGCTTTTACGACGAGAGGTGAGTTGCAGCGAAGGGTGAGCTCTGCATCAAGCCCGTGGGCCCTGTCTGCGTCAGTACACAGACAGGGCCCACGGTCACGAGAGAACGCCAACAAGGAGGAAAGGGCGCCCATTCACCAGGTGCAACGGAGTTGCGCCGCCCACGGTCACCCTGAATCGTCCGTTTGGCCCAACGGGCAAAGGGCCATGGCAGCCCCGCATACATGCCGAAGGGCCGGCTCCGAGAAGTGCGGAGCCGGCCCGGCGCGGGATGAATCGCTACTTGGTGGCCGGCTTGGCCGCCGTCTTGCCGACCGGAAGGCCGTTGAGCAGCTTGCCGTCGAGAGCGTTGGGCAGGGTGCCGCCGAAGACGGGGGTCTTCACCATGCCCGACTCCTGCACGCCCTGCTTCACACCCTCTGCCGTGCGCTTCACCTTGCCGCCCACCATGCCCGTCGGCGCCTTGGCGGCCGCGGGGAGATTGCGGGCGACCGTCTTCCCGTTGTCGACCAGGCCGCTCCCCGGCTTGTCCGCCGCGACGGCGGGCGCAGTGACGCCGGCGAGGGCGAGGGAGCCGACCACGACGGCAACAGCCTTCAGGTTCTTCATCATGCGCCTTTCTTGGCAAATCTTCGGTCTCGGTTCTCCTGGGCTAACGAGAGCGGACCTTCCGGGAAACTCTGCCGCCGACAAGTCCCGGGAACTCATACGAGAAGACCCCCCGCCGATCGGGTGGTCCGTGCGAGGAAACACTCAGAAAGCGTCGCAGTTCCGAGACTGTTGATCGGTTCGAAGATACATATGGATAAGCGGCTCATGCTGCTCATCTCATGATCAAACTAAGCCGATTGAACTCTTTCTTCGGAAGGGCAGCCTCGGTCATGCGTATTTCCCCGGGTCCCGTCCCGTGCCGTGCGACGCCGTCCGTGGTATGCGCGCCGCACATCCTGCATGTGACTCAGCCTGTGGAGGGCGAGATCGCGCGGGCTGTGACGGACCTGGTGACGGCGCAGCTCGCCGCGGGGCTGCGGGTGACCGTGGCGTGCCCGGAGGGCGGCACGCTGACGGAGGGGCTGCGCGCCCTGGACTGCACGGTGCTGCGCTGGGACGCGACCCGCTCGCCGGGGCACCGACTCCCGGACGAGGTACGGCGGTTGGCGCGGCTGTTGCGCGAGGTACGGCCGGATCTGGTGCACGCGCACAGCGCGAAGGCGGGGGTCGCGGCCCGGCTCGCGGTGCACGGCCGTATGCCGACCGTCTTTCAGCCGCACGCCTGGTCGTTCGCGGGGGCGGACGGAGTCGTCGCCCAACTGGCGCTGGGCTGGGAGCGGTTCGGGGCGCGGTGGGCGACGCGTGTGCTGTGTGTCAGCGAGGCGGAGCGGCGGGCCGGGGAGCGGTACGGCATCACCGCGCGGTGGCAGGTGATCCCCAACGGTGTCGACACCGACCGGTTCCGGCCGGAAGGAGAGCGGGCGCGGTCCGATGGGGGTCCCCCCGCTCGAGCGAAGCCGAGAGTGGGGGAGGGCCCGGTCGTCGTGTGCGTGGGGCGGCTGTGCCGGCAGCAGGGGCAGGACGTGCTTCTGCAGGCCTGGCCCGAGGTGGTGCGGCGGGTGCCCGGCGCACGGCTGGTGCTGGTCGGCGACGGTCCGGACGCGGAGCGGCTGCGCGCCGGAGCGCCCGCGTCGGTGGAGTTCGCCGGCGCGACCGCCGACACCGCCGCCTGGTACCGGGCCGCCGACGTCGTGGTCCTGCCGTCGCGCTGGGAAGGCATCGGGCTCGCCCCGCTGGAGGCCATGGCGTGTGCCCGGCCGGTCGTCGTCACGAACGTGGACGGAGCGCGCGAGAGCCTTCCGCCCGGCCATCTGCCGTCCTGCCTGGTGCCGCCGGAGGACCCCGGCGCGCTGGCCCGGGCCGTGACGGCGCTGCTGCGGGACGAGCCCAGGCGCACCGCGCTGGGTGCACAGGCCCGCGCGCATGTGCTCGTCACCCACGACCTGCGGCACGCCACGGATGCGGTGATCGATGTGTACCGCGAGCTGCTCGGCATGGTCACCACGTCGTGCGTCGTACCCAGTCAGAGCAGGGAGTCCATCACTTCCTGACGGCGTGGCCGTCACCTACGAGGGAGCTCCGGCCTATGAAGAGGGCGAGCCGTGTCGCGGCGCTGACTATGGCCGGGATGGTGTCCTTGGCGTGTCATGTCAATGCGACGGCGCCACAAGGGAGGAGCGTTCCCGCAAGCGTGAGCGTCGTCCAGGACGGTCTCACTCCGTCAGGCGCCCAGCCCGGAAAGGCCGTCGCCGCCACGGTGAAGCTGCGCGCGCCCGAATGCGTCACTGTCCGCAGAGTGGGCGTGGCCGTACGGGACGGGCTGGAGAAGCCGCTCGATTACCCCGGGGCGGCCATGAACGCACGGATCTGCCCCGGCGGTTTCACCTTCACCACCAAGCCCCGCACCTTCCGCGCGGGCACGTACACCCAGTACGCCTATTACGACGACGAGACCGGTCACCATCCGCTCGCGAAGACCAAGCTCCGGGTCGTCTCCAAGGGGCGGAGCGTGGATCCGACCGCGGGGAAGAAGCTCGTCTGGGCGGAAGACTTCAACTCGCCTTTCGCGTGGGGGCGCCGCTGGACCCGCGACGCCAGCTCGGCCTATGAATACGGGACCCACAATCCGAGGTACTTCAAGCTCGACTGGCTGAATCCCCACAACGTGCGTATCGCCGACGGAAAAGCGATCTTCACCGCTCGGCCCGGTCGGCAGACCCTGGAGAACGGACTGCAGGCCTGGGAGACAGGGCTGATCACGACGGAACGTTCCCGAGAGGGGTTCCGGCTGCGGCCCGGCCACTACATCGAGGTCCGGGTGAAGCTGCCCACCGCCGTCGGAGCGTGGCCGTCGGTGTGGACCTGGATCGGCGACGGCCACGAGATCGACGTACTCGAATACCATCCCGATGCCCCGGACCTGCTGGAAATGGTGAACCACGTCCGGGAAGCGGCCAATTACCACGTGATCAGGCCCCCGGGCAAAGGGAATTGGATGCGGGTCGGGGTGCTGCTGGGCACCCGTTCCGCCGACTGGTACGTCGACGGCGCTCTGGTCTACCAGGACGGACGCGGAGTGGACCCGAAGTGGTCCGCCTATCTGAACGTCAATCTCTCGATTTCCTCGGGCATCCACCACCCCGTTCCGCAGACGAAGGACCCCATCACCTTCAGCGCCGACTATGTGCGCGTATTCCGATGAGGCCGATGCTCCATTCGAGGTGTCGGGTGCGCCCGTTCCGACACAGTTGACGAGTTCTCAGATAAATACAGGTGCTGGTTCAAAATCCCACATGCAGGGAGACCGACCCCACATGACTACGGAAAGCACCGCTCCCCCTCCGTACGGCCGGGGAGCTGAGTGCCGGTGAGCACGACGCTCGCAGCCGCGTCACCGTGGGCGCTGCCCCTGCCGGCGCTGCGCCGGGCCGCTCCCGTTCTGCCCGTCGTGGCGCTGATCGCGCTGATCGGGCTGCCGCCCATGTCGGACGGCGTGACCCCTGCCGACGCCGCCTCAGGGCTGGTGGTGCTCTGGGCCGTCGTACACACCGCACGCCGGGCCCGGCGTCCGCTGACACGCACAGCCGCCGTGGTCCTCGGGCTTCCTGTGATCGGCTTCTCGGTCGCCGCGACGGTCACGCCCAGTGCGGGTGAGGGCCTCATGGGCCTGGCTCGCAGCGTCCAGGTGTTCGTGCTCGTCCCGGTCGCGGTGCTGCTGTTGTTGCGCGACCGCCGTGATGTGCGGCTGGTGGCCTGGTCGGTGATCGGTCTCGCGGTGTGGCAGGGCGCGGTCGGGGTGCACCAGTATCTGACCGGTACGGGTGCCTCGTACGACGGGGAATTCGTGCGGGCGGTGGGCACGTTCGGGCCGACCGAAGTGATGGGGATGGCGACGGTCGTCGCGTCCGGGATCGTGGCCGCCACGGGTCTCGCGCTCGAGGCGCCGGTGCGGCGGCAGCGGGTCGTGGCCACGGTGTGCGCGCTGGTGCTGCTCGTTCCCCTCGTCCTGTCCTTCAGCCGGGGTGCCTGGATCGCCACGGCCGTGGCCTGCGGGGCACAGCTGCTGCTGGCCGGGGTGCGGCGGGCGGTGAAGGTGTTCGCCGTGGCAGCCGCGGCCGGTGTGGTGCTGGTCGGCGGGTTCGGCGTGGGTACGTCGATGCTGCAGGAGCGGCTGGACAGCATCACGCAGGTCGCCGCCGCTCCGGATCAGTCGGTCCTCGACCGGTACGCACTGTGGTCGGCCGCGCTGGGCATGTGGAGCGACCAGCCGGTGACCGGTGTGGGGTTGAAGGCCTTCCCCGAGTACCGGGACGGCCATGCGCCGCTCGCGCTGGAGTCGGCGGCCGACACGGACGGAGCGGGCCACGACTTCTACCGCCAGCCCTTCTTCTCCCCGCACAACATGTACCTGACGGTCCTGAGCGAGCAGGGCCTGGTGGGTGTGGTGACGGTGGCGGGCAGCTGGCTGGCCCTGCTGGTGTGCGGGCTGCGCCGACTGCTCCGTACCCGCACGGCACGGCACGACCGGGACTGCGCGCTCATCTGCTGCGGCCTGCTCCTGTGGCAGCTCGTGGACTTCACGTACGCCGACACCGGCGGAGGCTCCGCCACCCTGGTGGCCCTGGACTTCGGACTCGCGGCCTGGTGGGCGATGGGCGGCGGCGCGGCGCCGGCCACGACCGCGGCGTCGGAAGAGGGCCCGCGATGAGGCCCACGCCGACCGGTTCCGTCCCGGCCGGCCTTCCCGACGCCGAGCAGGACGACGTCCCAGGGCGAAGCCGGGCCACCGCCCGTGCCGCGGACACGGCGCCCGCATCGGCCCCCTCGGGCCGCTTCCTCGCGAAGGCGACCCTGCTCACCACCGTGCTGTCCATGCTCGGGTCGCTGCTCGGGCTCGCCAGGGACCAGTCGCTGGCCCACTTCTTCGGGGCGAGCGGGGAGACCGACGCGCTGCTGGTGGCCTGGACCCTGCCCGAGCTGGCCGGGTCGTTGCTGATCGAGGACGGGATGGTGATCGTGCTGGTCCCGGCGTTCAGCGTGGCGCTGGCCCAGCGGGCGCGCGGCGTCATCTCGCCCGACCCGGTGCGGGCGCTGATCGCCGCGTCGTTGCCACGGCTGGGCCTCGCCTTCGCCGGCATGGCGGCGCTGTTCATCGTCGCGGCGCCGCTGCTGGTCTCCGTCCTCGCGCCGGGCCTGCCCGATCCGTCCCTCGCCGTGGACTGCACCCGTCTGACGGCGACTTGCGTCCTGACCTTCGGACTGGCCGGGTACTGCAGCGCGGCGCTGCGAGCGCACCGCTCGTACCTCGCACCGGCGACGATCTCCCTCGCGTCCAACTCCGCGATCATCGTCACGATGTTCGCCCTCGGTGGGCACTGGGGCGTGCGGTCCGCCGCGTTCGGCGTCGCGCTCGGTGGGTGCCTCATGGTCACCGTCCAGGGGATCGCCCTGTGGCGCAGGATCTCCGACGGGCCCCGGCAGCCCTCGTCCGCGGAGGCCGAGGAGGACGGCCGGCCGCTCACGCTCGCCCTGGTCGGCGCGGTTCTCGTCTTCGCGCTGTGCCGCCACTCGCAGGTCCTCGTCGAGCGCTACTTCGCATCCGAGCTGCCCAGCGGTTCCATCTCCCACCTCAACTACGCCCAGAAGGTCGGGCAGTACCCGATGCTGCTGGCGCTGACGCTGGCCATCGTGACGTATCCCGTGGTGGCACAGGCCATCGCCCAGGGGGATCTGCGGCGGGCCCGGGAGCGTATCGAACAGGACCTGGTCCTGGTGGCCTCGATCGCGTTGATGGGCGCCGCCGCGATCGTGGCCTGTGCGCCGCAGATCGTCCAGGTCCTCTTCGAGCGGGGCGCTTTCACCGCCGAGGACACCGCGGCGACCGCCGGCATCCTGCGGGTGTACACGCTCGGGCTGCTCGGCCAGGCGCTGGTGGGGACGCTTCTGCGGTCGTACTTCTCGGCGGGGCGCGCCACTTGGTACCCGGCGGGGGCGATGGCTGTGGGCCTGGTCGCCACCGCCGGCATCGACGCCTGGAGCGCGAGCCACTGGGACGCGCGCGGCATCGCCCTCGGCAACGCGGCCGGTATCACCCTCACCGGGCTGATCCTGTTGCACGGGCTGGGCTCGCACAGCGTGCCCGTGCCCGTGCGTGTTCGCGGGCTCGTCGTCGAACTGGCCAAGGCGCCTGTCGCTGCCGCGTGCGCAGCCGGAGCGGGGTTCTTCTGCGCACGGGCGTTCAGCTCGCCGCCGGCCGCGGTCGCCGCGGGGGGCGTGACTGTGACCGTCGTCTTCCTGGTGCTGGCGTGGGTCCTCGACGCGGCGGATGCCCGGCACCTGATGCGTGTCGCCGCACGCGCCGTCCGACGCTTCCTCACCCGAAAGGCACGCCATGGTCGTTGACGGCTCCGCATCCCGCGACGCGATCGCGCCGACGGCACGAGGACGTACCCGGCGCGGCCCCAGCGCCTGGGTGGCCATGTACCACTCCGTCTCCGACTGCCCGGAGGACCCGCACCACATCACCGTCTCCCCCGACCGCCTCGACCGCCAGCTCGCCTGGCTGTGCGGGCGCGGCCTGCGCGGGGTGAGCATGCGCGAGCTGCTCGCGGCGCGTGCCCGGGGGGAGGAACGCGGCCTGGTCGGGCTCACCTTCGACGACGGGTACGCCGACTTCCTCACCACCGCGCTGCCCGTGCTGCGCCGCCGGCGGTGCAGCGCCACCGTGTTCCTGGTCGCCGGGCGGCTCGGCGGCGGGAACGACTGGGAGTCGTACGGACCGCGCAAGCCGCTGCTCGACGCCGACGGCGTCCGCCGGATCGCGGCGGCCGGCATGGAGATCGCCTCGCACGGCCTCACCCACACCGACCTCATCGCTCTCCCGGACGACCTGCTGCACGCCGAGCTCCACGACAGCCGCACCCTCCTCGCCGGGATCACCGGCGAGGACGTCGAGGGCTTCTGCTACCCGTACGGCACGATCGACGCGCGCGTACGGGCCGCCGTGCGCAGCGCGGGCTACCGGTACGCCTGCGCCATCGCCCCCGGCCGGGAAGCCGCCGGCGATCTCGCGCTGCCCCGCATCAACATCAGGCAGGCCGACACGGCGGTGCATCTGGAACTGAAACGACGGCTGGCCCGTGTCTGGGGCCGCGCATTGGAGACGAGCGCATGAGAGTTCTGCACATCATCACCGCTCTCAGGGCCGGCGGCGCCGAGCAGCAGTTGCGCCAGCTCCTGCGCCATATGCCGCCGGAGGTGGAGTGCGACGTGGTCACGCTGACCCGGCCCGGCCTGGTGGCCGACGGGCTGCGGGCCGACGGGATCCGCGTCCTGCACCTCGGCATGGGCGGCAACCGCGATCTGCGCGCCCTGCCCCGTCTCGTCAGGCTGATCCGGACCGGCGGCTACGACATCGTCCACACCCACCTGTACCGGGCGTGTCTCTACGGGCGGATCGCCGCGCGCCTTGCGGGGGTGCGGGCGGTGGTGGCCAGCGAACACAGCCTGTCCGGCACCGAGTTGGAGGGCCGACGGCTGACCGCTGGTGTGCGCGCGCTGTATCTGCTCGGCGAGCGCCTGGGCCGCGTCACGATCGCCGTGTCGCCGACGGGGGCCGAGGACCTGCGGGCGTGGGGGGTGCCCGGGTCACGCATCCGCGTCATCCCGGTCGGCTTCGACCCTGCGCTGTTCCGGTTCGACGACGTGCGCCGCAAGAAGGCCCGGATCCACTACGGGCTGCCGGAGGACTCGTACGTCGTCGGCGGCGTCGGCCGGCTGATTCCCGGCAAGCACTTCGAGGTGCTTGTGGGCGCGCTGCCGCAGCTGCCCGCCGACGTACGGCTGCTGCTGGTCGGTGACGGCCCCGAGAAGGCGGCGCTGTGGCACACCGCCCGGGAACTGGGGGTCGCTGACCGGGTGGTGATGACGGGCGAGCGGCCGTACGTACCGGACCCCGGGGACGACGCGCCCGGCATGCCCGACCTGATGTCCGCGATGGACGTGCTGGCCGGCCCGTCGACCTCCGAGACCTACGGCATGGCCGTGGTGGAGGCATTCGCGACGGGGCTACCGGTGCTGTACACATCCGCCCCGGCCGTCTCGGACCTGCCCCCCGACGCGGTACCGACCGCCCGGCAGGTCCCGTGCGGTGCCGAGGAGTACGCGCGGGAGGTGCTGCGGCTGTACGCGGCGCATCCCGGTGAGCGAACCGTCCCGGACGTCGTACAGCGCAACAGCATCCAGAACATCGCCCGGCAGACGGTGGATCTGTACTCGGCAGTCCTGTCCGACGCACCCCTGGAAGTGAGGCCCCGATGACGACCGACACCTCCCCTCAGCCCGCACGACGTGCCCTCCGGGCGCTCGCGCGCGCCACGCGGCTGCCGGCGCGGTGGCTGCTGCCGGCCGGCGTACTGCTCGGCGCCGCGGCCGGCGGCCTGTACGGCACGGCGCAGACCCCGCAGTACACGGCCACCAGCTACGTCATGGCCGTACCGGTCAAGCAGAGTTACGTCGACTCGCAGGCGGCGCTGGGCTTCGCGCAGGCGTACGGCCGCGTCGCCACGCAGCTCGCCGTGCTCGGGTACGCGCAGATGTGGGCCGACGTTCCGGTCGGGACGCTGCGCAGGAGCGTGCGGGCCCAGACCTCGCCGGACGCGCCGATGGTCTCGATCTCGGCGACCTCCACGCGCCCCACGCAGGCCGCCGACATGGCCAACGCCGTGACCCGCTCGCTGACCGAGCATGCCGGCCACGCCGCCGGCAACACCGGCATCAAGCTGGTGAGCTTCTCCCGCGCCTTGAAGCCCGCCCAGCCGTCGTCCGCGTCCCCCGCCCTGACCACGCTCGTGGGCGCCAGCGCGGGAGGTCTGCTGGGTGGCCTGGCCCTGCTGGTCCGGCCGCGGCCGAGCACGGACCAGGACGACTCGGCGCACGCTTCGGTGCCGGCTCCGGCCCACGCCGGTGATGCGCAGGAGCAACTCGGATGACCGCGTCCGGCAGCCCGCTGTCGGTGGAGATGTGCACCGACGAGCGCGTGTTCGCCGGGCTGGCCGAGGAGTGGGCGCGCCTGCACAGGGCGTGTCCGGCGGCGACGCCGTTCCAGAGCTACGCCTGGGTGCATTCGTGGTGGCTGTCGTACGGCAGGCCGGGCCGGCTCCGGCTCGTGCTGGTGCGCAGGCGCGGCACGTTGGTGGCCGCCGCGCCGCTCATGCGCGTGCACTATCCGCTGCCCGCGCTGGTGCCGATCGGCGGCGCCATCACCGACTTCTGCGATGTGCTCCTCGACGAGCAGGCGGTCGTACAGGGCACCCTGGCCCTGGCGGACGCCCTGCACGACGAGGCCCGTACCGCACTGATCGACTTCCGCGAAGTGCGGCCGGGTGCCGCGGTGGAGCGGATCTACCGCATCTGGGGCGGCCCGCGCCGACGGCTGCGCGACTCCGAGTGCCTGGAACTGCCCGCCGCTCCCATGAACGATCTGCTCGGGCGGCTGCCGAAGACTCGCTCCCAGCGGATCCGCAACAAGCTGAACAAGCTCACCAGGCTCGGCGTCGAGTCGCGTGTCGTGGGCCCCGAGGAGACGGCGTCGTCGTTGCGGCGCATGCTGGAGCTGCATCAACTGCAATGGCAGGGCAGGGGCGTGACGCCGGAGCATCTGCGACCGCGCTTTCTCGACCACCTCGTCCGGTCGACCGTCCCCATGGCCCGCTCCGGCGAGGCGCTGGTGCGGGAGTACCGGCTGGAGGACGAGGTCGTGGCCGTCGATCTGACGCTGCTGTCCCGCCAGTTGGCGGGCGTCTATCTGTACGGCGTCCATCCGAGGCTGCGGGAGCGCAAGGCGGACGTGGCGACGATGGTGGTGCGCGCGTCGGCCGAGTACCTCGCGTCCCGCGAGCACCAGGTGCTGAGCCTGCTGCGCGGCAACGAGCCGTACAAGTACCGCTGGCACCCCGAGTCCGTCGTCAACCAGCGTCTCCTGCTGGCCCGTCGCCGCACCGCACCGCTGCTGGCGGCTGCCGCCGGCGAGGCCGCCGCGCGCGGCCGGGCCAAGGTGATCCTGCGCAGTCGGGCGTGGTCCCGGAGCAGCGCCGACAACGAGAACCACCGTGGCGCCGACGGAACATGACGGAGCGTCGGATCTCTGACAACAGCTGAACATTTCATGGCAGGCCGTCCGGGCGTGGGCCGGGCGGCCTTTTGGATGACAATATGCGTCGGCACCGCGTCAGGCCACCTGGACAGACTCCATTTCCGTGTATATATGAATTCGCCGCCCGCCCCGAAATTTCCTGACCAAGTTAGCGGCGGTCAGTTCAATGCCGGTCATCCCAGCAGAGATCAGGAAATGGAGCATCCCTCACGATGTCCGCTGACACCCAACGCCCACGGCTCTCGTTCATCGGCACCGGATATCTCGGCGCGACCTACGCCGCCTGTTTCGCCGACCTCGGTTACGACGTGATCGGCTACGACAACGACATCGCGAAGGCCGCGCGGCTCGCCTCCGGCGTCCTGCCGTTCCATGAACCGGGACTGGATACGCTGCTACGCCGCAATCTCAGGGCCGGCCGCCTCTCCTTCACCGCCGACATCGACGAGACATCCCGCTTCGCGGACATCCACTTCATCTGCGTCGGCACACCCCAAAGACCCGACGGCCTCGGAGCCGACCTCGGCCACGTCGAGACCGCGGTGACCGCACTCGCCCGCCATCTGCACCGGGACGCGCTCATCGTCGGCAAGTCGACGGTCCCCGTGGGCACCGCCGAGCACGTCGAGCGGCTGGCCCGGGAACACGCCCCCGAAGGCATCGCGGTAGACGTGTCCTGGAGCCCGGAGTTCCTTCAGGAGGGACGTGCCGTCGAGGACGTCCTGCGTCCCAGCCGGATCGTGTTCGGCGTACGCGACGAGAGCGCACTGGCGCGGCTGCACGCCGCCCATGAGGGCCTCTACCGGCTCGCCGAGCACGAAGGGCGTGAACTGCCCCTGCTCATCACGGACTTCGCCACCGCCGAGCTGGTGAAGGTGGCGGCCAACTCCTTCCTCGCCACCAAGATCTCCTTCATCAACGCCATGGCCGAGGTGTGCGACACGGCAGGCGCCGACGTCACCGAACTCGCCGAGGCCCTGGGCCACGACCCGCGGATCGGCCCGGCCTTCCTGCGTGCGGGTGTCGGATTCGGCGGCGGCTGTCTGGGCAAGGACATCAGGGCCTTCCAGCAGCGGGCGAGCGAGCTCGGTGCCGTGGGCGCACCGCGCCTGCTGCACGAGGTCGACATGATCAACCAGCGCAGCCGGGCCAGGACCGTCGAGCTCGCCGCCACCATGCTCGGCGGCACCTCCGCAGACCCGCACCTCGATCTGTCCGGCCACACCGTCGCCGTACTCGGCGCCACCTTCAAACCGGACTCCGACGACGTCCGCGACTCGCCCGCCCTCGCCGTCGCCTCGGCACTCCGCGCGGCCGGGGCACGAGTGCGTGTCTACGACCCCATGGGCACGGACAACGCCAGGCGCGCCGAGCCCCTGCTCGACTACGCGGACGACCTCGAATCCGCCGGGGCCGGGGCCGACCTGGTCTGTGTCCTCACGGAATGGGCCGAGTTCCGGGACGCCGACCCCGCCGTCCTGGGCAAGGTCGTCTCCGTCCCCCGGGTGCTCGACGGGCGGAACTGCCTCGACCCCGCCGCCTGGCGGCAGGCCGGCTGGACCTACCGGGCCATCGGCCGCGGCATCGGACAACGCCGCCGCACCGGCACCGTCCACGCGCCCGCCGGCGAGCCCCGTCTGGAGTCCGCCCACCACGAGGAGATGGCTCATGTCTGACGATCGCGACGGCCTCACCCTCGTCACCGGAGGCGCCGGCTTCATCGGCGGCCATCTGATCCGGAAGCTCCTGGCCAAGGCGCCCGGCACCCGCATCGTCTCCGTCGACAACTACTTCACCGGCAGCCGCGACAACCACATCCAGGACGACCGGGTCCGGTACCTGGAAGGCTGCACCACCGACATCGCCAAGATCTGGGCCGCACACGGCCTCGGCCGCATCGGCACGGTCCACCACCTCGGCGAGTACTCCCGCATCCCCCAGTCCTTCGACGAGCCCGACCGGGTCTGGGAGTTCAACCTGCTCGGCACCAAGGAAGTGGTGTCGCTGTGCCAGGAGCACGAGGCCCGCCTGGTCTACGCCGGCTCCAGCTCCAAGTTCGGCAACGGCGGACGCGACGAGCACCTCAACCCGTACGCCTGGACCAAGGCGAAGAACGTCGAGTACCTGCGCAACTACGGCGACTGGTTCGGACTCGACTACGTCATCACGTACTTCTACAACGTCTACGGCCCGGGCCAGATCTCGACCGGCACCTACGCCACGGTCATCGGCATCTTCGAGGAGCAGTACCGCCTCGGTCGCCCGCTCACCGTAGTCGAACCCGGCACGCAGAGCAGGGACTTCACACACGTCGACGACATCGTCGAGGGCATTCTCATCTGCGCGGCCAAGGGGTCCGGCGACGGATATCTGCTGGGCCGGGGCGAGGAGCACCGGGTGATCGACGTGGCCCGGATGTTCGGCGCGCCGATCGAGTTCGTACCCGCCCGCCGTGGCGAACGGACCCGGGGCCGGGCCGACAACTCCAGGGCACGGGCGCTGGGCTGGGAGCCCAGGATCGCCCTGCGCGACTACATCGCGCAGTTCCGCGCGGGCACGGGCACGAGCGTGCACGCGAGCGTGGACCAACTCGCCCCCGTGTGACGCGCGTCGCGCGCGGCGGCCTTCGTGCTCGACCCGTGCCGTCGCATCCATTTCGAACGTCGCTTTTTCCTGTCTCGGGAGGAGTAGTGCCTTGGAAGGAGTAGCCCCCGTGCTGAACGAGGTGGAGAGCTCGGCGGCGACGCCGCGGCCACCACTCATCGGCACGCCCCGTCCGCGCTGCGCAGGCTCCCGCGCCAAGCGCATGCTCGACATCGTGCTCTCCGCGGTTCTGCTGATCGTCTTTCTGCCGCTCATGATGGTCATCGGCCTCGCCGTGGCCCTGAGCAGCACCGGACCCGTGATCTTCAGGCAGACCCGGGTCGGCCTCGGTGAACGGCCGTTCACCATGCTGAAGTTCCGTACCATGCACCACAACACGTCCGTGGGCTTGGTGGACCTGCTGCAGGCCGACGGCCACCAGCTGTCCCTGCGCACCAAGCCCCGGCACGATCCCCGGATCACGGCGGTCGGCCGCTTCCTGCGCAAGGGCTCCCTGGACGAACTCCCCCAGTTGGTCAACGTGCTGCGAGGCGACATGTCGCTGGTGGGACCGCGCCCCTGCGAACGCGTCGAGCACACGACGCTGAGCCCGGGGGACCAGGTCAAGCGGGTGTCCGTCAAACCGGGGATGACGGGACTGTGGCAGGTCTCGGGCCGCTCGACCATCACGGCCGAGAAGGCGATCCAGCTCGACCTGCAGTACATCGACGACTGGCGCCTGCGGCTGGACCTGCTGATCCTCCTACGTACGCTGCCCGCCGTCCTCAGGACGCGCCATGCGTGGTGACCCGGGTGCGACGCCGCAGAGGAACGGGCGGCCGGCGGTCCTGCACGTCGCTGAGGCATGGCAGGGCGGTGTGCAGGCGATCGTCTACGACTACGTACGGGCCGTTCCGGAGGCGCGGCACCTGCTGCTGAAGGGTGATCGGGAGGGCTACCAGGTCGCCGACGAGGAGACCGTCTTCGACGGCGTCTGGCGGATGCCGCCCGGCCACCTGGCACGGGTCCGCGAGGTGGGGCGGCTGTACCGGGAACTACGGCCGGACGTGGTTCACGCCCACTCCTCGATGGCCGGAGGGTATGTGCGCCTCGCCGCCTCCGTGCCGACACGTCGCATCGTCTACACCCCGCACGGCTTCGCGATGGAGCGCAGCGACCTCTCCTGGTACGCGTCGGCGGCGGTGTGGACGGCCGAGCGCGTGCTGTCCCGGCGTACGGGCATCGCGGCGGGCTCCAGCCCTCGGGAGACCGAACTCGCCCGGCTGCTGCGCAAGCGGCAGCGAACCGTCTACGTGCCCAATGTGGTGCGCCCTCGGACAGGCCCGGGCACGAGCGACACCGACCTGCCATCGCCGACCGTCGCCGCGGTCGGAAGACTGTGCACACAGAAGGACCCCGCGTTCTTCGCCGACGCGGCGGCCCGGGGGAAGCAGCTGCTGCCGTCGAGCAACTGGGTCTGGCTCGGCGGCGGGGAACCCGCCCACCGGGACCGGCTGGAGCGGGCCGGTGTCACGGTCACCGGCTGGCTGGACCACCATGACCTGCAACGACTGCTCGCCCAGGCCGACGTGTACGCGCACACCGCGTTGTGGGAGGGGGCACCGATGACACTCCTGGAAGCGGTGGGACTGGGGCGTCCTGTCGTGGCACGGCGTATCCCGGCACTGGAGTCCCTGGGCCTGCCCGGCCTGGTCGACACACCGGCAGAACTGGCCGCTGCGGCTGTCGCCCTGCTGAAGGACGGTCCCAGCAAGGGCGCCGAGGAGAGAATGGCCGAGCTGTTCGTCGAGCACAGTCCGGAGCGGCAGCGGACGATGTTGCGGTACGTGTACGGCCATTGACGGATTCCCCGGTCCGGCGCCCCCGTCATCCATCCGGCGGGGGCGTCGGCCATGTGACGATGGGCGAGCCCTGCCTCGGGTCGGTCTGGGCGGCCAGCCACACACGGACCAGGGCGGCCGAATAGGGGTTGTCGGGGCACTGCCACATACCGTGCGGGCATTTGTCGAAGAACGTGCCGTACAGCGGTTTGTGCTGGTCCATCCACGCGAGCATCCGCAGCGTGTACGTCGCGTTGTCACCGTTGCGGTACAGACCCCACTCGGGATACGAGATCTCCTTCCCGTGGGCCTTCGCGAAATCCACCTGATGCTGCAGGCCGTAGGGCTCCGAGATCTCCTCGTCGAACGACATCCCCTCCGGCTGGTCGTAGGAGTCCATGCCGATGATGTCCACGAAATTGTCGCCGGGATAGCAAGCGGTCCATGGAATGTCGTCCATTCCCCGGTTCGGAGTGAAGTCGAATCTGAACTTCTGCTCCGGCACCGAACGCATCACTCTCACGATCCGCCGCCAATACGCCTTCCAGCTCACCGGATCAGGACCGCAGCGATGGGTGTACGAGATGCCGTTCATCTCCCAGCCCAGCACGAGAATCGTGTCCGGCACCCCCAGTTCGACCAGCCGGGTCGCCAGGACCTTGAAGTGCTTGTCGAACTCGCCGGCCGCGCCGCGCCGCAGAAGCTGTCTGACCTCCGCGTCGGAGAGCCCCTCCTCGTTGCGCTCCTGCATCGGCACATTGAGCGCGAAGAGCCGGTCGTCCTTGGCCCGGCGCCACTCGGCCCACTTGTCCAGGAATCCATGGGCGCCCTCGATATTGCTCCACAAGTCCCCCGGCAGATATGTGCGCGCGACACGCAGCTCGTAGCCGTTCAGCCACTTGCTGAGGTCGTTCATCAGCGCCACCGCGGTGGCGCCGTCGTAGTGGACGTATGCGCCGTACGCGGGAGCGTGAGAGGCCTTCCCCGGCGGCGAGTGCTGTGTCTCCACAGGTGGTGGGGAGGTCGACAACGCGACCGATGCGACCGCCGCTGCCGTGCCGGCCGCGATGACCATCAGCCAGCGGCCGACGGCCCGGGGGCGCTCAAGGGCCATACTCACTCCTCATGCTCCGCCCCCTTATCACCTGACATTCAGTCATATATAGGTAATCTACTGCGGATTCATGGGAGGTGCGCCCCACGCGCTAGCCCGCGAGAGTGAGGAATGACCAGGGAATTCGCGGCACGCGTGCAAAGCAAGCCCGGTCTGGATGCACTGTTCGACGACGAATCGTCGGCGACGAAAGGGAGCGAGTCCATGAGCGGGAAGTGTCTGGTCACCGGTGGAGCGGGCTATGTGGGTGGTGTCGTCGCGCAGCATCTGCTGGAGGCCGGCCACGAGGTCACGGTTCTGGACAATCTCTCGACCGGCTTCCGCGAAGGCATCCCGAGCGGCGTCACCTTCATCGAGGGCAACATCAAGGACGCCGCCAAGTGGCTCGACGCGTCGTACGACGTGGTGTTGCACTTCGCCGCGTGCGCGCTGGTCGGCGAGTCGGTCGTACTGCCCGAGAAGTACTGGGACAACAACGTGGCCGGCAGCATGGCGCTGTTGGAGGCGATGCGCTCGGCGGGCGTGCGCAAGCTCGTCTTCTCCTCCACCGCGGCCACCTACGGCGAGCCGGAGCAGGTCCCGATCGTGGAGACGGCGCCGACCCGGCCGACCAACCCCTACGGCGCCTCGAAGCTCGCCGTCGACCACATGATCACCGGCGAGGCGGCGGCGCACGGCCTGGCCGCGGTCTCCCTGCGCTACTTCAACGTGGCCGGCGCGTACGGCGCCCAGGGCGAGCGGCACAACCCCGAGTCCCACCTCATCCCGCTGGCGCTCCAGGTCGCCCAGGGCAAGCGGGACGCCCTCTCCATCCACGGCGACGACTACCCCACGCCCGACGGCACCTGCGTCCGCGACTACATCCACGTCGCCGACCTGGCCGAGGCCCACCTGCTGGCCGTCGAGGCCGCGCAGCCCGGCGAGCACCTGATCTGCAACCTCGGCAACGGCAACGGCTTCTCGGTGCGCGAGGTCATCGAGACCGTCCGGCAGGTCACCGGGCACCCGATCCCCGAGGTCGTCACGGCCCGGCGCGGCGGCGACCCGGCGGTGCTGGTGGCCTCCGCCGGGGCCGCCCGCGACAGGCTCGGCTGGAACCCGTCCCGGGCGGACCTCGCGGAGATCGTCGCGGATGCGTGGAAGTTCGCGCAGAACACCGTGCGCTGAGCGTGGTTGCGCAGTTCGCTTGCTGCGGGCCGGTGGGGGCTGGTCGCGCAGTTCCCCGCGCCCCTTCGGGGCGCTGTACTACCGGTGGGCGCCTGCCCGGCCTCGTCGGTACAGGACGGTTCCGGCGGCCAGGAGTGCTCCGCCGGCGGCCGTGGCCGCGATGATGCCCTCAGCGCCGGTCTCGGGCATGTGCGGATGGTGCGGCTTCACCGGCGGTGTCTTCGACGGGGTGGGCGTCGGCTTGTGGGAGGGCGGCGGCGTGACCGTCTTGGTCGGTGTGGGGGTGGGTGTGGGCTCGGGGTGGTGGCTGTGGCACTCGCAGGTCGGCTTCTCGCTCGGCTCCTCGCGACCGTAGCCGGGCGGCTCTTCCGGACCGTAACCGGACGGCTCCTCGCGGCCGTATCCGGACGGGACCTCGCTGCCGTATCCGGACGGCTCTTCGTGGCCGTACGCGGGCGGGACCTCGCTGCCGTTGCCGGACGGCTGCTCGGAGTGGTGTCCGGACGTGTCCTCCATGTCGTAGCCGAAGGTGCCGTCTTCGAACCACGGCTGCGGGACTTGCAGCCGGTCCAGCCGCTCGTCCAGGTTGTTCAGCTTGTCGTCCAGGTCGTCCAGGTCGTCCTCGGTGTCCCACCGAGCCGCGTTGCCGGACAGTACGGCCGGGGACTGGGCCGCGGTCCCGAGCATGCCGGGTGTCGCGAAGGCCCATGTGCCGTACAGGGACAGGGCGCTTGTCGTGGCGGCGACGGCCACGATCAATCCCTTGCTGAGGGTCTGTCGCACTCTCGTTGTCTTCCTCTCAGGGGCGAAGCCGGTCGTCGCGGGGACCGCGCTGCCGCGCGTTCGTATGCGCCACGACCTGCAAACTGTGAACGAGATGTGGAGACCCAAGGAAACCGATATGTGCAAATGTCTGGGTAATTCACCTGATCGCCCGCCCATGCCCGGTGGGCTCACCCGCCGTACAGCGCCTCGATCTCGTCCGCGTACGCCGCCGTCACCGCGTGCCGCTTGACCTTCAGGGACGGGGTGAGCATGCCGTTGTCCTCGGTGAACTCGCCCTCGACCAGGGCGAAGGCCCGGATCGACTCGGCGCGGGAGACGGCCTCGTTGGCGTAGTCCACGGCCTTCTCGACCTGCGCACGCATCCGCGGGTCCCGGACGACCTCGGACAGCGGGGTGTCGGCGGGCAGCTTGCGGACCGCCAGCCAGTGGGCGACCGCGTCGGGGTCGAGGGTGATCAGGGCGGCCACGAAGGGGCGGTTGTCGCCGACGACGAGGCACTGGCCGACGGGCGGGCGGCTGCGCAGCCGGTCCTCCAGGACGGCCGGGGAGACGTTCTTGCCGCCGGAGGTGACGATGATGTCCTTCTTGCGGCCGGTGATGGTGAGATAGCCGTCCTCGTCGAGGGCACCCAGGTCGCCGGTGGCGAACCAGTCGTCGGTGAGCACGGCGTCGGTGGCGGCCGGACTGTTCCAGTACGACCCGAAGACGATCCCGCCCTTGATGAGCACCTCGCCGTCGTCGGCGATACGGATGGCCGTGCCGGGGACCGGGAGGCCGACCGTGCCGGGGCGGGGCCTCAGGGGCGGGACGATGGTGGCGGCGGCGGTGGTCTCGGTCAGGCCGTAGCCCTCGTAGACGATGATTCCGGCCGCGTAGAAGAACAGGTTGAGGTTGCGGTCGAGCGGGGAGCCGCCGCTGATGGCGTACCGCATCCGGCCACCGAGTTCCTTGCGGACCCGGCGGTAGACCAGCAGATCGTACAGAGCCCAGGCGGCGTAGAGGGCAGGGCCCGGGCCCTTGCCGGTGCCGAGGAACTTGTTCAGGTACGCCTCGCCGAAGCGGACGCCGATGCGGTCGGCGCGGTCGAAGGAGGCGCCGCGGCCGATCTTCTCGGCGGTGGCGCGGCCGGTGTCGTGGATCTTCTCGAAGAGATACGGGACGCCGACGAGGAAGGTGGGCCGGAACTCCTTGAGGGCGGGGCGGAGTTCGTCGGGCTTGATGCTCAGGCAGTGGCCGATCTCGATACGGGCCATCAGACAGGCGATCTGGAGCGTGCGGCCGAGGATGTGGGCGAGGGGGAGGAACAGGAGGGTCGAGGCGGTCTGTCGGGTGACCTCCTTGAAGATCGGGTGGAGCAGCTCGACCGTGTTGGCGGCCTCGGCGTGCAGGTTGGCGTGGGTGAGGACGCAGCCCTTGGGTCTGCCGGTGGTGCCGGAGGTGTAGCAGATCGTCGCGATTGTGTCGGGGGTCAGGCTCGTACGGCGCTTGGTGACCTCCTCGTCGGGGACGGCCCGGCCGAGGGTGGTGAGGAGTGCCAGTGCTTGTGCGTCCAACTGCCAGATCTTCCCTGGCTCTTGGAGGCGGGCCGTGGCCGTTGTCACCGTGCGGGTGTTCTCAGCGGTCTCGGTGACGACGAAGCGGGCGCCGGAGTCGCGGACGATCCACTCGATCTGCTCGGCCGAGGAGGTGGCGTAGATCGGGACGGTCTGGCCGCCGGCCGCCCAGATCGCGAAGTCCAGGACCGTCCACTCGTAGCGGGTGCGGGACATCAGGGCGACCCGGCCGCCCGGTTCGAGGCCGGCGGCGATCAATCCCTTGGCGACGGCGGTGACTTCGGCGGCGAAGGCGGCGGCCGTGACGGGCTGCCAGGTGCCGTGGTGCTCGCGGCGGAGGACCACCGCGTCGGGAGCCTCCGCGGCGTTGGTGAACGGCAGGTCGGCCGTGCTGCCGGTGGTGACGCGCGGCGCCAGCGGCGCGGTACGGGCCTCGCGCACCGCGCCCGACTCGTCCCTGATCAGCTCGACCTTGGTGCGCGCGGCCAGGTCGGTGCGCTGCTTCGCCCGCTTCAGGTCCTTGCGTACGCCCATGTCGGCTCCCGGTGCCAGTCGGACTTACCGGGGAGTCAACTTACTCGCGCGTAACGGAAGGTCAATGGGTCGGGGCGTAGTGATGGTATGTGCGTCTGTACGTTGCTGTACGACCGCCCCCCACCGGAAGGAAACCCCGTGCACTGTCGACGTCTCCGGTCCGCCATGGTCGCCGTCTGCGCCGCCGCGGCCCTGTCCCTCTCCGGCGCCGCACCGGCCGCCGCACACACCTCGACTCCCCCGCGGGCGGCCTCCGTCGCCCCCGGACTCACCGCGCTGACCGACCTGTTCGCCGAGCGGCTGCTGCTCGCCGACAAGGTGGCAGCCGCCAAGTACGGCACCGACAAGCCGATCGACGACCCGGTGCGCGAGCAGCAGATCCTGGACGACGTCGCCGCCCGGGCGACCGGGCTCGGGCTGGACCCGGCGGCCGTGCGGGCCGTGTTCCGGGACCAGATCGAGGCGAACAAGCTGGTGCAGCGCGGGCTGTACGTACGCTGGGACGCGCATCCCGAAGAGCGGCCGACCGAGCGCCCCGACCTGGTCAAGGAGGTGCGCCCGCAACTCGACCGCATCACCACCGAGTTGCTGACCGCCCTGAAGGACACGCAGCGGCTGCGGACGTCGCCGTCGTGCGAGCCGAGGCTCCATCTCGCGGCCACCTGGTCGGCGTACCGCCATGAGCTGGACGTCCTGCATCTGAAGGGGCTTCAGCGGGCCGTGCCCTCGGTGTGCGGGGGCGGGCTTCAGTCCTCCTGACCGGCGAGGTCACTCGCCCGGTCGATGGTGTCGGCGAGGCGGCGGACCTCCTCGTCCTCGGTGCGGGTCGCCAACTCGGCGGAGTAGTCGGCCAGTCCGGCGAGGGTCGGGGCGCCCGGAAGGGAGCCGTCGCCGTCGAGGGCGTCGGCGAAATAAGCGGCCGTCGCGGTGACCTGGAGGCGCGGCGCGGCTTCGCTCAGGGAGTCCTGGAGGGAGCCGGTCTCCAGTTGGCCGGACTCCTCGTGCGGGGTGCGCGATTCGGGGTCGAGCCAGCGGACGCTCGCCGTGGCGAGGTGGCCGTCGGCGCCGGGCTTGACGCGGACGGCGTAGAGGGCGGTGACGGTGTGGCCGGGGCCGACCTCGCCGCCGTCGACGCGGTCGTCCCGGAAGTCCTCGTCGGCGACCTGGCGGTTGTCGTAGCCGACCAGGCGGAACTCGGCGACCGTCTCGGGGTCGAAGGCGACCTGGGCCTTGGCGTCGCGGGCGGTGAGGTCGATGTTCTGCGGGAGTTGCCGCACGAAGACCTTGCGGGCTTCCTCGTCGTCCGAGACGTAGACCGTGTGGCCGTCGCCGTTGTCGGCGAGCTGTTCCATCAGGGCGTCGCCGTAGTCGCTGCCCACGCCGACGCCGAAGAGGGTGATGCCGTGCTCGCGGCGTTCGCTCGCGATGCGTTCGAGGATGGTCTCCGCGTCGGTGTCGCCCGTGTTGGCCAGGGCGTCGGAGATGAGGACGACGCGGTTGGTGGCGCCTTCACGCAGGCCTTCCTCCGCGGTCTCGTAGCCGGTCTCGACGCCCGCGCCGAGGTTGGTCGACTCGGTGGGCTCCAGGCTGTCGATGGCGTCGTGCACCTCCCCGCGGTTGTCGTCGAGGCGGGTCATCGGCAGCACCTCCTCGGCCTCGTCGCTGAAGGTGACGATCGCGACCGAGTCGTCGTCGCGCAGCTGGTCCGTCATCACGCCGAGGGAGTCCTTGGCGAGGTCGAGACGGCCGGGCTCGGCCATGGAACCGGAGATGTCGATGACGAAGGTGAGAGCGGCGGACGGCCGTTCACCCTCGTCCGCGGCGGACCGGGTGGCGAGGCCGACCCGGACCAGGGACCAGTCGTCCGCGGCGGTGCGGGCGCCGTCGACGGTGACGGAGAAGCCGTCGCCGTCGGGGCGGTCGTAGTCCTGGCGGAAGCTGTTGACGAACTCCTCGGGGCGGACCGTCGACGGGTCGGGCAGCCGGCCCTCGGCGAGGGTGCGGCGGGCGTAGCCGTAGGAGGCGGTGTCGACGTCCAGGGCGAAGGTGGAGAGGTAGTCGGGGGCCGGGGCGAACTCGCGGGATTCGTCTGTTCCCCGGCTTCCTTCGGGCCGCGGCATGGCGGGTGCCGGGAAGCCGGTTTCCGGTGCCGAGTCCGAGGCCTTGCCGCTGTCCGTGTCCTCACCCCCGCCGCAGGCCGTGAGCAGCAGGCCGCTCGCCGCGGTGAGCGTGAGCAGCAGCCGTCGTATGCCGTACCGCTTCAACATCCGTGCCCCCTTCGTCGGTCGACGTCTGTGACTGTGACGGCGAAGGGGGCCGGAACGTGCGTTACGGGGCGTTGCGGAAGCGTCTCGATGAGGGCACGGAGCAGGCCTGTCGAGACCGGTGGGTGATCCTCCGTTGACCTACGACACCACGTCCTTGCGCGCGAAACCGCGGAAGGCCAGCGCGAACAGCACGAGCGCGTACGTTACGGAAATCGCGCAGCCCTGGATCATGCTGGACCACTCGGGGTTCGGCTGGACGGCGTCGGCCCATGCGTAGTTCCAGTGCGCGGGCAGGAAGTCCCGCCAGTCACCGAGGGCGGTCACCTGGTCGAGGACGTTGCCGACGATGGTCAGGCCGACCGCGCCGCCGACCGCCCCGAGGGGCGCGTCCGTCTTGGTGGACAGCCAGAACGCGAGCCCCGCGGTGACCAGTTGGGAGACGAAGATGAACGCCACGACCACCACGAGCCGCTGCGCCGCCGTGCCCGAGTCCACCGCGCCGCCGGTCGGGAGCTGCAGCGGACCCCAGCCGTAGGCGGCGACACCGACGGCCAGCGCGACCAGCGGCAGCAAGATCATCGCGGCGAGGCTGAGGCCGAGGCCGACGACGAGCTTGGACCACAGCAGCCGGGCGCGTGGCACGGGTGCGGCGAGCAGATAGCGCAGGGAGGACCAGCCGGCCTCCGAGGCGACCGTGTCCCCGCAGAACAGGGCGACCGGGATCACCAGCAGGAAGCCCGCGGACACGAAGAGGTTCACCGCGGCGAAGTTGGCGGCGGACCGGGTGGCCGTGTCCAGCAGCGTGATCTGGTTGCCGCCGCCGTCCGGCTCGCCGCCGATCGCGAAGGCGACGACGAGTACGAACGGCAGGGCGGCGAGGATCGCGAACATGACCAGCGTGCGGCGCCGCTTGAGCTGGCGGAGCAGCTCGACGCGGAGCGGCAGGGTGCGGCCCGCGCGGTAGCCGGACGCCGTTTCGGCGCGCTCGACGAGCGGCTCGGGGCGGCCGGTCTCTTCGGAGCGGCCGGTTCCCTCGGTGAGCGTGCTCATGCGGAGCCTCCGATCAGGGTGAGGAAGGCGTCTTCGAGGCGGCGGTGCGGGCCGACCGACTGGACGGGGATGTCGAGGCGGACGAGTTCGGCGACCAGACGCTGTGGTGTGCCGTCACCGTCGAGCCTGATCAGCAGCCCCTCGTCGGTGGACACGGCCGAGGTGACCCCCGGCAGCGCCGCGACCTTCTCCACGACGGGCCCCTCCACGGGCGTACCGGTGCCGACCAGGAGGGTGTCGCCGGAGCCGATGATCTCCCCGACCTGGCCCGCCTGCACGAGTCTGCCCCGGTCCATGACCACGAGGTGGGTGCAGGACTGCTCGACCTCCGCCAGCAGATGGCTGGAGACGATCACCGTGCGTCCGGCGGCGGCGTACCGGATCAGCACCTCGCGCATCTCGCGGATCTGGGGCGGGTCGAGGCCGTTGGTCGGTTCGTCGAGGATGAGCAGGTCCGGCAGGCCGAGCATGGCCTGGGCGATGGCGAGGCGCTGGCGCATGCCCTGCGAGTACGTACGGACCGCGCGGGCGAGGGCGTCGCCGAGGCCCGCGATCTCCAGGGCCCCCTCGATGTGCGCGTCCTCGGCGGGGCGGCCGGTCGCGGCCCAGTACAGCTCCAGGTTCTCCCGGCCGGACAGATGCGGCAGGAAACCCGCGCCCTCGACGAAGGCGCCGACCCGGGACAGCACCGGGGAGCCCGGCCGGATGGCATGGCCGAAGACCCGGATCTCGCCGCCGTCCGGAGTGATCAGGCCCATCAGCATGCGCAGGGTCGTGGTCTTGCCCGCGCCGTTCGGTCCGAGGAGGCCCAGCACCTGGCCCTTCTCGACGCGGAAGGACAGGTCCTTGACCGCGTAACGGTCGGACGACTTCGAGTACCGCTTGCTCAAGTCGGTGATCTGGAGCGGAACTTCGGCGAGCGCGGGGTCCGGAGGCACGGACGCGGTGCGGCGGCGGGCGGTCAGCAGCAGGGCCAGGGCGATGGCGGCACCCGCGAGCGGCAGCCACCACACCCAGGACGGCAGCGGGGCCGCCGCGGTGCTCACACCCGAGGCCGTGGGCACCTTCAGGTCGCCCTTCAGGGAGACGGTGTACGTCGCCGGGGCCGCCGGCGAGGCGTAGCCGAGGTCCGTGGAGGAGAGGACCAGGCGCAGACGGTGGCCCTTGTCGACGTTGTGGTCGATGGCGGGCAGCGTGATGGTGACGTCCTTGCCGGCCTTCGCGTCCGCCACCCTCAGGGGCGTCACCAGCTGGGACGGCAGCACCTGCTGGGTGCCGTCGGGGCCTACGTCGTACACCTTGCCGAAGAGGACGGCGTCGGCGCTGGTGGACTTGACGTGGACGGTGGCCGTCGGCGATCCGGTGATGCGGAGGTCGTCGCCGACGGGGGCCGACTCGAAGGCGGCGTACTGGCCGGGGAAGTCCAGCGAGATGCCGACGCCGAGCGAGGAGAGCTGGGCGAGTCCGCCGGTGCCGCCGAGTCCGGGCAGGGCGGAGATGGCGGGCGGGTTGGCGCCGGCCGGGTTGTCGAAGGTCTGCTCGCGGCCGGTCAGGGCGACGGACTTCTGGCCGCTCTCCAGGCCCGGGTAGGTGTCGCCGCTCGCGCCACGCAGCGTGGCCTCGCCGTCGGTGGAGTCGACGCCGCCGGTGCGGGTGATGCGGAAGGCCGGGCCGGTGTCGGCGCTCTTGTCGTCCTTGAGGTAGCGGTCGAACCAGGAGTCCACACGGGCGTTGAGCCGGCTCTCCTCCAGGTCGCCGCCGTCATGGCCGCCCGAGATCCAGTCGACGTCGACGGGGGCGCCGTTGGCGCGGATCGCCTTCGCCGCCGCGTCGGCCTGGCCGAGCGGGAAGAGGGAGTCCGTCTGGCCCTGCATCAGCAGTGTGGGCACCTTGATGCGGTCGCCGACGGCCGACGGTGAGCGCTCCTGAAGGAGCTGTCGTGCCTCGGCGTCCGGGGTGCCGGACTCGGCGACCCGGTCGTACATCTCGCAGAGCTGCGCCTCGAACTTGTCGCAGCCGCCCGCCGTGTTGAAGAAGACGCCCGCCCACAGCTTCTTGAAGACACCGTTCGGGAACAGGGCGTCCGCGAGGTTCCAGTAGGTGATCGCCGGGGCGATGGCGTCCACCCGGTCGTCGTACCCGGCGGCGAGGAGGGAGATCGCGCCGCCGTACGAGGCTCCCGCCATGCCCACGCGCGGGTCGCCGCTCTTGTCGAGCTGGACCTGGGGCTGCTTGGCCAGCCAGTCGATCAGCCGGGAGACGTCGGCGACCTCGGCCTTCGGGTCGTTGAGCCCGACCTTGCCGGTCGACTTGCCGAAGCCGCGGGCCGACCAGGTCAGCACCGCGTAGCCGTCGGCGGCGAGGTCCTCGGCCTGCTCGCGTACGTCGTCCTTGCTGCCGCCGAAGCCGTGCGCCAGCAGGACGGCGGGACGGCGGCCGTCCGCGCCGGAGGTGAAGTACGAGGTGTCGATGCGCACCCCGTCGCCCACGGCCATGACCCGGTCGGCGCGGTGCACCACGGGCGCGTCGTCGGAGGCGACGGCCGTCCACGTACCGGCGCCGGCGAGGACGACAACGGCGGCCGCGGCGGCAAGTAGCCGCCGCGGCCGCCCTGGCCCACGCAGTCCGGGCAGTCGAAGATCCATGCGTCAACGGTACGCGGCCAACCTGTCGGACCCCGACAGCTTCTGGGCGGAACCCCCTGACCTCCCAGGGGCGTACACGCACCGTCCCGCATACCGCGACCGTGGTACGCGCGCCGTGGTACTGAGCGGCCCCGGTGAGTTCGGCAGCGCCCCGAAGGGGCGCGGGGCTGTATCAATATGCGGCTCCGCCGCGTGGGCGCGACCGGCCACGATGGCGCCGCAGACGACCGACGGCCAATCGCGGCACTTCGCGGAGCGCTTTGCACCGTGGTACAAGCACCGCTGTTCGAAGCGCCACTCGATCCATTGAAAGATCACGGCACGGCGGGTTTTCCGGGGCCGTCCCGGCAGATCCTTGAAGGTCTGCCCCCTTCGCGAACGGAGACGCCCTGTGCGCATCACTGACATCCAGCGCTGCGAGGTCCGGCCCGGACGGCTCGTCGAGTGGACGCTCAGTCCGGCGACCGTGGAGACGGCGGCGGGCCTGCCGGATGACACCCGGCCACCGGCGTACATCCAGGAGTCGCACATCAAAACGGCGCGAAGTGTGCGGGAGGACGGCCTGTTCGTGCCGACCTGGCTCGGTACGGCCTTCGACATCCCGGGCCGGGTCGACCTGGACGCGCTGCAGGACGCGCTGCGGGACTGGACCCTCCGGCACGAGACGCTGCGCAGCGGCTTCCGGCCGGACGGCGACGCACTACGGCGCTTCACCCTCGCCCCGGGGGCCGTGTCCCTGCACCGAGAGGACGTCGGCGACTTCCCCGACGCGGACGGACTGGTCCAGCACCTCCAGGACCGCTTCGACACGACGGCGGACGCGTTGCGCTGGCCGAACCTCATGTACGCGGCGGTCGTCCGGGACGACTCCACCAGCGTGTACATGGCCTTCGACCACAGCAACGTCGACTCCTACTCGATCCAGCGCATCCCCGCCGAGATCCACGAGCTGTACGCGACCGGCGTCGAGGGCGGTCCGGCTCCGCAGGACCCGGTCAGCAGTTATGTCGACTTCTGCGAGATCGAGCGGGCGGACGCCGACCGGATCGACGAGACCCACGAGATCGTCGCCCGCTGGCGGGAGTTCGTCCGCCGCTGCGACGGCAGGCTGCCGAACTTCCCCGTCGACCTCGGCCTGGACCCCGACGCCGGGCTGCCCACCCAGAAGCTGATGCGGGAGACGCTCGTGGACGCGGACGACGCCGCCGCCTTCGAGGCGTACTGCCGGCCCTACGGCGGCAGCCTCGTCGGCATCCTGGCCGCCACCGGCCTCATCGTCCGGGAGCTCGGCGGGCAGTCCGTCTACCGCACGGTCGTGCCCTTCCACACCCGGGTGAAGTCGCACTGGTCGGACACCGTGGGCTGGTTCGTGGGCGGCGCGCCGATCGAGGTTCCCCTGGCGCCGGGCCTCGACTTCCCGGCCGCCCTGAAGGCCGTACGCGCCGAGATGCACGCCAACCGGTCCCTGGCCCGCATGCCCATCGCCCGGGTACTGCGGCTGCTCGGCTCTGACTTCCGTCCGACCTCACCCGACCTGTACTCCATCGTCTCCTTCGTCGACGGAAGGGACCTGCCCCGCTCCGCGGACTGGTCCGAGCTGGCGGCGTACGGACTGCTGCGGGTGTCCTACGGCGACCAGGTGTGCGTGTGGATCAACCGGCTGCACGAGGGCCTGTGGTTCGCGAGCCGCTATCCGGACACCGACGTCGCGCACAAGAACATGCGGTTGTACGTCGAGCGGCTGCGGGACCTGATCAGGTCCGTGCCGCGGGGGTGACGATCACCCCGCTGTGCGCGCTGGTGTCAGTGGGGCTCATCAGAGCCCCGTGCACAGTCGATTCACAGCTACGGGTGGGGACAGATGAAGCAGAAGTACACCGCTGCCTGGGTGGGGTTCACGGCAGCGGCGTTGGTGGCGACGGCCGGGTGCGGCGCGGAGGCCACGAAGGAGACCGCGGAGCAGGCGGCCAAGGCGGTCGGCAACGGGGACAAGATCATGGCGGTGCTGTCGCGGGCCGCGGACCGGACCGAGGAACTCGGGTCGGCCGAGGTGAAGATGACCACCTCGATCGACGGCGGCGCCCCGATCGCCATGGACGGCACGTACTCCTGGGGCGACGGGTACGCGTTCGACGTCGAGATGGACACCAAGGCCGTGCAGATGCAGACACTGACGGACGCACCGAAGGTCCGCTGCCTGTTCGTGGACGGCGACTACTACTACGACGTCGACCCGCAGCCCTCCGGCCCTCTCGCGGGCAAGGAGTGGATGAAGATCGACGGTTCGGCCGTGTTCGGCGAGGACGCCGACCAGGCGCTCAGCGGAAGCTCCGGCGGCAGCCCGTCGGCCTCCATGAAGAGCCTGAAGTACGCCGAGGACGTCGAGGACCTCGGCACGGAGACCGTGAACGGGCAGCGGACGACGCACTACCGGGCCGTCCTCGACAAGAACAAGATGGGCAAGCTCAAGGAGCTCTACGGCGACGACGAATCCCTCTACAACTCGATGCTCGGCGCCGACGGCTCGCTGACCATGGACATCTGGGTCGGCGACAAGGACCTGCCGGTGCGTCTGACGCAGAAGACCGGCGCGATGAAGGTCACCATGGACTTCGAGAAGTTCGGCGCCACGGCCGACGTCAAGGCGCCGCCCGCCGCGCAGACCGGTGACCTCACCGAGACGCTCAAGGCAGCCAACGGCCAGTGACATGACGGAGCCCGGGCACGTGCGGTGCCCGGGCTCATGTCTGTCACTCAGTGGTTGCGCGGGAAGCCCAGGTCGACGCCGGCCGGGGCGTCGGCCGGGTCGGGCCAGCGGGTGGTGACGACCTTGCCGCGGGTGTAGAAGTGCGTGCCGTCGTTGCCGTAGATGTGGTGGTCACCGAAGAGGGAGTCCTTCCAGCCGCCGAAGCTGTGATAGCCGACGGGGACCGGGATCGGGACGTTCACGCCGACCATGCCGGCCTCGATCTCCAGCTGGAAGCGGCGGGCGGCACCGCCGTCCCGGGTGAAGATCGCGGTGCCGTTGCCGAACGGGGAGGCGTTGATGAGGGCCACGCCCTCGTCGTACGTCTGCGCCCGCAGCACGCACAGGACGGGGCCGAAGATCTCGTCCTGGTAGGCCTTCGCGGTGGTCGGCACCTTGTCCAGCAGGGAGATGCCGATCCAGTGGCCGTCCTCGAAGCCGTCGACCGTGTAGCCGGTGCCGTCGAGGACGACCTCGCAGCCCTCGGCCGCCGCGCCCTCGACGTATGAGGCCACCTTGTCGCGGTGGACCTTGGTGATCAGCGGGCCCATCTCCGAGGCCGGGTCGTTGCCCGGACCGATCTTGATCTTCTCGGCGCGCTCGCGGATCTTCTCCACCAGCTCGTCGCCGATCGCGCCGACGGCGACGACCGCGGAGATCGCCATGCAGCGCTCGCCCGCGGAGCCGTAGGCCGCACTCACGGCAGCGTCGGCCGCCGCGTCCAGGTCGGCGTCGGGCAGGACCAGCATGTGGTTCTTGGCGCCGCCCAGCGCCTGGACGCGCTTGTGGTTGGCGGAGGCCGTGGTGTGGATGTAGCGGGCGATCGGGGTCGAGCCGACGAAGGAGACGGCCTTGACGTCCGGGTGCTCCAGGAGGCGGTCGACGGCCACCTTGTCGCCGTGGACGACGTTGAACACGCCGTCCGGCAGCCCGGCTTCCGCCAGCAGCTCGGCGATCTTGATCGACGCCGACGGGTCCTTCTCGGACGGCTTCAGCACGAAGGTGTTGCCGCACGCGATGGCCATCGGGAACATCCACATCGGGACCATCGCCGGGAAGTTGAACGGCGTGATGCCCGCGACGACGCCCAGCGGCTGCCGGATCGAGGAGACGTCCACGCGGCTGGCGACCTGCGTCGACAGCTCGCCCTTCAGTTGCACGTTGATGCCGCACGCCAGGTCGACGATCTCCAGGCCGCGTGCCACCTCGCCGAGCGCGTCGGAGTGCACCTTGCCGTGCTCGGCGGTGATCAGCTCGGCGATCGCGTCCCGGTTGGCGTCCAGCAGCGCCCGGAACTTGAACAGGATGTTGGTGCGCTGGGCCAGCGAGGACTGGCCCCAGGTCGCGTAGGCCTCCTTGGCGGCCTGCACCGCCGCGTCCACCTCGTCGACCGAGGCGAACGCGACCTTCGTGGTGACCGCGCCGGTGGCAGGGTCGGTGACCGGCCCGTACGTACCCGACGCGCCTTCGACGGTCTTGCCGCCGATCCAGTGGTTGACGATCTTCGTCATGGCTGAGCTCCAGTCATTCCTTCACAGAGGGCGGCGTCGGGCAGTGACGTGCCGGTCGTACTCCTCGCGGGCCTTCAGCGCCGACGAACGGGTCGCGGTCTCGGCCACAGGTACATCCCACCAGGCCTGCGCCGGAGGCGGGCCCGACACTGTGTCTGCCGTTTCGGTCTCGACGTAGACACATGTGGGAATGTCGGCGGCGCGCGCCTCGGCGAGCGCCTCCCGCAGGTCGGCCACGGTCTTCGCGCGCAGCACGCGCATGCCGAGGCTGGCGGCGTTGGCGGCGAGATCCACCGGCAGCGGGGCACCGGAGAACGTCCCGTCGCCCGCGCGGAAGCGGTAGGCGGTGCCGAACCGCTCGGCGCCGGTCTCCTCCGACAGACCGCCGATGGACGCGTACCCGTGGTTCTGCACGAGCAGCATCTTGATCGCGACGCCCTCCTGCACGGCAGTGACGATCTCCGTCGGCATCATCAGGTAGGTGCCGTCGCCGACCAGCGCCCACACGGGCCGGTCGGGCGCCGCGAGCTTCACGCCGATCGCGGCCGGGATCTCGTAGCCCATGCAGGAGTAGCCGTACTCCAGGTGGTACTGGTCCGCCGACCGCGCCCGCCACAGCTTGTGCAGGTCGCCCGGGAGCGAGCCGGCCGCGTTGATGATGATGTCCGACTCGTCGACGATGGCGTCCAGCGCGCCGATGACCTGCGGCTGCGTCGGCCGCCCATCGGGCTCCTCGGCCTCGAAGCAGGCGTCGACGCGCTGCTCCCAGCGCTCCTTGTCCTCGCTGTACTCGGTGACGTACGCGTCGGGGACCCGGTGGCCGTGCATCTCCAGCCTCGCGGTCAGCTCCTCCAGGCCGGTGCGGGCGTCCGCGATCAACGGCGTCCCCGCGAGCTTGTGGCCGTCGAAGGGCGCGATGTTGAGGTTGAGGAAGCGGACGTTCTCGCCGTTGAAGAGGGTGCCGGAGGCCGTGGTGAAGTCCGTGTAGCGGGTGCCGACGCCGATCACCAGGTCGGCGGTGCGGGCGAGTTCGTCGGCGGTCGCGGTGCCGGTGTGGCCGACGGCGCCGACGTCCTGCGGATGGTCGAAGCGCAGGGAACCCTTGCCCGCCTGGGTGGAGGCGACCGGGATGCCGGTGGTGCGGGCGAACTCCTCCAGCGCCTCCTCGGCGCGGCTGTGGTGGACACCGCCGCCCGCGACGACGAGCGGGCGCCGGGCGGCGCGGATCGCGTTCACGGCCTCGGCGAGTTCGGCCGGGTCCGCTCCTGGACGTCGTACGACCCAGGTGCGCTCGGCGAAGAACTCGTCCGGCCAGTCGTAGGCCTCGGCCTGGACGTCCTGGGGCATCGCGAGCGTCACCGCGCCGGTCTCCACCGGGTCGGTGAGCACGCGCATCGCCTGCAGGGCCGCCGGGATCAGGGCCTCGGGGCGGTGGATCCGGTCGAAGTACTTCGACACCGGGCGCAGACAGTCGTTGACCGAGATGTCGCCCGCGTACGGCACCTCGAGCTGCTGGAGGACCGGGTCGGCGGGGCGGGTGGCGAAGATGTCGCCGGGGAGGAGCAGCACCGGAAGGTGGTTGATGGTGGCGAGGGCGGCGCCCGTGACCAGGTTGGTCGCGCCCGGGCCGATGGAGGTCGTCACCGCGTGCGTGGACAGGCGGTTGGACTGGCGGGCGTAGCCGATCGCCGCGTGCACCATGGACTGCTCGTTGCGGCCCTGGTGGTACGGCATGTCATCGGCGTACTCGATCAGCGCCTGGCCGAGCCCGGCGACGTTGCCGTGGCCGAAGATGCCCCAGGTGGCGTCGATGAGCCGGTGCCGTATGCCGTCCCGCTCCGTGTACTGGACGGACAGGAAGCGCACCAGTGCCTGCGCGACCGTCAGCCTCGTCGTTGAGGTCATCGGTAACCCTCCGTGTGATCCGGGTGGAAGCAGATCCGCCACTCTCGAGTCTCGCCGGGCCCCGCCATGACGTTCAGGTAGTACATGTCGTGTCCGGGCTGGGCGATCGACGGGCCGTGCCATCCGTCGGGGACGAGGACGGCGTCTCCGGAGCGGACCTCCGCGAGGACGTCGGATCCGCCCTCACGGGAGGGGAAGACGCGCTGATAGCCGAAGCCGTTCGGGCCGTCGATCTCGAAGTAGTAGATCTCCTCGAGCTCCGCTTCCTCGCCGGGCCGGTGCTCGTCGTGCTTGTGGGGCGGATACGAGGACCAGTTGCCGCCGGGTGTGATCACCTCGACCGCGATGAGCTTGTCGCACTCGAACGCGTCGGCGGAGGCGAAGTTGCGCACATGGCGGGTGCTGTTGCCGCTGCCGCGCTGCTCGACGGGGACCTCCGGCGCGGGGCCGTAGCGGGCGGGGAGTCGTCGCTCGCACTTCGCTCCTGCCAGGGCGAAGCGGCCTCCCGCGCCGGAGGCGATCTGTACCCGGGCGTCTCGGGGCGCGTACGCGAAGTCGGTGACCGACGCGAACACGCTCTCCCTGCCCAGGAGTTGGAATACCTCGTCCTCCACTTGCACCGTACAACCACCGCTCAGCGGCACCACGATCCACTCGCTGTCACCGGTGGTGAAGGTGTGCGAACCACCCGCCTCCAGCTCGACGATCCGCAGACTGGAGTGGGTCCACCCGGCCAGCTTGGGGTCGATGTCGAGCGCGTAGTGCGGGTCGGCGGTGGCGCCCTTCGGGACGTACAACTCGTTGCTCATGCGGCCCTCACAGCAGTCCTACGGCGGTGTCCACGGCGGCGGCCACATCGCCGTCCGCCGGGTACAGCAGCGAACGGCCGACCACCAGGCCCTGGACGGTGGGCAGTTGGAGGGCGCCGCGCCATTTCTCGTACGCGCCGTCCTGATCGTCCCCGACATCGCCGCCCAGCAGCACGGCGGGGAGGGTGGAGGTCTCCATGACCCGGGCCATGTCGTCCGGGTTGTCGGTGACGGGGACCTTCAGCCAGGTGTACGCCGAGGTGCCGCCCAGGCCGGAGGCGATGGCGATCGACTTGGTGACGGCGTCGGCGGAGAGATCGTTGCGGAGCTTTCCCTCGGGCGTACGACGGCTGATGAACGGCTCGACGAACACCGGGAGTTGACGCGCGGCCATGTCGTCGATCGCGCGGGCGGTGGACTCCAGGGTGGTGAGGGAGCCCGGGTCGTCGAAGTCGATCCGCAGCAGCAGCTTGCCCGCGTCGAAGCCGAGGCGCTCGATGTCCTGGGGGCGGTGGCCGGTGAAGCGGTCGTCGAGTTCGAAGGAGGCGCCCTGGAGGCCGCCGCGGTTCATCGAGCCCATGACGACCTTGCCGTCGAGGGCGCCGAGCAGCAGCAGGTCTTCCAGGATGTCGGCGGTGGCGAGGACGCCGTCGACGCCGGGTCTGGCGAGGGCCAGGCAGAGGCGTTCCAGCAGATCGGCGCGGTTGGCCATGGCGAACTTGCGGTCGCCGACACCGAGCGCGCCACGGGCGGGATGGTCGGCGGCCACGATCATCAGCCGGCCCGAGTCGCCCAGCAGCGGCCGGCGGATGCGGCGGGCGGCCGCTTCGGCGATCGCCTCGGGGTGGCGGCTGCGGGTGCGGACCAGCGCCTCGATGTCGACGGTCACAGCACGGCTCCCGCGGTGAGGGCGGCTTCCACTTCGGCGAGGGTCGGCATGGCGGACGAGCACTCCAGTCGGGAGGCGACGATGGCACCGGCGGCGTTGGCGTGCCGCATGATCTTCTCCAGGTCCCAGCCTTCGAGGAGGCCGTGGCAGAGGGACCCGCCGAAGGCGTCACCGGCGCCGAGGCCGTTGAGGACGGTCACGGGGAGGGGCGGGACTTCGGCGCTTTCGCCTTTGCTGTTGACCGCGAGGACGCCCTTGGGGCCCTGCTTGACGACGGCCAGTTCGACTCCGGCGTCGAGGAGGGCGCGGGCGGCGGCGTGCGGTTCGCGGACGCCGGTGGCGACCTCCACCTCGTCGAGGTTGCCGACCGCGACGGTGGTGTGGCGCAGGGCCTCGGTGTAGAAGGGGCGGGCCGCGGCCGGGTCGCTCCAGAACATGGGGCGCCAGTCGAGGTCGAAGACCGTCGTACCGGCCTTGGCGCGGTGGGCGAGGGCCGCGAGGGTCGCCGTACGGCTCGGCTCCTCGCTCAGGCCGGTGCCGGTCACCCAGAAGACGCTCGCGTCGCGGATCGCGTCGAGGTCGAGCTCATGGGCGTCGATCTCCAGGTCAGGGGCCTTGGGGCGGCGGTAGAAGTACAGCGGGAAGTCGTCCGGCGGGAAGACCTCGCAGAAGGTGACCGGGGTGGGCAGTCCGGCGACCGGGGTGACCCAGCGGTCGTCGACGCCGAAGTCCCGCAGCGCCTCGTGGAGGTAGGTGCCGAACGGGTCGTCGCCGGTACGTGTGATCACGGCGGTACGGCGGCCGAGGCGGGCCGCGGCGACCGCGACGTTGGTCGCCGAGCCGCCGAGGAACTTGCCGAAGGACGTCACCTGCGGCAGCGGGACACCCGTCTGCAGCGGATAGAGGTCCACGCCGATCCGTCCCATGGTGATCAGGTCGTACGCCATCGCGTTCCCTTCGTATCGGCTCTCTCCGGCTTTCTAGACCTCTATGGCGCGCCCTGTCAATGTTTTGTCCAGACATTCGGACCAGAGCTTGACAGGCCCTGCCGTGCGGCCGGAAGCTGGCCGCCATGACTTCGTTGTCACCGCAGTCCTCACTGTCCCGCATCCGGGTCGGGTCGGCGCCCGACTCCTGGGGTGTGTGGTTCCCCGACGACCCGCAGCAGGTTCCCTGGCAGCGCTTCCTCGACGAGGTCGCGCAGTCCGGCTACGAGTGGATCGAGCTCGGCCCCTACGGCTATCTGCCGACCGACCCGGCCGTGCTCACCGAGGAGACCACGCGGCGTGGCCTCAAGGTGTCGGCCGGGACGGTCTTCACGGGGCTGCATCACGGTGAGGCCGTGTGGGAGAAGACGTGGGCGCATGTCGCGGACAACGCGGTGCTCGCGCAGGCGATGGGGGCGAAGCATCTGGTCGTCATCCCGTCCTTCTGGCGGGACGACAAGACCGGTGAGGTGCTGGAGCCGAGTTCTCTGACGGCCGAGCAGTGGCGGAACCTCGCCTCACTGACCGAGCGGCTGGGGAGTCGGGTGCGGGAGGAGTACGGCCTGCAGATCGTCGTCCATCCGCACGCCGACACGCACATCGACAGCGAGGAGAACGTCGTCCGGTTCCTCGACGCGACCGACTCCGACCTGGTGTCGCTGTGCCTGGACACCGGGCACTACGCGTACTGCGGTGGGGACAGCGTCAAGCTCATCGAGACGTACGGTTCGCGGATCGGGTATCTGCATCTCAAGCAGGTGGATCCGGAGATCCTTGCGGAGGTGCGGGCCGAGGGGACGCCGTTCGGGCCTGCGGTGGCGCGGGGTGTGATGTGTGAACCGCCGTCCGGGGTACCGGCGTTGGGGCCCGTGCTGGAGGCCGCGCAGAGGCTGGATGTGGATCTGTTCGCGATTGTGGAGCAGGACATGTACCCGTGTGCGGCGGATGCGCCGTTGCCTATTGCGATGCGGACGCGGGCGTTTCTGAGGTCGTGCGGGGCGTAGCCCTCCGGGGTGGGGCCGGGCGCCTACTGGTCTGCCGGGTTGCGGGAGTGGGGCGGCTGCGGGTTGTGGGGGTTGTTCGCGCAGTTCCCCGCGCCCCTTACGGGGCGCTGTACTGCAACGCCCTCAGGGGCGCGGGGAACTGCGCGACCAGGCCCCACCGGTCCGCAGCAAGCAACCCGCGTGTCACAAATAACTCCCTCGTGTCACACATGTCGCATGTTCGCGAGTCATCCGTCACACCCGGTGCACAGGCCCTGCCCCGCGCTCACTCTGCGTCGTTCACCGGACACAGGCTTTGTGATCGCCAGCGCAGCGCCCGGTACCCCCGACGGCCGTTCCCGGCTGCCGCCGCGGTGCGCGCAGGGAGGTGCACCTCATGACCGACCGACGGCTCTGGTCCTACAAGGAGATCGCGGCGCACATCCGGGTGCAGCCGGACACCGTGCGGTCCTACCGCAAGCACGGTCTGCTGCCGCCACCCGACCATGTGGAGGGCGGCAAGCCCTACTGGTACGCGGACACCGTCCGGGCATGGGTCGCTTCCCGCCCGGGCAACCGCGCCCGTAGAGAGGACCGAACGGCCCGTCGAGAAGACTGAACCGCCCGTCGAGAGGACTGAACGCCCCGCGCCTGCCCGGTGAGGCGACCGGACAGGCGCGGCGCGTTCAGCTCCACGGCTCGATGACCGTCACACCCGCTCCCGGTGCCGTGCCCATCGCGGCGAGGGCCGCCGGCGTCGCGTCCAGCGTGATGGTGGAGGTGACCAGGAGGTCGGGGCGCAGGGCACCGGTCCGGACCAGCTCCAGCATGGGCGGGTAGGTGTGAGCCGCCATTCCGTGGCTGCCGAGGAGTTCTAGTTCCAGGGCGATCGCGCGGGCCATCGGGACGGGGGTGGTGCCCGTGGGCGAGGGCAGCAGACCGACCTGGACGTGCCGGCCACGGCGACGCAGGCCGTTCACGGAGGCGGCGCAGGTCGCGGGTGCGCCGAGGGCGTCCAGGGAGAGATGGGCGCCGCCGCCCGTGAGGTCGCGGATCGCCGCCGCCGTGTCCGGTGTCCTCCTCCCGTCCACGCACTCCGCCGCCCCGAACTTCCTTGCCAGGTCCAGGGCTTGGGCGGATACGTCGACGGCGATCACCCTCGCCCCGGACGCCGCCGCGATCATCACCGCCGACAGGCCCACGCCCCCGCAGCCGTGCACCGCGACCCACTCCCCCGCCGCCACCCTGCCCTGCTGCACCACCGCCCGGAACGCCGTCGCGAACCGGCAGCCCAGCGAGGCCGCCGTCGCGAACGACATGCCGTCGGGCACCGCGACGAGATTGACGTCGGCGTGGTCCAGCGCCACGTACTCGGCGAACGAGCCCCAGTGGGTGAAGCCGGGCTGGGTCTGGCGCTCGCACACCTGCTGGTCACCCGCCGCGCAGGATGCGCAGGTGCCACAGGCGCACACGAAGGGGACGGTCACTCGGTCGCCGGGCCGCCATGCGGTCACTCGGTCGCCCACCGCCTCGACGACACCGGCGAGTTCATGGCCCGGAACGTGCGGGAGCGTGATGTCCTCGTCGTGGCCCTGCCAGCCGTGCCAGTCGCTGCGGCACAGGCCGGTTGCCTCGACCCGCACGAGCACTCCGTGGGGGGCGGGGGTTGGGTCGGGGGCGTCATTTCTGACCTCGGGCGGTTGCCCGTACCGCTCGAACATCACTGCGCGCATGTGCTTCCGCCTCCGAGGTGGGTGCCGCGAAATGGGTGGGTGCCGCGATATGCCGGTTGTTGTCTGCTGCACCATCGTGGCTGGTCGCGCCCGCGCGGCGGAGCCGCAAATTGATACAGCCCCGCGCCCCTTCGGGGCGCTGTTCAACCCTGCGTGACCTTGACCCGTTCCTCCTCCGTCGCACTCGCCTCCGCGCTCCCATCGCTCTCACTCAAGCCGAACCGCTGATGCAAGCGGCGCAATGGCCCCGGAGCCCACCAAGTCGCCCTGCCCGTGAGGCGCATCACCGCTGGGACCAGGAGACTGCGGATGATCATGGCGTCCATGAGGACCGCCAGGGCGATGCCCAGGCCGAGCATCTTGGTGTTGGTTACTCGGGAGGTGCCTATGGCGACCATCACCACGGCCAGGATGACGGCGGCGGCGGTGATCAGTCCGCCCGTGCGCTGCAGGCCGTGCCGGACTGCCTGCTGGTGGTCGCCTGTGTGGTCGTACTCCTCCTTGATGCGGGAGAGCAGGAACACGCCGTAGTCCATGGAGAGTCCGAAGGCCACGCAGAACATCAGGACCGGGAGGGTGGTCTCGATGGAGCCGGGGCTGGTGAAGCCGAGCAGGCCCGAGAGATGGCCGTCCTGGAAGACCCAGACCACCGCGCCGAACATCGCCGTCAGGCTGAGCGCGTTGAGTACCACCGCCTGGATGGGGATGAGCACGCTGCCGGTGAGGAGGAAGACCAGGAGCAGGGTGACTATGGCGATGAAGGCCGCCGCCCAGGGCAGTTGCTCGGCGATCGCGTCCTTGGAGTCGACCAGGACGGCCGCGGTGCCGGTCACCTTGGTGTCGAAGGGGGCGTCCGTTTCCCGTAGTTCGCCGACGAGTCGCTGGGCCGGGTCGTCGACCGGTTCACCCTCGGGCTGCACGGTGAAGTAGGCCGAGTCGCCCTTCACCAGCGGGCCCTCGACCCGCAGCACGTCGGGGAGGGCGGTGATCCGCTGCTTGTAGGCGGCGTACTGCGCCTCGGTCGCCCCTCCCTCGGCCAGCACCTCGAGGCCACCGCCGGGGCTGCCCGGGAAGCCTTCGCGGATGTGCTGCTGCACGACGTGGGACTCGGCGCTGGACGGCAGCTGACGGTCGTCCGCCGTACCGAACTTCACGCCCAGGAACGGCAGGCCCAGCAGCACCAGCACGGCGGTGGTGCCCAGGGCGAAGAACGGGGCGCGGCGCATGACGAGGGAGGCGGTTCGCGCCCAGCCCGTGCCCTCCTCGTCGGAGGTGTCGGGGGCGCCGGTCGTCCTGGACCGCTTCCCGCGTCGCAGCAGCTTCCGCAGATCCAGCGCGTTCACCCGGTGGCCCAGCAGGATCAGCGCCGCCGGGAGCAGGATCAGGGCTGCCGCCGCGGCCAGCAGCACCACGGCGATGCCCGCGTAGGCGAAGGACCGCAGGAAGTACTGCGGGAAGAGCAGCATCGCCGCCAGCGACACCGCGACCGTGAGGGCGGAGAAGAGGACCGTGCGGCCCGCCGTGCGCAGTGTGGTGCCGACCGCCGTCAACGGCTCGGCTCCTGTGGAGAGTTCCTCGCGGTAGCGGCGGACGATGAACAGGGCGTAGTCGACGGCCAGTCCCAGGCCCAGGGCCGTGGTCAGGTTCATCGCGAAGATGGAGACGTCGGTGAACTCGGTGAGGCCGCGCAGTACCGCGTTCGTCCCCAGGATCGCGACGATGCCGATGCCGAGCGGCAGCAGGGCCGCGACCGCGCTGCCGAAGACCATCACCAGCAGGACGAGGGTCACCGGCAGGGCGATCACCTCGGCGCGTGTCAGGTCCTCCTGGATGATCGTCTGCATCTCGTGCCGCACGGCGACCATGCCGCCGACCTTCACCTCCACCGGGCCGTGCGTGCCGCGGAACGAGGGCACGATGCGGTCCAGGGTCTCGCCCATCGCCTTCTCGTCGCCGGTGAGGCGGGCGGCGATCAGCGCCTCGTGCCCGTCCTTGGCGCGCAGGGCGGCAGCCGCCGAGGGCTCGGCCTGCCAGTAGGAGCCGACACCTGTGACGCCCTTCTCCCTTGCCAGCCGCTCGGCGAGACGCTCGGCCTCGACGGCGACCGCCGGATCGTCGACCGAGGCGCGGCCCGCGTCGACGAGCAGCAGGAAGTTGGGCTGGGAGTCGGGGAATTCACGCTCCAGCGCCTTGGTCGCGTACGTCGACTCAGCGTCCGGGTCCTCCCAGCCGCCGCTCCCCAGCCGGTCGGCGACACCGCTGCCGGCCAGCACGGCGAGGGCTGTCAGCACCAGGGCCGCGAGCAGCGACAACCGGGGTCGGGCGGTGACGAAGCGGGTCCAGGCTCCGACCCGAGGCGGGCTGTTGACTTCGGTCATGGTGCGGTGTCCCCTTCACCGTGGAAACCATAGACTGGAAAACACGAGACGTCGCTCGCGTTCCGACTCCAGAATGCGAGCGGTCACTCGTGTTTGTCAATGATGTTCGGAGAGCTGGGGATAACCGCGTGCCCGACAACCAGGAGAAGAAGGACCAGCCGCGCCGGCGCCAGGCCCGCGGGGAGCGCCGCATCGCCCAGCTACTGGAGGCCGCGGCCAATGTCTTCTGCACGACCGGCTACACGGCGGCCAGCGCCAATGCCATCGCCCGTGAGGCGGGCGTCTCGCCGGGCACGCTGTATCAGTTCTTCCCGAACAAGGAAGCGATCGCGATCGAGCTGGGCGGCCGGCTCATGCACGAGATGCGGGAGGCGTACGGCGAGGCGCTCGCGCCGGTCGACCCCTCGACCCCACTGGAGGAGGCCGTCGGCGCGGCCGTCGACCGCTTCATCGCCTTCAACTGCGCACACCCCGTGTTCTTCGCGCTGATGCACGGCCCCGACCTCCCCGGCCGGATCGCCGAGGACCACGACGCACTGCGCGCGACTCTGCTCTCCCGGGTGGAGGGCCTGCTCTCCTCACTCCTGCCGGACACCTCGGCCACCGACATCACCCGCACCGCGCATGTCGTCCTGGGGATGTACATGGCCGGCCTGGAGCTGGTGCTCGCCCACGAGGGCGCCGAACGCGACGCGTACATACAGGAATTGAAGAACGTCCTGATCCGCTACCTGGACCCGATGGTCGGCGACCGACTCGGCCGCACGGACCTCACCACGACGCCGCCGACCCCTCTTGGATAGGTACCCCCTAGGGGTATAGTCTGTGGGTATGGGGCTCCCCTGGGCCCCGTCAGCCCCACATGCCTCCACGAGGAGTTACGACATGAGCATCACCGCCACGTACAAGGTCAGCGGGATGAGCTGCGGACACTGCGAGGGCGCAGTGTCCGGCGAGATCTCCGAACTCCCCGGCGTCAGCTCGGTGAAGGCCGTCGCCTCGACCGGTGAGGTCACCGTCATCTCGGAGGCCGCACTGGACGAAGAGGCCGTGCGCGCCGCAGTCGACGAGGCCGGCTTCGAACTCGTCGGCACGGTCTGAGAACACCCCGAGAGCACCGTGAGCGCACCCCGAGAGCCCCTGAGCGCATGACCGGCATCATCACCACCGCCTCCGCCGCTCCGGCGCCGACAGCCGCGCCCCCCGAGGTCGAGCTGCTCATCGGCGGGATGACCTGCGCCGCCTGCGCGGCCCGCGTCGAGAAGAAGCTCAACCGCATGGACGGCGTGACGGCCACGGTGAACTTCGCGACGGAGAAGGCAAAGGTCACCTACCCCGTCGGCCTCGAGGTCGCGGACCTGATCGCCACGGTCGTCAAGACCGGCTACACGGCCGAGGAACCCACGCCCGTCAGCGAGGCGACGCCGCCCGAGGACCCCGAACTCACGTCCTACCGGCACCGCTTCACCGTCTCAGCGCTGCTCGCGATCCCGGTCGTCCTGCTGTCGATGGTCCCGCCCCTCCAGTTCGACTACTGGCAGTGGCTCGCACTCACCCTTGCCGCGCCTGCCGTCGTCTGGGGCGGGTGGCCCTTCCACAAGGCCGCCTGGACGAACCTCAGGCACGGCGCCGCCACCATGGACACCCTGGTGTCGCTCGGCACGCTGGCCGCGTTCGGCTGGTCCCTGTGGGCGCTGTTCTTCGGTGACGCGGGCATGCCGGGCATGCGGGACAGCTTCCGGCTGACCGTCGGCGGCATGGACGGCGCGTCGACGATCTACCTCGAAGTGGCGTCCGGAGTCGTCGCGTTCATCCTGCTGGGCCGCTATCTGGAGGCCCGCTCCAAGCGCCGCGCGGGGGCCGCCCTGCGGGCGCTCATGGAACTGGGTGCGAAGGATGTCGCCGTACTGCGATACGAGGAGGGCGAGCGCGAAGCGCTCTCGGTTGAGGGCGGTGGTGGGAGACGGGTGGGCGGGCGGGAAGTGCGGATTCCGGTGGCCCGGCTGGCTGTCGGTGACCGGTTCGTCGTACGGCCGGGCGAGAAGGTCGCCACCGACGGGACGGTGGTGGAGGGCTCCTCCGCCGTCGACGCCTCCATGCTGACCGGCGAGTCCATGCCGGTGGATGTGACGGTCGGGGACGCGGTCACGGGCGCCACGGTCAACGCGGGCGGGCGGCTGGTCGTCGAGGCCGTCCGGGTCGGCGCCGGCACCCAACTCGCCCGGATGGCGAAGCTGGTGGAGGACGCGCAGAACGGCAAGGCCGAGGTGCAGCGGCTCGCCGACCGGATCTCCGGGGTCTTCGTGCCGGTCGTCATCCTCATCGCGGTCGCCACGTTCGGCGCCTGGCTCGGCCTCACCGGCGACACCGTCGCCGCGTTCACCGCGGCCGTCGCGGTCCTGATCATCGCCTACCCCTGCGCGCTGGGGCTGGCCACCCCGACCGCCCTCATGGTCGGCACCGGCCGCGGCGCCCAGCTCGGCATCCTCATCAAGGGCCCCGAGGTCCTGGAGTCCACCCGCCGCGTCGACACGGTCGTCCTGGACAAGACCGGAACGGTCACCACCGGCCGGATGACCCTCCAGAAGGTGTACGTCGCCGAAGGCGTCGACGAGCAGGAGCTGCTGCGTCTCGCCGGCGCCCTGGAACACGCCTCCGAGCATCCCGTCGCCCGGGCGGTCGCCGTGGGCGCGGAGGAGCGCGTCGGGCCGCTGCCGCCGGCCGAGGAGTTCGAGAACGTACCCGGGAGGGGTGTGCGAGGGCGCGTGGAGGGCCGCGAGGTGGCCGTGGGGCGCCTCTATGAAGCCCTCCCCGGGGAGTTGGCCCGGGCGAAGGACCAGGCCGAGAGCAGCGGTCGTACGGCCGTCGTGGTCGGCTGGGACGGAGTGGCACGCGGTGTCGTCGCCGTCGCGGACGCCGTCAAGGAGACCAGCGCGGAGGCGGTGCGCGAGCTGCGCGCGCTGGGGCTGACGCCGGTGCTGCTGACCGGCGACAACCGGGCGGTCGCTCAGGCGGTCGCGCGGGCCGTCGGGATCGACGAGGTGATCGCCGAGGTGCTGCCCGAGGACAAGGTCGATGTCGTACGGCGGCTGCGGCGCGAGGGACGTACGGTCGCCATGGTCGGTGACGGCGTCAACGACGCGGCGGCGCTCGCCACCGCCGATCTCGGGCTGGCGATGGGCACGGGGACGGACGCGGCGATCGAGGCGAGCGATCTGACGCTGGTGCGCGGGGATCTGCGGGTGGCCGCGGACGCGATCCGGCTGTCCCGGAAGACGCTGTCCACGATCAGGGGAAATCTTGTGTGGGCGTTCGGATACAACGTGGCCGCGCTGCCGCTGGCCGCGGCGGGACTGCTGAACCCGATGATCGCCGGGGCGGCGATGGCCTTCTCGTCCGTGTTCGTGGTGACGAACAGCCTTCGGCTGCGAACGTTCCGCTGAAGTTACCGCTGGTTACGCGGAAGTAGGGGTGAGAGACCCTCTGGAGTCCGCGACGAGCCTCACATAAGCTCTTCACAAGGCTCGCGCATCATCCTTACGATAGGGCCCCGATCGCCAAATCGGGGCTCTTGCGTATCTAACGGACATATGCAAGAGACGCAGATCACAGTGATGTGAAGGTAACCATCGAAGGGGTTCGAAGGTCTAAGTTGACGATGTCAGGAAGCGTCTTGGGGGGCGCCGACTGACATCTGAGGATGTCTTGGGGGACTTCCTCAGAGCTGCGTTGCCGGGGCACGTACAGACGGGAAGCTTTGAGCGGCCCTCCCGATCGTGCGCTGTCCCGGCAGACCGCACACCCCAGGAGTACGACGAGTCCCGCTCGTTTTACTCAAAGGCTGCCTCGGCAGTTTGCTTGACAGCGATTCAGGCGCTGGTTTCTCACAGACGCCCGGCCGGATCCCGTGGGGGGAATCCGCACCGGGACATGGGAAGGCGCCCTGATCGTCGGCCCGTGGGGGGACCGGCGCAGGGCGCCTTCCTTCTTTTTTGAGGCTCGGTTCGCTCCGGGGCGCGTCGGGCCCGCTGCAGTGAACGGCCAGCGCGCCCGGCGATGACAAGCTCAGCGAGCCTCGACCGGAACGAAGTCGCGCTCGACCACGCCCGTGGCCATGCCGGCCCGGGGACGACCCCCGGACCCCCGGCCGCAGCCTCCGGAGCCACCGCGCCCACGACAGCAGGACCCGGCACCCGCGCCCGAAACCACAGGGCAAGCCCCCGTGACGGGGCACCAGTGACCCGGCGCCCCTCACCGGCAGGTATCAGCGAGCCTCGACCGGAACGAAGTCGCGCTCGACCACGCCCGTGTAGATCTGGCGCGGGCGGCCGATGCGGGAGCCCGGCTCCTTGATCATTTCGTGCCACTGGGCGATCCAGCCCGGGAGGCGGCCGAGGGCGAAGAGGACCGTGAACATCTCGGTCGGGAAGCCCATGGCGCGGTAGATCAGGCCGGTGTAGAAGTCGACGTTCGGGTAGAGGCTGCGCGAGACGAAGTAGTCGTCGGAGAGCGCGTGCTCCTCCAGCTTCAGCGCGATGTCCAGCAGTTCGTCGGACTTGCCGAGGGCCGAGAGGACGTCGTGCGCCGCCGCCTTGATGATCTTCGCGCGCGGGTCGAAGTTCTTGTAGACCCGGTGGCCGAAGCCCATCAGACGGACGCCGTCCTCCTTGTTCTTCACCTTGCGGATGAAGGAGTCGACATCGCCGCCGGAGGCCTGGATGCCCTCGAGCATCTCCAGGACGGACTGGTTGGCACCGCCGTGCAGCGGGCCCCACAGGGCGGAGATGCCGGCGGAGATCGAGGCGAACATGTTCGCCTGCGAGGAGCCGACCAGACGCACCGTGGAGGTGGAGCAGTTCTGCTCGTGGTCCGCGTGCAGGATCAGCAGCTTGTCGAGGGCGGCGACGACGACCGGGTCGAGGTCGTACTCCTGGGCCGGCACCGAGAAGGTCATGCGCAGGAAGTTCTCGACGTACCCGAGGTCGTTGCGCGGGTAGACGAAGGGGTGGCCGATCGACTTCTTGTACGCGTACGCCGCGATCGTCGGGAGCTTGGCGAGCAGACGGATCGTGGAGAGGTTGCGCTGCCTCTCGTCGAACGGGTTGTGGCTGTCCTGGTAGAAGGTGGACAGCGCCGAGACGACCGACGACAGCATCGCCATCGGGTGGGCGTCGCGCGGGAAGCCCTTGTAGAAGTTCTTGACGTCCTCGTGCAGCAGGGTGTGCTGCGTGATGTCGTTCTGGAACGTGGTGAGCTCGTCGACCGTCGGCAGCTCGCCGTTGATCAGCAGGTAGGCAACCTCCAGGAACGTGGAGCGCTCGGCCAGCTGCTCGATCGGATAGCCGCGGTACCGCAGAATGCCCGCTTCGCCGTCCAGATAGGTAATGGCGGATTTGTACGCGGCGGTGTTGCCGTAACCGCTGTCCAGCGTCACCAGACCGGTCTGGGCGCGGAGCTTGCCGATGTCGAAGCCCTTGTCACCGACGGTGCTGTCGATCACCGGGTAGGTGTACTCGCCGTCGCCGTACCGCAGTACTACAGAGTTGTCGCTCACGTCTTCCCTCACCGACGTTGTGCCTCATCTTCGAGGTTGCCCTGACTGTCTCTACCATCCCCCATTTGGCGCAGGTGAGTGCACTCGGGGTCGACCATTGGGCCTATTGGCGGCACTGAGTGCCGCCAACTGTTCATCCTGCCCCTTCTTGTTCCCCATCTGCTAGTGCTGTGTGACCCAAACGACTCATTTGATCGATCATTTTTCGCGCCACCCCGCCCGGCCCCTCGTCAGCCCTCCAGGGGCCGCGGCGAGAGCCTGAAGTCGAGGGCCGTACAGCGGCGTCCCGCCGACACCGTGCGCACCGCCTGTCCGATCGCCTTGCGTGAACCGACGAGGACGACCAGCTTCTTGGCCCGGGTCACCGCGGTGTACAGCAGATTCCGCTGGAGCATCATCCAGGCCCCGGTGGTGACCGGGATCACCACCGCCGGATATTCACTCCCCTGCGAGCGATGAATCGTCACCGCGTATGCATGGGCCAGTTCGTCCAGTTCGTCGAATTCGTACGGAACCTCCTCGTCTTCGTCGGTCAGCACCGTGAGGCGCTGGTCGACCGGGTCGAGCGAGGTGACCACGCCGACGGTGCCGTTGAAGACACCGTTCTTGCCTTTCTCGTAATTGTTGCGAATCTGGGTGACCTTGTCGCCGACCCGGAAGACACGGCCGCCGAACCGCTTCTCGGACAGGTCGGGGCGGCCGGGTGTGATCGCCTGCTGGAGCAGGCCGTTGAGGTTGCCGGCGCCCGCGGGCCCCCGGTGCATGGGGGCGAGCACCTGGACGTCACGGCGCGGGTCGAGCCCGAACTTGGCCGGAATCCGCCGTGCCGCCACGTCCACCGTGAGTCGGCCGGCCTCCTCCGTGTCGTCCTCGACGAAGAGGAAGAAGTCCTTCATGCCGTCGGTGACCGGATGCTGCCCGGAGTTGATCCGGTGCGCGTTCGTCACCACGCCCGACTGCTGGGCCTGGCGGAACACACGCGTGAGGCGGACGGCGGGGATCGGGCCGCCCTCGGCCAGCAGATCGCGCAGCACCTCGCCGGCGCCGACGCTGGGGAGCTGGTCGACGTCCCCGACGAAGAGCAGGTGGGCCCCCGGCGGTACCGCCTTCACCAGTTTGTTGGCGAGCAGGAGGTCCAGCATCGAGGCCTCGTCCACCACCACCAGGTCGGCGTCCAGAGGCCGGTCCTTGTCGTAGGCGGCGTCCCCGCCGGGCTTCAGTTCCAGCAGGCGGTGGACGGTGGAGGCCTCGGCGCCGGTGAGTTCGGCGAGGCGTTTGGCGGCGCGGCCGGTGGGGGCGGCGAGGACGACCTTCGCCTTCTTGGCGCGGGCCAGTTCCACGACGGACCTGACCGTGAAGGACTTGCCACAGCCCGGCCCGCCGGTGAGCACCGCGACCTTCTTCGTCAGCGCCAGCTTGACGGCGGCCTCCTGCTCGGGGGCGAGCTCGGCGCCCGTACGGCCCTTCAGCCAGCCGAGCGCCTTGTCCCAGGCCACGTCATGGAAGCCGGGCATCCGGTCCTCGTCGGTGCGCAGGAGGCGCAACAGCTGGGCGGAGAGGGAGAGTTCGGCGCGGTGGAAGGGGACGAGGTAGATCGCGGTGACCGGCTCACCGTGCTGACCGGGCACCTGCTCGCGTACGACGCCGGGCTCGCCGGATTCCTCGTCGGGCTGGGCCAGTTCGGCGAGGCACTCGATGACCAGGCCGGTGTCGACCTGCAGCAGCTTCACCGCGTCGGCGATCAGCTGCTCCTCGGGCAGGAAGCAGTGCCCTTGGTCGGTGGACTGCGAAAGGGCGTACTGCAGGCCCGCCTTGACCCGCTCCGGGCTGTCGTGCGGGATGCCGACGGACTGGGCGATCTTGTCGGCGGTGAGGAAGCCGATGCCCCAGACGTCGGAGGCGAGGCGATAGGGCTGGTTCTTCACCACGGAGATGGAGGCGTCGCCGTACTTCTTGTAGATGCGGACGGCGATGGACGTGGACACCTCCACCGTCTGCAGAAAGAGCATGACCTCCTTGATCGCCTTCTGCTCCTCCCAGGCGTCGGCGATCTTCTTGGTCCGCTTGGGACCGAGCCCGGGGACCTCGATGAGCCGCTTGGGCTCCTCCTCGATGATCTGCAGGGTGTCCAGGCCGAAGTGCTGGGTGATCCGGTCGGCGAAGACCGGCCCGATGCCCTTGACCAGCCCGGAGCCGAGATAGCGGCGGATGCCCTGGACGGTGGCCGGGAGGACCGTCGTGTAGTTCTCGACGGTGAACTGCTTGCCGTACTGCGGGTGCGAGCCCCAGCGGCCCTCCAACCGCAGCGACTCCCCGACCTGGGCCCCGAGCAGCGCACCGACGACGGTCAGCAGATCCCCGCCGCCACGGCCGGTGTCGACCCGGGCGACCGTGTAGCCGTTCTCCTCGTTGGCATACGTGATCCGCTCCAGGACGCCTTCGAGTACGGCCAGGTGCCGTTCCCCCTGCGCTGCCTGCTTCGGACCGCCCGCCTGATTCGACATGATCCGACGCTACCGCCCGGCACTGACATCACGATCTGGTCTCGCACCCTTGCCAACCTTCGTGTAATCGATTCCAATCCTCTGTACGCAATCGATGTAATCGATTCCATGCATCCACGAGGAGGTGGAGCGGCGATGGCGGGCATCAAGGACGTCGCTGCCGAGGCGGGGGTTTCCGTCGCCACGGTGTCGCGTGTCCTGAACGACCATCCGTCGGTCAGCGCGGACGCGCGCACGCGCGTGCTGGCCGCCGTCGAGACGCTGGACTACCGTCCGAACGCCGTCGCCCGCTCGCTGCGTACCGACCAGACCCACACCCTCGGCCTGGTCATCAGCGATGTGCTGAACCCGTACTTCACCGAGCTGGCCCGCTCCGTCGAGGAGGAGGCCCGCGCGCTCGGCTACAGCGTGATCATCGGGAACGCCGACGAGCGGCCCGAATTGCAGGACCACCACGTGCGGAATCTGCTCGACCGGCGGATCGACGGGCTGCTGGTCTCCCCCACCGACGGCGGCTCCCCGCTGATGCTGGACGCCGCGCGCAGGACGCCGATGGTGTTCGTGGACCGGTGGATTCCGGGTGTCGACGTACCCGTGGTGCGCGCCGACGGGCGGGCCGCCGTACGGGATCTCGTCGCGCATCTGCACGGGCTCGGCCATCGGCGGCTCGCCATCATCGCGGGCCCCGCCGCCACCACCACCGGCAGCGAGCGCGTCGAGGCCTTCCGTCAGGCCCTGGCCGAGTACGGGATTCCGCTCCCGGACGCCTACATAGGACAGGGCGACTTCCAGGCCGAGAGCGGACGCCGGGTCACCGACGGCTTCCTCGATCTGGCCGAGCCGCCCGAGGTCGTCTTCGCCGCCGACAACCTGATGGCGCTCGGCGCGCTGGACGCCGTACGCGCGCGCGGGCTGCGAGTGCCACGTGACATAGCGCTGGCCGCGTTCGACGACATCCGCTGGTTCGTGCACACCGATCCCCCGATCACCGCCATCGCCCAGCCGACCGGCGAGCTGGGCCGGGCCGCCGTCCGGGCGCTCGTCGACCGCATCGAAGGGCGGCCCGGCGAGTCCGTCACTCTCGCCGCCCGGCTCGTCGTACGCCGCTCGTGCGGCGAGAACCCCGAACAGAACAGGAGCACGTCGTGAGCAACGAGGACGAGTTGCTGCGCATCGAGGGCATACGCAAGTCCTTCCCCGGTGTGGTCGCGCTCGACGGCGTCGACTTCGACCTGCGCCGGGGCGAGGTGCATGTGCTGCTCGGCGAGAACGGCGCCGGCAAGAGCACGCTGATCAAGATGCTGTCGGGCGCCTACCACCCCGACGGGGGCCGCGTCCTGGTCGACGGCAAGGAGACGCACATCCGCGGGGCGCAGGACGCCGAGCGGCTGGGCATCGCCACCATCTACCAGGAGTTCAACCTCGTTCCCGATCTGACGGTCGCCGAGAACATCTTCCTGGGCCGCCAGCCGCGCCGCTACGGGATGATCGACCGCAAGCGGATGGAGGCCGAGGCCGCCGTCCTGCTGGAGCGGGTCGGCGTCAACGTGTCGCCCCGCGCGCGTGTCCGTGAACTCGGCATCGCCCGCCTCCAGATGGTCGAGATCGCGAAGGCACTCAGCCTCCACGCGCGCGTGCTCATCATGGACGAGCCGACCGCCGTGCTCACCTCCGAGGAGGTCGAGAAGCTCTTCTCCATCGTGCGCACGCTGCGCGAGGACGGCGTCGGCATCGTCTTCATCACGCATCACCTGGAGGAGATCGCCGCCCTCGGAGACCGGGTCACGGTCATCCGGGACGGCAGGTCCGTCGGACAGGTCCCCGCCGCCACGCCCGAGGACGAGCTCGTACGCCTGATGGTCGGGCGGTCGATCGACCAGCAGTACCCGCGGGAGCGCGCCGACACCGGGGACGCCCTGCTCAAGGTGGAGGGGCTCACCAGGGACGGCGTCTTCCACGACGTGTCCTTCGAGGTGCGCGCCGGTGAGGTCGTCGGGATCGCCGGGCTCGTGGGAGCCGGTCGTACGGAGGTCGTGCGGGCCGTGTTCGGCGCCGACCCGTACGACAAGGGCGCCGTGAAGGTCTCCGGTTCCCCGGTTCCCAAGTACGACGTCAACGCGGCGATGACCGCGGGCATCGGGCTGATCCCCGAGGACCGCAAGGGCCAGGGCCTGGTGCTCGATGCCTCCGTCGAGGAGAACCTCGGTCTGGTCACGATGCGGGCCGCCTCCCGTGCCGGTCTCGTCGACCTCAGGGGGCAGCGCGAGGCCGCCGCGCGCATCGCAGGGCAGCTCGGCGTGCGGATGGCCGGACTCGGCCAGCACGTACGGACGTTGTCCGGTGGCAACCAGCAGAAGGTCGTCATCGGCAAATGGCTGCTCGCCGACACCAAGGTGCTGATCCTCGACGAGCCGACGCGCGGGATCGACGTGGGCGCCAAGGTCGAGATCTACCAGCTGATCAATGAACTGACGGCCGCCGGTGCCGCCGTACTGATGATCTCCAGCGATCTGCCCGAGGTGCTCGGCATGAGCGACCGGGTGCTGGTGATGGCCCAGGGCCGGATCGCGGGCGAACTGGCCGCCGACGAAGCAACGCAGGACGCGGTGATGGCGCTCGCCGTCAGCACGCCCACGACAGAAAGGGAGGCCACCCGTGGCCGCTGACACGCTCAAGAGCACATCGGGCGCGAGTGGCGCCTCGGGGCTTCGCCGCCTCCTGCTCGACAACGGCGCGCTGACCGCGCTGATCGTCCTCGTCATCGCCATGTCGGCGCTGTCCGGCGACTTCCTGACGACGGACAACCTCCTCAACGTCGGCGTCCAGGCGGCCGTGACCGCCATCCTCGCCTTCGGCGTGACCTTCGTGATCGTCTCGGCGGGCATCGACCTGTCGGTGGGCTCGGTCGCCGCGCTGTCGGCCACCGTCCTTGCCTGGAGCGCCACTTCGGAAGGGATTCCGGTCCCGATAGCGGTCGTCCTCGCCGTCGCCACCGGTATCGCGTGCGGCCTGGTCAACGGCTTCCTGATCTCGTACGGCAAACTCCCGCCGTTCATCGCGACGCTCGCCATGCTCTCCGTGGCCCGCGGTCTGTCCCTGGTGATCTCGCAGGGCTCCCCCATCGCCTTCCCGGACTCCGTCTCGCACCTCGGTGACACGCTCGGCGGCTGGCTGCCCGTGCCCGTGCTCGTGATGGTCGTCATGGGGCTCATCACGGCCTTCGTGCTGGGACGGACGTACATCGGCCGCTCGATGTACGCGATCGGCGGCAACGAGGAAGCGGCCCGGCTGTCGGGTCTGCGGGTGAAGAAGCAGAAGCTCGCGATCTACGCCTTCTCCGGGCTGTTCGCCGCCGCCGCGGGCATCGTGCTCGCCTCGCGGCTGTCCTCCGCGCAGCCGCAGGCCGCGCAGGGGTACGAACTGGACGCGATCGCCGCGGTCGTCATCGGTGGCGCCTCGCTCGCCGGCGGTACCGGCAAGGCGTCCGGCACGCTGATCGGCGCGCTGATCCTGGCGGTGCTGCGCAACGGCCTCAACCTCCTGTCGGTGTCCGCCTTCTGGCAGCAGGTCGTCATCGGTGTCGTGATCGCGCTGGCGGTGCTGCTGGACACCGTGCGCCGCAAGGCCGGGGCGACTCCGGTGACGACCGGCGGGGGCGGCAACAAGGGCAAGCAGGCGGTGACGTACCTCCTCGCCGCCGTGGTCGCGGCGGCGACAGTCGGCGCCACCTCCCTCCTGCACACCGGCTCGTCGAGTGCGGCCCAGCAGAAGGTGGGCCTGTCCCTGTCGACCCTCAACAACCCCTTCTTCGTGCAGATCCGGGCCGGTGCCCAGGAGGAGGCGAAGAAGCTGGGCGTCGACCTGACCGTCACCGACGCGCAGAACGACGCCTCGCAACAGGCCAACCAGCTGCAGAACTTCACCAGCGAGGGCCTCGGCTCGATCATCGTGAACCCGGTCGACTCGGACGCGGCGGGCCCGGCGGTACAGGCCGCCAACCAGGCCGGCATCCCCGTCGTCGGCGTCGACCGCGGCGTCAACAACGCGGAGACCGCCGCGCTGGTCGCCTCCGACAACGTCGAGGGCGGCAAGCTGGGCGCCAAGGCACTCGCCGAGAAGCTGGGCGGCCAGGGCACGATCGTGATCCTCCAGGGCCAGGCCGGTACGTCCGCCAGCCGTGAGCGGGGCGCGGGCTTCGCGGCCGGGCTGAAGGCCTACCCGGGCATCAAGGTCGTCGCCAAGCAGCCCGCGGACTTCGACCGCACCAAGGGCCTCGACGTGATGACGAACCTCCTCCAGGCCCACCCCGACATCGACGGGGTCTTCGCCGAGAACGACGAGATGGCGCTCGGCGCGATCAAGGCGCTGGGGTCGAAGGCCGGGAAGTCGGTCCAGGTCGTCGGTTTCGACGGCACTCCGGACGGTCTGAAGGCAGTCGAGACAGGCACGCTGTACGCATCCGTGGCGCAGCAGCCCAAGCAACTCGGGAAGATCGCCGTGGACAACGCCGTCCGGGCGGCCGAGGGGAAGAACGTCAGCACGACGGTGAAGGTGCCGGTGAAGGTGGTCACGAAGGAGAACGTGGCCGGCTTCGGCGGCTGACCGGACCTCAACCGAAACCGACTCGGACCGAATCGGGGAGACATTTCATGTACGACTACGACCTCCTGGTCGTGGGGTCCGCCAACGCCGACCTGGTGATCGGCGTCGAGCGGAGGCCCGCCGCCGGGGAGACGGTGCTCGGCTCCGACCTGGCCGTCCACCCCGGCGGCAAGGGCGCGAACCAGGCGGTCGCCGCCGCCCGGCTCGGGGCCCGTACGGTGCTGCTGGCCCGGGTCGGCGACGACGCCAACGGCCGGCTGCTGCTCGACTCGCAGCGGGCGGCCGGCGTCGACACGGTGGGCGTCCTGGTCGGCGGCGCGCCGACCGGGGTGGCGCTGATCACCGTGGACCCGTCCGGGGACAACAGCATCGTGGTCTCGCCGGGCGCCAACGCCCGTCTGACACCACCGGACGTACGGGTCGCCGCCAGCCTCTTCCAGGCGTCCCGGGTGGTCTCGGCGCAGCTGGAGATTCCGCTGGAGACGGTCGTGGAGGTGGCGAGGAACATCGCGGACGGCAGCCGCTTCGTACTGAACCCGTCCCCGCCGCGCCCCCTCCCGTCCGAACTCCTCGCCGCCTGCGACCCGTTGATCGTGAACGAGCACGAGGCGAAGGTGATCCTGGGCGAGGCCGCCGTGGGGGATTCCCCCGAGGACTGGGCGCGGATCCTGCTCGCGAAGGGCCCGCGGTCGGTCGTCGTGACCCTGGGCGCGGACGGTGCGCTGGTGGCCTCCGACGAGGGTGTCACCCGGGTCCCGTCCGTGAAGGTGAACGCCGTGGACACGACGGGCGCGGGCGACGCGTTCACCGGCGCGCTGGCCTGGAAGCTGGGCGCGGGCGCGTCCCTGGTCGAGGCGGCGGCGTACGCGGCCCGGGTCGGAGCGGCGGCCGTCACGAAGCCGGGCGCGCAGGAGTCGTTTCCTACGGCGGCAGAGGTGGATGCCCTGTGAAGAAGGCGGGCATCCTCAACCGTCATCTCTCCGGTGCCCTGGCCGAGCTGGGCCACGGGGACGGGGTGCTGGTGTGCGACGCCGGCATGCCGATACCGGACGGGCCCCGCGTCGTGGACCTGGCGTTCCGGGCCGGGGTGCCGTCCTTCGCCGAGGTGCTGGACGGTCTGCTGGCCGAGTTGGTCGTCGAGGGCGCGACGGCGGCGACGGAGGTGCGGGACGCCAATCCGGCGGCTTCGGCGCTGCTGGACGGCCGCTTCCCCGAGCTGGAGCTGGTCTCCCACGAGAAGCTCAAGGATCTGACGGCGCACGCCCGGCTGGTCGTACGGACGGGGGAAGCACAGCCGTACGCGAATGTGCTGCTGAGGTGCGGAGTCTTCTTCTAGCCGCGCCGCGCTCCGCTGGAAGTGCCGGATGGGGCCGCCGGTCCGCTGCGGCACCATCGTGGCTGGTCACGCAGTTCCCCGCCGCGCGAAAATTGAAGGGGCCCGGTCCGTCGACCGGGCCCCCTCATGTTTTCCCCTCCGCATCAGAACCTCCGCGATCCCCCCAGATCCCCCTCCAGAAGTCCTGATGCCAAGTACGACCCGCGGGCTGCCGGAAGGGTTGCACGGTCTCTCCGGAATTCTTCGGCCCGCCCGCGCGCTGATGCAGGAGTTCACGACCGAGGTGGTGCCTGCCGCTGAGCGGTTCGACCTGTGGCAGGACATCAGCGCGCGCACCTACATGCCCCATCTGCTGCGCACCGACTGCCGGGACGACTTCCGCGCCACGCTGCGCACGCTGCCGCTCGGTGATGTGCAGATCTCCTCGGTGGCCTTCGAGCATCTGGTGTCCGTCCGCACGACGCGGCTCATCCGGCGCAAGGGAGTCGTCGCACAGGACGGGCACGACCGGGCCTTCCGCGCCGGGGACCTCCTGTTCATCGACAGCAGCCTGCCGTACGAGTCCTGGCACCGCATGTCGTCGGACACCGCGTCGACGGTGATCGTCGCGATGCCGCGCACGGTGCTGCCGCTGCCGCCGCGGACGGTACGGCGGCTGCTGGCCCCGCCGATTCCGCTGGACCGGGGCCTGGGCGGGGTGCTGTACCGCTGGCTGGCCGACATCGCGGCCCGCGCCGACGAGTTCACCGAGGCCGATGTGCCGACGCTCGCCTCGGTGACCACGGATCTGCTCGCGTCCGTGTTCGGCGACTGTCCGGACGCCGAGGACGCGCTGACGCCGGAGGCCCGCCGCCGCGCCCTGCACACCCGGATCCGGGACTTCATCGACCAGAACCTCGGCGATCCGTCGCTCTCTCCGGCGGGTGTCGCGGCAGCCCACGGCATCTCGGTACGCCACCGCCGCCTGGAGCGCTGCCGCCGCGACCTCGCCGACCCCCGCCTGCGCGCCCGCTCCATCCAGACGGTGGCGGCCCGACGGACCCGCATACCGCACAGAAGCATGCGGGAATCGTCAAGATCCGTGCACTCCCGGCCAAGGATCCGGGCGCTTTGCCTTGACATCCTGTTGCACGGGGGAAGCGGGTACGGCGGCTCACTGCCGGTGTCGGCGCGGCAGTGAGCCACCGTACACAGCGCCTGTCACCCGGCCGTGTGCTCGACGAACCGCGCCGCCGTCTCCGCCAGCACCTCCCGCCCGTCCCGGGCCCACAACGCGTCGTTGAACAGCTCGACCTCGATGGGCCCGGTGTACCCGGCCGCCTCGACGTACCCCTGCCACTCCCGCATGTCGATCGAGCCGTCCCCGATCTGACCGCGGCCGTTCAGCACGCCCTCCGGCAGCGGGGTGGTCCAGTCGGCGAGCTGGAAGGTGTGGATACGGCCGCCGGCACCCGCGCGGGCGATCTGCGCGGGCGCGTTGTCGTCCCACCAGATGTGGTACGTGTCCACCGTGACGCCGACCTGCCGCGCGGGGAAGCGTTCCGCGAGGTCGAGGGCCTGGGTCAGGGTGGAGACCACGCAGCGGTCCGCCGCGTACATCGGGTGCAGCGGCTCGATCGCCAGCCGTACGCCGTGGGATTCGGCGTACGGCCCCAACTCGCCCAGCGCGTCGGCGATCCGCTCCCGCGCGCCGTGCAGGTCCTTGGAGCCCGCTGGCAGGCCGCCCGAGACCAGGACCAGCGTGTCCGTGCCGAGCGTGGCCGCCTCGTCGACCGCACGGCGGTTGTCGTCGAGGGCCTTGGCCCGCTCCTGCGGGTCGATCGCCGTGAAGAAGCCGCCGCGGCACAGCGTCGTCACCGTCAGGCCCGCCTCGCGAACCAGTTTGGCGGTGGCCTCCAGGCCGTACGACTGGACCGGCTCACGCCAGAGCCCGACGTTGCGGATGCCCAGCTTGCCGCAGGCATCGGCCAGTTCGGGCATGCTCAGCTGCTTCACCGTCATCTGGTTGATGCTGAAGCGTTCGAGGCCGGTCACTGGTTCACTCCGTACAGGCTCAGCAGGTTCTTCATCCGCTCCTCCGCCAGCTTCGGGTCCGGGAACAGGCCCAGTCCGTCGGCGAGTTCGTAGGCGCGGGCGAAGTGCGGGAGGGAGCGGGCCGACTGCAGGCCGCCGACCATCGTGAAGTGGGACTGGTGGCCCGCGAGCCAGGCCAGGAAGACCACGCCCGTCTTGTAGAAGCGGGTCGGGGCCTGGAAGAGATGGCGGGACAGCTCGACGGTGGGGTCCAGCAGCGCCCGGAAGCCGGCCGCGTCCCCGGTGTCCAGCGCCCGTACCGCCTCGGCCGCCAGCGGCCCCAGCGGGTCGAAGATGCCGAGCAGGGCGTGACTGAAGCCCTGCTCGTCGCCCGCGATCAGCTCGGGGTAGTTGAAGTCGTCGCCGGTGTAGCAGCGGACGCCCTGCGGGAGCCGGCGGCGGATGTCGATCTCGCGCTGGGCGTCCAGCAGCGAGACCTTGATGCCTTCCACCTTGTCGGGGTGGGCGGCGATGACCTCCAGGAAGGTGTCCGTGGCCGCGTCGAGGTCGGACGAGCCCCAGTAGCCCTCCAGCGCCGGGTCGAACATGGGGCCGAGCCAGTGCAGGATCACGGGCTCGGTGGCCTGGCGCAGGAGGTGGCCGTAGACCTCCAGGTAGTCCCCGGGATCGAACGCGGTGGCGGCCAGCGCGCGGGAGGCCATCAGGATCGCCTGCGCGCCGCTCTCCTCGACCAGCGCCAGCTGCTCCTCGTACGCCGCCCGGACCTCGGGCAGGGAGCCCTTGACGATCTGGTCGGTGCCGACACCGCAGGCGATCCGGCCGCCCACCGCCTTCGCCTCGGCGGCGCTGCGCCGGATCAGCTCGGCCGCGCCCGCCCAGTCCAGCCCCATCCCCCGCTGGGCGGTGTCCATCGCCTCGGCGACACCGAGTCCGTGGGACCACAGGTGGCGGCGGAAGGCGAGGGTGGCGTCCCAGTCGACGGCGGCGGGCGAGTCGGGGCTGACATCGGCGAACGGGTCGGCGACGACATGGGCCGCCGAGAAGACCGTACGAGAGGTGAAGGGGGCGCCGGGGGTGACGGCGAGGGGTTCGGGGCGGGGCTCGTATGCCCTCAACCCGCCTTCGGCGTCCGGGAGTCGGATGGTCACAGCGCGATCTCCGGTACATCGAGACGGACGCCCTCGGCCGAGGACTTCAGGCCCAGTTCGGCGAGCTGGACGCCTCGGGCGCCGGCGAGGAGGTCCCAGTGGTAGGGGGCGTCGGCGTAGACGTGCCTGAGGAACAGCTCCCACTGGGCCTTGAAGCCGTTGTCGAACTCGGCGTTGTCGGGCACCTCCTGCCACTGGTCGCGGAAGACCTCGGTGGCGGGGATGTCCGGGTTCCACACCGGCTTGGGGGTGGCGGACCGGTGCTGGACGCGGCAGTTGCGCAGACCGGCGACCGCCGAGCCCTCCGTACCGTCGACCTGGAACTCCACCAGCTCGTCGCGGTTGACGCGGACGGCCCAGGAGGAGTTGATCTGGGCGATCGCGCCGCCGTCCAGCTCGAAGATGCCGTACGCCGCGTCATCGGCGGTGGCGTCGTAGGGCTTGCCGTTCTCGTCCCAGCGCTGCGGGATGTGGGTGGTGGCGATGGCCTGGACGGACTTCACCCGGCCGAACAGCTCGTGCAGGACGTACTCCCAGTGCGGGAACATGTCGACGACGATGCCGCCGCCGTCCTCCGCACGGTAGTTCCAGGAGGGGCGCTGGGCGGCCTGCCAGTCGCCCTCGAAGACCCAGTAGCCGAACTCGCCGCGGATGGACAGGATGCGGCCGAAGAAGCCGCCGTCGATCAGGCGCTTGAGCTTGAGCAGGCCGGGGAGGAAGAGCTTGTCCTGGACGACGCCGTGCTTGATGCCGGCGTCGGCGGCGAGCTTCGCCAGCTCCAGGGCGCCCTCAAGGCCGGTGGCGGTCGGCTTCTCGGTGTAGATGTGCTTGCCCGCGGCGATGGCCTTCTTCAGCGCCTCCTCACGGGCGGAGGTCACCTGGGCGTCGAAGTAGATGTCGACGGTCGGGTCGGCGAGGACCGTGTCGACGTCGGTCGAGATGTTTTCCAGACCCAGGCCGTGCTGCTCGGCGAGCGCCCTGAGCGCGTGCTCGCGGCGGCCGACCAGGATCGGCTCCGGCCACAGCACGGTGCCGTCGCCGAGGTCGAGGCCGCCCTGTTCACGGAGGGCCAGGATCGAGCGGACCAGGTGCTGGCGGTAACCCATGCGCCCGGTCACACCGTTCATGGCGATACGCACCGTCTTGCGTGTCACGTCATTCCCTTCGTGGGCCTTGTACGCGGTGGCGCCGCGTACGCCCCTCGTGTCACAGGTGAGCCGTACAGCAAGCGCTTTCTATCTAGGGAGAAGCTAGCCTCTGACCAGGGGTCTGGACAAGACCGTAACGAGGCCGAGTTGTTCGAGGGGGCGAACAACAGGGGTCGATGGCCTTAAGGTCTGCTCGGCATGCGGGGAACCGCGACCCCGGCCGGCCTGTCTACGACGACGTATGCCGAAGCCTGACGAGTACGAAGAGGTACGACGAGATGCGCGACCGGAGGACGACGAGATGACGGTGACCCTGGCGGACGTGGCGGCCCGCGCGCAGGTCTCGCCCGCGACGGTGTCGCGCGTGCTGAACGGGAACTATCCCGTGGCAGCCTCCACCCGGGAACGGGTGCTGCGGGCCGTGGACGAGCTGGACTATGTGCTGAACGGCCCGGCGAGCGCGCTGGCGGCGGCGACCTCGGACCTGGTGGGGATTCTCGTCAACGACATCGCCAACCCCTTCTTCGGGATCATGGCGGGCGCGATCCAGTCGGAGATCGGAGGGCCGGGGGGACGTGCCGGGGGTGAACGGCTCGCCGTCGTCTGCAACACCGGGGGTTCGCCGGAGCGTGAGCTGACCTATCTGACCCTGCTCCAGCGGCAACGGGCGGCGGCCGTGGTGCTGACCGGCGGCGCCGTGGAGAACGCGCCGCACGCGGCGGCGGTGGCCGCGAAGCTGCGGAGGCTGGGCGACGCGGGCACGAGGGTCGTCCTGTGCGGCCGGCCGCCGGCGCCGGACACCGAGGCGATCGCGCTGACCTTCGACAACCGCGGGGGCGGGCGCGAGTTGACCGAACACCTCATCGGCCTCGGACACCGGCGCCTGGGCTACATCGCGGGACCCGAGGAACGGACGACGACCCGGCACCGCCTCGAGGGCCACCGGGAGGCACTGGCCGCGCACGGAATCGAGGAGGATGCGCGCTGGACGGTGCACGGCCGCTACGACCGCCGGTCGGGTTACGAGGCGACGCTGGAGCTACTGCGCCGGGACCCGTCGCTGACGGCCGTGGTGGCCGCCAACGACTCCGTCGCACTGGGCGCGTGCGCCGCGCTGCGGGACTCCGGACTGCGGATCCCGGACGACGTGTCCGTCGCCGGCTTCGACGATCTCCCGTTCAGCATCGACGCGGTACCCGCCCTGACGACGGTCCGACTGCCGCTCGCGGAGGCGGGGGCACGGGCGGGACGCATCGCGATGGGGCGAGAGGAGCCGCCGCCCGGGGGGATCGCGACGGTTCGGGGGGAGCTGATGGTGCGGGGGTCTTCTGGGGTGCCGCGGGCTTGAAAATCCAGCCACTCCGGCGCCTCTGAATTTCAGCCCCTCCGGCGTTTGAGGAGCGGGGGTCCAGGGGGCGGAGCCCTTGGCGGGGTGCAGGGGGCAGAGCCCCGCGGGGGTGCAGGGGGCAGAGCCTCGCGGGGCTCCAGGGGGCGGAGCCCCTGGCGGGGTTGAAGGGGCGGAGCCCCTGGGGGATGGGACGGGTAGGGGCGGCGGGGGCGAAGATCCGAGGGGCGCCGACCAGACGCCGAGGGGTAGCAGCAAGGCCGTGGGCGTCCTACGCTCGACCCGACGATACCTCTGACTGAGTCAACCATCCGGGGGTCGACGACCATGACCGTCCAGGACATCCGCGCCTTCAACCGCTTCTACACGAACGTGATCGGCGCCCTCGACTACAGCCGCCGGCTCTACGCGCCGTACACCCTCACCGAGTCCCGCGTCCTGTACGAACTCGCGCACTCCCCCCGTACGGACGCGGCCGACCTACGGACCGAACTCTCCCTGGACGCAGGCTACTTGAGCCGCATCCTCAACAAGTTCGAGCAGGACGGCCTGATCGAGCGCACCCCCTCCCGGCGTGACCCGCGCCGCCGCAACGTCACACTCACCGCACGCGGCCGGGAGACCGCCGCGCTGCTCGCCGAGCGGGCGGACGAATCCGTCGGCGCGCTGCTGTCCACCGTCCCGTCCGCGGACCGCCCCCGCCTGGCCGAGGCGATGCAGACGGTCCGTACGATCCTCTCCGCCGCCCGTCCGCCCCGCGCCGAGGACGTCGTTCTGCGCGAGCCCGGCCCCGGCGACCTCGGCTGGATCGTGCAGCGCAACGCCGCGCTGTACGCCGCCGAATACGGCTGGAACGCCGACTACGAGGGTCTGGTGGCACGTATCGTCGCCGACTTCGCGGAGGATCACGACCCCCACCTGGAGCGGGTGTGGCTCGCGGAGCTGGACGGCCGGCCGGTGGGCTGTGTGATGTGCGTACGGGACGACGCGCCGGCCACGGCCCGCCTGCGCCTGCTGCTGGTCGAGCCCGACACCCGCGGCCTCGGCATCGGCGACCGTCTCGTCCGCGCCGTGATCGACTTCGCCCGCGGCGTCGGCTACCGCGAACTCGTCCTGTGGACCAACGACGTCCTGACCGCCGCCCGCCGTATCTACCAGCGTCACGGCTTCGTCCTGGTCGCCGAGAAACCGCACCGCTCCTTCGGCAAGGATCTCGTCGGCCAGGACTGGCGCCTGGATCTGCACGGAACGGGTGAGTGACGAGTAGGGTCGATGACCATGAAGCTGGCGTTCTCCACCCTCGGCGTCCCTGGCCTCCCCATCGCGGACGTGCTGCGCCTCGCGGCCACGCACGGCTATCACGGCGTCGAGTTGCGCGCACATCCTGAGGAGCCGGTGCACCCCGGCATCGGGCTCGCCGAACGGGCCGACGTGGTGGCCGAGTTCAAGGGGGCGGGGGTGGAGGTCCTGGGCGTGGCGGGCTACGCACGCGTGGCCGCACCAGGCCCCGACGAGCCGGTGATCGAGGAGATCCACCGCCTCCTGGACCTCGCCCGCGACCTGGGCGCCGGCTTCATCCGGGTCTTCCCCGGCGCCGGCACCGACCAGTCCGCCGAGGAGGCCGACGCGACGGCCGCGCGACGCCTGGGCACGGCCGCGGAGTACGCAGGCGACCTGGGCGTACGCATCTTGATGGAGACCCACGACTCCCACCGCACCGGCGCCGCCGCGATCCGCGTCCTGGGCCTGGTCGGCCACCGCCAGGTCGGCTCCCTCTGGGACGTCATGCACACCTGGCTCGGCGGCGAACAGCCCTCCGAGACCTACGCCGCCCTCTCCCCCTACCTCGGCTACGTCCAGGTCAAGGACATCGCCTCCGCCACCGACACCACCCCCCTTCCCCTGGGCACAGGCGTCCTCCCCCTCACCGAGTGCGTCGAGGTCCTCTCCCGCCACGGCTGGGACGGCTGGCTCTGCTGGGAGTACGAGAAGCGGTGGTACGAGGGGGCCGCGCCGCTTCCGGAACTGCTGGGGGCGGGGCGCGAGCACCTGGCCCGGCTGCTCAACGAGTCGGCGTAGGCGTGGCGGAGATCCTGACCGACGGCTCCAGGCACCACTCCAGCACGGCGGGCCAGGAGCCGTAACCCGCGTCCAGGTCCAGATGGGCTGCACCGGGGATCAGGTCGGTCGGAATACCGAGAGGATCACCGAAGGCTGCGCGTGCGCCTTCCGGACAGCACGGGTCGTCGTCGCCTGCGACAAGGCGAGTGGGCCCAGGGAGCGTGAAATCCAGGACGGGCGGGGCGAATTCGGCCACCTCCGGGTGTCGTACGAGCACGGAGGCGGAGGGCGGGGCCACGAGCAGGACCCGGTCCACGCCACCGAGTCCGGGCAGACCGCGGGCGGCGGCGTGCAGCCACAGGACGGCGGAGGCGCTGTGGGCAAGGACGATGCGTTGGGCGCCGGCGGGCAGGTCGTCCAGATGCCGGGCCAGCTCGGTGAGCCAGACCTCCAGGTCGGGGTCGCCGGGGTCCGGCAGCTGGGGATAGGTGACGTGGTGGCCGAGTTCGGTCAGACGGTCGGCGAGCCAGTGCTGCCAGTGGTCCTTGGGACGGCGGTTCTGCCAGCCGTGGAGGATGAGGTAGGAGCGCGTGGTCATGGGGTTGACGGTTTCCGACCACTGACCTAATGGTCCAGTTAATCTTTTGCGGTGGAACAGGTAAGCGAAACCTTCACCATTGACCTGCGTCGCCTGACCGTACTGCGCGAGCTCCAGCGCAGGGGCAGCCTCGCTCGCACGGCCGAGGCGCTGCATCTCACCCCCTCGGCGGTCTCGCAGCAGCTCGCGGCGCTGGCCCGTGAGGTGGGTGTTCCGTTGACCGAGCGGGACGGGCGAGGCGTACGCCTGACCGGTCAGGCCCGTCTCCTGCTCACCCACGCCGACCTGATCGCCGCCCAACTGGAGCGGGCGCGCGCCGACTTGGCGGCGTACGGGGACGGCGGCCGGGGGCAGGTGACCGTCGGCTGCTTCTCCAGCGCCATCCTGGGGCTGCTCCCCTCCACCCTCGCCGCCCTGCGCGACCGGCTCCCCCACCTCCGTATCGACGTCGTCGAGTCCGAACCGCCGGACCTCTTCACCGCCCTCGACGCCGGCCAGGTCGACGTGGCGATCGCCGTAGACTTCGCCGCCGCGCCCCCGCACACCGACAAGCGCTACGTCCGCACCGACCTCCTCACCGACGTCCTGGACCTCGCCGCCCCGGCCGACCACCCGCTGGCCGGGCAGGGACGGGTCGCGTTGCGGGAGCTTGCCGGTGAGGCCTGGATCGTGGGCGAGGCGCGGAGTTGCTGCGGCGCGGTGGCACGGTCGGTATGTGCGGCTGCCGGCTTCACACCCGACATCCGGCACGCGGTGAACGACTGGGCGGCGGTGGCGGCGCTGGTGGAAGCGGGGCAGGGGGTGGCCCTCATCCCACGGCTGGTCCGGTCCTCGTACGCCGGGCGCCGCATCACCCTGCTGACCACGGACGGCGAGCCACCGTCGCGGAACGTCTTCGCCGCCGTACGAGCCGGGTCGGAGCGGGATCCGGTACTGGCGGCGGTGCGGGAGCAGCTACGTTCCATGGCAGCCGAGTTGGTCAACTGCTGAGGACGCGGACCCAGACCGACTTGCCGAATTCGCGGTCTCTTACTTCCCAGGCGTCGGAGAGAGCCTCGACGAGGAGGAGGCCTCTTCCTGATGTGGCGTCGGGGTCATAGGGCTTGCGGACCGGGTGGTGCGGTGAGCCGTCGGCGACCTCGATCTCGATCGTCTTGGCGCCGTCGTAGGTGAGAGCCACGTCGACGGTGCGGCCGGGGCGGCGGACGTGACGGATCGCGTTCGTGGCCAGCTCCGAGATGACGAGCGTGATCGTCTCGGTGGTGTCTTCGGGGACCGACCAGGACGTGAGCACGATACGGGCGCCGTGACGGGCCTCGGCGATGTTGTCGGGGATGGGCATGAAGCTGCGGCGCCAGGTGCGGGGGCGGGGGTTTGGTACGTGACTTTCTGTGTTCACGGGACCACTGTCGGCGCAGGTGGGTAGCGTCCGATAGTGACCGAGCGTCGACCATCGCGAATGGCAACTGCGGTTGTGGGCGTGTTGATTGGCGTTGAGCCGTGTTGAGGGGGCGCTGCGATGGGGCAGCCGAAGAAGAACACGTCGTCACCGGCCGCGCAGTACTTCGCGGAGGTACTGCGCATGTTGCGTACGGCGGCGGGGCTCTCGCAGAACGAACTGGGTGACCGGATGGGGTACTCGGGCGCTGCGGTGAGCGCGGTGGAGACGTGCGCGAAGCCTGCGACGGACGAGTTCATCGAGGTGGCGGAGAAGGCGTTGGATGCCGGGGGGCTGGTTGCGGCTGCGGCGAAGTATCTGCGGTTGGAGCGGTATCCGGCGCACTTCCAAGGGATGGTGCAGCTGGAGCAGGAGGCGCTGAGCGTGTCGGCGTACTGTGTCCAGCTGATTCACGGGTTGCTGCAGACCAGGGAATACGCCCGCGCCCTTTACGACCACGCGGTCCCGCCGCTGGATCCCGAGGAGGTCGAGCAGCACGTCACGGCTCGCATGGAACGACAGGCTCTGTTCGACCGCAAGCCGGTGGCGATGATCAGCGTGGTGCTCGAAGAAGCGGCGCTACGACGGTTGATCGGCGGATCGAGCGTGATGAAGCAGCAGTACGAGCACCTCATCGAGTGCGCCGCGCGCCCCAACGTCGCCCTCCAGGTCATGCCGATGAGCCGAGCCGGGCACGCTTGCCTGGCCGGCCCGTTGACGGTCATCGAGACTCCGGAAGAGGTCACCCTGGTCTATCTGGAAGGTCAGGGCAACAGCCACCTGGTCTCGAAGCCCGACGAGGTGGGTGTGCTCGCACGGCGTTATGCGATGATCCGAACGCAGGCCCTCAGCCCCGAGGAGTCCGTGACCCTGATCGAGCAGCTTGCGGGTGAACTGTGAATAACTTGGCTTGGTTCAAGAGCAGTTACAGCGACAACACAGGGGGCGAATGCGTCGAGGTCGCCACCACCTCCGCCATCCACATCCGCGACTCCAAGAACCCCGACAACCCGCACCTCACCGTCTCCCCCACCGCCTGGGCCGACTTCCTCACGCATGCCGTGAAGTGACTGTCAGGGCCGCCCGCTTCCTTGCCAGTGTCGTGCTTCCACGGCCCGCCTCAAGGGCGCTTCGCGTCGGCTACGCCGATCGGCCTCCGGCCGACCCTTGACCCGGTCCGTTCCAGCACGGGTGAGAAGCGAGCGAGCGGCCCGGAAAGACGGGTGGCCGACGTATGTTCGCGGTGAGGTGAGCTGGGATGCGGGCCGGGGATGGCGGGCGCGAACGCGCCTCGCCAGCACGCCGGGTGGGCTCAGCGGCTTGCGGCCATCAAGGAAATCAGGCTGCGTCGGGATGCGCTGCCGGGACAGCATGGCGGGGTGCCTGATCTGCTGTGGGATGACGTTGCGTACTTCTTCGATCCTGATCTGATGGGTTCGCTGCCGGACGTGCGCGTCCCAGAGGCGTCGGTGGAGGACTGGCAGGCACTCCTCGATCTCGTCGGTGAGCGCGGCTGGCAGTTCCAGTACTCCGAGGGCGAGACGGTGCTGCCGGTGCCCAGGGCGGACGCAGCGCTCTCCGGCCCGGCGGGCGCCGAGCTCCCTGAACTGCGGGTCTGGCTGTCTGCCGAGGTGCTGGCGATCTTTCGTTTCCATTCAGCGGAGGAGATCGACTTCGATGTCGACCTACGGGAGCTTCAGGGACAGGAACGGCTCGATACCTTCTGCCGTTTCCTGCGGGACATCGGCCAGCGGCTGGGCAAGCCGGTGCTGATGGATCCGGAGGGCGATCACGGTCATCCGGTACTCGGGTTCGATGTTGAAGCCGATCGGGTCGTGCTCCTGGCTGAACCACCGGTTACGTGACGGCTGTTGTGGTCCGCGGTTCGTAGAAGGTTCCGTCGCGGAGCATCGCGAAGAGCACGTCGGCTCGGCGACAGATTGCCGGGAGGACGGGGTACGGGTGTCTAGCGGACGGCGGCGCACTCGGGACACAGGCCCCGCAAGTTGCCCTGCCGAGGTCAATTGGAAGATCTGGGCCACCGGCAACACAAGGAACCCCTCTCGGCGGAGATCCTCGTGGCCCAAACTGTCCAATTGCTGCCCGCCACCGCCCGGACACGCCCCGACCGACCACCTCAGACTCCGCCCCACCGGCCGTTCGTCGCTTAGCCCACCCGGCGTGCCACCACCTGGCCGACGCGCCCCCACCACCCACCGGTCGCCCGCCGCTAAACCCACCCGGCGTGCCCCCATCCTGCTGACGCGCCCGCCCACCCCGGCCCGCCACGCAGCCCACCTCACCGCAAACCCACCTCGGCCACCCGCATCTCCGGGCCGCCCGCTCGCTTCTCACCCGTGCTGGAGCGAGCCGAGTCAAGGGTGAAGCGAAGCGGAATCGGCGCAGCCGACGCGACCGGAGGGAGCGCCCTTTACTCGGGTCGCGGAAGCACGACACTGGCAAGGAAGCGGGCGGCCCAACGGCAACCGCTCAACTCCGTTCAGCGTGCCAACGCCTTGGCCAGCCGCCTCTCCAGCCGTACCCTGCACTCCGGCCACTCCGTCGCCGTAATGGAATAGATCGCGGAGTCACGCAGCAGCCCGTCCTCGCCCGGTGCCCACGAGCGGGACCAGTTCCTGAGCACGCCCTCGAAGTGGGCGCCGGTGGCTGCGATCGCCGCGCGGGAGCGGGTGTTGCGGGCGTCCGTCTTGAGGTCCAGCCGGGACACGTGCCACTCCTCGAAAGCGTGTCGGAAGAGGAGGAGCTTGGACTCCGTGTTCAACCCCGTGCCCTGAGCGCTCGCCGCCAGCCAGGTGAAGCCGACCTCGATGGCGTCCAGGCGGTCGTCGGAGAGCCAGGAGCGTGGCTCCCAGTACGACGTCGTACCGAGGGCGCGTCCCGAGGGGACCGACACCTGGGCGTACGGTGCCAAACGGCCCGTCGCCGCGCGGGCGAGTTGCGCGTCGATGTACGCGCCCACCTCGTCCGCCCTCGGCACCCACGTGAAGTCGTACGTGCCCCGGTTCTCCTCCGCCGCCACCGCCAAGTCCGCCGCGTGCCGGTGCCCCAGCGGCTCCAGGCGCACCAACTCGCCCTCCAGGACGGGCCCCTCCAGCCTGAAACTCATCGCGTGAGGTCCCCCTTGTTCCGCCGACCGGCAATGTTCCGTTGATCCACGACGTTCCGCTGTTCCGCGACATTTACGCAACCGGTTATCGCGGCCCGCACTTGACGGGCAGACTGGAGGCCGCAGATGGACAGGGAACGGGGGACGGTATGGCGGCGGTCAGGAGTATGAGGCTGGTCGTGTCCGGTGACGCCGATGTGGATCAGGCGGAACTCGACTCGCTCACCTCGCAGTTGAGACAGCGCCTGCTCGAAATGGACGTCGACGACGTCCGGTTGGGCCGCTCCGGCCACCCCGCACCCGAGGGCGCCAAGCCGGGTGAGCTCATCGCGGTCGGCGCCCTCGCCGTCAGTCTCGCGACCGCCGTCCTGCGGCCCACGCTGCGCCTCATCGAGATCTGGATGCAGAACCGCCCCGTCCGCACGGTCACGGTCGACATCGATGGCCGCGTCCTCGAACTCGGCCACGCCTCCAAGGAACAGCAACAGCAGATGCTGGATCTCTATGTGGAAGCGGTGCGGTCCACCGCGGAAACGCGGTCCGGCGAGTCCCGCGTGGAGTCGCCCGCCGGCCGGCGGGCCCCGGTAGGCCCCGTCGCCCCGGACGCCGCCCAGGAATAGACCGCACATGACCGACTTCCCCCTCGGCACGGGCCGCAGGGACGCCCTCCTCATCGCCGCCGGCACGTACGACGACGCCACGCTCGACACCCTGCGCTCCCCCGCCCAGGACTGTGCGGGCCTCGCCGCCGTGCTCGCCGACCCCCGCATCGGCGGCTTCCGTACCGAGCAGGTGAAGGACGCCCGTGCCCACCAGGTGATGCGGGCGATCGAGCACTTCTTCCTGGACCGCAGCCGCCACGACCTGCTCCTGGTCCATGTCTCCTGCCACGGCATCAAGGACCTCCACGACGGTCACCTGTACTTCGCCGCGCGCGACACGGACCGCACCCTGCCCGCGTCCACCGCCGTCCCCGCCGCCTTCCTGCGCGACCGCATGGAGCGCTGCCGGGCCACCGTCGTCGTTCTTCTCGACTGCTGTTACAGCGGAGCCTTCCTGCCCGGTGCGAAGGGTGACGACCAGATCCACGTGCGCGAGGAACTCGGCGGCCACGGCCGGGCGGTCCTCACCGCGACCAACCGGGCCGAGTACGCATGGGAGGGCGAGCGCGTCTCCGCGAAGGAGCCGCAGCCCTCCCGTTTCACCGGCGCGCTGATCGAAGGGCTGCGCACGGGCGCGGCGGACCTCAACCGGGACGGCCGGATCACCGTCACCGAGCTGTACGACTACGTGTACGAGTCCCTGCATCGCAGCGGGGCGAAGCAGCGGCCGCTGATGTGGGCGGAGCTGGAGTATCAGGTCACGATCGCGCGGGCGGTGGGGGAACGGGAGAGCGCCGAGAGAGGGCGGGTGTCGCCGTCCCCGGCCGAAGAGACCAGGGTGCCGCCCGCGCAGGGCCGTCCCGTCCCGTCCCGACCCCGGCCGCCCGCCGCGCCCCAGCCCCAGCCGCGCACCCCGCCCTCACGCGTCCGTCGAGGCCAGGACGCGCTGATCCGACTCGAACTGGACCTGGAAGAGACCGCGTTGGGAACGGTCAAGGACATCACAGTCGAAACCGCGGTCGTGTGTCCGACCTGCTCGGGCTCGGGCACGGCGAGCGGCGGTTGGCGGTCACGCTGCCGCGAGTGCAAGGGCGACGGCCGGGTCCGCCGACTCCGCACGCTCTCCGTCAAGATCCCGGCCGGCGTCGAAAACGGCATGCGGATCCGTCTCGCCGGCAAGGGCGAAGTCGGCCCCGGCGGCGGCCCGCCGGGCGACCTGTACGTCGAGATCACGGAACTACCGCACGAGGTCTTCCAGCGCGTCGGCGACGACCTGGTGTGCACCGTGACCATCCCGACGGTCACAGCGAGGTCGGGCGGGACGGTCCCGCTGCCGACTCTGGACGGCCGGAAGACCATCCGCATCCCCCGGGGACACCCGACGGCCGGACCCTGCGGCTCGCCCACCTCGGCGTCACGCACCTCAAAGTCGGCGGCCGAGGCGACATCCTGGTGCACATCCAACTGGCAGGCTAGCTCGGCAGCTTCGCCCGCAACTCCCCGAACGCCTCATGAAACCCGGGAAACGTCTTCCGTACGCACCCGGGGTCATCGAACGAAACCCCGGGCACCCGAAGCCCGGTGACCGCGAAGGACATCACGATGCGGTGGTCGCCGTACGTCTTGATCTCGGCGCCGCTCGTGACGGGCGTACCGGGGTGGATCTCGATCCAGTCGGGGCCGGTCTCCGCCTCCACCCCCAACCGCCGCAGATTCTCCGCGCACGCCTCCAGCCGGTCGCACTCCTTCACCCGCGTATTCGCCACGTCCTCGATCCGCACCGGACCGGAGGCGAACGGGGCGATCGCCGCCAGGGTCGACATGGTGTCCGAAATGTCCCGCATGTTGACCGTCAGGCCACGGAGCTCGCTGGTCCCCCTCACCGTCGTACTCTCCGCACCGACCGTCACCTGTGCGCCCATCCGGCCCAGTACGTCCACGAAGTCCAGGTCGCCCTGGAGGGCTCCGGCGCCAAGCCCGGGGACCGTCACCTCGCCGCCCGTGACGGCCGCCGCGGCGAAGACGTAGCTCGCGGTCGAGGCGTCCGGTTCGATCGCGTACGTCGTGGCCCGGTAGCCGCCCGGCGGAACCACGAAGACGTCGCCGTCCCGCCCGACCTCCACGCCGAACGCCCGCATCATCGCGAGCGTGATCTCCACGTACGGCGCCGAGACCAGGTCCGTGACCTTGATCCGCAGGCCCTTGCGGGTGAGCGGGCCGAGCAGCAGCAAGGCCGTCAGGTACTGCGAGGACTGGCCGGCGTCCAGCGTCACTTCGCCGCCCTCGACTCCCGACGCCCGGACGGTCAGGGGGTGGTGGCCCTCCGTCTCCTCGTGCCGCAGGTCGACGCCCAGGTCGCGCAGGGCCCGGGACAGGGGCAGCAGGGGCCGGCGGCGCATCTGTGCGGAGGCGTCGAAGCGGTAGGTCCCGCGCCCTGTCGCCGCCAGGGTCGGGAGGAAGCGGGCCGTCGTCGCGCCGTCGCGGCAGTACACGTCCGCCTCGGTCACGGAAGGGCCCTCGGGGCGGCCGTCGATCTGCCAGGTGTCCGGGGTCCGGCCCACGCGGTAGCCGAGGCGGGTCAGGCCTTCCACGAAGCCTTCCGTGTCGTCGGAGCGGAGGGGGCGTACGAGGGTGGTGACCCCGTCGGCAGCCGCCGCCAGGAAGAGGGCGCGGGCGGTGATGGACTTGGAACCGGGGATGTCGACAACAGCCATGCCTCATGATCGCCCGGCACCTGCCTTCGGTGTCGCCACGTCCACGGGATGGACCACGGAACGTCGCCCGGTGGTCACCGACGTCCCATTGATCCCTGGGTCACCGACTTCCGGGAATCGGGGCCAACCCGGGAACCCGGCCACACGCCCGCTCGTCCAACCCGCAAGCTGTCGGAGAGTCACCGTGGTGCGGTGTCGGCCTCGCTGCTGGCTGCGAACGCTGACCCACCCTCTCCGCCGTACTGCGGCCGGCAGCATGCCGCCATCGGCGCGCCCCCCTCCAACAGCGCCGATGGCGGCCCCTCCGCAACTAGCGTGCGTTCCCTTGACTGGCAGAAACTTCCCGGATATTGGTGACTCCTCGGAAGTTTCCTTCAGTGGATCACCTCCGGAAGGAGCGCACGTGCCCTCCAGACGTACCGTTCTGGCCGCCACCGCAGGCGTCGCCGCCACTCTCGCGGTGAGCGGAACCGCCTACGCGGACGACAAGAAGCTCCGCTCTCTCATCTCCCGTATGACGCTGCCCGAGAAGGTCGGGCAGCTTTTCGTCATGCGGGTCTACGGCCACTCCGCCACCGCCCCCGATCAGGCCGACATCGACGCCAACCTCAAGGAGATCGGCGTCCGCAACGCCGCCGAACTCATCGCCGAGTACCGCGTCGGCGGCATCATCTACTTCACCTGGGCGCACAACACGCGTGATCCCCAGCAGATCGCCGGCCTGTCCAACGGCATCCAGCGCGCCTCGCTGCAGCAGCCGCGCGGGCTGCCCGTTCTCGTCTCCACCGACCAGGAGCACGGGATAGTGTGCCGAGTCGGCGAGCCCGCCACCCTTTTTCCGGGCGCCATGGCCATGGGGGCAGGCGGGTCGCGCACCGACGCACGTTCCCTCGGCCGTATCGCCGGGCAGGAGCTGCGAGCCATCGGCATCCGGCAGAACTACTCCCCCGTCGCCGATGTCAACGTCAACCCCGCCAACCCCGTCATCGGCGTCCGCTCCTTCGGTTCCGAACCCGACGCGGTGGCCGGTCTGGTGGCCGCCGAGGTCGCCGGGTACCAGCGGTCGGGAGTCGCGGCGACCGCCAAGCACTTCCCGGGGCACGGGGACACCACCGTCGACAGCCACACCGGCTTTCCCGTCATCACGCACAGCCGAGAGGAATGGGAAGAGCTGGATGCCGGACCCTTCCGGGCCGCGATCCGCGCGGGCATCGACTCGATCATGACCGCGCACATCCAGTTCCCGGCCCTCGACGACTCCGGCGACCCGGCGACGCTCTCCCGCCCGATCCTCACCGGCATCCTGCGGGAGGAACTCGGTTACGACGGAGTCGTGGTGACCGACTCCCTCGGGATGGAAGGCGTGCGCACCAAGTACGGCGACGACCGCGTGCCGGTGCTCGCGCTCAAGGCCGGCGTGGACCAGCTCCTCAACCCGCCGAAGCTGGACGTCGCGTGGAACGCCGTCCTCAAGGCCGTTGAGGACGGGGAACTCACCGAGGCACGGCTCGACGAGTCGGTTCTGCGCATCCTGCGGCTGAAGGCGAAGCTCGGACTGTTCGACGCGCCCTACGTCAGCCCGAGCGGCGTCGACCGGAACGTCGGCACCCCGGCCCACCTCGCCGCCGCCGACCGCATCGCCGAGCGGACGACCACGCTCCTCGTCAACGAAGGCGGACTGCTGCCGCTGTCCGCCGGCGAGCATCCCAGGCTCCTCGTCGTCGGCGCCGACCCCGCCTCCCCGTCCGGCACCACCGGACCGCCCACCGCCGTCCTCGCCGCCGCCCTCACCGGACTCGGCTTCACGGCCACCAGGTTGTCGACCGGTACGGCACCGACCTCGGCGACCACAAGTGCCGCCGTCGCCGCGGCGGGCGAGGCGGACGCCGTCGTGGTCGGGACGTACAACGTGACGGCGAGCAGCACCCAGAAGGCCCTGGTCCAGGAGCTGCTGGCGACGGGGAAGCCGGTGGTGGCGGTCGCCACCCGCAATCCCTACGACGTGGCCCAACTGCCCGCAGTCCAGGCCTACTTGGCATCGTACTCCTGGACGGACGTCGAGCTGCGCGCCGCGGCCCGCGTGATCGCCGGGCGGGTGCGGCCGCGCGGGAAGCTGCCGGTGCCGGTGCAGCGGGCCGACGATCCGGCGCGGGTGCTGTATCCGGTCGGACATGGGCTGTCGTACCGGACGTAGTACACATACGTCATGCGCCCGGCGTACAACTGCCAATGGGCGCAAAGCACCCCGGCACGTCTGGCGTGCGCCCGCCTCGGCGGGTCACGCTGGGCGGGGGTGTGACGATGCAGAAGAAGGGTTCCGTGGGGGTGGTGTGCGCGCCGGCTGCGCTGCTCGTCGCCCTGCTGACGGGGTGTCAGGGTGATCCGCCCGCGGCTGCGGAGGAGACGCCGGCCGGCAGCGGACGGGCGACCTCGACGCAGCCGTCCGGGCATGGCGCGGTGTTCCTCGCGGTCGACGAGTGCAGCTCCTTCGGTACGACGAGCTTCACCGAGGTGCCGTGCACCAGTGAGCGGGCGGCGGCGCGGGTCGTGGCCCGGCACGACGGCCGGGTGGACGACGGGCCGCTGTGCCCCGGGACCTCGGACTTCGTCCTGCACATCAGCGACGAGGCGCCGGTCTCCGACGAGGACGGCGACGGAACGGTCCCGCAGGGCTACGCCTGTATGCGCAACCTCTCCCCGCCCCATCCCGGCGACCCGGGCGCCGGAGGCGGCCCCCGCACCATCGTCGGCGACTGCGTCTACAGCTCCGGCGACGGACAGGTCCGCGAGACGTCCTGCGAGGGCGAGGGCAGGCAGGAACCCGAGTACGAGGTGACGAAGGCCGTCGGCAAGCGCACGGAGTGCCCGGCGTCGACGGCCCTGTATGTCCAGCTGGGCGGGGCTGATCCGGTGGGCTGCGCCCGGCCGCTGTGAGCAACGGCCGGGCGCACCTCATGCGTTACGGACGCAAGGCCGGCTCGCGCTCGATGTCACGCTTGTCCAGCTTGCGGTCGAACTTGGCCAGCGGCTTGGCCGCCGCGGGGTTCGACTGGACGGCGCTGGACGCGACGCCCGCCCACTGCAGGATCCGTGCCGTCGCCAGGGACTTCTCGTCGGCGACGAGGCCCGCGACGTTGGCGCCGTGGTTGAGGCCCGGCGCGGTGAAGACGTAACTGTCACGCGCGCTCTTGCCGAGGCGGAACGGCTCGGCGCCCCACGGGTCGTTCTCGCCGTAGACGAAGAGCATCTGCCGCGCGTTGTGGCGGACCCAGGTGTCGACGTCCTTCATGACGTACGGCTGGAACTTCATCGGGATCGACCGCGGCACGAAGTTGCGCGGCGGCAGGTAGCCGTAGCGGATGTACTTCTTCTCGATGTGCGGGAAGCCGATCGTCGGCGCGCCCAGCTGGGTGCCCGCCTGGTAGTAGTACGGCGTGTACGGCTCCAGGCCCTGGTCCGTGTAGAAGGAGAACCCGGCGATGGCGTCGAGGGAGTTCCAGATGGCGTCGTCGGTGGCGTTCTTGGCGTCGGCCGGGATGGTGTCGCAGTCGGACAGCAGGCTGTACTGCCAGAAGCCCCAGACGTAGTCGAGGACGGTTACCTCGTAGGCCTTGTCGAGGCTGCCGACGGTGTTGAAGGTGTAGCCGTTGTCGGCCGCGTAGGCCGCGTACCGCTTCTCCATCGGCTCCCGGCGCACCAGTGCCTCGCGCTGTACGCCGTTCAGCCGGTCGCGGCACTCCTTGGTGCCGACGGTGGCGAAGAACTCGTCGTAGGCGGAGTCCTCCTTGTTCACGACGTCGTTGGGGGCGACGTAGGCGACGACGCCGTCCATGTCGCGCGGGTAGAAGCGCTCGTAGTACGTGGCGGTCATGCCGCCCTTGGAGCCGCCCGTGGAGAGCCACTTCCGGTCGTAGACCGGCTTGAGCGCCTTGAAGATGCGGTGCTGGTCGCTGGCCGCCTGCCAGATGTCCAGCTTGGTCCAGTCGGCCGGGTCGGGCCGGGACGGGGTGAAGAAGCGGTACTCCATGGAGATCTGGTTGCCGTCCACGATCTGGGTCGGCTCGCTGCGGCGGGGCGTGGTGGAGACGTTGTAGCCGCTGGTGAAGAAGACCGTCGGGCGGGCCTCGTCCTTGTGCAGCACGGTGATGCGCTGCTGGAACGTGCCCTTGGACGGGCGCCGGTGGTCGACCGGCTGGGTGTAGTTGAGGACGAAGAAGCGATAGCCGGTGTACGGCTTCTCCTCGACCAGGCTCATGCCCGGAATCGAGAGCAGCTTCTCCTTGATGTCAGTGGTGCCGGTGGCCTCCGGCTCGGCGGCGGTGGCCGCCCCCGCCGTACTCAGCGTGCCTATGAGCACGGTGAGCGCCAGCAACCATCTGAGCGCCTTGCGCATGCACCCTCCCGGTGAATACAGATGTGCGCCGGAAGCTAGCGGAGCAAGTCACCTGAGCACCAGGGGAGATGACAGGTCGATGGGGAAAACCCTGTAGGAAACCTGTGGATCCGTGTGGATCAGTACCGGATCCAGCCGGTGCTGACCGATCCCCCGCCGACCGCGCCCTTCACGCGCACGCTGCGGTGGCCCATGTAGACCAGCGGCGTGCTGATGCGGCGGATGCGCTTGTCCGTGAAGGCGACCGGGCGATGGCCGCGCACCTGCACGCTGACCGACATCGTCCGCACGGGGCCGGGGTTCTTGGCGAGCGTGACGGCACAGATCTCGCGGTCCTGCTTGTAGACGCGCACGATGCCGGTCGAGAACGTGAGTGTCCTGACCTTGCGGCCGGCGCAGGGCTTGGCGACCGCGTGCGCCTCGGCCGGTGCCGCCAGCCCGAGCAGTCCGGATGTGGTGAGCACGGCGATACCGAGCGCCAGTCCCCGGCGTATCGCACCACTGTCCACTGTCATCCCTCCCGTACCCCGTCGACGATCGTACGGATGTACGGACGCAGCACGTATGTCGGATGGTTGCACGCCCGTCAGCGCGACGCGCCAACCAGCTCCTCCGGCTCGGCCTGCCCGACGAACGTCCGCCACAGCTCCGCGTACAACCCACCCCGCGCAAGAAGTTCCTCGTGCGTGCCGTCCTCAGCAACCCGGCCGCGGGCTGAACCCCCCAACGTCGCCCTCGCACCGCTCGGCCCTGGCCGGCCTCCCCGGCTTCAGGACGACTGGCCGGACTCCATCCGACGGCTCACGTGACCGTCGACCCACGACCCTGCCCGGCACACCGACGATCCGTCAGGCCACCACGGCCGCGTCCTCCCCCACAAACGTCCGCCACAACTGCGCGTACAACCCACCCCGCGCAAGAAGTTCCTCGTGCGTGCCGTCCTCGGCGACACGGCCGCGGTCCATGACGACCACGCGGTCCGCGCGGGCCGCGGTTGTGAGGCGGTGGGCGACCACGAGGGTCGTGCGGCGGCCTGCGAGGCGGTCGGTGGCCTGGTTGACCAGGGCCTCGGAGGCCAGGTCCAGGGCGGCTGTCGCCTCGTCGAGGAGGAGGATGTCCGGGTCGACCAGCTCGGCGCGGGCCAAGGCGATCAGCTGCCGTTGGCCCGCGGAGAGGTTGCGCCCTCGCTCGGCGACCTCGTGGAGGTAGCCGCCCTCGAGCGTGGCGATCATGTCGTGCGCGCCGACCGCCCGGGCCGCCGCCTCCACTTCGGCGTCGGTGGCGTCGGGGCGGCCGTAGGCGATGGCGTCGCGGACGGTGCCCTGGAAGAGGTACGCCTCCTGCGGGACGACGCCCAGGCGGTGGCGGTACGACGTGAGGTCGAGGGCCCGCAGGTCGGTGCCGTCGACAGTGACGCGGCCACCGGTGGGGTCGTAGAAGCGGGCCACCAGCTTGACGAGGGTCGACTTGCCGGCGCCGGTCTCGCCGACGAAGGCGACGGTCTGGCCGGCGGGGATGGCGAGGTGGATCCCGGTGAGGGCCTCCTCCTCGCCGCCGTATGCGAAGTGCACGTCCTCGAAGGCGACTTCGCCGCGCAGCGAGAGCACGTCGAGCGGATCGTCGGCGCTCTTCGTCGACGTCGGCTCCTGGAGCAGCTCCTGGATGCGGCCCAGCGAGACCGCCGCCTGCTGGTAGCCGTCGAAGACCTGGGAGAGCTGCTGGACGGGGGCGAAGAACAGGTCGATGTAGAGGAGGTACGCCACCAGCGCACCGGTGGTGAGCGTGGCGTTGTCGACCCGGCCCGCGCCCACGATCAGCACGGCCGCCGCAGCTACCGACGACAGCAGCTGCACGCCGGGGAAGTACACCGATATCAGCCACTGGCCCCGGATACGGGCCTGGCGGTAGCTGTCGCTCCGCTCCGCGAACCGCCGCCCGCCGTCCCGCTCGCGCCGGAACGCCTGCACGATCCGCAGCCCGGACACCGACTCCTGGAGGTTGCCGTTGACCACCGACACGCGTTCCCGGGCCAGTTCGTACGCCTTCACGCTCGCCCGGCGGAAGAAGACCGTGGCGAGGATCAGCGGCGGGAGGGTGGCGAAGACGACCAGCGCCAGCTGTACGTCGATCACCAGCAGGGCGACCATGATGCCGAAGAACGTGACGACCGAGACGAACGCCGTGACCAGTCCGGTCTGGAGGAACGTCGACAGCGCGTCGACGTCCGTCGTCATCCTCGTCATGATCCGGCCGGTCAGCTCACGCTCGTAGTAGTCGAGTCCGAGCCGCTGGAGCTGGGCGAAGATCTTCAGGCGGAGGGAGTACAGGACCCGCTCCCCCGTCCGTCCGGTCATCCGGGTCTCGCCGATCTGCGCCATCCATTGCACGAACACGACGAGCAGTCCGAGCAGCGAGGCCGCCCACACCGCGCCGAGGGCCATCTCCGAGACACCGCTGTCGATGCCGTGCCGGATCAGGACGGGCAGGAGGAGGCCCATACCCGCGTCCACGGCGACGAGGGAGAGGCTGACGAGGAGGGGGAGGCCGAAGCCGCGGAGGAGTCTGCGCAGGCCGTAGCTCTCCTCGGCTCGCACGGCGCGTGCCTCGTCGATCTCCGGGGTGTCGGTCGCCGGGGGCAACGCGTCCACCTGGGCGAGGAGTTCGGGGGTGGCCGGGGTGCCGTCCATCGCGAGGTCGCGCGGGGTGCGCTCGCCCGCCCACAGCCGGGGCGTGATGCCGCGCTCGGCGTCGAACTCGGCGTCCAGCTCTTCCCGTACGGAGGTGTCCTCCTGCGGACAGGCGGGCTGGGCGTGGCCGGGCGAGACGCCGCCGAGTTCGTCCGGGTCGGTGAGGAGGCGGCGGTAGAGGGCGGACCGCTGCTGGAGTTCCTTGTGGGTACCGATGTCGGCGAGCCGGCCGCCGTCGAGGACCGCGATGCGGTCGGCGAGGTTGAGGGTGGAGCGGCGGTGGGCGATGAGGAGGGTGGTCCGGCCCTCCATGACGTGCTTCAGGGCCTCGTGGATCTCGTGCTCGACGCGGGCGTCCACGGCGGAGGTGGCGTCGTCGAGGACGAGCAGCCGCGGGTCGGTGAGGATCGCGCGGGCGAGGGCGACGCGCTGGCGCTGGCCGCCGGAGAGGGTGAGGCCGTGCTCGCCGACCTTGGTGTCGTAGCCGTCGGGGAGTTCCCTGATGAATCGGTCCGCCTGGGCGGCGCGGGCGGCGGCCTCGATCTCGTCGTCCGTCGCGTCGGGACGGCCGTACGCGATGTTGCTGCGGACCGTGTCCGAGAAGAGGAAGGAGTCCTCGGGGACCAGCCCGATCGCGGCCCTCAGCGAGTCGAGGGTCAGCTCGCGGACGTCATGACCGCCGATGAGGACGGCGCCGTGGGTGACGTCGTAGAACCGGGGCAGCAGGAGCGAGACCGTCGACTTGCCGGAGCCGGAGGAGCCGACGACGGCGAGGGTCTCGCCGGGGTGGATCTCGAAGCTCAGCCCGTCGAGGACAGGGCTGGTTTTGCCCAGGGCGCCCTCGTAGCCGAAGGAGACGTCGTCGAACTCGACGGTGGCGGGGGCGTCGGCGGGCAGCGTCTTGTGGCCCTCGTCGAGCGTCGGCTCGGTGTCGATCAGCTCCAGCACGCGTTCTGTGCCGGCGCGGGCCTGCTGGCCGACCGTGAGGACCATGGCGAGCATGCGGACCGGGCCGACGAGCTGGGCGAGGTAGGTGGAGAAGGCGACGAACGTACCGAGCGTGATGTGACCGCGCACGGCGAGCCAGCCGCCCAGCGCGAGCATCGCGACCTGGCCGAGCGCGGGGACGGCCTGGAGGGCGGGGGTGTACTTGGAGTTGAACCGGATCGTGCGCAGCCGCCCCGCGAAGAGCTTCCGGCCGACCTCGCGCAGCTTCCCGGTCTCCTGTTCCTCCTGCCCGAACCCCTTCACCACGCGTACGCCGCTGACGGCGCCGTCGACGACGCCCGCGACGGCCGCCGCCTGGGCCTGGGCGTACCAGGTGGCGGGGTGGAGCTTGATGCGGCTGCGCTTGGCGATGAACCAGATCGCGGGCGCGACCGCGAGGGCGACCAGCGTGAGCGGGAGCGACAGCCACGCCATGATGACCAGGGAGATCAGGAAGAGCATGAAGTTCCCGATGGTCATCGGGAGCATGAAGAGCAGGCCCTGGATCAGCTGGAGGTCGCTGGTCGCCCGCCCGACGACCTGACCGGTGGACAGCTCGTCCTGACGGCGGCCGTCGAGCCGGGTGATCGTGCCGTACATCTCGGTCCGCAGGTCGTGCTGGACGTCGAGGGCGAGACGGCCGCCGTAGTAGCGGCGGATGTAGGTGAGGACGTAGACGAGGAGCGCGGCGCCCATCAGGGCGCCCGCCCAGACCGCCATGGACCGGCTGTGATCGACGATCACGTCATCGATGATCACCTTGGTGATCAGCGGGGCCAGCGCCATGACGGCCATGCCGACGAGCGAGGAGCCGAGGGCCAGGACGACGTCCTTGGGGTAGCGCCAGGCGTACGCCCACAGCCTTCGCGCCCAGCCTTGCCCCTGCCGCGCTGCCACGTCGGTGCCTCCCCGTTCTGTTGGATCTACGGAAGGCACCAACGCCGGGGCAAGCGGATTTCATCCCTCCGCGACAGCGCTGCGCTGGCGGGGCCGTCATTCGGCTGCGGCGCCGCGAGGGCTGGTCGCGCCCACGCGGCGGAGCCGCATATCGATACAGCCCCGCGCCCCTAGGGGGTTGTCCGTACCCGGAGATCGTAGAACCGCGTCGTCTGTACCGGATTCTGGTTGTCGTCGCTGGCCAGCAGCACCTTCAGGCGGCCCTTGGTCCAGCCGGTGATCGTCATCGCCTCGATGTTGTCGAGGAGGGGGTTGGGCTGGGGCTGCTTGGCGGTTGCGCCGAGTGACGGGCAGTTCACGAGGTCGGCGAGGAGGGTCTTCTTGACCAGCCGTACGCCGTCCTGGCCGGTCAGCGTGTCGATGCCGCTGGTGTCGGTCGCGCGGCGCGGGTCGGCGAGGTAGAGGCGGACGGTGTTGCCGACGCCGGAGGTGAAGCCGCGCTCCAGGACCAGGAACCGGCCGTCGGGCAGCGCGGTGACCTCGGGGACGCCGAGGCCGGTGTCGGCCCGGTAGGCGTACTGGGCACCGAGCCCGAAGGTGCCGTGGTGCCGCTTCCAGGTCTGCCAGCGGACGATGCCGGCGGTGTCGCCGGACAGCGCGTACTCCATCGACGCGAGCAGCGTGCGCCCGCCGGGGAGCATGGTCAGGCCCTCGAAGGTGCCGTTGGAGACGGCCCGCCCGGCCGGGGCGACCTGGAGGGACGCCGGTACCGGAAGACGGTCGAGGATCTTGCCGTCGCGCGAGTAGCGGCGTACGGACGGCTCGGTCTCGGAGCTGATCAGCCGGGTGCCGATGGGGGTCCCCCCGCTCGAGCGAAGCCGAGAGTGGGGAGCTCTACGACCAGGCCCTCGGAGTCGAGCGGGGCGCCGCCCTCGTCGGCGAGCTGGACGACGGACTTCGGCTGGAGGGTTCTGCGGTCCAGCGTGAACAGCGACGAGCGGTCGGAGAGCGCGGCGAGGTCGCCGTTCCGGTCCACGGCGAGCGCGGAGAAGTTGCCGACATAGGTGCCCTGGTACGTCGTCTTGTCCAGGGCGTCGGAGAAGCCCTGGATGGCGACGGAGGGCGAACAGGCGTGGCTGGTCTGCGTGTTGGTGCCCGCGTCTGCGGGCCCTGCGGCGGTGAGGCAGGTGGCCGCCGCAAGGCCGGCGGTGGCGGTCGCGAGCACGGTTCGTACGTTTCTCAGGCGCATGGGCGTCACCGTAGAGCGGGCCGGTGACGGACGGGAGACGACCAGGCGTCAACTACCGGACGCGGCCAGATCCCGGTGGATGACCTTGGCGACGCCCTGAATGGTCGTGATGCCATAGTTCATGGTGCTGTTGCCGTGGGTGAGCACCGTGACCATGTAGTCGTGACCACCGCCCTTGAACGTACCGACGCTGTGCACCCGCCAGCCGTGCGTGGCCCGCTGAAGCCAGCCGTTCTTGACGTGCACGGAGACGCCGGCGGGGACGCCGTACGGGGTGCCCCAACGCTGCGACGACACGACCTGGCCCATCAACTTCAGGATGTAGGCACGGGAGTTGTCGCTGAGGACCGTGTTCTTGGCGGTGATGAGCTGGAGCAGCTTCCGCTCGTCGGTGACGGTGATCTGGGTCAGCCCCCAGTAGCCGTCCGTGCCGGGCTTGGTCTGCGTCATTTTGGCCGCGGCGAGGAAGCCCTTGATCTTCGTCAGGCCGAGCTGCTTCCAGAGCGTGCTGGTCGCCGCGTTGTCCGACTTGGTGATCATGGCCTTGGCGAGCGTGGCCTCGCGGTCGGTGAGATAGCGGTTGTGCTTCTTCGCGTCCCAGAGCAGCGTGGCGAGCACGGTGACCTTGACGACACTGGCGGAGTCGTAGGCGGTGGAGGGGCGCAAGGTGCAAGTCGTCTTGGTGCTGCGGTCGTAGAGACCCACGGCGACCGTTCCCTTGCGGTTCGCCAGGGCCGCGGTGATGTCCCTCTGGAGCTTGGCGGCGAGGCCCGCCTTCGCCGACGTACAGCTGACGGCGGGTGCGGTCGCCGCGGCAGCGGGCGAGACGGCGACCACGCACGGTATGAGGATTCCCGCGCCGAGAACCAGCGACAGCGCTCTCGCGCGTCCGAATGTCCGGTGAGTCATGCCCTGTTGACTCATGAGTTCGAGGGAAAGGTTGTACGGCCAGGTACGATCCCCACGTGAACATTTACTGGCACGCCGTCACTCCGCCTCCCTGCGCCTGACCGGGCGCAGACGCTGAGGACTTGATTCCCCGGCCCCGACCGACCCGCAGTGGACGGTGAGGGGCCGTCGTCGTGCGCCCGTTTCGGACCCGGTCCCAGACGCATCGACGACGGAAGACCACGACTGTGCCGAACCGCACCACCACTCTGCTTCCCGCGCGCCCGAACGCGCGCCTCCTCACCGGCCCCGCGCCCATCCTCATCTCGGCCGTGCTGTGGGGCACGACCGGCACCGCCTCCTCCCTGACCCCGGCCGGCGCCCCCGCGGCGGCGATCGGCTCCGCCGGTCTCATGCTCGGCGGCATCCTGCTGTTCCTGACCTCCCGCGGCGCCCGTTCACTGCCCGCCGTCTGCACACGCCGTGAGCGGTGGCTGCTGGTGCTGGGCGCGCTGGCGGTGGCCGGATATCCGGTCACCTTCTATCCGGCGGTGGCCCGCACCGGCGTAGCGGTGACGACGGTGATCGCGCTCGGCAGCGCGCCGGTCTTCTCCGGACTGCTGTCCTGGATCACCGGACAGTCCCGGCCCACCGCACGCTGGACGCTCGCCACGGCTGCGGCCGTCCTGGGCTGCGCCCTGCTGGTACTGGGCCCCGAACTCACCGGCCACGCCACACCTATGGACCTGACCGGCGTGGCACTCGCCGCGGGCGGCGGGCTGTCGTACGCCGTCTACTCGCTGATCGGCGGCCGGCTCATCACCCGCGGCCACGCGTCCGACGCGGTGATGGGCGTGCTGTTCGGCGCGGCCGGGCTGCTCGTCCTGCCGCTCGTGCTGCTCGTGGACACGCAGTGGCTGACCACGACACGCGGCGCGGCGGTGGCCGGCTATCTCGCCCTGTTCACCGTCGCGCTGGCCTACCGGCTCTTCGGCTACGGGCTGCGGCACACCCCCGCCTCGACGGCCACGTCACTGACCCTGGCCGAGCCCGCCGTCGCCGCGGTCCTGGGCGTCACCGTACTCGGCGAACACCTGCCGGCCGCCTCCTGGTGCGGGCTGGCCGTGCTTGCACTGGGGCTGGTGTTCGTCAGCGGTGACAACCCTACGGGCGCCGGCTGACAATCCGCCCAACGGCCCCCGACCTTCCAGTCAGGGGCCGTTTCCCGTGTCAACTCGCGTAGACAAGGGTCGATTTGCCGCTCCAGGTCACCGAATGGACACACAGAGTCCATTTACACCGCCTGCATGTCCATGCCACTCTCCCACGTGCCGCCTCCATTCAACCCGCGTAGATGGGACCCCCTTCATGCTGGCGACACGCATCCGGCACTGGAAGCCCGTGGCTCTGACCACCGCGGCCGTCCTGGTCGGCCTCACCGCCTCGACGCTGACCGCGACCCCCGCAGCGGCCACGACCACGGCGTACGACGACACGTACTACGCCGACGCGATCGGCAAGACCGGTACGGCGCTGAAGGACTCGCTCCACACGATCATCGGCGACCAGACGAAGCTGTCGTACTCGGCGGTCTGGAACGCGCTGAAGGTGACGGACCAGGACCCGAACAACAGCGGCAACGTGATCCTGCTGTACTCGGGCATCTCCCGCAGCAAGTCGCTGAACGGCGGCAGCACCGGCAACTGGAACCGCGAGCACACGTGGGCGCAGTCCCACGGCGACTTCGGCACCTCGGCCGGCCCCGGCACGGACCTGCACCACCTGCGCCCCGAGGACGTCCAGGTCAACTCGATCCGCGGCAACAAGGACTTCGACAACGGCGGCAGCAGCTTCACCAACTCCGGCGGCAGCCTCACCGACTCGAACTCCTTCGAGCCCCGCGACGCCGTCAAGGGCGACGTCGCCCGCATGATCCTCTACATGGCCGTCCGCTACGAGGGCGACGACAGCTGGGCCGATCTGGAGCCCAACGACCGCGTCAGCAACGGCAGCACACGGTTCCACGGCCGCCTCTCCGTCCTTAAGCAGTGGAACGACGAGGACCCGCCGAGCGCCTTCGAGGAAAACCGCAACGAGGTCATCTACGACACCTACCAGGGCAACCGCAACCCGTTCATCGACCACCCGGAATGGGTCGAGGCGATCTGGTAGCCCTTGCTGTGGCCGAACTCCCCTATTTATGCGGGGAGTTCGGCCAGCTCACCGAATATCACCCATCCAGAGTCGCCGCCCCAGCTCGTCGAGGTCCGCCCGCCGCTCTTCGTACTCGGGCAGCGCGATCCGCAGCAGCCGCCAGAAGTCCTCCCGGTGACCGGACACCTTCACGTGGGCCAGTTCATGTGCGATGACGTAGTCGATCAGATGCATGGGCAGCTGGAAGAGCGGCCACCCGAGACTCATCAGCCCCTTGGCACCCGAGCCGTCCTGCGGCGGCCGATAGGAACCCCATCGGTCCCCCAGGTCCCGCACCTCCAGTTCCGGCTCGGCCACACCCATGCGGGCCGCCCAGGGCTGGAGCCGATGTCCCGTCCAGGTCCGGCCGGCCCGGCAGTACCAGTCGACAAGCGCTGCTCGCCCCGCCTGCGGCTCCGCCGCCAGATCCGGACCCATGACAAGGCGCCCCGCAATCAGCCTGACCCCTTCGGCCACCGCCTCCTCACCGGACACAGCCAGACGATACGTCCGCCCCAAATAGCGGAAGACCTCTCCGTCGGTGATCTGTTTGACGGGGCTGAGCGGGCGTGTCCGCTCACGCTCACGCCGCTTTGTCACCAACCAGTCCCGGTGAGCTCGTACGAACTCCTCCGCCTCGGCTGTCGAACGCCCGGCAGGAGTGTGCAGGGTGAGGGTCGCGTCAGCCTCGACAGTCAGTGCGAACCGTTTCCTGCGCGCGCTGGCACGCACCCGCAGAGACAGCCCGTCCACCGTGAGCAGGGCCTCTGGGGCTGAGTAGGTCGAAGGATCGGCCGGCGCGGTCACCCGCCTATTCTCCCCTCGCCCTACTCCGGAACTGCCGAAGGTTGTCCTGCGCGAAAGACGCCAGGCGCTCAGCCGCGTTGTCCAACGGCGCCCAGTCCGCGCCCACCACGGGCCGGACACCGCCACTGAGCAGGACTTCGTGCAGCTCTCCGGCCAGCATGCTGATGTCCTGGTGCTGCCCCTGGTACGACGCCCTGGCCATGGCCCGGGTGGCCACATCGCACACCTTGCCCGTGAGCTGTCTGACGTCACCGCTGTCGGCCAGTCTGATCCCAGGGGTGACCTCCAGGATCTGCTCCACCAGCCGGTACACCTTCTGTTCGAGCGGCGATAGACCGGCGAGTTCCGGGGACTCCTCCTGTTCTTGCCTGGCCTCCTCGATCAGCGGGCCGAACTCCTCGATCTGCTCCTCGAAGCGACCCGGCATCGTGCGCAGGATCTCTTCCAGGCGCTTGGAGAGCCGCTCGTATTTCGCGGGGTCCTCCCGCTTCGTCCGCTCCTCCAGATGGAAGCGGAGCGCATGGCCCATCTCCGCCGCGGCCTCCTGCGGCGGCAGTCGCCGCACGGCGTCGTCGAAGGTGAGTGCGGTGAGCGAGACCGGCGGAATGACCTGATCGATCTCCGGGCCTTCGAGGTGGTCGGCAATCATGGCCCGGACCTTGCGGCCGTACCGGCGCAGCGTGAACGTGCCGCCCTCGGCGTCCCTGCACAGACGCCGCACCCGCTTCTGGAGGAGGCTCCAGCGCCTGGCGTCCGCCACGTAGTCGAGGGCGTCCTCGTGCGGAAGGACGCGCTCAAGGGTGGCGAGGAACGCGTGCAGTACCTCGTCAAAGTCGAACCGCAGGGCTTCGGGTTGCAGGGCGAGGGCCGCGGGCCCCAGTTTCGCGAGCTGGTCGAGTTCTGCGTCGTCGATGCCGTTGTGCTGCAGGAAGTCGCGGACCTTTTGGGCAGCGGGCCCGAGGTTGTTCACCTCGTCGGACAGCTTGCGCATGGTGTCGGTGACGTCGGCGTTCCGGTACCCGGCGAGTGCGCTGGAGAGGTGCTCGAAGACTCCGTAGTAGTCGACGACGTAGCCGACCTCCTTACCGGGCGAGGTGCGGTTGACACGCGCGACGGCCTGGAGCAGCTCGGCGTCACGGATCGGCCGGTCCAGATAGAGCACCTGTTCGCGCGGGGCATCAAATCCCGTAAGCAGCATGGACTTTACGATCAGGAAGGCGATGGGGCTGTCGGGGTGCACGGGGTCGGGCACCGAGGTGGGCAGCGGCGTCTCGCTGTTCACGGCATCGGACCACGGGGTGTTCATGCCGTCGGCGGGGTCGATCGGCGGTATCGGGGCTTGCGGTGGATTGAAGGGGGTCACGGCGACCCACTCCGGATCGGGTGCCAGCTCGGAGAACGCCCTCTGGAAGCGCTCGGTGTATGCCTCCTGGCGACCGGCGTCGGTCCACTCCTTCCACTCGCCTCGCTTGTTCCCTGATCCCGGCGAGATGACGGGAACGAAGTCGATCCGCCGCAGCAAAGCCCGGAACTGGTGGGCCTGGTAGAGGTAGCGCAGCCTGCCGGGCAGCTCCTCCAGCGGAATCCCGGCCACCGACTCCGGGGCGAACTCGGCGAGCTCAGCGAGCAGTTCGTCACGGGCCTTGCGCAAAGCGTGGTGGTACTGCACGGCCGCCTTCCGGCTGACGGCCGCGACCTGTGCCTTGAAGCCGCCAGGCAGCACCGTGGTCACCCAGTGCTCCAGCATGTCCTCGGCCTTCGCCTCGATCATGGGAACGGACTCGGCGACGTCCCGCTCGGTGGGCCACCGCTTGAGCAGCGCGGCCCGCTCCTCAGGAGTGCGGTCCCGGACGAGGTCGTCGAACCCCTCGTCAAGGACCTCCCCGTCACGGACCTCGCCTTCCCCTGTCCGCCCCTCGTAGCGGATACGGACGACGACGCCGTCGTGCTCGGCATCCTCCATCCGGTACTCGTCGAGGAAGCCCCGCGGAGAGTCGCCGCGCCCGAAGATCCGGCGCGTGTCCTCCTCACGCCCGGTGATGATCGGCGTTCCCGTGAACCCGATCTTGGCGGCGTTCGGGATCGCCTTGCGCAGGGCGGCATGCAGGATGCTGGTGTGTGAGCGATGTGCCTCGTCGACGAGGACGAGGATGTCGGGCGAGGTGTTGCACTCGGGAAAGTCCGGTACGGGTCCCTGAGTTTCAGCTTGCTCTCCTTGCCCGGCTCCCTCACCCTCCCCGACCAGATCCCGGTCGTCCCCGTTGCCTTCGGCGTCCCCGGCGAACGTGAACCCAGTCCCGTACTTCTGGATCATCCCGAAGACGACGCGCCGCCCGCCGTCCCGCAGCAGCCCTTCCATCTGCGTCCGGGTCTTCGCCGTCTCGACATCGGACTCGCTGAGCTTCAGCGTCCGCGACAGCTGGGTCTGCAACTGGGTGCGGTCGGTGACCACGACCACCATGAACTCACTGAGCCGATGGTGCAGATGAACCCGTCGTACCAGAAACGTCATGGTCAGCGACTTACCGGAGCCCTGTGTGTGCCAGATGACACCGCCACGCTCGTCATCGGTGTCTCGCCCGGCACGAGCCCGCCCGGTCAGCAGTCTGCGTACGGCTTTCTCGGCGGCCCGGTACTGCTGATGCCGGGCGACGGCCTTGACGGTCCGCACGGCCCCGCTGTCCGCCCCCGACTCGACGGCCATCGGGATCACGTAGTGCCGTACGACGTTGAGCAGGGCGGCCGGCCGCAGCACCACACCGACGAGCTTCTGCTGCTCGCCGAGCGGCGCAGGTGCGGATTCGGACGCGGATGTGGCGCCGTCCGCGAGCAGCCCGGCGGTACGCAACTCCCGCCGCAGCGTGCCCTCTTCCTCCGGTTCGACACTGCGCCACGGATGGAAGTGCTCGGGCTCGGAGGTGACGGTACCGAGGTGGGCGGTCTCTCCGGTCGCGGCAACGAGAAGCTGCACGGTCCGGAACAGTTCCGGCACCCCGGCGGGGACCGGAGTCCCGGTGGCGTCGAGGTCCAGAACGGGATTCCCGGCGTAGTGCCGGAGATCGAGTACGGCACTACGGACGGGCTCGGCGAGATCGGCGCTCTTGCACTCGACAGCGACGATCGGGATGCCGTTCACGAAGAGGACGAGGTCGAGTATCGACAGGTCACCGGAGCGGCTGCGCACGCGGAGCTGGTCGACGACGGTGAAGGTGTTGTGCGTTACACGGTCCGGGTGCCACTCGACGTACTGGACGGTGGCGGAAGGCCCACCGTGCGCGGCGGAGGGCGAGGGCAGCGTCCAGCCGTGAAGCAGCATGTCGGTGGCAGCGATGTTCGCGTGTACGACACCCTTACCGAGGGAGAGGGAGGCAAGCTCGCTCACCACCCGCCTGATGTCGTCATCGCCCATCCAGGGCTGACCGTCACCGCCACGGAGGTTGATCCGACGTAGGGCGGGCCCTAGTTGGTCGACGAGCAGCGGCACAGCCGCGTCAAGCGTGTCCAACTCCGCGCCCGGGACGTGCGTCCACCCCATGGCCTCCAACTGCGCGACGAACGGCCGCTCCACCTCGTCCCGCTCGACGTGCACCACCACGGCCCCGCGCCCCTCCGTACGTCCCTCTGTTCCCCGGAGATCCATTCTGCGCCCGGGGGCGCGGTAAGGGGAGGGGATCCGGACGGAGGACGCGGCTGAGCGTGCGAACGTACGGGGCTATGTGGTGGTACGTCCGCACGCTCGGTGGGGCGGGCGGGTCAGGTGCCGGTGTCCTCCTCGGGGACAGCCTCAAGGACCTCGTCGTCGTGGGGCACGGGGAGACGGGCTCCCCTGATCCGGGCGATGCGATGCACGTCGTGCAACGACTCGGTCAATCGAACGACGAGGAAACGGAGTTGGGGCGCGGTGGCCTTGCCGTCACCGAGGAGATCGGCGGCGTGGTCGAGGAGGTCGTCGGCCATGTCGAGCTGGACGGCTTCGACGTCGTCGGCAATGCGGGAGAGATGACTGGTGCCGGTGTTGTCGGTCAGGAGGTAGCAGGGGTTGCCGTCGAGGTTGGACCAGGGGAGGAGACGGGGTCGGCTGACGGTGGTGGCAGCGACGTCGTAGCTCTCGTAGATCATGCGGCGGCCACCTCGACGCCTCGGATTCGGCGCGGGCCGACGTCGACGCCGTGGATACGCCGTGGCCCTGCGTCGATGCCGTGCGCGGCGAGCCAGAGGGCACGGCGACGGGCGCGTAGCTGTCTGGCCTGCTCGCGTTGTTCGTGGGCGAGGAGGTAGGGGCGGACGAGTCGGGAGTCCTCGCCACGGATGGGGGTTTCATACGGGGAGGGGCGGCAGCTGGGTGCGGCGGGGACAGCAGGTACGGGGGTGAGCGCCACCCCTCCCCCGGCGGAGAGCCGGTGCCGCCCGGAGGCGGGCCACAGCAGCCGCAGCAGCGGCTCGACGAGGCGGGCGATATGGTGCAACACGTCTTCAACTCCAGTGCAGTTGAGGGCCATGCCCCCGGGCCGTCGCTAGCGGTCGCGGGGGTCCTTCCTTTCGGCCGAGATCGCTCGGCGCGTGTGCAAGAGGTAACCGTTCGGACACCCTCCGCAGGTACCGTTGGAAGGCGGTGGGACCGTGAACGCCGTGAACGCCGTCGTTGAACACCACACAAGCCGTTGGGAGTTGAGGACATGGCAGGGAAACGCACCCCCAACCGCGCCCTGGACAACCTGCTTGACCAGGCACGATGGACCAGGACCCAGCTCGCACAGCAGGTGAACCGCCTCGGCCCTCAGGCAGGCCTCGACCTCACGTACCTGACCGGCTGGATGGCCATGTACGAGAAGGCCCACGGCCTCGGGCAGCGCTACTACGTCCAAGCCCTCGGCCTGGCGCGCGAGGCGGAAGACCACGTCACCTACTGCAGGACACTGCGCGGCATGTCCCTCCAGGCCTCCAACCTGGGCTACGGTCCCAAGGCCCTGGAACTCGCGGACTTCGCAGCAGAAGCAGCCCCTTCTGCGGGCCCGCGTCTCGTGGCGTTCCTACGCGGCCAGCAGGCTCATTCCTCGTCCATGGTGGGCCTGAAGCAACAAGCCCACGCGCGCCTGAAAGAGGCAGAGGACGCACTGTCGAAGGCGGACAACCGCAGGGATTCGATCGGCGGCTACGACCAGACCGCGTACCTCTTCCACGTCTCCCACGTCCTGTACGAGGAGAAAGATTTCGCGGGCTCGATCAAAGCCCTGAAACAGTCGATCCGCCTCCAGCCGAAACAGGAACGCCAGGGCCGCGTGCACGCCTATGCCCTTCTCGCGCAACGCCAGCTACGCGTCGGCCACTTGGACGCGGCCTGCGAGAGCTGGTCACGGTTCCTGAACGAGTACGAACACGTCTCGTCCAACCGGGGTGACGACCACTTCCGCACTATGGCCACCGAACTCCGCCGCCACCCGAACGCCCGGCCGGTACGTGAGCTCGCCGTCCGCGCACGGGAGGTAGCTTCAGCTAAGGCGGCATAGGCCCGGCGCTGTTCCCTGTGTCGGCAAACTGATCGCCGTTCTCCTCACGGCGGTCAAGACCGGGTCCTCTTGCCTGGCCGCTGACCGCCACGAACTTTCGCCCCACGGCGAGAGCCGGACGTCGTTACGCCACCGCCGAAACGGCAGCCCGCCCGGACAGCAGGTCGTCCACGAGCCCTTGTTTGAGCTGACGAAGCTTGTTCAACTCCCCGACCTCGCGGTCCATCTGCTCATCGCATGCCTCCAATGTCGCAACGATGCGACGCTGTTCAGCCAGATCGACTGGAAGATCAATCGCCAGTTCCCGCAACCGGGACGGATTGACGTTCACTTGCTGAACAGCAACCGTAGAAATGGACCGCACTCGTTGCCGAACCAGTGGGTGCATCAGCCATTCGACGAGATACTCCGGCGTCACCCGCTGCAGATCAGGAATCAAGCGCACCAGGTACGACGCAAATGTCGCGTTCGGTAGCTCGTCGCGCCAGATTGCCGACTTGCCGATGTGCTCCATGCTGTTGGTCCTGTTGAACAGAACGTCGCCGCGCCGAAGGAACAGCTTCTCCGGAACCGGAACCGGACAGTACCGAAGCTCCTCCGCATCAATCCGGCCGTCCTGGATGTTGTTCATCCGCAGCACTGGCATGCCGCACGCATCCCTGTCGAGCGCTTCGGAGATCCCGTACTCAGCCGACGGGACAACTTCTTTGAGCGGGACACGCGCCCAACCCGGCAACGGGCTTTCGCTAGTCACGGATTCCATGGCTGACAGCAGAGCCCCTCTCCGCACGCTACGGAGCTTGGCGATGGACGCCTCAATACCACGCTCCATCTCCGAGACGCCGTCGATCACCTCAACGATCCGCCGCTGTTCCGCCAAGTCTACTGGGTGTGCGATAAGTTGTTCAGCGAACTTGTCCTGCGGCAAGTGCGCGATGCTCGTCTGACTGACACCATTGACGAAGAGGTCGAATCGGGCGGCGTACGCCATGTAATGGAGCATGTACCGCGGCTCGATCGCCCCGCGCGTGCGCAGCCGGTGTAGCGACATCTGAAAATAGCACTCCTCCCGCTGACCTTCCCAGATCGCCGTCCGCCCCACCTCCCCTCCTTCGGTTACAAGAAGGTCCCCTGGCAGCAGCCTGAATCGCTCCCTTTCAGCAGCGCTGAAGCTCATTCGGTTGAGCTTCTTGAAGTGAATTCGATTCCACTGAACATCTTTGTTAGTGACGTACTCGCGCTGCTCCAACCCTGCTGATGCTTCCTTGTTCAGCTTCTTGCCGATTTGCATGTCAAAGAGGTCACCGACCTTGCTCAACGTCCACCCGGGAGCCAACTCACGCATACCCGAGCTCCTTCAGGAACCCATCCAGCTCTCCGGCCGCCCGTTCCCGCCCCGCCCGAATCTCCCTCAAGGACACCGCATACTTCTGCTCCCACGTCTCATAAGACGCCGCCAACTCCCACTGCCACCGCACCACATGGCCATCCAGCTTTGCCGCCAGGTCGTCCCGCAGCAGGTCGAGCACGACCCGGCGTTCCCCCTCCGCGTCCAACTCCTCCCGCGCCCGGAACAACCGCGGCGGCTCCTCCCTCAGCGTGGGCGAGTCGCTCGGATACGGATACCGATGGAAGTCCGTCTCAAGGCGTTTGATGTCTGCGCCTGCCTTCGTGCGCGCCTTCTTCACCTTCGCCAGCTCAGCCGTGAGCTGGGCCAACTCCTCGACGCTCAGAGCGGCTTCCTCCGGGTCAGCGTCACCATCAGACGGGTCACCGTCAGTCTCCGGCTCCTCCCCGCCCCCGGAAAGCCGCGCACTCAACTCCTTGAACCGCGCATCCGCCTCCGCCTTGCGCGCATCCGCCTCCGCCAGCTCCTCCAAGAACCGGGGAGCAATGGCGGCAACCACCTTGTGGTCGTACGCCTGACGCCGCTCCGCCGCCGTCCTCGTACGCAACTTCTTTGTTCGTGCGTCCTGTTCAGGCGAAAGCATCGTGTCGACGTTCTCGATCCACCCGTCGACGACACCCCCGAACCCGTTCTCGGACAGCGCGAGCAGGTCGTACTTGGCGTCGTACCACCAACCCGCGACCGCCCCTGCCAGCGCATACCGGTCCAGCAACCCGACGCGGCCCAGCCGTTCCCAGAACGACTTCATCAACTGCCCCCGCACCGCCATCAACGCGGCCTTGCGCTCAGATGACGTAGACGAAGCAAGAGCTTCAGGTGTGGCCGCCACCGCCTCCAACCGGCGGGCAGCCTCTTCCTCCCACCACTTGCCGAACTCCGCCCGCAACGCCTCCTCCCGAGGCCGGGCCAGCTCCCCCAGCTCAGGACGGCCACCCGCCACCTCGCCCCGGAAGTCCACATACACCGGGTCCGCGGGCTCCCGCTCCACGAACAGATCAGCTACTCCGATCCCGTACGAGTCGAGCAGCGGCTTCTTCGCCTCGATCTCCGCTCGCGGCACACCTCCCACCAGATGCGCCCGCACGTCTTGCGGCTCGGGCGGCGGCGTGTTGTCGACGTACCGGCGGATGTTGAGGTTGTCGTCGTTCAGGGCGAGTTCCTCGCGGGTCACGATCCGCGAGAAGCCGGGTACCTCCGCGTACGCGTGGAACGTAGAGACGATCTTCTCGGCGTGCTCGGGCAACAGCACGTTCTGCGCCCGCTCCGAGTGGAACTCCCGGTCGGCGTTGATGAACAACACCTTCCGCTCCCGCACCGGGTCCTTCCGCCCAGGCGGACGCAACACCAGGATGCAGGCCGGGATGCCGGTCCCGTAGAAGAGGTTCGGTGCGAGGCCGATGACCGCCTCGATGGCGTCCTTCTCCAACAGTTCCGTCCGAATGGCCTGTTCACCGCCGCCACGGAACAGCACGCCGTGGGGCATGACCGTGATCACCATGCCACCGCGAGGGCCCTCCCGCTTGGCCTCCCACAACATGTGCTGGAGGAACATCAGGTCGGCCTTGCCGCGCTCGCTCGTCTTCCCGTACTTGGCACGCTCGGCCGGATGCGCCAGATCCGCGAGGGCGTAGTCCAAGGAGAACGGCGGATTGCTGAGCACTCCGTCGAAGCGGTCCTCATCCGACCGCGGTACATGCGCCGGCTGCGAGAGCGTGTCCCCGGTGGCCAGGTCGAAGCGGCGCACCCCGTGCAGGACCATGTTCATCGTCGACATGATCCATGAGCCGGAGTTGGCATCCTGCCCTGCGAAGAACATCGATGACGTGTCGCCACCGTGCTCCTCCACGTACTCCGCCGCGTGGATGAGCATGCCGCCCGAGCCAACGCACGGGTCGTAGATCCTCATGTCCTCGGTGGGGGCGAGGAGTTCGACCATCATGCGGACCACGGCGCGCGGAGTGTAGAACTCGCCGCCCTTGCGTCCGGCCGAGTCCGCGAACTCCTTGATCAGGTACTCGTACGCGGCACCGATCAGGTCGGGGAACTCGAAGTCCTCCGTGCGCAGCCTGATCCGCCCGAAGTGCGCGATGAGGAGTTTCAGGCGCTGGTCGGCAAGCTTGGCCGTGCTGGACGCGGCGCCCGATCCACCGATGCGGTTGAAGTCGAGGTGATCAAAGAGGCCTTTGAGCTTGGCGTTCTGGCTCTCAAGTGCTTGGAGCGCGGGACGCAGGCTCATCTCGTTGATGTTGGAGGTGGCAGCGGAGACCTTGTGCCAACGGGCCTTCTCCGGCACGTACAGCACATCGCGCTTACGGTAGGGCCCCGCCTGCTCCAGATAGCCGGGAAGGTCTTCGTCGCTGAGCTTCAGCTTCTCGACCGCGTACTCCCTGAGCTTGTCCCTGGCCGCCTCGAACTCGTCATTGGCCCGCTTCAGGAAGAGCAGCCCGAAGATGTAGTCCTTGTATTCGGAGGCGTCCATCGTGCCGCGCAAAATGTCAGCGGCGGCCCACAGATGCCGTTCCAGCTGGGCGAGCGTGAGCTTGGCCACGTGCGACTCCCTACGACCCGACCTTAGATAACGGAGAGACTTTATTGCCCGGCCGGGGCCATATCGAAATCAGCGCATGTTTGTGGCCGATGGGGTCAGTACGTGTCGATGTGCAGTGCCTTCTCCACGAACTCATGCACGTCGGTGTACGGGTCCCGGTCCCACTTGTCCACATGTGCCGCATGCTGGCTGTTCATCCGCTCGGCGTTCTTCCGCGCCGCCTTGTACCGGCCCAGGACCTGGTGTGGCAGGACGACCTTGGGACTCTTGGCGTCCTGGGAGCCGCGCTGGAACGGCAGTCGCTCGGCCGCCCCGTCGCACACCCCGGCGAACGAGCCGCTGACCGGCTTGTAGTGGGCGAGGCGCCACACCTCGAAGCACGGATGCGAGAAGGCGACTCCGATGCCAGCCCCCTCCGCCTGCTCCAGCGCGTTGCGGATGTACTTGTACCTGTCGTGATCGAAGAGGCACCAGACTTCAGGCAGGTACTTCGCGTCCAGTTTGGCCCGCTTCGCCTTGCGGTCCTCTTCGCGCTTCAGCTTGATCGCCTGCTCGACGAGGTCGAGCGGCTTGCGTCCGCTGTCCGCCCTGCGGTTGGCGATGTGCATCTCCACCTGGACCTCGTCGGCCATTGGGACGCCCTGGTCCTTGAGGATGTCGAGATACGAGGGCTCGGTCACCTTGCCCTCGGTGAAGATGAAGACCTGACGCCTGCGCTGTCCGCCCCGCCGAGCCGGACGCTCCCACGAGTCCTTGCCCTTCTGCGCCCGCCCCATCAGTCCCGCCCCGCCCGGTCCGATCGATCGCCTGACTCGTCGTACGTCCCGGCCTCACGCGCCACGAGCAGCCGACGCGCGATCTGCCCCTCCAGAAGGGCCGGAACCCCGCCGAAGGCCCCCGCGAGGTACGACTGCGTGAGGTCCTCGTCCTCGCCCGGCTCCACATCGGTGAGCGGATACAGCTCGGTCGCCCCGTCCTTGTCCTTCTGCGTCAGCCAGACCTGTCCGGGGTCGAGGAGCCGCTCGCCGCTCGGGGTGGTGAGCACCGTCGCGTCGTGCGACGTGAAGACCAGCTGGGCGCCCTTGGGGTTCGCGTACGGGTCGTGGAAGAGCCGCACGACCTCTGCGGCGAAGCGGGAGTGCAGGCTCGCGTCGAGTTCGTCGACGAGCAGGACCGCGCCTTCGTCGAGGGCAAGAAGCATGGGGCCGAGGAGAGCGAACCAGGAGCGGGTGCCGTAGGACTCCTCCTGCCAGTCGAAGGACACGTCCCCTGCAGCCGAATGGTGCGTCAGCTTCACGGTGTCCTGGCCCGTGCCGTCATGGACGACCATCGCTCTGGTGATGCCGAGGTCGGCGACCCGCAACAACTCCTGGATCCTGTTGGCCCTCGGCCCTGACAGCTCCCTCGTGGTGTACCGTGCGCGCTCGTCCCGCTCGACCTCAGGGTTGATCATCCAGAAGTTGCGGCGAAACCAGTGGAAGAGCGGAGAGAGCTGCGGGTGGTTGTCCGTGCCGGCCGTGGAGAGCAGCAGTGCGTTCGGCCGCGTACGCCGTACGAGCTGGGCCCGGTCCCTGACACGTCCGCCGCGCCACTTGAAGACGTCCGGCCGGGAGGCGTCGCGGTCGAGCCATTCCTGACGGCGGCCGCGCGGATAGCTGTGCAGCCACTCGGATTCGACACGGGTGGCGCCGAGCTCGAAGCCGTACGTCCAGCGGACCGAGTCGATGACGACGTCGACCTCGAAGAAGGAGGGTTCGCTCTCGCTCTTGGGACTCAGGGCGAAGACCTGGCGCGGGATGCCGTCGTAAGAGGCCCAGCGTGCATAGGAGTTGAGGACCGCGTTGCGCATGTCAGTCATCGCGGTCAGGACATTCGACTTGCCGGAGGCGTTGGCCCCAAAGATGCCGATCAGCGGGAGGACGGAGATGGATCCGCCGCCCGCAAGCTCCAGGGGATTCGCCGACGCGTCCTGTCCGTCGCCAGGCGCGACGAAGGACAGCTCCTGCTCGTCTCGCAGGGACCGTACGTTCGCGACGCGGAACCTCAGCAGCACGCTGTCCTCCTCTCCGGGCTCAGAGTAATGGCCGCATCTGACATCGGCCCGGCCTGGGACGCCTGCGACCTCACGGAACCTATCCCGTGAAGGTCACCGCGAACAGCCGATCAGGTGATCAGTCCGAGCCCAGGTGGGTCGGCGCGAACATGCGCAGCACCGCCGGCAGAACGACCACCGAGGGCCCCGGTGCTGCCAGCGCCTTCGCCAGGTCCGTCTCCAGGGTCTCGGGGGACGTGCGAACCCCCGGGACCCCGAAGGACTCCGCCAGCGCCACATAGTCGGGCCGGGTCAGCTCCGTCGCCGTCGCCTCCCCGAACGCGTCGGTCATGTACTCGCGGAGGATGCCGTAGCCGCCGTCGTCGACGATGAGCCAGGTGACCGGCAGGTCGTACTGCCTGGCCGTCGCCAGCTCGGCGATCGAGTACAGGGCGCCTCCGTCGCCGGACACCGCGAGCACCGGTCGTGTCGGATCCGCGGCTGCCGCACCGAGCGCCGCCGGGAAGCCGTAGCCGAGGCCGCCGGCGCCCTGGGCGGAGTGCAGGAGGTTGGGGCTCTTGGCGTCGAAGGCGGACCAGGCCCAGTAGGCCAGGATCGTCATGTCCCAGAAGGACGGCGAGTCGGCGGGCAGGGCCCTGCGTACGGAGGCCAACACGTCCTGTTCCAGGGTGAGTTCCTGGGCGGCGATGCGCTCGGAAACCTTCGCCAGGACCGCCCGCACCCGCTCCGGCGCCGACGCGTCCGTCCGCTCCTCCACCGTCTCCAGCAGCGCCTGCAACGCCAGTCGCGCGTCCGCGTGGATGCCCAGTGCCGGGTGGTTGGACTCCAGCTTGCCGAGGTCGGCCTCGATCTGGACGACCCGGCCGCGCGGCTTGAACGTGTGGTAGTTGGACGACACTTCACCCAGACCCGAGCCGACCACCAGCAGGACGTCGGCGTCCTCCAGGAAGTCCGTGGTGTACCGGTCCTCGATCCACGACTGGAGCGACAGCGGGTGCTTCCAGGGGAACGCGCCCTTGCCGCCGGGCGTGGTGACCACCGGCGCCTGCACCCGCTCGGCGAGCCGACGAAGTTTGCCCGAGGCGTCCGACCGTACGACTCCCCCGCCCGCGATGATCGCCGGGCGGGCAGCCTTCGACAGCAAGTCGGCTGCCACCGCCGTCAGTTCGGGGCGCGGCGGCAGCTCGTCGGGGAAGGCGTCGCCGCCCGTCACCACCGGGATCGAGGTCTTCGCCAGCAGCACGTCGTGCGGGATCTCCACCCACACCGGGCCGTGCGGGGCCGTCAGCGCCGACTTCCAGGCCGCCTCGATGGCGGACGGGATCTGTGACTGCGTACGGACGGTGTGGACGGACTTGACCACGCCCCTGAACGAGGCCGCCTGGTCCGGGAGTTCGTGCAGATAGCCGTGGCGGCCACCGCCCAGCCCCGCCGTCGGGATCTGGCTGCTGATCGCGAGCACGGGCGCCGAAGCCGCCGCCGCTTCCTGAAGCGCCGCCAGTGACGTCAGCGCGCCCGGTCCCGTCGACAGCAGCAGCGGTGCCGCCTCGCCCGTGATCCGGCCGTACGCGTCGGCCGCGAACCCGGCGTTGTTCTCCACCCGGAGCCCGATGTACCGCAGGTCGCTGCGCCGCAGCGCGTCGAACATGCCGAGCGCGTGCTGGCCGGGCAGCCCGAACACCGTCGTGGTGCCGAGCGCCGCCAGCGTCTCCACGACCAGGTCTCCGCCGTTGCGGCCAGTCATCACGCGGCGCGAAGCGCCTCCTTGAGGGGTGGTGGCCGGGCGACGGGTGGGCGGATTCAGCGCGGCCGAGATCTGTGCCTCGGTCGGACGGAGCACCAGGTCGTGGTCGTGGGTCACTTGGCTTCCGAGTCCTTCCGGGCCGCCGCGATCTGGCGCGACATGATGGTGGTCAGTTCGTACGCCGTGTGGGACGCGGCCACCGACGTGATCTCGGCGTGATCGTACGCGGGGGCCACCTCGACGACGTCGGCCGAGACCAGGTTGCAGGACGCCAGACCCCGCAGGATCTCCAGCAGCTCCCTCGACGTCATGCCGCCCGCCTCCGGCGTCCCCGTGCCGGGCGCGTGCGCCGGGTCCAGGCAGTCGATGTCGATGGAGATGTACAGCGGGCGGTCGCCGATGCGCTGGCGGAGCTGGTCGGCGACCTCGTCGACACCGCGCCGCATCACGTCCGCGGACGTCACGATGCCGAAGCCGAGCTTGGCGTCGTCGTCCAGGTCCTGCTTGCCGTACAGCGGTCCGCGTGTACCGACGTGCGAGAGGGCGGAGGTGTCCAGGATCCCCTCCTCCACCGCCCGCCGGAACGGCGTCCCGTGTGTGTACTCGGCGCCGAAGTACGTGTCCCAGGTGTCGAGGTGCGCGTCGAAGTGCAGCAGCGCCACCGGGCCGTGCTTCTTGGCCACGGAGCGGAGCAGCGGGAGCGCGATCGTGTGGTCGCCACCGAGGGTCATCAGCCTGGCCCCCGTCCCCAGCAGCTCGTCCGCCGCCGCCTCGACCGTCTCAACGGCCTCGTTGATGTTGAACGGGTTCACCGCGATGTCCCCGCCGTCCGCGACCTGCGCCAGCGCGAAGGGTGACGCGTCCTGCGCCGGGTTGTACGGCCGCAGCAGCCGGGACGCCTCACGGATCGCGTTGCCGCCGAAGCGGGCGCCCGGCCGGTACGAGACGCCCGAGTCGAACGGCACGCCGACCACGGCGACATCGGCACGGCCGACCTCGTCGAGCCGCGGCAGCCGGGCGAAGGTCGCGGGCCCGGCGTACCGCGGGATGCGGGAGGAGTCGACGGGGCCGCGGGGCGTCTCGGTGCTGCTCATGAAAAAATGCCTTCTTTCCTACGCTTCGTCGCGTATATACATCTGCCCTCGACTCTACTGGGGATCCGGGGCTGATTCGGACGCGAGTTCGGCGGCCCGGACGACCGTGCCGACTGCCGGTCCAGGTCGACCATAGGAGGCCGAAAAGCGACTGCGAACTATACGTTTCGTACACCGCAGCGCGACAGGATGGAGGAAACGTCCATCACGCCGGACCCCTCCGGGCATCCAGCGGAGCGCGAGCCCGAGCCGCAGCCGGGCTGGACGCTCGGCGTCAGCGCGCCCGCCGCGCCGCAGGAGTGGCCGTCGGCCGACACACAGGCGGCCCGCGCCCTGGCACGCGCGCGTGCCACCCGCACAGCCCTGGTCCGGCACGGCGCCCGCCCCGGTCTCGCCGAACTCCTCCCGCAGGAAGAGGCGGAGGCGCACGCCCGCGCGCTCCTCGCTCCCGTCGACACTCCGGCCCTCACCGAGACCCTGCGCACCTGGCTTTCCCTGCACGGGAGTTGGGACCGTACGGCCGTCGTGCTGTCCGTGCACCGCAACACCGTGCGGCAGCGGATCGCCCGGTGCGCGGCGTTGCTGGGCGCCGACTTGGACGATCCCGACGTACGCATGGAGTTGTGGTTCGCGCTGCGGAAACGGTGAGTGACGCGTGTCCCAGCGGGCGGGACGCCGGGTGTTCGCACTGCCGTCTGCCTCACAATGGTTCCCATGCCGATATCCGGGACCCCCAGCCGCGCCGAGCTCGTCGACCACCTCGTGAAGACCCGTATCGCGGGCGACGTGGCCACGCCTCGTGAGAACAACCTCTCCCACTACCGCAAGCTGGCCAACGGCGACCGGCACTACTGGCTCGGCCTCGAGCTCGGCGAGCGCTGGACGGACGAGCAGGACGTGCTCGCGGTGATGACCGAGCGGGTGGGTGTGCACGACGACCCGGAGTACCGGCACGGCCAGGACACCATCGACCCCGAGCTGACGGTCGACGCCCTGGAGCGGATGGCGGCCCGGCTGCGCAAGGCGGCCGACGGGGAGCAGCGGGTGCTGTTCGCCACCGGCCACCCCGGCGGCCTGCTCGACGTGCACCGCGCGACGGCCGCCGCGCTGCGCACGGCCGGCTGCGAGATCGTCGTGATCCCGGACGGGCTGCAGACGGACGAGGGATACGTCATGCAGTTCGCGGACGTGGCGATGCTGGAGCACGGCGCCACGCTGTGGCACACGCACTCCGGCGCCCCTATGCGCGCCATCCTCACCGCCCTGGAGCAGGAGGGCCGCCCGCTGCCCGACCTGGTCGTCGCCGACCACGGCTGGGCCGGATACGCCGCCCAGCACGGCGTCGACTCCGTGGGGTACGCGGACTGCAACGACCCGGCGCTCTTCCTCGCCGAGTCCGAGGGCACCCTCCAGGTGGCGGTCCCCCTCGACGACCACGTCCTCAGCCCGCGGTACTACGACCCGCTGACGGCGTATCTGCTGTCCGAGGCGGGGCTCACCTAGGCCGGGGGGCGCGCACCACGCCCTCCTGGATCACCGATATCGCGAGCTGGCCGTCCTGGGTGTAGATACGGGCCTGTCCGAGCCCCCGGCCGCCGTGTGCGGAGGGCGACTCCTGATCGTACAGGAGCCATTCGTCGGCGCGGAAGGGCCGGTGGAACCACATCGCGTGGTCCAGGGAGGCTCCGACGACGTCCCCGACCGCCCATCCCCCGCGCCCGTGCGCGAGGAGGACCGAGTCGAGGAGGGTCATGTCGGAGACGTAGGTGGCGAGGACCACGTGGAGCAGGGGGTCGTCGGCCAGTTTGCCGTTGGTGCGGAACCAGACCTGGGAGTGCGGCTCGCGGAGCTCGCCGTAGCGGCCGTACGGCGGGTCGTCGACGTAGCGCAGATCGACGGCGGCCCGCGCCTTCAGCATCCTCTCGACGATCTCGGGGGCGAGGTCGTACGCCGGCAGCCGTTCCTCGGCGGTGGGGAGGGTGGCCGGGTCGGGGGCGGGCGGCATCGGGGTCTGGTGGTCGAAGCCTTCCTCGTATTTCTGGAAGGACGCCGAGAGCGCGAAGATCGGCTGCCCGTGCTGGACCGCGACCACGCGGCGCGTGGTGAAGGAACGGCCGTCGTTCATCCGGTCGACGTTGTAGACGATGGGCGCGCCCGGGTCGCCGATGCGCAGGAAGTACGCGTGGAGAGAGTGGGCGAAGCGGTCCTCGGGGACCGTACGCCCGGCGGCGACGAGCGCCTGGGCCGCGACCTGTCCGCCGAAGACGCGTGGGATGACGGCGGAGCGGGACTGGCCGCGGAAGATGTTCTCCTCGATCTGCTCGATGTCGAGCAGATCGAGGAGACCCTGTAGTGCCTGGTTCATGGCACCTTTTCTACTGGCCGGTAATTTCGGGAACCTTACAGGCCCATGTCCTTCGCGATGATCGACTTCATGATCTCGCTGGTCCCGCCATAGATGCGGTTCACACGGTTGTCCGCGTACAGACGCGCGATCGGGTACTCGTTCATGAAGCCGTAGCCGCCGTGCAGCTGGAGGCAGCGGTCGATCACGCGGTGCGCGACCTCGGTGCAGAACAGCTTGGCGCTGGCGGCCTCGGCCGGGGTCAGCTCACCGGCGTCGAGGGCCTCGAGGGCGCGGTCGGCGACCGCTTCCGCCGCGTCCACCTCGGCCTGGCAGGCGGCCAGCTCGAACTTGGTGTTCTGGAACGAGGCGACGGTCTTGCCGAAGACGGTGCGGTCCTGGACGTACTCCTTGGCGAACCGGACGGCCGCCTTGGCCTGGGCGTAGGCGCCGAAGGCGATGCCCCAGCGCTCGGAGGCCAGGTTGTGGCCGAGGTAGTAGAAGCCCTTGTTCTCCTCGCCGAGCAGGTCCTCGACCGGGACCTTGACATCGACGAACGCCAGCTCGGCGGTGTCGGAGGTCTTCAGCCCGAGTTTGTCGAGCTTCCGGCCGACCGAGTAGCCCTCGGACTTGGTGTCCACGGCGAAGAGGGAGATACCGAAGCGACGGTCCTCGGCGGTGGGCGCCGACGTCCGGGCGCAGACGATCACGCGGTCGGCGTGGACGCCACCCGTGATGAAGGTCTTGGCGCCGTTGAGGACGTAGTGCGTGCCGTCCTCGCTGAGCTTGGCGGTGGTCTTCATGCCCGCGAGGTCGGAGCCGGTGCCCGGCTCGGTCATCGCCAGGGCCCACATCTCCTCACCGGAGACGAACTTCGGCAGGAACCGCTTCTTCTGCTCGTCGGTGGCGAGCATCTTGATGTACGGCAGACCGAGCAGCACGTGCACACCGGAGCCGCCGAACTGCACACCCGCGCGAGCCGTCTCCTCGTACATCACGGCCTCGAACTTGTACGAGTCGATGCCGGCGCCGCCGAACTCCTCGTCCACGCGGATGCCGAAGATGCCCAGCTCGGCCAGCTTGTAGTAGAAGTCGCGCGGCGCCTGACCGGCCGCGAACCACTCGTCGTAGACCGGCACGACCTCGGCCTCGATGAAGGCGCGAAGGGTCTCCCGGAACGCCTCGTGATCCTCGTTGAACACCGTACGGCGCACGCCGCCCACCTCCACCGGTACATGTCTAAGCGCTTGCTCATTCACCGTACCGGCGAGTACGAAGCCGCGTCCAGACCGGTCCCTACGTAACCCTCGTCACGCCTCCGCCGCCCCGAACGCCCCCCGGGCCATCCGGTGCAGCAGCTCCGCCGTGGCCGCACGCCCCGGCAGGGACCCCGGCCGTCCCAGGTGCGGTGTCGAGTTGAGCAGGCCGAAGACCGAGTGGACGGCGGAGCGGACCGTCGGTTCGGTCATGCCGGGATAGACCTTGCGCACCACCTCCACCCACAGCTCGACGTACTGCCGCTGGAGCTGCCGTACGAGCTTGCGGTCGCTGTCGCGGAGGCGGTCCAGCTCGCGGTCGTGCAGGGTGATGAGGGGGCGGTCGTCGAGGGCGAAGTCGATGTGGCCCTCGATGAGGGAGTCGAGGACGGCCTCGGCGCTGCCGTCGGCCTCGGCGACCCGGCGCTTCCCGCCGGTCAGCAGCTGGCCGCTGATGCCGACGAGCAACTCGGCGAGCATCGCGTCCTTGCCCGCGAAGTGCCGGTAGAGGCCGGGGCCGCTGATACCCACCGCGGCGCCTATCTCGTCGACTCCGACCCCGTGGAAGCCACGCTCGGCGAAGAGCCGGGCCGCTTCCTTGAGGATCTGCTCACGGCGGGTGGGGGCGTCGGTTCTGGTGGCCATGAAGCCAATTCTAGACAGGGAGGTTAGCGGTCGTTAACCTGGAGGAAATGCGTTAACGCTCATTAACAAGGTGAGGGGACCGCGGAATGCAACAGGCACCGGAGCTCCACAGCGCGGCAGACCCCGCGTCGGAGACCTGGCGGGCCAACGAGGCGGCACAGCTGGCGCTCGTCGAGGAGCTGCGCGGCAAGCTGGCCGCCGCCCGGCTGGGCGGCGGGGAAAAGGCCCGTGCCCGCCACACCGCACGCGGCAAGCTGCTGCCCCGCGACCGGGTCGACACCCTCCTCGACCCTGGCTCGCCCTTCCTGGAGCTGGCCCCGCTCGCGGCCGACGGGATGTACGACGGACAGGCCCCGGCGGCCGGTGTCATCGCCGGGATCGGGCGGGTCGGCGGGCGCGAGTGCGTGATCGTCGCCAATGACGCCACCGTGAAGGGGGGCACGTACTACCCCATCACCGTGAAGAAGCATCTGCGGGCGCAGGAAGTCGCCCTGGAGAACCGGCTGCCCTGCCTCTGTCTCGTCGACTCCGGCGGCGCCTTCCTCCCCATGCAGGACGAGGTCTTCCCCGACCGTGAGCACTTCGGGCGGATCTTCTACAACCAGGCCCGGATGTCCGCGGCGCGCATCCCGCAGATCGCGGCCGTCCTCGGCTCGTGCACGGCCGGCGGGGCGTACGTCCCCGCGATGAGTGACGAGGCCGTGATCGTCCGCAATCAGGGCACCATCTTTCTCGGCGGGCCTCCGCTAGTGAAGGCCGCCACCGGTGAGGTCGTCACTGCGGAGGAGCTCGGCGGCGGCGAGGTCCACGCGCGCGTGTCCGGTGTGACCGACCACCTCGCGGAGGACGACGCGCACGCGCTGCGGATCGTGCGCGACATCGTCGCCACGCTTCCCGCGCGCGGGCCGCTGCCCTGGGATGTGGTGCCTGCCGCGGAGCCGAAGGTCGACCCGTACGGGCTGTACGGCGCCGTGCCCGCCGACCCCCGCACCCCGTACGACGTCCGCGAGATCATCGCGCGCGTCACCGACGGCTCCCGCTTCTCCGAGTTCAAGTCCGAGTTCGGGCAGACCCTGGTCACCGGCTTCGCCCGGATCCACGGCCACCCGGTCGGCATCGTCGCCAACAACGGCATCCTGTTCTCGGAGTCCGCCCAGAAGGGCGCCCACTTCATCGAGCTGTGCGACCAGCGCGGGATCCCGCTGGTGTTCCTGCAGAACATCTCCGGGTTCATGGTCGGCCGGGACTACGAGGCCGGGGGCATCGCCAAGCACGGCGCCAAGATGGTGACGGCGGTCGCCACTACGCGCGTGCCGAAGCTGACGGTCGTGGTGGGCGGGTCGTACGGCGCGGGCAACTACTCGATGTGCGGCCGGGCCTACTCCCCCCGCTTCCTGTGGATGTGGCCCGGCGCCAAGATCTCCGTCATGGGCGGCGAACAGGCCGCCTCCGTCCTCGCCACCGTCAAGCGGGACCAGCTGGAGGCCCGCGGCGAGTCCTGGCCCGAGGACGGGGAAGAGGACTTCAAGGCGCCGATCCGTGCGCAGTACGAGCGTCAGGGGAACGCTTACTACGCCACCGCCCGGCTCTGGGACGACGGCGTCATCGACCCGCTGGAGACCCGTCAGGTGCTGGGCCTGGCCCTGACCGCGTGCGCCAATGCGCCCCTGGGTGACCCCCAGTTCGGCGTCTTCCGGATGTGAGGGGACCTTACGACCATGTTCGACACAGTGCTTGTGGCCAACCGGGGCGAGATCGCCGTCCGGGTCATCCGCACGCTGCGCACGCTGGGCGTCCGCTCGGTCGCCGTCTTCTCCGACGCGGACGCCGACGCCCGGCACGTCCGGGAGGCCGACACGGCGGTACGGATCGGTCCTGCCCCGGCGGCACAGAGCTATCTGTCCGTGGAGCGCATCCTGGAGGCCGCCGCCCGCACCGGCGCCCAGGCGGTCCACCCCGGGTACGGCTTCCTCGCCGAGAACACCGCGTTCGCGCGCGCGTGCGCCGAGGCGGGCCTGGCCTTCATCGGGCCGCCCGCCGAGGCGATCTCCCTCATGGGCGACAAGATCCGAGCGAAGGAGACGGTGCAGGCGGCCGGGGTGCCGGTGGTGCCCGGCGGACGTGACCCCGAACTCACCGACGCGGCCCGCGAGTTGGGCGCCCCCGTGCTTCTGAAGCCCAGCGCCGGCGGTGGCGGCAAGGGCATGCGCCTGGTGCGCGACCTGGCCGTGCTGGACGAGGAGATCGCGGCGGCCCGGCGCGAGGCCGCGGCCTCCTTCGGCGACGACACGCTCCTCGTCGAGCGGTGGATCGACCGCCCCCGGCACATCGAGATCCAGGTCCTGGCGGACGCCCACGGGAACGTGATCCACCTGGGCGAGCGAGAGTGCTCGTTGCAGCGCCGCCACCAGAAGATCATCGAGGAGGCCCCTTCAGTCCTGCTCGACGAGGCCACGCGCGCGTCCATGGGCGAGGCGGCGGTGCAGGCGGCGCGTTCGTGCGGGTACGTCGGCGCGGGCACGGTCGAGTTCATCGTCCCGGGCGTCGATCCGTCGTCGTACTACTTCATGGAGATGAACACCCGCCTCCAGGTGGAGCACCCGGTGACCGAGCTGATCACCGGCCTGGACCTGGTGGAGTGGCAGCTGCGGGTGGCGGCGGGCGAGCGACTGCCGTTCACACAGGACGAGATCCGGCTGACCGGGCACGCGATCGAGGCCCGCGTCTGCGCCGAGGACCCCTCGCGCGGGTTCCTCCCGTCCGGCGGCACGGTCCTGCGACTGCGCGAGCCCCAAGGCAACGGCGTCCGCACCGACTCCGGGCTCAGCGAGGGCACCGAGGTCGGCAGCCTGTACGACCCGATGCTGTCCAAGGTGATCGCGTACGGCCCCGACCGCGCGACCGCGCTCAGGAAGCTCCGGGCCGCCCTCGGGGAGACGGTGACGCTGGGCGTGCAGACGAACGCGGGGTTCCTGCGGCGGCTGCTGGCCCATCCGGCGGTCGTGGCGGGCGAGTTGGACACGGGGCTGGTCGAGCGGGAGGTGGACGGGCTCGTACTCGACGAGGTGCCCGCGGAGGTCTACGCGGCGGCGGCGCTGCTGCGTCAGGCGGCGCTCGCCCCGGCCGGCGGCCCCGGCTGGGCCGACCCGTTCGCCGCCGCGGACGGATGGCGGCTGGGGGGCGAGCGGGCCTGGACGGCGCACCACCTGCGCGTGCCGGGCCACGAGCCGGTGACCGTGCGGGTACGCAGCACACCGGACGGCGCGACCGAACTGCTTGTGGACGAGGCGGAGGAGCCTCTCCGGGGGGCCTCGGGCCCGATGCCCGGGCCCGCAGGCCGGTTCACCTGCCGGCTCGACGGCATCGCCCACACCTTCGCCGCCCTGCCGGACGGCACCTGGCTCGGCCGCGACGGCGACGCCTGGCACGTGCGTGACCACGACCCGGTCGCCGCCTCGCTCACCCGGGCCGCGCACTCCGGTGCCGACTCGCTCACCGCGCCGATGCCGGGCACGGTCACGGTCGTGAAGGTGGCCGTCGGTGACGAGGTGGCCGCGGGTCAGAGTCTGCTGGTCGTGGAGGCGATGAAGATGGAGCACGTCATCTCCGCCCCGCACGCCGGCACGGTCGCCGAGCTGGATGTGGCGCCGGGCACGACGGTCGCCATGGACCAGGTACTGGCGGTCGTCGCACCGCACGAGGAGGCGGAGGAATGACAGTTCAGGGACTCCCCATGGTCGTACCGGCCCAGGGCCTGCCCACCCGGGTGCGGATCCACGAGGTCGGCGCGCGCGACGGACTGCAGAACGAGAAGTCGACCGTGCCGACCGAGATCAAGGCGGAGTTCATCCGCCGGCTGGCCGACTCGGGACTGACGACGATCGAGGCGACCAGCTTCGTCCACCCCAAGTGGGTGCCTCAACTCGCGGACGCGGAAGAGCTGTTCCCGGCCGTGAGCGAGCTGCCGGTCGCACTCCCGGTGCTCGTGCCGAACGAACGCGGACTGGACCGGGCGCTGTCCCTCGGCGCCACCCGCGTCGCCGTCTTCGCCAGCGCCACCGAGTCCTTCGCCAAGGCCAACCTCAACCGGACGGTCGACGAGGCGCTGGCCATGTTCGAGCCGGTGGTCTCGCGGGCGAAGGCCGAGCAGGTCCACGTACGCGGCTATCTGTCGATGTGCTTCGGCAACCCGTGGGAGGGCCCGGTCCCCGTCCACCAGGTCGCGCACGTCGCCAGGGCCCTGCTGGACATGGGCTGCGACGAGCTGAGCCTCGGCGACACGATCGGCGTGGCGACCCCGGGCCATGTCCTCGAACTCCTCGCCGCACTCAAGGAACAACACGTCCCGACCAGCACATTGGGCGTGCACTTCCACGACACGTACGGCCAGGCGCTGGCCAACACCCTGGCCGCGCTGCAACACGGCGTCACCACCGTCGACGCCTCGGCGGGCGGCCTCGGCGGCTGCCCGTACGCCAAGTCCGCCACCGGCAACCTCGCCACCGAAGACCTCGTGTGGATGCTCCAAGGACTCGGCATCGACACCGGAGCAGACCTCGGCCGTCTCGTCGCCACCAGCGTCTGGATGGCCGCCCACCTGGGCCGACCCAGCCCGTCCCGCGCCGTTCGCGCACTCGGTAAAACACCACAGCCCCACAAGGAGCAGTGATCTGCCATGGACCACCGCCTGTCCCCCGAACTCGAAGAACTCCGGCGTACGGTCGAGCAGTTCGCACACGACGTGGTCGCCCCCAAGATCGGCGAGTTCTACGAGCACCATGAATTCCCGTACGAGATCGTCCGCGAGATGGGCCGCATGGGCCTGTTCGGGCTGCCGTTCCCGGAGGAGTACGGCGGTATGGGCGGCGACTATCTGGCGCTGGGCATCGCCCTGGAGGAACTCGCCCGCGTGGACTCCTCGGTGGCCATCACCCTGGAGGCCGGCGTCTCGCTCGGCGCGATGCCGATCCACCTCTTCGGCACCGAGGAGCAGAAGCGCGAGTGGCTTCCCCGCCTCTGCACCGGCGAAATCCTCGGCGCCTTCGGCCTGACCGAGCCGGACGGCGGCAGCGACGCGGGCGCGACGCATACGACGGCCCGGCTGAACGCCGAGACGAACGAGTGGGTGATCAACGGCACGAAGTGCTTCATCACCAACTCCGGTACGGACATCACGGGTCTGGTGACGGTCACGGCGGTGACGGGCCGCAAGCCGGACGGCAGGCCGCTGATCTCGGCGATCATCGTCCCGTCGGGAACCCCGGGCTTCACGGTCGCCCCGCCCTACTCGAAGGTCGGCTGGAACGCCTCCGACACCCGTGAGCTGTCCTTCTCCGACGTCCGGGTCCCGGCGGCGAACCTGCTGGGCGAACAGGGCCGCGGCTACGCCCAGTTCCTGCACATCCTCGACGAGGGCCGTATCGCCATCGCGGCCCTCGCGACCGGCCTGGCCCAGGGCTGTGTGGACGAGTCACTGAAGTACGCGAAGGAACGCCACGCCTTCGGCCGCCCGATCGGCGCCAACCAGGCGATCCAGTTCAAGCTCGCCGACATGGAGATGAAGGCCCACACCTCCCGCCTGGCCTGGCGTGACGCGGCCTCCCGCCTGGTCGCCGGCGAACCCTTCAAGAAGGAGGCGGCCCTGGCCAAGCTCTACTCGTCGACGATCGCGGTGGACAACGCCCGCGAGGCGACCCAGATCCACGGCGGCTACGGCTTCATGAACGAATACCCGGTGGCACGCATGTGGCGCGACTCGAAGATCCTGGAGATCGGCGAGGGCACCAGTGAGGTCCAACGGATGCTCATCGCACGGGAGTTGGGGCTGACGAGCTGAACCTGTCCGGCGGATCGGCGACAGCGTCAACAACACCACTGCGGGCCACGGCTGAATGCCGTGGCCCGTACGACGTCTGAGGCCACGTCAGGGTTGTGGTCGATTTCCATACCGCTGAGATCACGGTTGGACGACAGGCTGAGCCCGCTCACCCCATGGAACAACACACTTCTGCCATATCGGACTTGACCGTCTCCCGTGCGCGACGGAAGATCACGACGAGTTGCCGTGGGCTCACTCGCTCAGCGCGCGCCAGGCCTTGGAGCAAGGGCGATCGGTGTCGGTTGCCGTGCGACGTCCGGGCCGATTCAGCACAGTCGCGTCCGCTGCGTAGCGGACCCTGTTGCCCACGTATGCCCAGAAGCTGACCACCAGGTCGACAGCGTGATGCCGCGGCCCCCCGGCTTCACCGCGTCAGCCGGACGACAAGAGGAGACGGAGCCATGGCCGACGAGATGGTGCTTCGCGCGCAGAGATTCGTGAACACCACCTACAACAACGGCGCGACGCTCGGCATATCCAAGCTGGAGGAGAACGGCCGGACGGGCTGGCCTGTGATGTACGCCCTGACCCGGGCGCTCCAGTACGAGATGGGCATCACCGCCCTGTCCGACTCCTTCGGCCCGACTACCCTCGGGAAGCTGGGGGAGTTGTACGGCAAGCTCGACGAGACGACCATCCCGTCGGCCAACTTCTGCCGCATCATCCAGTCCGCCCTGTACTGCAAGGGTTACGACGGCGGCGAGATCGACGGCAAGTACAACGACCGGGTCAAGGCCGCCGTCGAGAAGCTCAACCAGAACATGGGCGTCAGCGCCACGTATCCCGGCAGCTCCCTGTGGCCGAAGGTGGTCAAGGGCCTGTTCAACATGGACGCCTACGTCACCGTCAACAACGGCTCGGACACCATCCGTTCCATCCAGCAGTGGCTGAACGGCCGGTACATCCTGCGCAAGGACTTCTACGTCATCCCCTGCGACGGCCACCACTCCCGCGACGTGGCCAAGTCGATGCTGTTCGCGATCCAGTACGAGCTGGGCATGGCGGACGGCGTCGCCAACGGCGTGTTCGGGCCCGGCACCCAGTCCGGCCTGAGGTCCCGCACCGTCTCGGTCGGCACCACCGGCGTATGGGCGCAGTTGTTCACCGCGGCAATGGTCCTCAACAAGCGGAACGTTTCCTTCGGGAGCTTCACCGCCGCGGTGCAGTCCGCCGTGGAGACCTTCCAGTCCTTCAGCAAGCTGCCGGTCACTGGCAAGGGCGACTTCCAGACCTGGGCCTCGCTGCTCGTCTCCTACGGCGACCAGTCCCGCAAGGGCACCGCCTGCGACGGCGTCACCAAGATCACGCCCGCGCGGGCGCAGGCCCTGAAGGACGCCGGCTACAAGTACATCGGCCGCTACCTCTTCAACCCCTCCGCGACGGACCTGCCGGAGAAGCAGATCCAGCCCGGTGAGCTGGCCACCATCAAGGAGTACGGGCTCAGCTGCTTCCCGATCTTCCAGACGTGGAGCCGGTCGGCGGACTACTTCAGCTACAACCAGGGCACCGCGGACGCGTTCCGCGCGATCGAGTGGGCCCAGTTCCACGGCTTCAAGGCCGGCACCATCATCTACTTCGCCGTCGACTACGACGCCATGGACGGCGAGGTCACGGACTACGTCATCCCGCACTTCCGCGGTGTGATGCGCACGATCGGCGAGAACTCCGGCTACGGCGTGGGCGTCTACGGCCCGCGCAACGTCTGCCAGCGCGTCGCCGACGCCGGGTACGCCGCGACCAGCTTCGTCTCCGACATGTCCAGCGGCTTCTCCGGCAACCTCGGCTATCCGTTGCCCACCAACTGGGCGTTCGACCAGATCTCCACGATCAAGGTCGGCTCGGGCGCCGGCCTGATCGAGATCGACAACAACATCGTGTCCGGGCGGGACTTCGGCCAGAGCGACTTCAACCCCGGGGCCGATCTCGGCGGGTTGGACACGAACCTCGACAAGGACGCCTACCGGAGCATGATGCTCCAGGACGTGAAGACCTACCTGGAGTCGATCGGTGTCCCCGAGACCGGCGGGGACGGCTGGACCGACAAGGACTGGGCCACCCTGGGCGGCATCTCCAACACGGAGGCCTTCAACGCCGTGGTGGACGCGGACTGGCTCTTCACCGCGCTGGCCCGTCAGCTCAAGCTCCGCAAGGCTCTCATCCAGGCCCCCGTGCTGTGGGAGCTGCGCAAGCTCAACCCGAGGGACTTCGCGTCCGATGCGGCGGTGATGTCGGGCGCGGCCGAGGACTGCAGCACCGGCTGGGGACAGATCTGGGCCTGGGTCACCATCGACGCCCGCAACTACTGCATGCAGCAGGGCATCATCAACGGCACACCGCTGACCGACGCGGACAAGCGGGATGTGTGGAACAAGCTCCACGACGACCAGGAGTACAACGTTCGCTCGGTCGCGTACCTGACGGTCTACAACGCCCACCAGCTCGGCATCGCCCGGCCGAGCCTGACCACCAGCCTCGCCGACGCCCAGGCCCTGCTCGCCCGGTACAACGGGACCGGTGACGCAGCCGCCCAGTACGGCCGCGAGCTGATCGGTCTGTACCGCGTGCTGGAGAATTACAACGCGCTGTCGCGCGGCAACTGACGACCTACGCGTACGGAGGAGTGGGAAGGATGGCAAAGCACTGGTCGGCACCGCTCCTGGTGAACCTGCTGCTCGGAATCCCGGCAGTGGTGCCGATCTGGTTGCTGTGGTACCTCGCGGTGAACTGGCCGCTCGCCGAACTCGGGCTGACGGTGCGGGAACCGACGGAGAACGACGGGATGGCGCTCTGGTTGGTGATCGTCATTCCCGTCGTCACGCTGTTCGGCCTGATCTGGTGGCTGGCCAACAGTCCCCTCCGGCGCCGGACGGCGCTGGCTCCGCGTACGTACTGGCTGCTGAGCGTGCTGGCCCCCTGCCTCCCGACGGTCGTCCTCATCCTCATCACCTGAGAAAGGAACAGCAGACGTGCAGCACGACATGCGCAACGCCGTATCGAGACGAACCCTGGTGAAGACCGCCGGGGTGATCACGGCCGCTGCGGCCGTCGGCTCCATCACCCCGTCCGCCGCCACGGCCGCCCCCGCGAACCTCCCAGTGCGCGTACAAAAGAAGGCCCCCACCTCCGCCAACGGCTGGCCCCTGGAAGAGCGGGCCAATCACGTCTCCACCGTCTGGACACGCCCCGTCTCGGGCACCGGTCTGGAGGTCGACATCCGGATCGGCGACGTGGAGGCGATCCTCCTCCACGCCGTCCGGCGCTTCCATTACGAGGTCGAGCAGCTGCCCCGCATCGACCTCGCGGGCTGGCAGCCGATCGGCAGCCTGAAGAAGGGCCGGCCGGAGTCGAACCTTGCCTCCGGCACCGCGGTCCAGATCCGTCCGGGCGCGAGCGCGGCCGGTGGTCTCTTCCCGCTTCAGCTGCTGACGCTGCGCGACATCCTCGCCGACTGCGAGGGCGTGGTGCGCTGGGGCGGCGACGACAGTCCGGTGGACGAGTCGCTGTTCTACATCGACCTCGGCCCGGACGACGAGCGGGTGCGCGCACTCGCAGACCGGCTCCGTGCGGCGGAAGCCACCCCCGGCCAGGGTGCCGGCGTGGACGTGGATGCCTTCAGCAAATCCCGGCGCAGCCGCGCGGACCGCCTTGCCGAGCAGCAGCGAGCGAGCTGACCGCAGGCGATGACGTGGGCTGTACCGCCGATCGGCGGTATGGCCCACCGCCTTGGAGCACCGCCCTTGGGGATCAGCGCTTTCGCGGGTCACCGCCGCAGTGCCTCGACCGGCAAGATGCGGCCGGCCCGCCAGGCGGGACACAGCCCGGGGAGTCGAAGCCTCGTGGGCAGTGGGACGGGCGGGCGCCCCGCCCTCTGGACGCCTAGTGAGGTTAGGCTAACCTATCTTCGCAAGGTCCGGCGGGTGATCCACCCTGTTCGAAAGTAGCGTAGCCATGTCCAACACCAGAGCCACCCACTTCACCCGCCGTGGCATCCTCGCCGCCGGTGGCGCCCTCGGCCTCGGTGCCGCGCTCGCAGCCTGCGGAGACGACGACGCGAAGAGCGGTGGCTCTGAGTCGACGGCCTCCGCGAAGACCTCCGGCCCCTGGACCTTCAAGGACGACCGCGGTACGACCGTGAAGCTGGACGAAGTCCCCACGAAGATCGCCGCCTTCACCGGTGTCGCCGCCGCCCTCTACGACTACGGCATCGAGGTCAAGGGCGTCTTCGGCCCGACCAAGACCAAGGACGGCAAGGCGGATGTACAGGCCGGCGACATGGACGTCAGCAAGCTGACGATCTTCGGCAACGTCTGGGACGCGTTCAACGTCGAGCGGTACGCCGCCTTCCAGCCCGACCTCCTCATCTCCACGACCTTCGACAGCGCCGGCACCCTCTGGTACGTCCCCGAGGCGTCCAAGGACAAGATCGCCAAGCTCGCGCCGAGCGTGGCCATCTCCGTCTACGACCGCCGGCTGACCGAGCCGCTGGAGCGCATGTGGGAGCTGGCCGAGTCGCTCGGCGCCGACATGAAGGCCGACAAGGTCGTCCAGTCCAAGAAGAAGTTCGAGGACGCGGCTGCCCGGCTGCGGGCCGCCGCCAAGGCCAAGCCCGACATCAAGGTGCTGGCCGGTTCCGCGAGCGCGGAGCTGTTCTACGTCTCCGGCACCAACCTCTCCATCGACCTGGAGTACTTCAAGGCCCTCGGCGTGAACTTCGTCGAGCCCCCGGAGAAGGCGAAGGAGGCGACCGGCGGCTGGTTCGAGAGCCTCAGCTGGGAGAACGTCGACAAGTACAAGGCGGACGTCATCATGATGGACGACCGGTCCTCGACGATTCAGCCGGCTGACATCACCGAGGGCACGTGGAAGCAGTTGCCGGCGGTGAAGGCTGGGCAGGTCATCGCCCGGTCGCCGGAGCCGATTCTGTCGTATGACAAGTGCACGCCGCTTCTTGAGAGCCTTGCGGAGGCTCTTGAGAAGGCGAAGAAGGTCAGCTGATAAACGGGGCTTGATGTTGTGGGTGAGCTGCGGGCCGGTGGGGGCTGGTCGCGCCCACGCGGCGGAGCCGCACATGTCACAGCCCCGCGCCCCTAAAGGACGTCACCCCGCCGCCTGATTTACAGGAGCGCCCCTATGGCCACCGCCGTCGCCGCCCCGTTCCGGTTCTTCTCGCTCCATGTCGTACGGACTCGGCGACTCGGGCCGTCTCTGGTCCGGGTCACCTTTGCCGGGGACGAGTTGCGGGACTTCCACTCCAACGGGCGTGACCAGTCGCTGTCGTTGTTCCTGCCGCATCCCGGGCAGGCCGAGCCCGCCGTGCCCATCGAGCTCGGGGATGGCTGGTGGCAGGGGTGGCGGGAACTGCCGGACGACGTACGGGCCGTGATGCGGTCGTACACGTTGCGGGCGTTGCGCCGGGAGCCCGATGAGATCGATATCGACTTCGTGCTGCATGGGGTCGAGCCGGGCGCCGCGGTTCCCGCAGGGCCGGCGTCGCGGTGGGCCTCGCGGGCCCGCGCCGGGGACCGTGTGCTGTTGCTCGGGCCGGCTGTCGCCGACAACCGGGCCATTCGTTTCCGGCCGCCCGCCGACACCGATCTGGTGGTGATCTGGGGCGACGAGACCGCCGTACCGGCCGCCTCCGCCATCGTCGAGTCGCTGCCGGCCGGCACCCGTGCCCGGGTGTGGCTGGAGGTGCACCATGCCGGTGACATCCAGGACCTGGTGACGGAGGCGGACGCGGACATCACGTGGCTCGTACGGACCGAGGGGTCCCCCATGGCCCTCGACGCCGTACGGGCCGACCAACTCCCGCCCGCGGAGCGGCCGTACGTCTGGATCGCGGGCGAGTCCGGCTGTGTGAAGCAGCTGCGCCGGCATTTTGTGGGCGAGCGCGGGATCGACCGCCGCAGGGTCACGTTCGTGGGCTATTGGCGGCAGGGGCTGACCGAGGAGCAGCTGCGCGAGCGCGGCGAGTGATGAGACAGCGACAGGAGTGACCACTGTCACGGGTGGGGTTGGATTCCTCACGCGTCAAATTCGATGAAGTTAGGTTAGCCTTACCTAAGTTGAAGCCCAGACTCCGCTTCTCCTCGCCCCGCCACGGATCGTCCCCACCGGAGGACCCCACATGCGCTCGCACCTGCTCAATGACACGACCGCGGAGCGGTATCGCAGCTCCGTGACCGAAGGAATCGAGCGGGTGGCGGCCAAACTCGCCACCACCGACCGTCCGTTCACCGGCATCACGGTCGACGCCCTCGCTCCCCGCATCGACGCGATCGACCTCGACCGGCCGCTGCACGACACCGCCGCGGTCCTCGACGAACTGGAGGACGTCTACCTCCGGGACGCGATCTACTTCCACCACCCCCGCTACCTCGCCCACCTCAACTGCCCGGTCGTCATCCCGGCCGTGCTCGGCGAGGCGGTCCTCTCCGCCGTCAACTCCTCCCTGGACACCTGGGACCAGTCGGCAGGCGGCACCCTCATCGAGCGCAAGCTCATCGACTGGACCACTGCCCGCATAGGCCTCGGCCCGGCCGCCGACGGCGTGTTCACCTCCGGCGGCACCCAGTCCAACCTCCAGGCGCTCCTGCTCGCCCGCGAGGAGGCGAAGTCCGACTCCTTCGCCAAACTGCGGATCTTCGCCTCCGACGTCAGCCACTTCAGCGTGAAGAAGTCCGCGAAGCTGCTCGGCCTGAGCCCCGACTCCGTCGTCTCGATCCCCGTCGACCACGACAAGCGCATGCGGACCCTCGCGCTCGCCCATGAGCTGGAGCGCTGCAAGAAGGACGGCCTGGTCCCCATGGCCGTCGTCGCCACCGCCGGCACCACCGACTTCGGCTCCATCGACCCGCTGCCCGAGATCGCCGAGCTGTGCGAGCAGTACGACACCTGGATGCACGTCGACGCCGCCTACGGCTGCGGACTCCTCGCGTCGATCAAGTACCGCGACCGCATCGACGGCATCGAGCGCGCCGACTCCGTCACCGTCGACTACCACAAGTCCTTCTTCCAGCCGGTGAGTTCATCCGCCGTGCTGGTCCGTGACGCCGCCACGCTGCGGCACGCCACCTACCACGCCGAGTACCTCAACCCGCGCCGGATGGTGCAGGAGCGCATACCCAACCAGGTCGACAAGTCCCTGCAGACCACCCGCCGCTTCGACGCGCTGAAGCTGTGGATGACGCTGCGGACGATGGGCGCCGACGGGATCGGCCAGCTCTTCGACGAGGTCTGCGATCTGGCCGTAGAGGGCTGGCAGCTGCTTGCCGCCGACCCGCGCTTCGACGTGGTCGTGGAGCCGTCGCTCTCCACCCTCGTCTTCCGCTGCATCCCGGCCGCCGTCACCGACCCCGCCGAGATCGACCGGGCCAACCTGTACGCCCGCAAGGCCCTGTTCGCCTCCGGTGACGCGGTGGTCGCGGGCACCAAGGTCGGCGGCCGCCACTACCTGAAGTTCACCCTGCTCAACCCCGAGACGCAGGCGGCCGACATCGCCGCCGTCCTCGATCTGATCGCCGGCCACGCCGAGCAGTACCTGGGAGAGACCGTTGTCCGCGCTTCCTGAAGCCTCTGAAAAGAACCTCGACTTCGTCGGGATAGGCCTCGGCCCCTTCAATCTCGGCCTGGCTTGTCTGACCGAGCCCATCGACGATTTCGACGGCGTCTTCCTGGAGTCGAAGCCGGACTTCGAGTGGCACGCTGGCATGTTCCTGGACGGCGCCCACCTCCAGACCCCGTTCATGTCGGACCTGGTCACCCTCGCCGACCCGACGTCGTCGTACTCCTTCCTCAACTACCTCAAAGAACAGGGGCGGTTGTACTCGTTCTACATCCGCGAGACTTTCTACCCCCTGCGCGTCGAGTACGACGACTACTGCCGCTGGGCCGCGAACAGACTCAGCAGCGTCCGCTTCAGCACGACGGTGACGGAAGTGACGTACGAGCACGATCTTTACGTCGTGAAGACAGCGGCCGGCGACACCTTCCGCGCCCGCCACCTGATCCTCGGCACCGGCACCTCGCCCTTCTACCCACAGGCGGTGCGCGGCCTGGGCGGCGACTTCTTCCACAACTCCCGCTATATGCAGAACAAGGCGGAGCTGCAGAAGAAGGAGTCGATCACACTCGTCGGCTCAGGCCAGTCCGCCGCGGAGATCTACTACGACCTCCTCAGCGAGATCGACGTCCACGGCTACCGGCTGAACTGGGTGACCCGCTCCCCGCGCTTCTTCCCGCTGGAGTACACCAAGCTCACGCTGGAGATGACGTCGCCGGAGTACATCGACTACTTCCGTGAGCTCCCCGAGGCCACCCGCTACCGCCTCACGGCCCAGCAGAAGGGCCTGTTCAAGGGCATCGACGGCGACCTGATCAACGAGATCTTCGATCTGCTGTACCAGAAGAACCTCGGCGGGCCGGTGCCCACGCGCCTGCTCACCAACTCCTCGCTGAACAGCGCGCGGTACGAGAACGGCACGTACACCCTCTCCTTCCGCCAGGAGGAGCAGGAGAAGGAGTACGAGATCGAGTCCCAGGGCCTGGTCCTGGCCACCGGCTACCACTACGCCGAGCCGGAGTTCCTGAAGCCCGTGCGCGACCGGCTGGTCTACGACTCGCAGGGCAACTTCGACGTCGCCCGCAACTACTCGATCGACACGACCGGCCGGGGCGTCTTCCTGCAGAACGCCGGCGTCCACACCCACAGCATCACCAGCCCCGACCTGGGCATGGGCGCGTACCGCAACAGCTACATCATCCGTGAGCTGCTCGGCAGCGAGTACTACCCGGTCGAGAAGACCATCGCGTTCCAGGAGTTCGCCATATGAGCCCCATGACCTTCACCTTCCGCCCGCTCGACCCGCTGAACGACGCCGAGCTGCTGCACACCTGGGTCACCCACCCCAAGGCGGCCTACTGGATGATGCAGGACGCGAAGCTGCAGGACGTCGAGCGCGCCTACATGGAGATCGCGGCCGACGAGCACCATCACGCCCTGCTCGGGCTGCAGGACGGCGAACCCGCCTTCCTCATGGAGTACTACGACCCCGCGCACCGTGAACTGGTCGGCCTGTACGACCCGCAGCCCGGCGACGTCGGCATGCACTTCCTGGTGCCGGCGACCGACCAGCCCGTGCACGGCTTCACCAAGGCCGTCATCACCGCCGTGATGGCCCACCTCTTCGAGGACCCGCGCACCGCCCGCGTCGTCGTCGAGCCGGACATCGCCAACAAGGCCGTCCACGCCTTGAACGAAGCCGTCGGATTCATACCCGAGCGGGAGATACAGAAGCCGGAGAAGAAGGCGTTGCTGAGTTTCTGCACCCGCGACCACTTCGAGAAGGCGGTGCACGGATGACCCTCGCCGACGCCACGGCCCACCTCTCCCCCGAGCGCTGGGAACGGGCGGGCCGCCTCCTCATCCGCAAGGCGCTCGCCGAGTTCGCGCACGAGCGGCTGATCACCCCCGAGAAGGAAGGTGACCAGTACGTCGTCCGCAGCGACGACGGCCTGACCCGGTACACCTTCACGGCAGTGGTCCGCGCCCTGGACCACTGGCAGGTGGACGCCGACTCCATCTCCCGCCGCCGCGACGGCACCGAACTCCCCCTCGCCGCCCTCGACTTCTTCATAGAGCTGAAGAAGTCACTCGGCCTGAGCGACGAGGTCCTGCCGGTCTACCTGGAGGAGATCTCCTCCACCCTCTCCGGCACCTGCTACAAGCTCACCAAGCCGCAGACGACCTCCGCCGAACTGGCGAAGAGCGGTTTCCAGGCCATCGAGACCGGCATGACCGAGGGCCACCCCTGCTTCGTCGCCAACAACGGCCGGCTCGGCTTCGGCGTCCACGAATACCTGTCGTACGCCCCCGAGACCGCGAGCCCGGTCCGGCTGGTCTGGCTCGCGGCCCACCGCTCACGCGCCGCGTTCACGGCCGGTGTCGGCATCGAGTACGAGTCCTTCGTACGGCAGGAGCTGGGCGAGGAGACCGTAGAGCGCTTCTACGACGTCCTGCGCGACCAGCACCTCGACCCCGCCGACTATCTCCTCATCCCCGTCCACCCCTGGCAGTGGTGGAACAAGCTGACGGTGACCTTCGCCGCCGAGGTCGCCCAGAAGCACCTGGTCTGCCTCGGCGAGGGCGACGACGAATACCTGGCCCAGCAATCGATCCGCACCTTCTTCAACAGCACCACCCCCGAGAAGCACTACGTCAAAACAGCGCTCTCGGTCCTCAACATGGGCTTCATGCGCGGACTCTCGGCCGCCTACATGGAGGCCACCCCGGCGATCAACGACTGGCTCGCCCAGCTCATCGACAACGACCCGGTCCTCAAGTCCACCGGCCTGTCGATCATCCGCGAGCGCGCCGCCGTCGGCTACCGGCACCTGGAGTACGAGAAGGCGACGGACCGCTACTCGCCGTACCGCAAGATGCTCGCGGCCCTGTGGCGCGAGAGCCCGGTGTCCTCGCTGACAGACGGCGAGTCGCTGGCCACCATGGCCTCCCTCGTCCACGTCGACCACGAGGGCGCGTCCTTCGCGGGCGCACTGATCGAGCAGTCGGGCCTGACGCCGACGGAGTGGCTGCGCCGCTACCTGAGGGCGTACTTCACCCCTCTCCTCCACAGCTTCTACGCCTACGACCTGGTGTTCATGCCGCACGGCGAGAACGTCATCCTCGTCCTGAAGGACGGCGTGGTGAAGCGCGCGATCTACAAGGACATCGCCGAGGAGATCGCCGTCATGGACCCGGACGCGGTGCTGCCGCCGACGGTCGAGCGGCTGCGGGTGCAGGTGCCGGAGGAGAAGAAACTCCTCTCCATCTTCACCGACGTCTTCGACTGCTTCTTCCGCTTCCTCGCCGCGAACCTCGCGGCCGAGGGAATCCTGGAGGAGGACGCCTTCTGGCGCACGGTCGCCGAAGTCACCCGCGACTACCAGCACTCGGTGCCCGAACTCGCCGACAAGTTCAAGCAGTACGACATGTTCGCCCCCGAGTTCTCCCTCTCCTGCCTCAACCGCCTCCAACTCCGCAACAACAAGCAGATGGTGGACCTGTCTGACCCGGCGGGCGCACTCCAGCTGATCGGCAACCTGAAGAATCCCATCGCAGGGCTATAAGCGCCCACAGACCGACGGGCACCCCGGAGTACGGTCCTCCGGGGTGCCCGTCAGCGCAATTTCCCTAGAGGCGCGGGGAACTGCGCGACCAGCCCCCACCGGACCCGCAGACAACCACTCACCACGGAACCTGCGGCGACCGGTAGTACTGAATCCCCAACGCATCCCACCGCGCCCCCTGCGCAGCAAGCCGCACCTTGTAGCCATCCCAGTCATGCGTGGAAGGCGGCGACCACCCCAACTCGGCCACCCCCGCCAACCGCGGAAACGCCATGTACTCGATGTCGGCAGACTTAGTGATCGTCTCGCTCCACAACGGCGCCTCAACACCCCGGATCGCGGAAGCCGGCGCCCCCGCAAGGTAGTCACCGGGATCCCAGTCATACGACCGCTGCACCTCGACGTACCCTGCCCACGACAACCCCAGCGGAGTATTCGCGTCGTACTTCATGTCGAGATAGATCCGGTCGGCCGGCGACAGGATCAGCCCCGTCCCATTCCGCGCAGCCGCTGCGACCTGCGCCTTCTCCTCCGCACTCGTGGAGTCGAGCCCCCAGTACTGCGCCAGAGCCCCCCGCGAGGGGTTCGCCCCTGTCAGCTGATGCCAACCCACCACTGTCTTCCCGTACTTCGCGACGATCGGCTGCACCCGGTCCATGAACTTCACATAGTCGGCGTGACTGGTGGAATGCGCCTCATCCCCACCGATGTGCAGATACCGACCCGGCGTGATCGCGGCCAGCTCCCGCACCACGTCCTCCACGAAGTCGTACGTGATCTCCTTGTCCACGCACAGCGAGCTGAAGCCGACCTCCGTGCCGGTGTAGAGCGGCGGAGCCACACCGTCGCAGTTCAGCTCGGCGTACGAGGCCAGCGCGGCGTTCGTGTGGCCGGGCATGTCCATCTCGGGGACGACCTCCAGATGGCGGGAGCCCGCGTACCGGACGATCTCCTTGTAGTCGGCCTTGGTGTAGTAGCCACCGGGGCCACCGCCGACCTGCGTGGAACCGCCGTACGTCGCCAGCCGCGGCCAGGAGTCGATGGCGATGCGCCAGCCCTGGTCGTCGCTGAGGTGCAGATGCAGCTTGTTGATCTTGTACAGGGCGAGCTGGTCGATGTAGCGCTTGACCTGGTCGACGGTGAAGAAGTGCCGGGAGACATCGAGCATGGCGCCGCGCCAGCCGTACCGCGGGGTGTCCTTGATCGTGCCGCCCGCGATCAGCCACGGCCCGGGCTGCACGGAGTCCTTCTCGACGGCGGCGGGGAGGAGCTGACGCAGGGTCTGGACGCCGTGGAAGAGCCCGGAGGGCCCCGCCGCCGTGATGGTGACGCCCTTGCGCCCGCTGTCCAGGCGGTAGCCCTCCGCACCGAAGGAGCCCTTGCCGATCCGGAGTTGGATGCCTCCGGAGCCGTACGTCGTGACCGGCAGCCGATAACCGGTCGAGGGACGCAGGACGTCCGCCAGATACTCGCCGACCCGGCGTGCCTCGCGCGAGCCGTCGACACGGATACGGGTGGAGTCGGTGATGCGGTACGGCGATCCGCCCGCGTCGACCGAGGCGGGGGCCGGGATCACCCGGTCCAGTGGCGTCGCGGCGGCCCGCGGGGCCGGTGCCGCGCCGATCGCGACGGCTCCGGCCGCCGTCACCAGCAGCAGCGAACCGAGGAGCCGGAACATACGGGGAGTCGTTCTGCGGTGCCGTCTCACATGCGCTCCCTTCAGGATTACCCTCAGGATTGGTAGAGACCACTCTCTCGCAGAAGCGATGAAACAATCCCTCCCATGGCGGAAATCATCCAGAAGGACGGCACCTGGGCCTTCGACGGCGACGCCCTGCGACTGACCCCGGGACGGGACAAGAACGTCAGCCTGCTCCGCAAGACGCTGGGTGAACTGGTCGTCCCCCTGGGGGCGTTGGCGGGCATCTCCTTCGAGCAGGGCAGGAAGTCCGGGCGGCTCAGGCTCCGGCTGCGCGACGGCGCCGACCCGCTGCTGCATGCCACCGGCGGGCGGCTGGCCGAACCCCACGACCCCTATCAGCTGATCGTCGACTCCGACCGCTACGGCGTCGCCGAGTACTTCACGGACGAGGTGCGCAACGCCCTGCTCCTGGACGAGGTGCCGTCCGACCCCGTCTCCGAATATCTGCTGCCGGGCCCGGCGGTCCCGCTGTCGGTCTCCGCGGGCGACGGCACCGCCGGCTTCGACGGCGAGCGCATCCGACTGGAGTGGAACTGGAAGACCGAGGATGCCAAGGCCGCCGCCGGCACCCGCACGCTCACCCTGTCCGACCTGACCGCCGTCGAATGGCACCCGGCGGCCGGCCTGGAGAACGGCTATCTCCGCTTCACCGTGAAGAACGCCCCCACCAAGGCCCCGCCCAAGTACGACCCCAACTCCGTCGAGCTGTGGGGCTTCAAGAAGGACCCGCTGATGGCCCTGGTCGCGGCGGCGGTCCAGGCCAGACTTCCGCATCCGGCCCAGGCCGCCGCCATCGACGTACACGACGCACGACCGGAAGTGCCCTCTCCTCCGGTGGCCTCCGCCGAGGACGACCATGACGCCCTCCTGCGCCGGCTGCGCGAACTCGGCGAGCTGCACCGGTCGGGCGTGCTGACGGACGAGGAGTTCACCGTGGCCAAGCCGGCGATCCTCAAGCGGATGTAACCCCAGGGGAGTTACTTCGCCCTGCGCGCCACCGTGAAGTGGTCGATCCGGTCACCGGTCTCGAGTAGCACACCCGGGACCAGGCGACGGTCTCATCGATCACCAGGTCCACCGTGTACTTCTCGAACAGCGGCACTCACTCCTGGCGCACGCCCCCCTCCGAGGCATGCGAGATGACCGCGGTGTTGCCGTAGACGAAGGAGTACACGCCCGGCAGGTTCGCCTTGTCGGGCCCGCAGCCGAGTGCTCCCGGATGGACGGCCCACAAACAGGTACTCATGACGGATTCAACGTTTTCCCAAGGACTTTCACAGGTCATTGCCCGATATCGGGCAGGATTCTTGCGAAAGCGCCGCCGGTGCTCCAGGATCTACCGGGTGCACGACGAACTCGTTGATCATCTGACGCGCTCCACGCCCCTCAGCCGGGGCGAGGCGCTGCGCGTGATCCAGGACGTGCTCGCCTACTTCGACGAGACGACCGAGGACTACGTCCGTCGCCGCCACCGTGAGCTGCAGGCCCAGGGTCTGGTGAACGCGGAGATCTTCGAACGGATCGAGGCGGACCTCACATACAGGGCGGTCGCACCCCCGGAGCTCACCCTCCGGCAGCTGCGCCGCATCGTCTACGGCTAGGAATACCTCTACATGTGCGGAATTGTCGGATACATCGGCAAGCGTGATGTCGCCCCCCTGCTCCTGGAGGGACTTCAGCGTCTGGAGTACCGCGGCTACGACTCGGCCGGCATCGTCGTGACCACCCCCAAGTCCACAGGCCTGAAGATGGTCAAGGCCAAGGGCCGGGTCCGCGACCTGGAAGCCAAGGTACCGGCCCGTTTCAAGGGCACCACCGGCATCGCCCACACCCGCTGGGCCACCCACGGCGCCCCCTCCGACGTCAACGCCCATCCGCACCTCGACGCCGAGGGCAAGGTCGCCGTCGTCCACAACGGCATCATCGACAACGCCTCCGACCTGCGCCGCAAGCTGGAGGCCGACGGCGTCGAGTTCCTCTCCGAGACCGACACCGAGGTCCTGGTCCACCTGATCGCCCGCTCGCAGGCGGAGAAGCTCGAGGACAAGGTCCGCGACACCCTGCGCGTCATCGAGGGCACCTACGGCATCGCCGTCCTGCACGCCGACTTCCCCGACCGCATCGTCGTCGCCCGCAACGGCTCCCCGGTCGTTCTCGGCATCGGCGAGAAGGAGATGTTCGTCGCGTCGGACATCGCGGCCCTGGTCACCCACACCCGGCAGATAGTGACGCTGGACGACGGCGAGATGGCCACCCTCAAGGCCGACGACTTCCGCACGTACACGACGGAGGGCACCCGTACGACGGCGGAGCCCACCACCGTCGAGTGGGAAGCGGCCTCCTACGACATGGGCGGCCACGACACCTACATGCACAAGGAGATCCACGAGCAGGCCGACGCCGTGGACCGCGTGCTGCGCGGCCGCATCGACGACCGTTTCTCCACCGTGCACCTCGGCGGCCTGAACCTGGACGCCCGCGAGGCCCGCCAGATCCGCCGCGTCAAGATCCTCGGCTGCGGCACCTCCTACCACGCCGGCATGATCGGCGCCCAGATGATCGAGGAGCTGGCCCGCATCCCCGCGGACGCCGAGCCCGCCTCCGAGTTCCGCTACCGCAACGCGGTCGTCGACCCCGACACCCTGTACATCGCGGTCTCCCAGTCCGGTGAGACGTACGACGTCCTGGCCGCCGTGCAGGAGCTGAAGCGCAAGGGCGCGCGGGTGCTGGGCGTGGTGAACGTCGTCGGCTCGGCGATCGCCCGCGAGGCCGACGGCGGCATCTACGTGCACGCGGGCCCCGAGGTCTGCGTGGTCTCGACGAAGTGCTTCACGAACACGACGGTCGCCTTCGCGCTCCTCGCCCTGCACCTGGGCCGCACCCGCGACCTCTCGGTCCGCGACGGCAAGCGCATCATCGAGGGCCTGCGCAAGCTCCCCGCCCAGATCGCCGAGATCATGGAGCACGAGGGCGAGATCGAGAAGCTGGCCCAGAGTTACGCCGAGGCCCGCTCGATGCTCTTCATCGGCCGCGTCCGTGGCTACCCGGTAGCCCGCGAGGCCTCCCTGAAGCTCAAGGAGGTCTCCTACATCCACGCGGAGGCCTACCCCGCCTCAGAGTTGAAGCACGGCCCCCTCGCCCTCATCGAGCCCGCCCTCCCCACGGTTGCCATCGTCCCCGACGACGACCTCCTGGAGAAGAACCGCGCCGCCATGGAGGAGATCAAGGCCCGCAGCGGCAAGATCCTCGCGGTGGCCCACCAGCACCAGGAGAAGGCCGACCAGACGATCGTAGTCCCGAAGAACGAGGACGAACTGGACCCGATCCTGATGGGCATCCCCCTCCAACTCCTCGCCTACCACACGGCATTGGCCCTGGGCAGGGACATCGACAAGCCGAGGAACCTCGCAAAGTCGGTGACGGTGGAGTAAAGGCTTTTTGCCTTTAGGGGCGCGGGGAACTGCGCGACAAGCCCCCACCGGCCCGCGGAGGCCAAGCAAGAGAACGGACCCCCACGTGTCGCCACCAGACACGGGGGGTCCGTTATCTACGCCGAGGGCCGCCCAAACCCCCAGCCTGCGCAGCTAGCCGTGGGCCGTCACGCCCCGGCCGGCAGCGCGCCGCGGCAGCACCGTCGGCCAGTGAGCCAGCGCAGCAGTCGCGGCGTACCAAGCCACCGCCCCCGCCGCGACAGCGAACCACCCACCCACCTTGGTGAGCCCGTCATTGTCGGCGAAGTTGGCGATGGCCATGAGCACCAGGGCGACGAAGAACAACCCGTACATCCCCTGACCGAGCTGATCGCCACCCGCGAGCGTCAGCGTCAGCGCCACAAGGGCAAACAGCAGCAGGAACAACCCGGCCGCGTTGGCGGAGACTTGGGCGTCAGCAGAGACGGCCCACGTGAACCAGAGCGCACCGAGCGCAGAGAACGCCGTACCACCGACGGAGTCCCGGTCCCGGAAGGCCATGAGGCCGGCGACGAAGAGGGCAATGCCGCCCACGTACTGGGCGATTGATACGGCGTCAGCAGCCGACACACCGTCGATCACGTCGGTGTACCCCAGCCCGAAGGCCAACAGGGTGATTCCCAGGGCGAGTCGGCCGACCACGGTAGTGATTCCGCTTCCCGCAGAGACGTCGTTGTCCACGGCGGGCTCCCTTCATGCATGTGCAGTTGTGCGGTGACCGATATATGCCCTTCACAAGGGCACAAACACCTCTACGCACGAGTAGTTTTACGCTCTGCACAAAGAGGGTCCGGCCGCGCCAACTCCACATCTCACCTGGGGCAACGGCAAGTTACGGAATGACAACGACGGGCCGCTTCGCACGCTTGGCGAGCCGCCCGGCGACGGACCCGAAGATCCGTCCGACGATGCCCTGCGTGGACCCGACGACGATCGCGTCCGCCTCGTACTCCCGCCCGACCTCTTCGAGTTCATGGCAGATGTCGCCGCCGCGCTCGACGAGGATCCAGGGCACCTCGGCGAGATAGTCCGCGCAGGCGAGCTCCAGCCCGAGCACCTCGGTGCGATGGTCCGGGACGTCGACGAAGACGGGTGGCTCGCAGCCGGCCCACACGGTGGTCGGCAGCCGGTTGGCCACATGGACGATGATCAGGCCCGACCCGGAGCGATGCGCCATGCCGATGGCGTACGCGAGGGCGCGCTCACTGGAGGTGGAGCCGTCGAAGCCGACGACGACGCCGTGCTTGAAAGCGGGATCGCAGGAATGGCGTGACTCTTCCGCCGCCAGGGGATCGGCCGCCGTGTGGTCGGCGACCGGCCGCTTGCGGTCCGCGGGTTCGAAGAATTCGTGACCGGCCATGGCTGTCTCGGCGTTGTGATCCTTTTGGGAGGGACGACAGTGTGCGGCGGAGCTGTGTCCGGGAATCATCTTCCCAACCCCATACCCCAAGGGTACGGCGGCACGCCTCCTTAAGCCCAGATCCCGCGCAACCTCCGCGGGGGTTCCAGGGAGCATGCACGAGGCCACTGCCGTAACGCAATGGTTGCTGAACCGTACAGGCGGTTTGCACAGCATTCACTTACCCGCCCTGCGCCGGGCCGGAGCAGCACGTACAGTGACCGACACCTCGAACACGCGTTGAACCCGGCGACCGACCGACCCCGGGAGCACGCAATGTCCGGCCCACGTTCCACCCCCGAGGCCCCCCACTCCCAGGACACCGCGACCGACGTGGTCCGCTGGGCGGCCTTCAGCTGTGTACTCGTCCCCGTCGTCCTTCTCGTGTACGGCACCTCGCTCGCCGGCGCCACGGGTACGGCCCTCGGCCTGGCGGCCGTCACCGCCGTCTGCCGGGTGCTGCTGCGCCAGTCCGAGCGCAGCGCCGCCCGGCCGCTCACCGACGAACCCGCACCGCACCGGGGCCGTCACCACAGGAGCGGGACGGGGGCCCACCGCGGTGGACGTCACACTGGGGGAAACTCACCGGTCGACTGACCGGTTTCCATACCCGGAACCGCTTCTTTTCAGCCAACTTCTGGCCACCGCGCGCCCCTTGCCCGAAGCACCCCCCACGCCCCGTTCCACCTGCACGGAAAGGGCCTCGAAGGGCGTGCGCACCCTACAGGGATTGGCCACTGCGACGAGGCGTACTTCCCTGCACGCCCCGCGAGTGCAACGCTTCGTGATCGAATGCTTTACGCCAAGTTGCCAAGTCGACAATGTGCCGGGTGATGAACTGGTCACCCCGGCACCACGGGACGCAGTAGATTCGATCTTGACTGTCTTACGGCGGGGGACTCGTGCAGGACCGAGGGGAAACGTGCAGGAGCGACACAACCGAGGAGCCGCGACCACCGAGGGGGGCTTAGCAGGATGAGCCACGACTCCACTGCCGCGCCGGAAACCGCGGCCCGGAAACTTTCCGGGCGACGCCGCAAGGAGATCGTCGCGGTGCTGCTGTTCAGCGGCGGCCCCATCTTCGAGAGTTCCATACCGCTGTCGGTGTTCGGAATCGACCGCCAGGACGCCGGCGTACCGCGCTACCGACTGCTGGTGTGCGGTGGCGAAGAAGGACCGCTGCGGACCACGGGGGGCCTGGAGCTCTCCGCACCGCATGGCCTGGAAGCGATCTCGCGGGCGGGCACGGTCGTCGTGCCTGCCTGGCGCTCGATCACTTCCCCACCACCGGAGGAGTCGCTCGACGCACTCCGCCGGGCACACGAAGAGGGCGCCCGCATAGTAGGGCTGTGCACCGGCGCCTTCGTACTGGCGGCGGCCGGCCTGCTGGACGGCCGCCCCGCGACCACCCACTGGATGTACGCGCCGACGCTGGCCAAGCGCTATCCGTCGGTGCACGTCGACCCACGGGAACTCTTCGTGGACGACGGCGACGTACTGACGAGCGCGGGCACCGCGGCAGGAATCGACCTGTGCCTGCACATCGTGCGGACGGACCACGGCAACGAGGCGGCGGGCGCGCTCGCCCGGCGCCTGGTGGTCCCGCCGCGCCGGAGCGGCGGCCAGGAGCGCTACCTCGATCGATCTTTACCAGAGGAGATCGGCGCCGACCCGCTGGCCGAGGTCGTCGCTTGGGCGCTGGAGCATCTCCACGAGCAGTTCGACGTGGAGACGCTCGCCGCGCGCGCGTACATGAGCCGTCGTACGTTCGACCGCCGCTTCCGCTCACTGACGGGAAGCGCCCCGCTGCAGTGGCTGATCACGCAGCGGGTGCTCCAGGCGCAGCGTCTGCTGGAGACCTCGGACTACTCGGTGGACGAGGTCGCGGGCCGCTGCGGCTTCCGTTCGCCGGTGGCGCTGCGCGGGCACTTCCGCCGCCAGCTGGGCTCGTCGCCTGCGGCGTACCGGGCCGCGTACCGGGCGCGCAGGCCGCAGGGCGAGAAGCCGGTGGACACCGACGGAGCGCCGGCCGCGACCGGCTCACCGGGCTCCCCGAGCCCAGCACCCGCGCTCCATCCGGAGGGCCCCGGCCCGGTCCCGATGCAGACCCGCCGTACACCGGCGGCGAGCGCGGTCGGACCGTCGTCGTCGCTGGCGGCGACCGCGACCGGCGAGCACGTCCGTGAGGCGTACGCGGGAAGCCGGGCGACGTTGCCGGGGCAGCGCAGCGGATCGTAGGCCGATGTCGATGGTGAGGGGCGGGGAACTCCACGCCTGGGAATCTCCACGCCTGGGGAGTTCCGCGCCTGGGGATTTCCGCGCCCCTCACCATCGCGCCCGGCGTGAGCCCGGCGCCACCGCGGGGCCCTCATAAGCGGAGGTCGGCTTTAGGGTGGTCGCATGAACGATCGTATGGTGTGGATCGACTGCGAGATGACCGGCCTCTCGCTGTCCGACGACGCGCTCATCGAAGTGGCCGCCCTCGTCACCGACTCCGAGCTGAACGTGCTCGGCGAGGGTGTGGACATCGTCATCCGTCCGCCGGACTCCGCGCTGGAGACGATGCCGGAAGTGGTGCGTCAGATGCACACGGCGTCCGGACTGCTCGACGAGCTCCCGGCCGGTACGACATTGGCGGACGCCGAGGAGCAGGTGCTCGCCTACGTCCGGGAACACGTCAAGGAGCCCGGCAAGGCCCCGCTGTGCGGCAACTCCGTCGGCACGGACCGCGGTTTCCTCCTGAGGGACATGCCGAAGGTCGAGGAGTACCTCCACTACCGCATCGTCGACGTGTCGTCGATCAAGGAACTGGCGCGGCGCTGGTATCCGCGGGCGTACTTCAACAGCCCCGAGAAGAACGGCAACCACCGCGCCCTCGCCGACATCCGCGAGTCCATCGCGGAACTGCGCTACTACCGCGAGGCCATCTTCGTCCCCCAGCCCGGTCCCGACTCGGACACGGCGAAGACGATCGCCGCGAAGCACGTCCTGCCTGGTCAGTAGGCAGGTCAGGGGCGTTGAGGGGGGCGCCGCGAAAGCCAGGCGCGAGCACCCCTTCGGACCCTGTACACTTTTTCTCGGCCGGTCGGGGAGAACACTCGTCGAACCGCCGGTCATGGTGGGTGTAGCTCAGCTGGTAGAGCACCTGGTTGTGGTCCAGGATGCCGCGGGTTCGAGTCCCGTCACTCACCCTGAGTGATCAGCCGGTGGCTTCGAGAGATCGAAGCCACCGGCTGATTCCGTTTCCGGGGGTCCTGCTGCACACCGAACCGATCCGCACCGCCCGCCTCGATCTCCTCCCCCTGTGCGTCGAGCACGCACCCGAGATGGCCGCCGTACTCTGCGACCCGGCCCTGCACACCTACATCGGCTCACACCGTGCACCCCTGGGTCGTGGGCACGCCATGGCACGGACACGGTTACGCCTCCGAGGCGGCGCGAGGGCTCGCGACCTGGCTACGGGAGCGATCCCGGGCGCTCACGGTGATCGCCCACATCCACCCGTCCCACCACGCCTCCGCCGCTGTGGCCAGGGCCGCCGGCCTTGAGTGCGATGCCGAACCAGCACCCCGCCTCAGGACGACGTACGCGGCACCAGTTCCGTCGCCAGGACCAACTGGCGGCGCTCCAGGCCTCGGGAGGCCGGCGGGCGGCGGTCGGCTATCTCTGCGAGGAGGAGGTCGATCATGGTGCGGCCCATTTCCTCTATGGGCTGGCGGACGCTGGTGAGGGGTGGGTCCATGTGGCGGGCGATGGCGGAGTCGTCGTAGCCGACGAGGGCGACGTCGTCGGGGATGCGGCGGCCGGCCTCGCGCAGGACCTGGCGGGCGCCGGCCGCGGTGACGTCCGAGGCGGCGAAGACCGCGTCGAGATCGGGGCAGCGGTCGAGGAGGGCGGCCATCGCCCGGTGGCCGCCCTCCTCCGTGAAGTCGCCGGGTTCGATGAGGCGCTCGTCGGCCTCGTGGCCCGCGTCGCGCAGGGCGTCGCGGTAGCCGTCGACGCGGCGCTGGGCGCCGTAGACGTCCTGGCGGCCGGTGATGTGGGCGATCGTGCGGCGACCGCCGGCGAGGAGGTGCTCGACGGCTGAGCGGGCGCCGCCGTAGTTGTCGGAGTCGACCGAGGTGAGCGTCTCGGCGGCCGACCTGGGGCCGCTGATGACCGCGGGTATCTCCAGCTGGGCGAGCAGGTCGGGGAGCGGGTCGTCCGCGTGGACCGAGACCAGCAGGACGCCGTCGACGCGGTGGGCGGCGAGGTACTGGGCCAGGCGGGCGCGCTCCCGGTCGCTGCCCGCGAAGATCAGCAGCAACTGCATCTCGGTGTCGGAGAGTTCGGCGCCGACGCCCTTCAGGATGTCCGAGAAGTACGGCTCCGAGAAGAAGCGGGTCTCCGGCTCGGGGACGACCAGGGCGATCGCGTCCGTCCGGTTGGCGGCGAGGGCGCGGGCGGCCGTGTTCGGGACGTAGCCGAGCTCCGCGACCGCCGCCTCGACGGCCGCGCGGGTGGCGTCGCTGACCCGGGGCGAGCCGTTGATCACCCGGGAGACCGTGCCGCGGCCCACGCCGGCCCGTGCCGCCACCTCCTCGAGGGTGGGCCGGCCACCGCTCCGGCCCCGCGCTCCGTGGACCATGGCTCCGCCTTCCCGCAGTCATCTTCAAGCTGGCCTGTTCAAGCCTGCCTGTTCAAGCTGGCCTGGAATTTAACAGTCCCGCCTGTTCGCGGGGCCGTCACGGAGCCCGCCGGCCCCGGGCTCCCGCCTCGGCCCGGACGACCTCGCCCCCGATCACCGGACGGGCCGGCGGATGTCGATCTTGGCCGAATCGGAATCCCCGAGGTCCAGTTAACAGCCCGGTAACTGAACGCACCTCTCCGCCCCTAGTCCCTTGACACCCCCGCTCGAACCGACGAACCTTCAACACATCACGAGTGGGAGCGCTCCCACGGTACCTGACACATACACATCCCGCACGTTCCCCGCCCGAGCCGCAGCTAGAACTAACGGGCCCAACAACGCAGTTGGCCGGGGGGTCGGCACGTCAGGGCAACAGGAGGACGCAATGCGAGCACGTACCCGAATCGCCCGCAAGACGATGGTCCTCGCGGCCGTCGCCGCGCTGGGCTCCGGGCTGCTGGCCGGCTGTGCCGACGACGGCGGTGACGGCGAGGAGAACTCGTCGTCGGACGGCGGCAGTGGCAAGACCACGATCACACTCGGCCTCTTCGGCACCCAGGGCTTCAAGGAAGCCGGCCTCTACGCCGAGTACGAGAAGCTGAACCCGAAGATCAAGATCGCCGAGAACGTCGTCGAGCGGAACGAGAACTACTATCCCGCGCTCGTCAACCACCTGACCACCAACAGCGGCCTGCAGGACATCCAGGCCGTCGAAGTCGGCAACATCGCCGAGGTCGTCAACACCCAGGCCGCGAAGCTGATGGACCTGTCCAAGGTGTCGGGCGTCAAGTCGAGCAACTGGCTGGAATGGAAGTGGAAGCAGGCCACCACCAAGGACGGCCAGACCATCGGTCTCGGCACCGACGTGGGCCCGATGGCCATCTGCTACCGCAAGGACCTGTTCGAGCAGGCCGGTCTGCCGAGCGAGCGCGAAGAGGTCGGCAAGCTGTGGGCGGGCAGCTGGGACAAGTTCGTCGAGGCCGGCAAGGACTACCAGGCGAAGGCCCCCGAGGGCACCACCTTCCTGGACTCCCCCGGTGGTCTGCTGAACGCCATCGTCAGCGGTGAGAGCGAGAAGTACTACGACGCCTCCGGCGAGGTCATCTACAAGACGAACCCGGCCATCAAGAAGGCCTTCGACCTGACCGCGCAGGCCGCCGAGGACGGGCTGATCGGCAACCAGACGCAGTTCCAGCCCGCCTGGGACACGACGATCGCCAACAGCAAGTTCGCCGCGATGTCCTGCCCGCCGTGGATGCTCGGCTACATCAAGGGCAAGTCGAAGCCCGAGGCGGCCGGCAAGTGGGACGTGGCCACGTCGCCCAAGCCCGGCAACTGGGGCGGCACCTTCCTCGCCGTGCCGAAGTCCGGCAAGAACACCGAGGAGGCCGCGAAGCTCGCCGCGTGGCTGACCGCGCCCGAGCAGCAGGCCAAGCTCTTCGCCAAGCAGGGCAGCTTCCCGAGCGCCCCGGCCGCCTATACGCTGCCGCAGGTCACCGGCGCCGAGAACACCATGACCGGTGACGCCCCGATCGGCACGATCTTCGCCGACGCCGCCAAGCAGATCCCGGCCCAGGTGATCGGCCCGAAGGACCAGATCATCCAGCAGGGTCTGACCGACAACGGCGTGATCCTGGTGACCCAGGGCAAGTCGGCCAAGGAGGCCTGGGAGACGGCCACCAAGACCATCGACAACAACCTGGAGAAGTGACCGGTATGGCCACCCGGCACGGCACCGCCGCGCCCCCCGCCAAGGAGGGGGGCGCGGCCCCGGGCCGCCCGCCCGCCGGCGGCGTGCCCACCGAGGCTGACCGGCGCCGCCGGGCCCGTATGTCCCGCCGCTGGCAGCGGGACATGCGCTGGAGCCCGTACGCGTTCGTCTCGCCGTTCTTCCTGCTGTTCCTCGCGTTCGGCCTGTTCCCGCTGATCTACACCGGCTGGGCCTCGCTGCACACGGTGGAGATGACCGCGCCCACCGACATGGAATGGGCGGGTCTGCGCAACTACACCCGGATCTTCGACGACGACTTCTTCTGGAACGCGGCGAAGAACACCCTGACCATCGGCATCATCTCGACGGTCCCGCAGCTGCTGATGGCGATGGGCATCGCCCACATCCTCAACTACAAGCTGCGTGCCTCGACCTTCTACCGGGTCATGATGCTCGCGCCGTACGCGACGTCGATCGCCGCCGCGTCCCTGGTGTTCGTGCTGCTCTTCGGCCGCGACTACGGCATGATCAACTGGGCGCTGGGTGCCGTCGGCATCGACAACATCGACTGGCAGAACGACAAGTGGGCCTCGCAGATCGCCGTCTCGTCCATCGTCATCTGGCGCTGGACCGGCTACAACGCGCTGATCTACCTGGCCGCCATGCAGGCGATCCCGCAGGACCTGTACGAGTCGGCGGCCCTGGACGGGGCCAACCGCTGGCAGCAGTTCTTCCACGTCACCCTGCCGTCGCTGCGCCCGACGATCCTGTTCACCTGTGTCGTGTCCACCATCGGTGCCTCCCAACTCTTCGGTGAGCCACTGCTGTTCGACGCGAACAAGGGCACCTCCGGAGGCTCCCAGCACCAGTTCCAGACGCTCGGCCTGTATCTGTACGAGCAGGGCTGGGTCAATCAGCACCTGGGCCGTGCCTCGGCGATCGCCTGGACGATGTTCCTGATCCTCATCGTGATCGGGATCGTCAACTACGTCATCTCGCGCCGGCTGCGCGCCAGTAGTTAGGAGATCCGGCCGTGACGACGACACTGACTCCGGTGGATACGACCGACCAGAAGCCGAAGCGCCTACGACGGCCCAAGTCGGCCCGCGCCGGCGGGCACATGCACGCCGGCCCCGTCGCGTACATCATCCTCGCCCTGTTCACCGTCGGCTCGCTGTTCCCACTGGTGTGGACGGCGATCGCCGCCTCGCGTGACACGCAGCGGCTGGCGCAGTCGCCGCCGCCGTTCTGGTTCGGCTCGAACCTCTTCGACAATCTTGAGATCGCCTGGAAGGACGCCAACCTCGGCGAGGCGTTCATCAACACGACGTTCGTGGCGGGTGTGTCGGCGCTGACCATCGTGTTCCTGTCGACGATCGCCGGATTCGCCTTCGCCAAGCTGCGCTTCAAGGGCCGCGGCGCGATGATGCTGATCGTGGTCGGCACCATGATGGTGCCGCCGCAGCTCAGCGTGATCCCGCTGTACATGATGGTCGCCGAGCTCGGCTGGACCGACCAGCTGAAGGCGGTCATCTTCCCCTCGCTGGTGAGCGCGTTCGGTGTGTTCTTCATGCGGCAGTACCTGATCCAGGCGCTGCCCGACGAGATCATCGAGGCGGCCCGGGTGGACGGCGCGAGCAGCTGGCGAGTGGTGTGGCACGTGGTGTTCCCGGCCGCGCGGCCCGCGATGGCCGTCCTGGGCATGCTGATGTTCGTCCAGACCTGGAACGACTTCCTGTGGCCGTTCCTCGTACTGACCCAGACCGGCAGCCCGACCGTCCAGGTCGCGGTCGCGGGCCTCGGCCGGGGGTTCACCCCCGACCAGTCCCTGATCATGGCGGGCGCGCTGCTGGGCACCCTGCCGCTGCTGCTCGTCTTCGCCATCTTCGGCAAGCAGATCGTGGGCGGCATCATGCAGGGTGCCGTCAAGGGCTGAACCCTGCTCCTCGGGGGCCGAGCCACCGCCGCCTCGACCCCTTTCCTCCCCCTCCCCATCCACCCGACGGTCTTCATGACCTCCTATGGGAGCGCTTCCATGCCTGAGTCCGCATCGCCGGTGACCCCGGTGGCCTTTCCCCCCGCCTTCCTCTGGGGCGCCGCGACCTCCGCCTACCAGATCGAGGGGGCGGTGCGGGAGGACGGCCGTACGCCCTCCATCTGGGACACCTTCAGCCATACGCCGGGCAAGACGGCCGGCGGCGAGCACGGTGACATCGCTGTCGACCACTACCACCGCTACCGCGACGACGTGGCGATGATGGCGGACTTGGGTCTGACCGCGTACCGTTTCTCGATCTCCTGGTCGCGGGTGCAGCCGACGGGCCGGGGCCCTGCGGTCCAGCGGGGCCTGGACTTCTACCGCCGGCTGGTGGACGAGCTGCTCGGGCACGGCATCAAGCCGGCCGTCACGCTCTACCACTGGGATCTGCCGCAGGAGTTGGAGGACGCGGGCGGCTGGCCGGAGCGCGACACGGCGTACCGCTTCGCCGAGTACGCGCAGATCGTCGGTGAGGCGCTCGGCGACCGGGTGGAGCAGTGGATCACGCTCAACGAGCCGTGGTGCAGCGCGTTCCTGGGCTATGCCTCCGGGGTGCACGCGCCCGGCCGTACGGACCCGGCTGCCTCCCTGAAGGCCGCGCACCATCTGAACCTGGCGCACGGTCTGGGCACCACGGCCCTGCGTGCCGCGATGCCGGCCCGCAACTCGGTCGCGATCAGCCTCAACTCCTCGGTCGTCAGGCCGCTCTCGCCGGACCCGGCGGACCTGGCGGCGGTCCAGAAGATCGACGACCTGGCCAACGGCGTCTTCCACGGCCCGATCCTGCACGGCGCGTACCCGGAGACGCTGTTCGCCGCGACGGAGCTGGTCACGGACTGGTCGTACGTCCTGGACGGCGACCTGGCGATCGCCAACCAGCCGCTCGACGCGCTGGGCCTCAACTACTACACGCCGACGCTGGTTTCGGCCGTGGACCCGGACGCGGGCGGCCCGCGCGCCGACGGTCACGGCAACAGCGAGAACTCCCCCTGGCCGGGCGCGGACGACGTCGCCTTCCACCAGACGCCGGGCGAGCGCACGGAGATGGGCTGGACGATCGACCCGACGGGCCTGCACGACCTGATCACGCGCTACACGCGCGAGGCCCCGGGTCTGCCCCTCTATGTCACCGAGAACGGCGCGGCCTACGACGACAAGCCCGACCCCGAGGGCCGCGTCCACGACCCCGAGCGCATCGCGTACCTCCACGGCCACCTGCGGGCGGTCCGCCGCGCCATCGCCGAAGGCGCGGACGTCCGCGGCTACTACCTGTGGTCCCTGATGGACAACTTCGAGTGGGCCTACGGCTACGGCAAGCGCTTCGGCGCGGTCTACGTGGACTACTCGACGCTGGAGCGGACGCCGAAGTCGAGCGCGCGGTGGTACGGGGAGGCGGCGCGCACGGGGAGCCTGCCGGCCGTAGCGGGGGACTGAGCGGGGGGCGGGGCGCGGCATGCGGTGGGGGCATGCCGCGCCCCGGTGTTCACCGCGTCACGCTTCCTCGAACAGCTCCTCGCCGTTCGAGACGGTCAGGGAACGGTCGAGCCAGGTACCGAGGACCTCCAGGTCGGAGCAGGATGTGACCTGCTCCCGGACGGCGTCGGAGACCTCGATGCCACGCCGGTCGAGGATGCGGAGGATGTCCTCGGCGCGGGCCTTGATGATGGTTTCCTCGATGTTCGAGAGGCTCTCGGAACTGGCGCTGGCCCCGGTCGACCCGGAATCGGCACCGGAATCGCACGAGTCACGAGACTCCCTGAGCCTCATCCAGCATGTGATGTACACCCTGTGAAAGGACCAGTCATGCCCGAACTTGCCTGGCAGAAGTCGTCGTTCAGCTCAGGCGGCGAGGGCAACTGCGTAGGACTGGCGGCGTCATCCCCGCACCGCATCCACTTCCGCGAGAGCGACCACCCCCACGAGATCGCCGCCACTACACCCCAAGCCCTCGCCGCCTTGCTCCATGCCGTGAAGGGCGGAGACCTCAGCTGAGCGGAGACCTCCGGCTCTCCTCGTTCACCCTCGGGGCTCCCTTGCGACCACGACGTGCCCCGCCCGGACAGTGACCGTGCCGCCCTCGACGGGCTTGCCCGCCAACAGGTCCGTCGCGTCGGCCGTGACCTCGACCTCAGCGTCCCGGTCGCCGTGGTTGATCAGGAAGAGGTAGTCGGCGTTCTCACCTCGTCGCAACACCGCCTCCACCCCCTCCGGCGTCACCCGCACCGGCCGTACGCCCGCCTCGGCGCGCATGCGGTCCAGGAGGGCGGCGAGGGTGTCGGGGTCGGGGCGGGTGGAGACGTACCAGGTCGTCCCCGTGCCATGGGAGTTGCGGGTCACCGCCGGGACACCGGCCAGGGGGCCGTCCGTGTACGAGGCGACCGCCTCGGCGCCTTCCAGGTGGACGCGCTCCGACCACAGGGTTGCGGTCGCGTCGCCGCCGAGGCCGACCTTCTCGCCCGGCAGCAGGGGGAACAGCTCGTCCGTGCGGACGCCCAGGGCCTCGCGGAACGCGCCGGGGTAACCGCCCAGCCGTACATGGCAGTTCTCGTCGACCATCCCGCTGTGGAAGCCGACGGCCAGCGTGCCGCCGCGTTCGGCGAAGGCGGTGAGGTTGGCGGTGCTCGCGTCGTCGACCAGGTAAAGGCTGGGGGCGAGGACCAGGCGGTACGACGACAGGTCCGCGTCCGGGCGTACGAAGTCCACGGCGACGCCCGACCGCCACAGCGGCTCGTACCAGGAGCGGACGAGGTCGAGATGGCGGACCATCTCGCTGGGCTGGGAGGGGAGTTCGAGGGCCCAGCGGGCGTCCCAGTCCCAGACGATGGCGACTTCCGCCGCGCCCGTGCTGCCGCGCACTTCGGCCAACGCCTTGAGATCCGCGCCCAGTTGGACGACGTCCCGCCAGATCTGGCTGTCCGTGCCCGCGTGCGGCAGCATCGCCGAGTGCCACTGCTCGGCGCCCGCCTTGGCGGCCCGCCACTGGAAGTAGGCGATGCCGTCGGCGCCGCGGGCGACATGGGCGAGGGCGTTGCGGCGCAACTCGCCCGCGTTCTTTGCCCGGTTGACCGGCTGCCAGTTCACCGCGCCCGTCGAGTGCTCCATCAGCAGCCAGGGGCCGCCCGCGAGGGAGCGCATCAGGTCGCCGCTGAGGGCGATGTCGATCTCCGACTCGGGGTCGGTGGAGCGGAGGTAATGGTCGTTCGAGACCACGTCCAGTTCCGGGGCCCAGCGCCAGTAGTCCAGGGCGTCGAAGTTGTACATCACCATGAAGTTGGTGGTGGCCGGCAGAGACGGGGCTGCCTTGCGCAGGACGTCCCGTTCCGCCTCGTACAGCGACAGCAGCTCGTCGCTGCAGAAGCGGCGCCAGTCCAGCTGGTGGGTCGGGTTGGGGACGGCGCCCGTCGCGCGGGGCGGGATGATCTCGTCCCAGTCGTAGTACCACTGGCTCCAGAAGGTGGTGCCCCAGGCGTGGTTGAGGGCCGCGAGGTCGTCTGCGTACCTGGTCCGTAGCCAGCGGCGGAAGGCCGCCGCGCTCTCGTCGCAGTAGCACTCCGCGTTGTGGCAGCCGTACTCGTTGTGGACGTGCCACATCACCACGGCCGGGTGGTCGGCGTACCGCTCGCCCAGCGCGCCCGCGATCCGCAGGGCGGCCTCACGGTAGGCGGGGCTGCTCGGGCAGAACGTCTGGCGACTGCCGTACGACAGCCTGCGCCCGTCCTTGTCGACGGGCAGCGCCTCCGGATGCTTGCGGAAGAACCACGCCGGGGGTGCGGCCGTCGGGGTCGCCAGGTCGGCGGCGATGCCACCCGCGTGGAGCAGGTCGAGGATCTTGTCCATGCGGGAGAAGTCGTACACGCCCTCGGCGGGTTCGAGCAGCGCCCAGGAGAAGATGCCGACGCTGACCATGGTCACGCCGGCCTCGCCCATCAGGCGTACGTCCTCGGCCCAGACCTCCTCGGGCCACTGCTCGGGGTTGTAGTCGCCGCCGTACGCGATGCCCGGGACGTTCAGTACACGCTTGGTCATCGGGCAACTCCGCTCAGAAGACGGCGTGTTGTGGCCACGCCCCACTCGTCGAGCGACAGCAGCCGGTCGCTGGACGCCATCAGGCCGCTTGTCGCCGCCACGTGCGCCGCCCAGCGTTCGCGGGTCTCGACCGCCGGGCGGGCCATCAGGCAGTCGGGGTCGTTGATCCAGAGGCGGCCGTGCTGCCACTGCCGTCCGACGCCCGTGAACTCGGCGGCGTCCTGGCCGGGCTGGCTGTAGTCGTCCGCCTTGGGGCGGCGGTACGGCGCGGTGTCCGCGCTGACGCGCATCGCGTCGAACAGGCCGATGGAGGGGAGGATCGGAGCGCCGCAGCCCAGCAGGTAGGCGTCGTCGCCGATCGCCTCGCGGATGAGGGTGATGCCTTCGCGGTACGCGGTGAGCGGGTCCGCGCCGGAGTGTCGTACGCCGTCCAGGGCGCCCGCGTAGAGAAAGTCGACCTTGAAGTAGTCGTAGCCCTCGGTGCGGAGCGTGCTGAACACCTCGACCAGGTAGGCCGCCGCCTCCGGGTGGGTGGTGTCCAGGGCGTACAGGTCGTGGCCCCAGTTGACGCCGGCGTGCAGGGGCGCGCCGTCCGCGTCGCGCACCAGCCAGTCGGGCTGTGTGGCGGCCAGCTCGCTGCTCGGGTCCACCAGGAACGGTGCCGTCCAGATGCCCGCCCGGCGGCCCCGCGCGCGGATCGCGTCGGCGATGCCCGCGCGGGAGCGGAAGCGGCCGGAGAGGATGAGCCAGTCGCCCAGCTTGCTCTGGTAGCCGTCGTCGATCTGGACGACGTCGATGGGCAGGTCGAGGGTGTCCATCGCACGGAGGTTCTCGTGGATGTCGTCCTCGGTGATGTCGGTGAAGTACTCGTACCAGGAGCACCAGACGGTCGGCGCCGGGTGCGGGGCCGGTACGCCGAGGCCGGCGGCCCAGTCCGCCAGCACCGACTGGATGTCCGTCCCGGTGACCAGCTTCACCGGTCCGTCGGCGCTGATCTCCGCCTGGTCGCCCTGGACGGTCAGCCGGATGGACGGGACCGTGTGCTGCGGGTCCGGCGTCGCCCACAGCCGGACCGGTGAGCCGTCGCCCGGGTCGAGCGCGAGCAGCCCCTCGCCCTGGAAGGTCCCGGCGGGGACGGTGACGCCGGGGCGGTAGCAGACCGTCGCCCAGTTGTCGTTGGTCGGGCGGTGGGGGGTCTCGCCGAGGGCGTAGGCGCCGCTGGGGCTCCAGGACTGCCAGCCCTCCTCGTGGACGCGGGCGGTGCGCGGGTCCACGGGGACGGTGGCCACCAGGGTGAAGGGGTTGTGCACGGGGTTCTCTTTCGGGAAAGGGGGTCAGCCCTTGTTGGCGCCGAGCGTGAGGCCGCTGACGAACTGCCGCTGGAGCACGAAGTAGACGATCAGCGTCGGGATCGCGGTGAGCAGGGCGCCGGCGGCGACCAGGTTGGGGTCGGTGAAGTACGCCCCGGTGAGGTTGTTCAGCGCCGAGGTGATCGGCATGTTCTCGCCGGTCGAGATCAGCACGAGGGCCCAGAAGAAGTCGTTGTAGATCCAGATGGACAACAGCGTCGCCAGGGCCGCCATCGCCGGACGGCACAGCGGCAGCACGATCTGCCAGTACTGCCGCCACACCGAGGCGCCGTCGACCAGCGCGGCCTCGGTCAGCTCGTGCGGCAGCGTGCGCATGTAGTTGCTGAGCACGAAGGCGCAGAAGCCCGACTGGAACGCGACATGGATCAGCACCAGGCCGAGCGCGGAGTCGTACAGCTTGCCGCTCATGGTGATGCCGGGCAGGTCGATCAGCAGGTACAGCCGGTACAGCGGGGTGATGATGACCTGCGGCGGGAGCAGGTTGCCCGCGGTGAAGACCAGCAGCAGCGCCAGGTTGAGGCGGAAGTCGAAGCGGCTGACGTAGAAGGCGACCATCGACGACAGGAACAGCGTCAACAGCACCGCCGGGACGGCGATGATCATCGTGTTGACGAAGTAGTGCCCCATGTCCGACTGCGTGAACGCGTTGGTGAAGTTGTCGAAGTTCAGCGTGTCCGGCCAGGACACGTATCCCTTCTCACTCGTCTCCGCGTACGGCCGCATGGCCGAGTACAGCGCCCACAGCAGCGGCGCGAGCCAGGCCAGGGAGGCACCCGCGAGGAAGAGGTGCAGCAGGATCCGGGCGGGGCGGATGGGCGTACGGGGCTTGGTCACGACGGTGGTGCTCATGCGCGCCGCTCCTTCCGGAAGGTGGCCACCAGGTACGGAATGATCACGACGAGCGAGATCAGCAGCAGGACGACCGCGATCGCGGAGCCGTAACCGATACGGCTGGACTCGCCGATGATGTTGTTGGTGACCAGGATCGAGAGCAGCTCGGTGCCCTCGGCGCCCTTGTTGAAGACGAAGACCAGGTCGAAGGCGCGCAGGGCCTCGATGATGGTGACGACGAGGACGACGGTGTTCGTCGGGCGCAGGGTCGGGAAGATGACGTTCTTGAACGTCTGCCACTCGTTGGCGCCGTCCAGCGCGGACGCCTCCCGCAGGGACGGGTCCACGCCCTTCAGGCCGGCCAGGTACAGGATCATCATGTAGCCGGCGTGGCGCCAGGACGCGGCGACGAGGATGGCCCACAGGTTGAGGTCCGGGTCGCCGATCCAGTCGATGTACTTGCCCGGCTCGTTGGCCCCGATGAGGCTGTTGATCAGGCCGGTGTCGGGGTTGTAGATCAGCTGCCAGACGAAGCCGATGACGGCCATCGACATGACGACGGGCAGGAAGAACGCCGTCTGGTAGACGCGGCTGAAGCGGATCTTCTTGTCCAGCTGCACGGCCAGGAACAGGCCCAGCGGTGTCGGGATCGCGATCAGCACGACGAACCAGATGACGTTGTGCTGGACGGCCGGCCAGAACTGCGGATTCTGCTCGAACAGTTCCTTGAAGTTCTGCAGCCCGACCCAGTGGATCGAGTCGAAGCCGATGCCGTCCCAGGTGGTGAAGGCCAGCGCGATCGAGGCGAGGGCCGTCACCCAGACGAGAGCGACGTGCAGGATCGTCGGCAGACCCGCCATGAAACCGAGGGTGATCCGGTCCCGGCGGGTGAGCAGACGGCGGTGGCCGCGGGGGGCCTTGGGCGCGGGGGCAACGCCCGGAGGCGGCACGGCGGCCGCCTCCGGGATCTCCTTGGTGGTTTCGGTTGTCATGACTGGGCGAAGATCGTCTTCTTCTGGCGCTCGATGGAAGACAGCAGGCTGTCGACGCCCTTGGGGTCACGGACGAACTTCTGCAGCGCGGGCTGCATCACGGTGGAGGTGAAGTCCGGGCGGCTGTCGCGGTCCATGAACTGCGTCAGGGACTTGGCGCCGGAGATCATGTCGTACGCCTTCTTCTGCAGGGGCGTGTACGACGAGGTGTCGGCCTTGGTGGAGGCGTGCACCGAGCTCGGGTCGGACTTGAGGTAGATGGTCTCGGCCTCCGGGGTGCCGAGGTACTCCAGCAGCTTGACGGCCTCGGCCTTGTTCTTCGGGCTCTTGCTCATCATGAAGCCGTCGGTCGGGGCCTCGACGGTGTCCTGCCCGTACGCCGGGTCGATCTCCGGGAAGGCGAAGAAGTCGAGGTCGTCGAGGGCGGCCTTGTCGGTGAACTGCTGGGCCACGAAGGTGCCCAGCATGTACATGCCGGCCTTCTTGGAGGCCAGGGTCTGGGCGGCGTCCTGCCAGGTGCGGCCGACGGCGCCTTCCTGGTGGTAGGGGAGGATCTCGGTCCACAGGTCGAAGACCTTGCGCACCTTGGCGTCGGTCCAGGACGCCTTGCCCGCCATCAGCTCGACGTGGAAGTCGTAGCCGTTCTGGCGGAAGTTGATCTGGTCGAAGGTGCCGAGCGCGGGCCAGGCGTCCTTGTCGCCGAAGGCCATCGGGACCAGCTTGTCCTTCTGCATCTGCTTGCACAGCGCGACGAAGTCGTCCCAGGTGGTGGGGACCTGGTAGCCGTACTGCTTGAAGACGCTCTTGCGGTAGAAGACCGCCCAGGGGTACGTGTACAGCGGCACGAAGTAGTACTTGCCGTCCTCACCCTTGCTGAGCTTCTTCATCGCCTCGGGGAAGTTGCCCCCGATGGTCTGCCACACGTCGTCGATCGGCGTGGCGAGGCCCTTGGCCGCGAAGAACTGCATCCGGTACCCGGCGAACCAGGTGAACACGTCGTCCGGCGTGCCCTGGAGGTAGGAGTTGATCTGCTCCTGGAAGGTGTTGGAGTCCTTGGTGTTCACGTCGACCGTGATGCCGGACTTCTTCTTGTAGGCCGCGTAGATGTCGGCGAACGCCTTCTTCGGCACCGGGTCCGACGCCTTCGAGCCCAACGTGACCGTCTTCGGGTCGGCGGCCGTACCGCTGCCGCCGCACGCGCTGAGCAGGGGTATGCCGGCACCGAGCACGGCCGCGCCGCCTATGCCGCGCAGCAGGGTGCGGCGGCTGGGCGCGGAGAGGGCGAGGCCCGAGGGGGAGAGATCGTGCATGAACGGCTCCAGGGGTGAGGGTTCTACCATGAGCGAGCCGCGTCGAGTCCCGTCGTAATCACTCAGAAACCAACTTGACCGAACATGGGTGGCGTAATAACAGCCGTATGTCCAGTCATGCGTCAAGGGTTTGCCGCCCCAGTTGTCGAAACGTAATCGACATCACCGCACCCCCTCTCGGGGCACACAAAGGGGGCGCACAACCGCACCGGCGGCTGTACGCCCCCTGGAGGCGACCCTGACCTACTGGTACGCGGCGAACGCCTTCGAGAACGCGTGCTCGTCCTGGACGATCGAGCTGCAGGTCGCGTCGGCGGCGGGCTTGGTGCCGCCCGGGCACTGCTTGTCGCGGGTCGCGGACCACATCGACAGCCGGCCGAGGCCCTTGGACCTGGCGAAGTTCACCAGCTGGGTGGCGTCGTCGATCTTGAAGATCTCGGACACGACGTCGTTGACGCCGATCATCGGGGTGACCGCCGCCGTACCGTCCCCCGATGCCCCCTGCGCTCCGGTGCCCGCCCGTCAAGCTGGATCCAGATCCGCACCTCCGTGCCGCCGAGCACCGAGGAGCCGATGCGTACGTCGCCGCCCGTCGACTCGGCGAGGCACCGCACGATGTCCAGCCCGAGGCCGGTCGAGCCGGAGCTCCCCGAGCCACGCCCGCGGGCCATCGCGGCCTCGGGGTCGGTTATGCCGGGGCCCGCGTCGGAGACGAGCACGATCACCGCGTCCTCGCCGTCGTGCACGTCGACGGCGAAGGCCGTGCCCTCGGGGGTGTGCCGGAAGACATTGCCGAGCAGGGCGTCCAGCGCGGCCGCCAGGTCCGCCCGGGCCACGGGTGTCCGCACCGGCCGGTCGACCCCGGCCACCCGCACCTTGCGCCCCTCGTCCTCGGCGAGCGCCGACCAGAACCCCATCCGCTCCCGCACCACCTCGGCCGCATCGCATCCGGCCCCGGCACCGGGCGCAGCGGTCTGCGGCTTGGCCTCCCGTGCCGTCTGGATGATGGTGTCGACCTCCCGCTCCAACTGGGCGACGGCGGCCCGTGTCTGCTCGGCGGCGGGCCCGTCCCCGAGCGAGGCGGCGTTGAGCCGGAGCACGGTCAGCGGGGTGCGCAGCCGGTGGGAGAGATCGGCCGCCAACTCCCGCTCGTTCGCCAGCAGTTGTACGACCTGATCGGCCATGGAGTTGAACGCGACCGCCGCCAGCCGCAGTTCGGTCGGCCCCTCCTCCGGCACCCGGGCGCCCAGCTTCCCCTCCCCCAGTTCATGCGCGCCCTCGACCAGCCGCTGCGCGGGCTGCACCATGCGTACGCCCAGCCGGTCGGCGACCGCGACCGAGCCGACGACGAGCGCGAACGCCACCGCGGCAAGCACGGCCCACGCGGTGTCGACGCCGTTCGTCACCTCGGACTCGGGGACGTACACCTCGACCACGGCGATCTCACCGGAGCTCAGCGCGACCGGCTGCAGCAGCGTGGACCCGCCGGGCACCTCGGTGGTGGAGGCGCGGCCCAGCTTCCGTACGGTCGCGATGTCCTCGTCGGCGGCGCGCTGCTTGCCCAGGCCGACGGCGGCGGCACCGTCGGAGGCCGGTATGTGCACGGCCATCCCGGCATCCGAGCCCGCGGAGGCGACGACGCGCTCGAGCTGGTCGCGGTCGGTGGTGATGGACAGCGCCGGGGCGACGGCCGCGGCCTCCCGCTCGGCGTTGGAGAACGCGCGGTCCCGGGCCATCCCCTTGATGACGAGGCCCAGCGGCACCGCGAAGGCGACCACGACCATGGCGGTGACCGCCAGCGAGACCTTGACCAGTGCCCACCTCATGGCTCCACCCCTGGTGGCTCCAGCTTCACGCCGACCCCGCGCAGGGTGTGCAGATAACGCGGTCGCGCCGCCGTCTCCCCCAGCTTCCGGCGCAGCCACGACAGATGGACGTCGATGGTCTGGTCGTCTCCGTACGACTGCTGCCACACCTCGGCGAGCAGCTCCTTGCGCGGTACGACGACACCGGGCCGCCCGGCCAGGAAGGCGAGCAGGTCGAACTCGCGCCGGGTCAGGTCGAGGCGTACGCCGTCCAGCTCGGCCTGGCGGCGCAGCGGATCCACGGTCAGCCCGCCGACGCGGATCACGGTGGACGGCGGTGCCTCCCCCGCCGCCGCACGGGACCGCCGCAGCACCGCGGCCATCCGGGCGGAGAGATGGTCGACCGAGAACGGCTTGGTCAGGTAGTCGTCCGCACCCGCGTTCAGCAGCCGGACGATCTCCGTCTCGTCGTCCCGCGCGGTGGCGATGATCACCGGGACATCGGTGATGCCGCGCAGCATCTTCAGCGCCTCGGACCCGTCCAGATCGGGCAGACCGAGGTCGAGAATGACCACGTCGAAACGGAAATGGGCGACCTCGCGCAGCGCCTCGAGCGCGGTGCCGACGCTGCGCACGGTGTGCGCGGCATCGGTCAGATGCCGGATGAGGGCCGAGCGTACGAACTGGTCGTCCTCGACCACGAGCACACTTGCCATGCGCCGCACCGTACGCCATGCGATGGACACCGGTCCGGCGCCTGTGGACAACTCCAGGCGGTGTGCATCCGGGCGACACCGGTGGGACGCGTGAGGCAGTATGGCCCGCGATGCGCAGGGGTCTCATACACGTTCTCGCGTGGATGCTCGCCACGGGCGCGGCGGTCACGCTGTCGTGGTGGGGTGTCCACACGGTGATGGCGGGCACGGCGTACGACCCGCCGCGCGCCCTCCCCATCACGTCCGGCGACGCGACCACGCAGGAGTCGAAGCCGCTGGCCTCCTCGACGGCACGGGCGGAGCCGACGGGGACTCCGTCGAGCGAGCCGCCGTCGACGCCGAAGCCGCGTGCGACGCCCTCGGCTTCGGCGTCGACGCAAGCCCCCGGTCCGTCCCCCACCGCCTCCGGCCGGGTCAAGAGCTACGACACCGAGGGCGGGCGGGCGGTCTTCGACCTGGGTGAGACCTCCGCGACGCTGGTGTCGGCTTCGCCGGCCGCCGGGTGGTCGATGCAGGTGTGGAAGACGGAGACGTGGATTCGGGTGGAGTTCGCGAAGGGTGCGGATCGGGTGTCGGTGTTCTGTACTTGGCACGACAGTGCGCCTCGCGTGGACATCGGTACGTATTAGCTCCGCTGGTTGGGCTGGTTCGTCAACGGGTTCGTGGGGGCTTGTCGCGCAGTTCCCCGCGCCCCTTAAGGGGCGCTGTACCTCACCGGCGTTAGCGGAATACCGAAGGCGGTGGTGCCGGGGACGCTGTCGCCACCGCGTCCGTCACCGGTGTGGCTCCGCCGGTGAAGTCGGTCAGGGGTTTGCCGTGTTCGACTCGGGCCGGGTGGGGGTCGGAGGCGGCTCGGCGGGTCAGTTCAGGGATCGGCAGAGGGTGGTCGGAGGCTACGAGGACTGCGTTGCCGAACCGCTTTCCCCGCAGCACCGTCGGGTCGGCCACTAGCGCCAGCTCTGCGAAACCGGCGGACGCGGTGGCGATCTGGCCCCGGAGATGGGTCAGCGGTGGGCCGTCCGCGAGGTTGGCGGCGTACCAGCCACCCGGTCTGAGCGCCCTGCGTACCTCGTCCAGGAACTCCGTCGAGGTGAGGTGGGCGGGCGTGCGGGCCCCGCTGTACACATCGGCCACGATCAGGTCGGCCCACCCGTCGGGCACCTTGGCCAGCCCCTCCCGCGCATCCACGGACCGCACCCGGATACGGGCCCCCGGCTCCAACGGCAGCTGCCTGCGCACCAGTTGTACGAGGGCGGCGTCCCGCTCGACGACCTGCTGGGTCGACCGGGGCCGGGTGGCCGCGACATAGCGGGCCAGCGTCAGCGCCCCACCGCCGAGATGCACGACGTGAACGGGGCTGCCGGGCGGGGCGACGAGATCGACGACGTGGCCGAGCCGCCGCTGGTACTCGAAGGAGAGATGGGCGGGGTCGTCCAGGTCCACATACGACTGCGGCGCCCCGTCGATGAGCAACGTCCAGCCCCGGGCGCGATCCCGATCCGGTATGAGCTCGGCCAGCCCCCCGTCGACAGCCTCGACGACAGCCGAATCACCCCCACCACGCCGCCGCAACTTCCTGGACTTTCCCATTGGGCCATTATCGAGGCAGCCGACCCCGTCAGCCTGCGGGCGGCTGATGCCCGCCCCGCCCAAGCTGCGGGCATGCGTGCCGCCTGGGGCGGCACGGGTGGGCGCAGGCGGCACCCCGTCAGCGCCGGGCTGCGCGACTCACCCCAACCCAGCCACAACCGACGGTCACGTCACACCACCCGTCACCGACAGTTGTCCGCCGCCTCGATCAACCGAGCCGCCTCCCCCAGCGCCGCCCGCAGCACCGCGGGATCCGTCGCCAGATCGACCTCCCCCGGCGGCAGCAGCCAGTCCGACCCCTCCACCGGCGGCTCGGGATTCAGACACGACCCCCGCCCGTCCGTCTCCGTACACGTACTCCCCGGGACATCCCACCCCGCCGCGGTCCCGGCCGGCACCACGAAGCCCAGGGTGTCGCAGCCGTCGTCGTGCAGCACCGGCCCCACCGAGTCCCCGGCCCCTCGTCGCAGGATGTCGACCGCCTCCAGCCCCTGCCGAGCGGGCACGGTCACCAGGTCGCACCCGTCCGCGTCGGCGGCGAACGGCGTCGCGCTGCTCTCCGGAGTCGGTGCGTGCCCCGCCGTCGTCACCGGGGCACTCGGCATGCACGGCATGCACGGTTCGACGCTCTGGCTGGTCTCCATCCCGGCCTCCACCACGGAACCCCTCCTAGGACGAGCGGGTCGGGAGTCGGGCGGCTCCCGGTCCACAGAGTCCAACGCGTCGCCGTGTCAACGGCTACGCGAGAAGTCAGCCGCAAAGGATGGCAGTTCATGGCAGATCACGGATGAGATATCCGGTTTGTAGCCAAACACTGCGTGGTGGCTCCGACACAGCAGGTACGTTCTTGCCCGCCGGACGCAGGGGTGCCTCACGGACAACCAGCCCTATATCCGGCATGGTTCGACGGTTCGCACGAGAGGACCCGGCCATGGCGTCGTCAGAGGTGACCTCGTCTCAGTCTCCCCGGCCACCGCGGCCGAATCTCGCGTTCCGGCAGTTGCGCGCCCAGCGCTCGCCGGCCGAGTTCGCCGCGGCGGTCCGGCGAGCCGCCCGTGAGATCGGTGAGCGGGTCAGCTGTGACGCGCGCTACATCGGTCGGGTCGAGGCGGGTGAGATCCGCTGCCCCAACTACGCGTACGAGCGGGTGTTCCTGCACATGTTCCCCGGCCGCACGCTCACCGACCTGGGCTTTGCGCCCCGCGCATCCGTACGCGGACGGGGGGCGCGAAACCGCGAGGACATGCCCCCCTTGCACACCACAAGCCCGGCGTACGAACCCGGTGAGACGGAAGGGGCGTACGAGCCGTATGACCCGCAGAACCCCTACGAGACGTACGAGAACCACGAGGAGAGCGACGTGCTACGTCGCGCATTCATGACCGGCGGTGGCGCCACGGTGGCCGCCGCCCTGGGCCCCATCGGGCTCGCCGCCGACGCATCGGCCGTACAGCGCCCGGCCCGCCGCTCCGGAGCGGGCGAGGCGGATGCCCTGGAGGCAGCCGTGCGCAGAATCCGGCTGCTCGACGACCGGCACGGCGCGGACGGCCTATACCAGCGCGCGGCTGCCCCGCTGCGCGCCGCGTACGCGCTGCTCGACGCCGGCGCGACCCGGCAGACGACCGCCGACCGCCTGCACTCGGGCGCCGGTGAGCTGGCCATCTCGGTGGGCTGGCTGGCCCATGACTCGGGCCGGTTCGACGACGCGCGCTCGCACTACGCGGAGGCGCTCGCGACCGCCCGGATGTCCGGCGACCCCGGCCTTGAGGCGCACGCCTTCTGCAACACGGCGTTCCTCGCACGGGACGCGGGACGGCCGCGGGAGGCGTTGCGTGCCGCGCAGGCCGCGCAACGCGTCGCACGCCCCCTGGGCTCCGCCCGCCTGATGTCGCTGCTCGCACTGCGTGAGGCGGGCGGCTGGGCGGGACTCGCCGACCGCACCGGCTGCGAGCAGGCACTGGTCCGCGCCCAGGCCCTGTACGACCGCGGCCCCTCGGAGAACGACCCCGAGTGGATGAGCTTCTACGGAGAGGCCGAACTGGAGGGCCTGGAGGCGCAGTGCTGGTCCACCTTGGGCGACTGGCCCCGCGCGGCCCGCCATGCCCGGCGTGCGGCCCAGCTCCAGGACCCGCATTTCACCCGCAACATCGCCCTGTACACCGCCGAACTGGCCGATGACCTGGCCCGCGGCGGCCATCCCGACGAGGCGGCCCTGGCCGGCATGCGCGTCCTGGACCTCCTCAACGAGGTCCAGTCGTCCCGCATCCAGACGATGCTGGCGGGAACCGCGCGCGTGCTGCTCCCGCACCGCCGCGCCTCGGACGTGTCGGCCTTCCTGGAGCGACACGCGTCGCTCCCGCGTACGGCATGAGCAGCCCCGTAGGCCCTACCCGCCCAGGTGCCCCAGGTCGTTCCAGCTCTCGATCGCCGGCTCGCCGTACGCCCACCCGAGCACCGACAGCGACGTGGGATTGAGCCGTATCCGGGCCGCGAAATCGAGCGGCAGGCCCAGCCATCGCGCGCCGATGGACCGCAGGATGTGCCCGTGGGCGAAGACCAGCACATCCCGGTCCGCCGCCCGCGCCCAGGCGACGACCTCGTCCGCACGGGCCGTCACCTCGGTGAGGGTCTCCCCCTCAGGCACCCCGTCGCGCCAGATCAGCCAGCCGGGCCGGCCGGACTGGATCTCGTCGGGCGTCATGCCCTCGTACGCGCCGTAGTCCCACTCCATGAGCACGTCCCAGGCACGCGCGCGTTCCCCGAACCCGGCCAGTTCGCATGTCTCACGCGCGCGTGCCAGTGGGCTGGTGCGCACCTCGACGCCGGGGAGACCGTCGTACGGTGCCCGGTGCAGCCGTTCGCCGAGCAGCTTGGCGCCGCGGCGGCCCTCCTCCAGCAGAGGGACGTCGGTCCTGCCGGTGTGTTTGCCGGACAGCGACCACGCCGTCTGTCCGTGCCGGGCCAGCAGGATGCGCGGTGCCATGGAAGACCTTTCCAGAGGGATTCCATGAGGAATCGAGTCGGACCCCTGCATCATCGCCTATGGCACACAGGGGCAACCCGCCGGGCGATCTCTGCGTCTATCAGGGCCGGGGGCGCCCCTCGGCGGCTCGCACATACACCGTAAAGTGGCACGTCCGGAGCGCCGGGGGCCGCGCGACGAGAAGGGGGAGGGCGATCGGATGCCGCACGCCGAGACACTGGGCACCGAGGCAACCCCTCGTACCCGGTCGCGCTGGTGGACCGAACTGCCGCTGATCCTCCTGGTGTACGCCTGCTACTCCGCGGGCCGGCTGCTCGTCGGGGGCGATGTCTCCAAGGCCGTCGACCACGGCCTGGCGATCCTGAAGATCGAGCAGGTCCTCCACCTCAACGCGGAGCATCCGCTCAACCGCCTGTTCACCCGCGAGCCCTGGATCGGCGTCCCGGCCGACTTCTGGTACGCGTCGCTGCACTACGCCATAACGCCCGCGATCCTGATCTGGCTCTTCCGGTCCCGTTCCCGGCACTACCGAGCGGCTCGCACGTGGCTGATGACGTCCACCTTCATCGGCCTGATCGGCTTCACGCTGATGCCGACCTGCCCGCCCCGTCTGCTCGACGCGGGCCACGGCTTCATCGACACGATGGCGCAGTACAGCTCGTACGGCTGGTGGGGCGGCGACGCGAGCGCGCCGAAGGGGCTGGGCGGCCTGACCAACCAGTACGCGGCGATGCCGAGTCTGCACTGTGGCTGGGCGCTGTGGTGCGGCGTGATCCTCTGGCGGTACGGAGGGACGCGCCTGACCAAGGTCGCCGCCGTCGTCTACCCGCTGGTGACGACGATCGTGGTGATGGGCACCGCGAACCACTACTTCCTCGACGCGGTCGCGGGTGCGGCCGTGATGGGCGCCGGGTTCCTGCTGACGCCGTATGTGCTGCGGGTCGCCGACCTGGCCCGGACCCGGCTGGTGGCGCGGGTCGTGCCCGGCACAGCGGGCACTGCCGACGCACCGGCCTCAATTGTCAGTGGCGGATGCCAGACTTCCACGGGTGAGCGAATTCCACGGCAGCGCGAGTCCCGGTTCGGATCCGGAGCCGAGCCGAGTGCCGCCCCCCAGGACGCGGGGGACAGCACTCCGGCACCGGCTCGCTGAGCTGCGCGGCCCCGACGTACCGGCCAAGGCACTGGACGCCCGTGCCCTGGCCGCACTCGCCGCCAACCCCGGCTGCAAGCGGCGCGCGATCCTCGACGGCGCCGGGGTGAACAAGGCGGCGCTGGCGAGCGCGCTGGGTGCCCCGTCGGCCTTCGGGCAGTCGCAGTTCGCGTTCGTCCGGGGCAACGCGTTCGAGGCGAAGGTCAAGGCCGACGGTGGTGCGGAGCTGCTGCGGCTGGTGCACGAGAAGCTGGACCGAGGCGCCGAACCGCCCGCACGCGCGCACGTGCCCGACCTGTCCGCGATCGGCCCCGAGGGGCGGTCCGCGCGTACGGCGCTGGCGCTGCGCGAGGCCGTCGAGGCCGGTGACTGGACGCTGCTCGACCATCCGATGCTCGCCCTCGACGTCGCGGGGTCGCCCGCCTTCCTGGAGCCGGACGCGGTGGTCGTGCACCCGGACGGCAGCTGGACGGTCGTAGAGATCAAGTCCTTCCCGATGCTGGACGGCTCGGCGGACCCGGCGAAGGTGGGCGCGGCAGCCCGCCAGGCCGCGGTGTACGTACTGGCACTGGAGCAGGTCGCGGTCCGCCTCACCCCTGCCCCGCGCGTACGCCATCGGGTGCTGCTGGTCTGCCCGAAGGACTTCTCCAACCTGCCCACGGCGTCCGCCGTCGACGTACGCAAGCAGCGCGCGGTGACCGGCCGCCAGCTGGCCCGGCTGACCCGCATCCAGGACATCGCCGACGCGCTCCCCGAGAACACCTGCTTCTCCCCCGAGCTGCCCGCCGCCGAACTGACCGCGGCCGTCGAGTCGGTTCCGGCGACCTACGCGCCCGAGTGCCTGTCCGCCTGCGAGCTGGCCTTCCACTGCCGTGACCGCTCCCGCGCGGCCGGCGCGGTGACCTCCCTCGGCCGTTCGGTACGGGCCGAGCTGGGCGGTCTGACGACGGTCGGGGACGTGCTCGCGGCGGCCCGCGGCGAGGCCGGCGACCCGGACGACCCGGCGGTGGCGGCGCTGCGCCGGGCGGCGGAGCTGCGGGCGGAGGCGCTCGACCGGCGCGTGGGGGAGGCCGCCCCGTGTCGCTGATCTCCACCCTCGCCCGCCTCGAAGCCGTCGCCACCGGTCACGCCCGGCCCGCCGCCACGGTCCGGCACCGGCATCTGTCCGATCACCCCCTGGTCTTCGTGCCGCTCACCACGGCCGGTGAGGCCGGCGCCCCGCTCGGCGCGCTGGTGGGCACCGACCGGGACGTGCCGCGCCTGCTGGTCGTACCGCAGCCGCGCGACCGTGACCTCAGGTTCGCGTTCCTGGCGGAGCTGGCGGATGTCGTGCTGCCGTATGTCGACGGGTACGCCGAGGCGGTCGAGGCCGCCGAGCGCTCCGAGACGGACCCCGAGACCGGCAAGCGGGTCAAGGTCGAGGTCGAACTGTGCGCGGACGCCCCGCAGTTGATCGTCCCGAGCCGCACGGGCGTCGATTTCGTACGACTGCTGGGACGCTCCATGCGCTTTCGGCGCACGGCGGAACAGGACCCGGAGACCCCGTACCCCGCACCGCCCCGGGTCCCGCTGCTCGGCCGGTGGCTGACCCACTTCGGGGAGCGGGCCCGCGTGCCCGGCTCCTCCCTGCTGCTGGCCATGACGGACGTGCTGGCCCGGCACTGGGCGACCGGCCAGTCCAGCCTCGAGGACCAGCACCTCGGCGCGCTGCTCGCGTGGATCGACCCTCCGGAGGACGAGTCGGGAGCCGAGGCCGCGCTGCGGGCCGAGCTGGCGCGGGACCGGCAGGGCCAGCTGCTGTGCCCGCCCGCCGGTCCGGCCACCGACCCGGCGTTCGACAACAAGCTGCTCGCGCCCGCCATCGAGCGCTACGACCGTGCGCGCACCGCCCTCGCCGCCGCCGAGGACGGTCTGGAGGCGGACGACCGGCTCGGTGAACTCACCGCTGCCGAGCGGGAGATCCGCGACCTGGTGCTGAGCCGTACGCTGCCCACCTGGCAGAAGGTCTGGCAGGGCCTCGACCTGCTGCGAGCCCTGCCCGCCGGCGCACACATCGAGGAGCGGTGGACGCGCGACCGCTGGTCCTTCACCGCCCACCGCGACCGGATCGTGGCCGGCGAGCCCCCGCAGCCGCGCCGCGACGACGCGGTCACCGCGGCCAACAAGCTCGCCGCGCGCGAACGGGAACAGGCCCGTCTGGAGGCCCAGGAGGCGCTCGACGACCCGCTGGTGATGGCCGGGCGGCGGCTGTCCGGAGAGGCGTTCGCGGGCGAGGTCACGGATGTCGTCATGGCGTACAGCGAGAGCAAGCGCCCCAGCCCGCGCCCGCTGATCACGGTCCGCACCGACGACCGGCCGCATCTCGGTGAGCGGGTGAAGGTCTACCGGTCGCTGGGCGGGAAGCCGCAGGCGACGGAGTTCGTCGAGCGCGCGGGGGACGATCTGATCGTGCTGCGGATCCTCGACAAGATGGGCCGCGGCAAGGTGCCGGAGGAAGGTTCGGTGCCGGACAAGGGCGACGCGGTCTGCTTCACGCTCTTCGAGCACGAACAGCGGGGCGGCGCCAAGCTGCCCGACCCCGAGCAGACCCCGTGGACCCATGGCGGGCCGCCGGGCGAGGCGGTCCTCCCCGAGGCCGACCCGATGACCGCGGAGGACGTGCTGTGACGGCCCAGGCCGCTTTCGACCCGGGTGCGGAGGCCGCCCGCGCCACCGACGCAATCCTCGCCGACACCCTGCACGGCACCCACCGGGGCGTCGTCGTCGACTCCCCTCCCGGCGCCGGCAAGTCCACGCTCGTCGTCCGTGCGGCACTGGAACTCGCCGATGCCGGGCGCCCGTTGATGGTCGTCGCGCAGACGAACGCCCAGGTCGACGACCTGGTGCTGAGACTCGCCGAGAAGAACCCCGAGCTGCCGGTCGGCCGGCTGCACAGCAGCGACACCGACCCGTACGACAAGGCGCTGGACGACCTGCCGCAGGTACGGAAGTCCGCGAAGGCCGCCGACCTGACCGGCCTCCCGGTCGTGATCTCGACGGGCGCCAAGTGGGCGCACGTCAAGGTCGACGAGCCATGGCGGCACGCGATCGTCGACGAGGCGTACCAGATGCGCTCGGACGCGCTGCTCGCCGTGGCCGGGCTGTTCGAGCGGGCGCTGTTCGTGGGCGACCCCGGGCAGCTGGACCCGTTCTCGATCGTGGGCAGCGAGCAGTGGGCGGGCCTGTCGTACGACCCGTCGGGCTCCGCCGTGACCACCCTGCTCGCGCACAACCCCGAGCTGCCGCAGCACCGCCTCCCGGTCTCCTGGCGGCTCCCGGCGTCCGCGGCGCCCCTGGTGTCGGACGCCTTCTACCCGTACACGCCGTTCCGCAGCGGCACGGACCACGGCGACCGGCGGCTGAGCTTCGCGGTCCCCTCGGACGGCTCCGGCCCCGACCGGGTGATCGACGAGGCGGCCGCATCGGGCTGGGGCCTGCTGGAGCTGCCCGCCCGGCGCACTCCGCGCACCGATCCGGAGGCGGTGCGGGCCGTGGCGACGGTCGTACGGCGACTGCTGGACCGGGGCGGTGCGGCCACGTCGGAGCGGTCGGACGGACCGGCACCCCTGACCGCCGACCGGATCGCGGTCGGCACGGCACACCGGGACCAGGCGGCGGCGATACGGGCGGCGCTGGGCGAGCTGGGTGTCGCCGATGTCACCGTGGACACGGCAAACCGGCTCCAGGGGCGGGAGTACGACGTGACGGTGATCCTCCATCCCCTGTCCGGGCGTCCCGACGCGACCGCGTTCCATCTGGAGACCGGACGGCTCTGCGTCCTCACCTCCCGCCACCGGCACGCGTGCATCGTGGTCTGCCGGGCCGGGGTGAGTGACCTGCTGGACGAGTATCCGTCGACCGAGCCGGTGCAGCTGGGGACTGTCGTGAAGTTCCCCGACGGCTGGGAGGCGAACCACGCGGTGCTGGCGCATCTGGCCGAGCGACGGGTGGCGTGGCGGCCGTGACCAGCTCCCGGGCAGTGCACCAGCAAGCACCGCAGACGACGACGCCCCACCACCGGACGGAGTCCGGCACGCCGCCGGAGGCGGCCAATGAATACAGCCCCCGACGGCTGGGAGGCGAACCACGCGGTGCTGGCGCATCTGGCCGAGCGGCGGGTGGCGTGGCGGCCGTGATGCCTGTGCCGGTGCCATGTGCCGCAGGCCCACTTGCGGAGGCGCGAGACAATGGACGGTGGCCCTCTCCACAGGCCGGTCGTCAATGACGTACGAGGAGGAGACAGACATGGCGGAGCCCACGCCGCGTCGGAACGAACCGCGGCTACGCCCCGCGCCCCTGCTCTTCGAGCCCGCGCAGGTGGCAGACGATCCGGAGCACTTCTTCGATCTGGAGTCGATCGAGGATCCACGCGCGTTGCTGGCGCGGGCGACGGAGCTGACGCAGGCGTTTCGGGCGGCGACGGATCGTGCGGTGGAGTTTCAGGCGATCGCGGCTGCGCAGTTGGCGGATCCTCGGCGGTTTGATCGGCTGACGGCCGCGGATATCGCTGAGCGGGCCGAGTGGACCGAGGACTACGCGAAGAAGATGGTCGAGTTCGGGCGGGACCTTTTGCGAGGGGTCGCCGGGGATGGGCAGGGAACTGCGGATCCGGTGTGAGTGACGTGAACGTTGGCGGGGGCGGGATGGGTCGCGCGGCCCGGCGCTGACGGGGTGCCGCCTGCGCGCCCACCCGTGCCGCCCCAGGCGGTACGCATGCCCGCAGCTTGGCGGGAGGGCGACCCCCGGCTTGGCGCGGCGGCATATGCCAGGCGGGCAAGGTACTCCCTCCCGTTGCTCCCTGTCTCCGTTTCCGGCAACCCTCCGGGACTGCCTGCTCACCGGCGGTAGATCTGGACGGTATGAGCCGCAGCACCCGCCATGAGACGTTGTCCGATCGATTCGACGTATCCGGTGTCACCGCGGACGGTGCCGCGTGGCTGGCGTCGGCCGGTGCGTACCCGCGGAGCGCTCTCGCGCTGTGGGAGGAGCGGCCGGACGCGCCGGTCGTGCTGCCGTGCGGTACTGCCTTCGATGTCGTGAGCGTGCCCGCGATCTTCGGGCGCCAGATGCTGGACCGGTTGTGGAACGAGGGGCCGGGGTCCGGGCCGGTCGCGGCGTTCCGGGGGCGGATGCTGCTGTTCGCCGAGCCGGGTACGGCACAGCGGCTGCCGTCGCTGCTGGAATGGGAGGAGTGCGCCGGCCGTACCGGTGGAATCCCGCCACTGCTCTGTCACGGCAATGGTGACGCCGTGACCCTCCCCGCACCCCTCGGCGCGGTCGGCCTCCACTCCCGCTGGCTCGTCGCCCCCGACACCCGTCGTCCCTGGCTGCCGGGGCCGGAAATCCTGCTGTGGGCGGCCGTGCGGGCGGCCCGGACCACCGTACGGATATCGATTTTTCCTCCCGCCGATCAGGATGCTAAGGTCTACGACGTCAGCAGGCGCCGCTAGCTCAGTTGGTTAGAGCAGCTGACTCTTAATCAGCGGGTCCGGGGTTCGAGTCCCTGGCGGCGCACCGACCGGAAGGCCTCCCACTCAGGTGGGGGGCCTTTTGCGTGCGCCCTGGCCGGAGGGATCACGCGCCCGTGATCTTCACCGTCCACGCCCCCGCCGCCGTCCGCCCCTCCACCTCCACCCGGACCCCTTCGCCCGGCACCGTGAAGGTCTCGCCGAGGGCGACCGGAGCGTCCGCGAGGGGTGGGTAAACCGAGTTCGCCCAGCAGGCCTCGGTGCGGGGGTGGGCGTCGATGACCTGGATCGGGCCGCCGCCGGATGCCTCGCCGCTGCGGACGCGGTAGACGAGGATGCCCTGGCGGCAGGCCGTCGCGTCGTTGCCGACGGGACCGCGTGCCTCGAAGGCGAGGGCCGTGTCGGCGCCGGTGCGGAGGATGGCCACCTTGGTGCCGTGGCCGAGGCCGAAGGACGGGGCGCCCGCGGCGCCGGTCGCCGGGTCGTCCGGGCCCGCCGCGAGCGGCTCCAGGGTCAGCCGGGTGGGCCCACTGCCCTGCACGCATCTCACCTGACGGCCGTCCAGCCAGCCCAGCTTCCACTTGTGCCAGCCGAACAGGTCGGGTGCCAGGCCGAATTGGCTGCCCATCAGGTCCCAGTCACCGACGTACGTGTCCCAGTCGCCCTCGTCGTCCGTCGGCCGGTGGTACAGGTCCGGCAGGTCGAAGACATGCCCGGTCTCATGGGCCAGGACCAGCCGGTCCGGCGGGTGCTGTTCGAAGACCGTGACGACCCGGCGCAGATCCGTGCCGTCGGCACGCAGCGGGGTCTCCAGGTTGACGACCTTCGTCGCGTCGGAGTCGACGCCGGGAGCGTGCGGATCGGCGACGAAGTACACGATGTCGTAGCGGGAGAAGTCGACGTGCGGGTCGGCCACCCGCATGGCGTCGCGCAGGAACGCCGCCCGGTGCGCGGAATTCCAGTCGCGCTGTATGGCGTACGACATCGACGAGTGCGGCATCCGGATCCAGTGCCGGAGCGGGTGCGGGCGCAGGGTGAAGCGGCCGTAGGAGGAGCGTTCGAAGAAGCGGCTGGTGACCGGGAAGTGGTCGGCGGTCAGCTCGGCGGGGGTGGTCAGCGGAGTGGAGTCCGGGAAGGACAGGAACACCATCACCGCGTCAAGTCGGCGGGCCGGGCGCGGATAGGCGGCGTTCCAGGTGTCGACGCCCTCCGAGTGATGGGCGTCGGTGCGGTGCAGGGCGCACGAGGCCGGCGAGAAGGGCTCGGCGACCGAGGGGCCCGTGATCAGGGATGTCGCGGCGAGCGCGGACATCGTGGTGAACACCGCGGCCGTACTGCGCAGTCGGGGCCGCGCCGCCGCCCAGCCGAACCCTCGGCGGACCCCATGGGTGAGTCCGGTGAGGGAGAGCTTACGTGGCACGGGGACCTCCGGGTGCGGTTCGCGGGACACCGCATCCAGCCTGTGGGAGATTGTCGTACTACGTCCTGTTTGTCTGGACCAGATGAGTGAGATACCCGAGAGACCGTCAGAAGAGAGGACCAGTGGCAACAGCCGAAGCCGACACCCCCGAATCGCTCACGGAACGTCACATGCGGTCGGGGGCCCGAAGAACCCGCCCATGTGCGGGCAGAAACGATCTGCCAGAAAGGCCGGTGCGTCGGGGACACTGGACTGTGGCTGGAAGGGCCCGGGGCCAGCCTCTATGATCGGCACACTTTCCAGCCCGGACACGGCCCGGAGGCCTTCCTCCCCGGACGGCCATCCCGACGAGACCCATCCGAAGATCGAGTGCACTGCGGGAGCGAGCGGTGAGCGGAACGTCCGAAGGGCCGGCGCCCACGGCAGATCTCATCCAACCTGCCGTCACAGAGAGTGATGAAATGTTGTCGTCCGGTACCACCCCGGACGCTCTGACCCCACCAGTCGACTTCCGTTCCGCGTTCTCCGCCGCCCCGCTCGCGATGGCCGTGGTCGACCGCGAGGGCCTGGTCGTCAGCGCCAACGAAGCGCTCGGCGCTCTGCTCGGCGCGCAGCCAGGGGTGTTGGCCGGCCGACTGGCCGCCGATCTGGTGGACCTGGCGTCCGACGCCCGTACCTGGCACGCGTATCGCGAGGTGCTGCGCGGCCGGCAGGCGCGGCTGCGCTGTACGCGTCGTATCAAGCATCCCGACGGGCACGCGGTGTGGGTGCAGGTCACGGTCGGGCCGCTGCCGGACCGGGCCGAGGCGGTGCTGCTGTCCGTCTCCGACATCAGTGCCCGGCGTGAACTCCAGGCGCGGCTGCGGCACTTGCAGATGCACGACCCGGTGACCAAGCTGCCCAACCGCACGCTGTTCTTCGAGCGTCTGTCGTCCGCGCTGGAGGCGGATGCGTACGCCGAGGGCGGCACCGGACGGATCGGGCTGTGCTACCTGGATCTCGACGGCTTCAAGGCGGTCAACGACACGCTCGGCCACCGGGTCGGCGACCGGCTGCTGGCCGCCGTGGCGGAACGCCTCAATCGCTGTGCGGACGAGGCCGGTTACGCCAGAGCGAGCGCGCCGCTGGTGGCGCGGCTCGGCGGGGACGAGTTCGCCCTGCTGGTCGAGGACTCGACCGGTACCGAGCAACTCGCCGATCTGGCCGAGTCGGTGCTGCGGGCCCTGCAGGCACCCTTCGACCTGTCCGGCCAGCGGCTGTCGGTCTCGGCGTCGATCGGTGTCGTCGAACGCCGGGCTGCCGGGACCACGGCGACCGGTCTCATGCAGGCCGCCGACACCACGCTGTACTGGGCGAAGGCCGACGGCAAGGACCGCTGGACGCTGTTCGACCCGGAGCGCAACGCCCACCGCATGACCCGCCAAGCACTTGCCTCCACCCTCCGTCCGGCCATCGAGCGCGGTGAATTCACCCTCGAATACCAGCCGTTGGTGGGCATGGAGGACGGACGGCTGCGCGGGGTCGAGGCGTTGGTCAGATGGAACCATCCACAGTTCGGCGTACTGACGCCGAATCGGTTCATCGGATTGGCGGAGGAGGACGGTTCGATCGTTCCGCTGGGCCGCTGGGTGCTTGCCACCGCCTGCCGGCAGGCGCGGCGCTGGCAGGTGGAGCACCCGGACGAGCCCCCGCTGTTCGTCAGCGTCAATGTGGCGGTCCGCCAGGTCTGGGACTCCGACCTGGTGGCGGACGTGGCCGAGACGCTGGCGGAGACGGGCCTGGCACCGCATCTGCTCCAGCTCGAACTCACCGAGTCCGCGGTGATGGGCTCGGCGGGCCGCCCCCTCCAAGCGCTCCAGGCCCTCAGCGAGATGGGCGTGGGCATCGCGATCGACGACTTCGGCACCGGCTACTCGAACCTGGCCTACCTCAGCCGGCTGCCGGTGTCGGTGCTGAAGCTCGACGGGTCGTTCGTACGGGGCTTCCAGTACGACGGCTCCGACGACAAGGCCGTCGCGCCCAACCCGGCGGACGAGGTCATCGTCGAGGCGATGATCCAGCTCGCCCACCGGCTGGGGCTGACCGTCACGGCGGAGTGCGTGGAGACGTCGGCGCAGGCCACTCGGCTGAGGCACATCGGCTGCGACACCGGGCAGGGGTGGCTGTACTCCCGTCCGGTGCCGCCGGATCGTATCTCCGAGCTGCTGGGCCCGCCGGAGGTTCAGGCGGCGGTCGGCAACCCGTAGGCGTCCGCGATGAGTTCGTAGCTGCGGACGCGGAGGGCTCCGTCGTGGGCGTGCGAGGTGAGCATCAACTCGTCGGCGCCGGTGCGCTTTTGGAGGTCGTCGAGGCCGGAGCGGACCTCGTCGGCGGTGCCGTAGATGATGTTGGAGTTCCAGGAGCCGATGAACTCCCGCTCCATGGGGCTGAATTCGTAGGCCTCGGCTTCCTCGGGGGTGGGCACGAGGCCGGGACGTCCGGTGCGCAGACGGATCATGTTCAGGGCCCCGGCCATGACCTGGCGGCGGGCCTCCTTCTCGTCGTCGGTGGCGAGCGCGGAGACGCCGATGAGGGCGTACGGCTTGTCCAGGTTCGCCGACGGCTGGAAGGACTCGCGGTAGATGTCGAGGGCCGGGATCGTGTTCTGCGCGGAGAAGTGGTGCGCGAAGGCGAAGGGCAGGCCGAGGGCGGCGGCGAGACGGGCGCTGAAGCCGGAGGAGCCGAGCAGCCAGACCGGGGGGCGGTGCGGGGACTGGACGCCGCCGGGGCTGGTCGCCTGGACCGGGCCGGGGACGGCGTGGATACGGCGGTAGGGGTGGCCGTCGGGGAAGTCGTCGTCCAGGAAGCGGACCAGCTCGGCGAGCTGCTGGGGGAAGTCGTCGGCGCCCTCGTTGAGGTGGTCCGTGCGGCGGAGGGCTGCCGCGGTGGCGCCGTCCGTACCGGGGGCTCGGCCGAGGCCCAGGTCGACGCGGCCCGGGGCCATCGCCTCCAGCGTGCCGAACTGCTCCGCGATGACGAGCGGGGCGTGGTTCGGGAGCATCACACCGCCCGAGCCGAGGCGGATGCGGCTGGTGTGGGCGGCGAGGTGGGCGAGGATCACGGCGGGCGACGAGGAGGCCACGCCCGGCATGGAGTGGTGCTCGGCGACCCAGTAGCGGTGGAAGCCGCGGGACTCCGCGAGGCGGGACAGCTCGACGCTGGTGCGGAGGGCGTCGGTGGCGGTGTGGCCCGCGCCGACGGTCACCAGGTCCAGTACGGAGAGGGGGGTGGGGGCCGTGCCCTGCGCTGCGCCCCGGATCTCGTCTGCCGTCACGGTGAAGCCTCCTGTGTTGGTGCCGTGCGCTGTCCGCGCCGGGGTGAACAGGAGGCTGTCTCCGTTTATTCCCGAGGACGTTTTTCGCCCCCGCCGCCCCTACCCGTCCCATCCCTGGGGGCTGCCGCCCCCAGACCCCCGCTTCGGCCTGAACGGCCTCGTCCTCAAACGCCGGACGGGCTGAAAAACCAGCCCCTCCGCGGGGTCGAAGGGGCGGAGCCCACTTCAAGATGGGACGGGTAGGGGCGGCGGGGGCGAGAGTGGGCTCATACCTGCACGATCGGTTCCCGCGTGAACAGAGACCCCAGCGTCGGCGCGTTCACCCGCCGGTCCGTCAGCCTCAGGGCCTCCCAGACCGTGACCTGATTCGCGGTGAGGACCGGCTTGCCCAGTTCCTTCTCCAGGGTCGGGAGGTGGGAGGCGGTGTGGAGGGCGGTGTCCGGGAGGAGGACCGCCTCCGCGTCCGTGTGGTCCGCCTCGCGGGCCAGCGTCAGGACCTCGTCCTCGCCCCACGTGCCGACCTCGGCCGCCGTGATGATGCCGGAGCCGCGGACGGAGAGCACCTCCGCGCCGCCGGCCCGCAGGAACTCCGCGAACAGGTCCGCCACGTCCGATGGATACGTCGCGCCGACGGCGACCCGCCGCACGTCCAGCTCCCGCAACGCGTGCACGAAGGCGAAGGACGTCGAGGATGCGGGCATGCCGGCCGCGAGCGCGAGGGTGCGGACCTGGTCGTGGGCGCCCTCCCAGCCGTAGACGAAGCTGCCGCTGGTGCAGGCCCACACCACCGCCTCGGCGCCGGTCAGGCGGAGGGCCTCGACGCCCGCCGCGAGTCGCTCCGCCGAGCCCATCCGGAGCAGCGCGTCGACGCGGTGGGCGTCCTCGCCGATGTCCGTGTGGATCACGTCGAGCCGGATGTCGCTGCCCAGGAGCTGCTCGATGCGTGGATAGTCGTCCTCGGCGGAGTGGCCTGGGTAGAGGAATCCGAGTGCTGTCATGTCCACCCTTCCTGCTGCTGCTCTTCCTCCGGCAGTACGGGGCCGGAACCCTCCGGCACTACGGGGCCGATACGCGCGGCCGGATCGACCAGCCGCTGATACGGCCCCACCGCTCGGGTACCCAGTCGGCGCAGTGCCGCCCACATCGTCACCTGGTTGGCCGACAGGACCGGCAGGCGCAGTTCCGCCTCCAGTTGGGGGATCACGTCGTACGTGGGGAGGTTGGTGCAGCTGATGAACAGGGCGTCCGCCCCGCCCCGGCGCACCGCCTGCCGGGCCATGTCCGCCACGTTCCGGTACGGCACCTTCCAGATGTGCCGTGTCAGGCCCATGAACGCGCAGCCCGTGACCGTGACGCCCGCCTCCGCCACGTACTCCTCCAGCGAGCGGGTCACCGACACCGTGTACGGCGTCACCAGCGCCACCCTTCGCGCGCCCAGCGAGGCCAGCGCCTCCAGCAGGGCGCCGGACGTCGTGAGGGACGGCACCGCGCCCTCGCGGGTCATCGCCTCGCACATCGCGCGTTCGCCCGCGATGCCGCCGACGAAGCTGCCGGAGGTGCAGGCGTAGGCGACGACCTCGGGTGTGACGGCGTTCAGGGTGCGCACGGCGTCGCCGAGCGTCTCGTGCTCGCTGACCAGCCGGGCCAGGTCGAGGCTGACCTCGACGGGCACGAACGGCGTGCGCGTGAGGTGGAGGGAGATTTCGTCGGGCACCCAGCGCCACAGCTCGCGGTCCAGCGCGAAGTCGAAGGGGGCCACTACACCGACACCGCGCTGAGGGCGCGGTCCGCCCAGAAAGGAGACGTCCATGGCAGGCACCGGCCTCACATGAGAAACAAGAGGGCAGCGGCCTTACGCACGCCCATGTTGACGACGGTAGGTTCGGGTGCGAGCGTGGTCAATCCTCGCATGTCGCCCGCAGGTCAACGTGTCGTTACCGCCGCATCACCGCCCACGTCAGACGACTGTCATCGCCGAGAAATCGCCGAGAAACGGCCCCCGAATGACCTCACCCCCGTCCGCCCCCACCCTCCTCGTCCTCGACGCCGAGCCGCCGCCCCGCCTCGGCCGCCTCACCGGCCGCGCGCGCATCGAACACGCGGACCCCTCGACCCTCGCCGAGCGCCTCCCGCACGCCGATGTGCTCCTGGTCTGGGACTTCACCTCGCACGCCGTGCGCGAGGCCTGGCCGGGCGAGGGACCGCGCCCGGGCTGGGTGCACACGGCGAGCGCGGGTGTGGACCATCTGATGTGCCCGGAGCTGGCCGACTCCGACACGGTGGTGACCAATGCGCGCGGCGTCTTCGACCAGCCCATCGCCGAGTACGTCGCCGCGCTCGTCCTCGCGATGGCCAAGGATCTGCCGCGGACGTGGGAACTCCAGCGCGCCCGGGAGTGGCGCCACCGCGAGTCGCAGCGGGTCGCGGGCACGCGCGCGTGCGTCGTCGGCACGGGCCCGATCGGGCGGACGATCGCCCGTACCCTCAAGGCCCTCGAGGTGACGACGGCGCTCGTCGGGCGCACCCCGCGCACCGGCGTCCACGGTCCCGAAGACCTCGACCGGCTGATGGCCCGCGCCGACTGGGTGATCGCCGCCGCGCCGCTCACCGAGCAGACGCACGGCATGTTCGACGCCCGCCGCTTCGGCATGATGCAGCCCTCCGCCCGCTTCATCAACGTGGGCCGCGGCCAGCTGGTCGTCGAGGACGCGCTCGCCGAGGCGCTGTCGAAGCGGTGGATCGCGGGCGCCGCCCTGGATGTCTTCGAGCACGAGCCCCTCACCCCCGACAGCCCGTTGTGGCAGTTGCCCGGCCTGATCGTGTCCCCGCACATGAGCGGCGACACGATCGGCTGGCGGGACGAACTCGGCCGGCAGTTCTTGGAGTTGTACGAACGCTGGGAGGCGGGCAGATCACTGCTGAACGTGGTCGACAAGAAGCGCGGGTACGTGCCCGGACGCTGACGTCCCTGGAGGGTGCTGCATGTCGGAGCTCACCGAGCTGACCGCCGTACAACTCGTCAACGGCTACCGCAAGGGCGAATTCAGCCCCGTCGAGGCGACCCGCGCGGCCCTGGAGCGGGCCGAGCAGATGCAGCCGGTCGTCAACGCGTTCGTACGCCTCGACCCCGAGGACGCGCTCGCGCTGGCCGCCGCGTCGGCGGAACGATGGCGGCGCGGGGAGCCGGCCGGGCTGGTGGACGGCGTGCCGGTGACGGTGAAGGACATCCTGCTGATGCGGGGCGGGCCGACGCTCAAGGGCTCCAAGGCCATTGACCCGAACGGCCGTTGGGACGAGGACGCCCCCTCCGTCGCCCGGCTGCGCGAGCACGGTGCCGTGTTCCTCGGGAAGACCACGACGCCCGAGTTCGGCTGGAAGGGCGTCACGGACTCACCCCTGTCCGGGGTGACCCGCAATCCGCACGACACCTCACGCACCGCGGGCGGTTCGAGCGGCGGAAGCGCAGCTGCCGTGGCGCTGGGCGCGGGGCCGTTGTCCCTCGGCACGGACGGCGGCGGCAGTGTCCGTATCCCGGCCGCCTTCTGCGGGATCTTCGCGCTGAAGCCGACGTACGGGCGGGTGGCGCTGTATCCGGCGAGCGCCTTCGGGACGCTGGCGCACGTCGGGCCGATGACGCGGGACGCGGCGGACGCGGCGCTGCTGATGGACGTGATCGGCGGTCCTGACGCCCGGGACTGGTCCGCGCTCGCACCGACGGCCTCCTTCGTCCAGGCCCTCGCGGGCGGCGTCCGCGGGCTGCGGGTCGCGTATTCGCCCGTGCTGGGCGGTCAGGTGGCGGTCCGTCCCGCGGTCGCCGCGGCCGTACGGCGGGCCGTGGAACGCCTGGCCGGGCTCGGCGCATACGTCGAGGAGACCGACCCCGACTTCACCGACCCGGTGGACGCCTTCCACACCCTGTGGTTCAGCGGCGCGGCCCGGGTGACCCAGCACTTCGGGCCGCACCAGCGGGAGTTGCTCGATCCGGGACTCCGGGAGATCTGCGCGCTCGGCTCCCGCTACAGCGCGCTGGACTATCTGGCCGCGGTCGACGTCCGCATGGAACTCGGGCGCCGGATGGGGCAGTTCCACGAGTCGTACGACCTGCTGGTCACGCCGACCCTGCCGATCACCGCGTTCGAGGCGGGCGCCGAGGTACCGAAGGGGTCGGGGCACCGGCGGTGGACGGGGTGGACGCCGTTCACCTACCCGTTCAACATGACCCAGCAGCCGGCGGCGACGGTGCCGGTGGGGACGGACGCGGAGGGGCTGCCGATCGGGATGCAGATCGTGGGGGCGCGGCACCGGGACGATGTGGTGCTGCGGGCGGCGCATGCGTTGTATGAGGCCGAGGCGGGCGGGAGTGGTACCCACCTCTGAGCGCAGAACGTGTGTCGGGCGGTCCGAGTCTTCCCCATCGTTGATGGGGGCGGGAGTTTTGCGGGCGGGCGTGTAGTGGGAGTTGGGACCGTCAGCCCTTTGCCGGGCGCGGCAACGTCGGCGGGCGTACGAGCCGCAGGCCGACCTCGATCAGCAGCCACCCGAGGCGGGCCCTGGCAGGCATGACGCTCTGGTCCGAACGGTCGGAGCCGACGGTCCGGCGCAGCTCCCAGGCGCGGGCCTGTGCACGCGGATCGGCGGCGCGAGCGGCGTGGATGTAGTGGTGGATGTCCGGGTGGTGGTTCATGACGCCGTCTCTCCCCGGCGGATGCGGAACGCGATGCGCAGCACGTTCACCGGTTCCGCCCCGGCCGGGCGCTGTGCAGGGTCGTCGATCCGCGCGCCGTAGGACTCCAGCAGCGCCGAGAACCGCTCCCCCAACTCGGCGAGTTCGGCCGCGGTCAGGTAGACGATGTCGTCGCCGAACTGCTCCGCCTCGCGCCACTCGCGCGGTAGCAGCCGCCGGCTCTCGATCGCATGCGTCATCAGCTCGAAGTACCGCTCTGCCACGGCCGCACTGAGAGCCTCCGCCGCCTCGCTGTCGACGTGCCGCCAGTCGGTGTAGCGGGCCGTGGCCCGCCAGGGCTTCTCCCGACCCTGGCCGCCCTCGGCTTCCTCAACCAGGCCGTACTTGGCGAGCATGCGCAGGTGGTAAGAGCAACTGGCGACGGACTCGCCGGTGAGTTCCGCGGCGCGGGTCGCCGTGAACGGGCCCTCGACCCGTAGCAGCCCGACCAGCTTCATCCGGGTCGGATGGGCGTAGGCACGCAGGGCACGGGGATCGTCGAGGTGGACGGAGCGCTTCGGCTGGTTCAGAAGCCCGGGTATGTGATCTGGACGACGTAGACCCGCTCGCTGCGCACGACGACCTGATACATGAACCAGCCGCCGGAGACGATGATGTGGCCCCCCTCGGGTCGAGGCCCTCATGGGCTCGGCCGTGGACATGAAGAGCCTCAGCTGCCCTGACCAGTTCGTCGGCCGCGTGCTCGACAGCGGCCAGGAAGGCTGACGGAAGGGAACGGGCGGCCTCTTCGGCTCCGAAGGTGTACTCCCATTTCCAACTCACTCGCGAACTGCCTTCATCGCCTCGTCCACAACGGCGCTCAGCTCGCGAAGTGCTTCCCAGGCGATGGCCGGATCCTCGTGTTCCAGATTGCTCTGCGCCTGGGCGTAGCGAGTGGACAGGTCCGGCCGACGGGCGATCTCGATCTCCTTGGCCCAGATCAGGACCCAGCTCTGGACAGGGCTCAGAGACTGCCACTCGACTGCCTTGGCGAAGGCCTCGTCCTTCATGGCCTGCATCTCGTCCAGGCGCCCTGGAGCAATGACGGCAAGGGCTGCACGCAGGGCATCAGGAGTCAGCTCGGGACGAGGGATCAGTTCGTTTCCGTGGTCGGCCTGAGTGCTCATGGTGTCCTCCGGAGGGTGCCCCGGCCAGAGTATCCGCCCGGCGGGCGGGGAACAGGACGGAACGGGCTCAGGCGGCAGTGGCAAGGGGAGTGCGGCAGTCACGGCAGAGTCCTTGGGTGGGTGAGCGGAAGGCGCGGTCGCAGCCGTCGCAGGTCTGGAGCGGGTGGCGGACGGTCGGCGGTGGCGCGAACGGGGTGGTGAGGGCAGTTGTGTGGTGAGGCGGTGGGCCAGGAGGGGGCGGCCGGGCGACACAAGGGTTCGGGTGGCAGGTCGGTGGTCAGGGCGTGGCGTACGGCGGTGGGGGTGACGTCGCGTTCCAGCCAGGCGGCGACGCCGGGGGCGAGGTGAGCGGTGTCGCAGGCCGAGAGGAGGAGGCGGGGGTCGTGGCGGCGGAGGTCGGAGAGGAGGTCGACGGCCGTCTGGACGAGGGTGGGGGCTGGGCAGGACGGCTGCGGTACGGCGGGGAGGGGCTTGCGGGGTGCGCGTGCTCGCTTCTCCGGGGACGCGGGCGTCGGCCGTACGGGACCGTGGTCGGTACGGCGGTGGCCGGGCTGGTTGCACGAGACTGTGCGGGTGACGATCCGACCGCCGGGGATGCGTTCACGTTCGCGGCGCAGGTAGCCGTGAGCCTCCAGCTCACGCAGGGCGGCGGCGATACGGGTCGCGCCTTCGGGGAAGCGGGCGGCGAGGGTCTTGATGTCGACACGGGCGCCTGCGGGGAGGGACTGGACGTAGACGGCCAGGCCGATCGCGAGACCTGACAGCTCCGGGTGCTGGGCGAGGTGGTTGCCGATCACCGTGAAGCGGGTGGTGTGGCGGGTGTTGTCGTGGACCAAGCCGCCGCCGGTTCGGGTGTTGTTGGCGGCAAGGCGGGACTGGGCGTGCGAGGGCACGCTAGGGTCTTGCGTATCCATCAGGAAGGTCCGATCTTCCTCGGTGGTCAGGCCCTCGCACTGGGATTGCCGTCCCGGCGGGGGCCGTCGCATGTCTGCGGTTGTGTTGCGCCGAGCGTAAGGCAGGCAACGGCTCCCGAATCCAGCCGAGTTGGTGATGTTCACCCGCTTGGGTGAGTTTGCTTCGTGGGCCGGAGGGAGGGGTGGGGTTTGGTCGGGTTCTTTCACCCTCGTGGTTCTTGGGAAAGGCCGCCCGTGGCACCGGAGCACGGGTTCCTGCAGTCCGGTGGGAGGGCGACTTCGGCCCACACGGTCTTGCGCGGGGGCGGTCCCGGTGCGCAGCCCCAGCGGTCGGCGAGCGCGTCCACGAGGAGCAGTCCACGCCCTGACTCGGCCTCGGGAGCGGGAAGTTGGGTGCATGGCATGCGGTCACCACGTGTATCCGTGACCTCGATGCGGAGGGTGTCGCCCACGACGTAGAGCAGGAGTCGGAAGTCGCGGCCCTGGACCCGACCGTGGGTTGCCGCGTTGGTCGCGAGTTCGGCCACGATCTGGCGTGCCGGGTCCAACGGCAGGCCCCAGGCGCGCAGTTGCTCGGTGGCGAGCAGGCGGGCGAGGCGGGCCCCGCGTGGCGTGGAGGACAACTGCACGCTGAAGTTACGGACGGGAGTGGCGGGTTCGGCGGTTTCCTGGATCACGTCACCCAGAGTGGCCGCGCATGCATACCGTGAACAGTGACGATGCCGATGCGTACGGTGACTGTCCAGATGTTGTCCGGTCGTGTCCGGGCTGTCGAGAGCGACCGTACGGGTAGGGAGCGTCGCGGCACGGTCGTACGGCGGAGGGGTGCGGGATGTCGGTGGAAGCTGAAGCAGGACGGCTCAAGACCGAGGCGGACGAGCCGGGTTGGGAGGTGGACCCGGACGACGAGTGGGGAGTTGCGGTCATCGCGACCGTCGGGCGGCAGTTGAAGCTGCGGCGGGAAGCCGTGGGAATGCGGGCCGCCGACTTCGGGACGGCGGTCGGGTACGGCGAGGACATGGTCTACAAGATCGAGGCCGGGAAGCGGATTCCCCGGCAGGAGTACCTGAACGAGGCCGACGAGGTGTTGCAGGCGGGTGGGCTCATCGCTGCGACGTGGGAGGACGTCAAGAAGGTCCGGTACCCGAAGAAGGTTCGGGAGCTGGGGGACCTGGAGGCCAAGGCGGTCGAGCTTCAGCTCTACGATCCCCTCAACATCCACGGCTTGCTGCAGACACCGGAGTACGCACGCGGGCTTCTCCTGATGCGGCGCCCCGCGTACACCGAGGACGAGGTGGAGCGGTTCATCGCCGCGCGCGTGGCCCGCAAGGCCGTCTTCGAGCGGGATCCCGCGCCTGAACTCAGCTTCGTCCTGGAGGAGTGGACGCTTCGTCGTCCGCTCGGCGGAAGGGCGGTGTTGCGTCGCCAGCTCGAACATCTGCTGGAGACGGGGCAGTTGCGGAACGTCGAGCTTCAGGTGATGCCGATGGATCGCGAGGAGCATGCCGGGGTGGACGGCAGGATCGAGGTGCTGAAGTTCGCGGACGGCTCGGCGGTGGGACGCTCACCGGTGGTGGCCAACGGCCGACCGCTGTCCGAACCCAGGCAGCTCCGTATCCTTGAACTGCGCTATGGCATCATCCGGGCTCAGGCGCTCACGCCACGTGAGTCGATGGCCTTCATCGAGCAACTGCTGGGGGAAACATGATCCGCAACACCTCGGCCGGGGACGCCTCCGAGCTGGCGTGGTTCAAGAGCAGCTACAGCAGCGGCAGCGAAGGCGACTCCTGCGTCGAGATCGCCATCACCCCCGCCACCATCCACGTCCGTGACTCCAAGCACACCGAAGGCCCCCGCCTCGGGCTCACCCCCGAGGCCTGGAAGAACTTCGTGTCGTACGTGTCGTAGACGCCTCACAGCCTCCGGAAGGCCAGCGTCTCCCCCGCCGCCCCCGTCCGCCACAGGTCGTTGCAGCCCTCCGCCATCTCCGTGAGGCCCTCGACCACCTGCCCCCACACGATCCCCGGCACCCACCCCACGTCTCCGTTGAGCAGCAGGTTGTTGCGCTCATAGAAGAGGGCGAGGTCCACCAGCGTCGTCCCGGCGCGGACCTCGCGGTCGTAGCCGTACGCCTTCGTGCCCAGTTCCGCTCCCGCGAAGGAGAAATAGCAGAGATCGCCGGGAATGGGGGTGACTGTCGGGTTTTCCAGGGGCGGTTCCGATGGAGCGAAGGGCGGGAAAAGGGCGTAGATCTCGTTGCGTGCGTATTTCGCGTGGTAGACGTCGCCGGAAAGCGGCAGGGAATCCCAGACGGCGGCGCAGGTGATCGGTGCCCGGTCGTCGAGCAGCCGGGCCTGGCAGGTGATTCCGCGCTTGACCAGCGATACCTCGATGTAGCGATCAGCCATGCAGTCCATGGTGCCCCGCCGGTCAAGAGGGCGTGGCCAGGAACGGGGCTCAAATCGGCCCGCATAACTCGCATGAGGTCGGGTAGCCGCGCCGCCATGGCTCCATCACTGGAACATGGCTCATATATATCCGGGCCCACGCGCCGGTCGCTGCTCGCGGGGGTGGCGGCGGTCGGCGCGCTGGGCGCCGCGGGCTGCTCACGCGTGGCCGCGGTCTCGTCCACGGAGGGCGGTGATCTGCTCGACCGGCTGAAGGCGCAGGGTGTCGTACGGCTCGGGATCGCGGGCGAGATCCCCTTCGGATACATCGACACGAACGGCGAACTCACCGGTGAGGCACCGGAGTTGGCGAAAGTGATCTTCAAACGGCTCGGCGTGGACCGCGTGCAGGCCGTGCCGACGGAGTTCGGGTCGCTCATTCCGGGGCTGAAGGTGCAGCAGTTCGACGTCGTGGCGGCGGGGATGTACGTCAATCCCGAGCGCTGCGCGGAGGTGATCTTCGCCGATCCGGACTACCAGATGCTCGATGCCTTCATCGTGCGCAAGGGGAATCCGAAAGGCCTGCACACCTACAAGGACGTCGTCGAGAAGAAGGCGAAGTTCGCGACCGGAACCGGTTACGCGGAGATCCAGTACGCCGTCGAGGCGGGGTACAAGGAGAGCGACATCATGATCGTCCAGGATCAGGTCGCCGGGCTGAACGCGGTGGAGGCGGGGCGCGTCGACGTCTTCGCCGGGACCGCGCTCACCACCCGTGAGGTGGTGAAGAAGTCCGCCAAGGCCGAGGCGACCGCGCCGTTCAAGCCACTCGTCGGCGGGAAGCCGCATGTCGACGGGGGCGCCTTCGCGTTCCGCCCGACGGAGACGAACCTCCGCGACGCCTTCAATGTGGAACTGCGGAAGCTCAAGAAGAGCGGAGAGCTGCTCCGCATCCTCCGGCCCTTCGGCTTCACCAAGGCCGAGATGACCGACCTCACCGCGAAGGAGCTGTGCGGCGGATGACCTCGGGACTGTGGGAACTGGTACTCAAGGGCCTCTGGGTCACGATCCAGCTGCTCGTCTTCAGCGCGCTGCTCGCGACGGCCGTGTCGTTCATCGTCGGCACCGCCCGCGTCCACCGGCTGCGGGTCGTCCGCTTCCTCGCGGGCTTCTACACCGAGGTGTTCCGCGGGACCTCGGCGCTCGTCATGATCTTCTGGGTGTACTTCGTGCTGCCGCCCGCCTTCGGCTGGCAGCTGGTGCCGATGTGGGCGGGCACGCTGGCGCTCGGACTGACCTATGGGGCGTACGGCTCCGAGATCGTGCGCGGCGCGCTGGCCGCCGTCGACCCGGCGCAGAAGGAGGGCGGGATCGCGCTCAGCTTCACGCCCTGGCAGCGGATGCGGCTGATCCTGCTGCCGCAGGCGGTGCCGGAGATGATCCCGCCGTTCTCCAATCTGCTGATCGAGCTGCTCAAGGGCACCGCGCTGGTGTCGATCATGGGCATGGGCGATCTGGCGTTCAGCGGCAGCCTGGTGCGGCTCGCCCTGCAGGAGAGCGCGGAGATCTACACGTACATCCTGCTGATCTACTTCGTGATCGCCTTCCTGCTGACGCGTGTGATGCGCGGACTGGAGAAGAAGTTGAAGGCCGGGGTCGGCAAGAAGCCGGAGAAGAAGGTGTCCGCGGTGCGCGTGCCTGAGGGGAGTGGTGTCGCGTGAACTGGGACTGGGGAGCGGTCGCCGACTTCATGCCGCACTTCTGGGACGGCCTGCTGGTCACCCTGCAGGCGCTGGTACTCGGCTCGCTGATCTCGTTCGCGCTGGGCCTGGTGTGGGCGCTGCTGATGCGCGTGCCCACGCGCTGGGTGACCTGGCCCGTCGGGGTCGTCACGGAGTTCGTACGCAACACCCCGCTGCTGGTGCAGCTGTTCTTCCTCTTCTACGTCCTGCCCGAGTGGAACATCACCTTCTCCGCGCTGACCACCGGCGTCTTCGCGATCGGCCTGCACTACTCGACGTACACGATGCAGGTCTACCGGGCCGGTATCGAAGCGGTGCCCGTCGGCCAGTGGGAGGCGGCGACCGCGCTGAACCTGCCGCTCAGGCGGACGTGGACCGTGGTGATCCTGCCGCAGGCGATCCGCCGGGTCGTGCCGGCGCTCGGCAACTACGTGATCGCGATGCTGAAGGACACGCCGATGCTGATGGCCATCACCGTGCTGGACATGATGGGCGAGGCACGGCTGTTCTCCCAGCAGACCTTCCGCTTCACCGAGCCGCTGACCGTGATCGGCGTGGCCTTCATCCTCATCTCCTATCTCGCCTCCGTCCTGCTGCGCACCCTGGAGCGACGCCTTGTCCGTTGACACCGAAAAGAACCCGACCGACGTGCCCGCCTCCTCGTCCGAGCTGATCCGCCTGGAGAACGTGTCCAAGCGGTTCGGCGAGAACACGGTCCTCGACCATCTCGACTTCTCCGTGAGCGCGGGCAAGCACGTCACCCTGATCGGCCCGTCCGGCTCCGGCAAGACCACGATCCTGCGGCTGCTGATGACGCTGACCAAGCCCGACGAGGGCACCATCACCGTGGACGGGGAGCAGCTGTTCCCCGCGCCGGAGAAGCAGATCCGCGAGGTCCGCAAGAAGATCGGGATGGTCTTCCAGCAGTTCAACCTGTTCCCGAACATGACGGCCCTCAGGAACATCACCGAGGCCCCGGTCACCGTGCTCGGCATGGCCAAGGACGAGGCGGAGGAGCGGGCGCGCGGGCTGCTGGACCTGGTGGGGCTCAGCGACAAGTGCGACGCGCACCCCTCCCAGCTCTCCGGCGGCCAGCAGCAGCGCGTCGCGATCGCGCGGGCGCTGGCGATGCGGCCGCAGGTGCTGCTGCTCGACGAGGTGACGTCCGCGCTCGACCCGGAGCTGGTCGCCGGTGTCCTCGACGTCCTCCGGGACATCGCCCGTTCCACGGACATCACGATGCTCTGTGTGACCCACGAGATGAACTTCGCCCGGGACATCTCGGACCAGGTCCTGATGTTCGATTCCGGCCGGGTCATCGAGGCCGGGCCGCCGGAGAAAATCTTCAGCGACCCGGAGCAGGACCGAACGCGGGAGTTCCTCAGCGCGGTGCTGTGATTACAGGAGGTGAAGGCGGGCGGGTACCGGAGCGCAAACGGGGAGCTCTTGCCTATGGCATATGCCAGGGTGTCAGTCCCCCTGCTGAGAGGGCCGGAATCTCGTCAACAACCGCTCACTACAAGCCTCTTGCCGGTTATCGTGGAGAGGATCCGCTGACCGGATTGCGGCCCAAGAGCGAGCCAAGAGCGAGCGCAGGGGGAAACCGTGGCGCTGATGAACGAGCCGACCGCGCCGTACCACTCGGCCCAGGACGCCCTGCGCGTCCTGGAGACGGTGGCGCGGCACTCCGCCGGAGTCACCGACGCCGAGCTCGCCCGGCACACCGGCCTCGGCGCCGAGCGGCTGACCGCGCTGCTGCGGATGCTGCGCCGTGAGGGGTACGTCGAGCAGGGCGCCGACGACGCCTATGTCACCGGCGCCGCCCTCACCCGCCTCACCTCCACCCACGGCCGCGAGGAGGCCCTGCGCGAGAAGCTCCAGGGCGCCCTCGACCGGCTGCGCGACTCGGTGGGCGCCGCCGTCTACATCAGCCGGTACGTCGACGGCGAGATCAACGTCACGCAGTACGCCGACGGCCCCACCACCCCCGCGGTCAACGAGTGGGTGGACTTCCGCTACTCCGCCCACGCCACCGCGATCGGCAAGAGCCTGCTCGGCCAGCTCGACCACAACGGCCGCCGGGACCATCTCTCCCGGCACAAGATGGCCCGGCTCACCTCGCGCACCATCACCAGCGACAAGCTGCTGCTCTCCCGCCTGGAGGCCCAGCCGCCGACCGTGCCCCACCTCGACCTCCAGGAGTACGCGATCGGCACGGTCTGCGCCGCCGTCCCGATCACGGCCGGCGCCTCGGTGGGCTGCCTCGCCCTCTCCCTCCCGGTCGAGCACGCGCACCGGCTCAAGCAGGCGGCCGACGCGCTGAACCGCAATGCCGCCCCGGTGCTGCTCTCGCTGGCCATCTGAGCGTCACCCGGCATTGGTCAGGAGCACCCCTGAGGACCGGGTAATATTTTCTGTGCCGCCGCCGCGCGAAGCACATAACGCGTGGTCGGCGAGGGTCATGCGCCGCTAGCTCAGTTGGTTAGAGCAGCTGACTCTTAATCAGCGGGTCCGGGGTTCGAGTCCCTGGCGGCGCACAAACGCAGGCCTCTCGCACAGCGGGGGGCCTGCGGCCTCTGCTGGGGGTCCGGGGGCACGCGGCGGAGCCGCTGATGTCACAGCCCCCGGGAGATGCAGCATCAGCGAGTCCGGGGTTCGAGTCCCTGGCGGCGCACGATGTCGATGGCGAGGAGTGTTCGCGGAAAGCGCGAACCGGCCTCGCCATCGTCGTTACTGCGCGGCTGCCCCGCGCGTTGTGGGGGCTCCGCCACCCACACCCCCTGAAGCTGGGCCTCTCGTGGGAGCGAGGGGCCCTTCTTCGATGTCCGCGTGCGTCAGCCTCCGGTACATGTCCTCCCCCGCCGGCCGCCACCACACGGGATCGGCGCAGCGGACCCCCTCCTTCCGCAGCTGCGCCCGGTGGATCTTGTTCGTCGCCGTGACCGGCATCCGCTCCACCACCCGCACGAACCGGGGCGCCATCTTGGTCCCGAGGTCGGGCTGAGCTGCCAAAAAGCGCACGAAGCCGTCAGGCTCGAAGGCCCCGGAGACCGCCGCCATCACCTGGTCCCCGGTCACCGGATCCGGCACCGCGTACACGGCGACGGCATCGGCACCCTCGTACCGGGCCAGGATGTTCTCGATCATCGCGGCGGCGAGATTCTCGCTGTCGACGCGGATCCGGTCGTCCGCGCGCCCGGCGAAGTACAGGAACCCGTCGGCGTCCCGGCAGAAGAGGTCACCGGTCCAGTACGCGCCGTCCCGCAGCCGTGCCGCGTCCGCCTCCGGGTTGCGCCAGTAGCCCTCGAAGGGATTCGGCCCCCGGTTCACCAGCTCGCCGAGCGCCTCCTCCCCGTTGAGCAGCCGCCCCGTGGAGTCGAAGAGAGCCGCCGGGCACTCCTGTCCCGTCTCCGGATCGAGTACGACCAGCCCGGGCGTCGCGGGCCCGACCGCCCCCGCCGGCGTCCCCGGCGTCCACTGCACCGCCGCCCCGCCCTCCGACGACCCGTATCCCTCCACCAGCCGCACCCCGAACCGCCGCTCGAACGCCGCCGCGTCCACCGCCCCCGCCTCCGTGCCGAAGCCGAGCCGCAGCGGATTGTCGCGGTCGTCGGTCCGTTCCTCGGTGGCGAGGATGTACTGCACGGCCCGCCCGACGTACGTGAAGTACGTCGCCCCGTATCGCCGTACGTCCGTCAGGAACCCCGACGCCGAGAACCGCCGCCGCAGCGCCACCCCCGCCCCGGCCGCCAGCGCGGGCGCCCAGTCGGCGATCACCGCGTTGCCGTGGAACATCGGCATGCAGATGTAGTGCACGTCGTCCCGGCCCACCCCGAAGTGGCCGGCGAGGGAGTGCCCGGCGGCGGCAAGGCGGCCCTGTGTGCAGAGGGCGGCCTTGGGGGCGCCGGTCGAGCCGGAGGTGAAGTACAGCAGGAGACGGTGGGACGGGGTGGCCCGGGTGGCGTCCGGGCGGGCGTCGGCGTAGGGCGCGAGCAGGTCGTCGTACTCCTGGGTGTCGGTGGACAGCAGGCGTACGCCGGGCAGGTCGAGGCCGGTGAGGAGCGGGAGGCGGGTGCGGTCGGTGAGGACGATCCGGCAGTCGGTGTGCAGGATGTCGCGGGCGAGTTCGGGGCCGCGGCGGGTGGGGTTGATCCCGGCGACGGCCGCGCCGGCGAGGGCGGCGGCGCCCAACCACAGCGGGTATTCCGGGGTGTTGTCGAGCAGCACCCCGATGTGCGGCTCGGCGCCCGGCGGCAGCAGATCGGCCAGCAGCGCGGCACGGGCCGCTGCTCCGGCCGCCATCTCGTGGTGGGTGAGCGTCCGTTCCTCGCACCACAGCCCCGGGCGGTGGTCGCCCCACCGCGCGGCGACGAGTTCCGCGACCGTGCGTGCACTGGATTCCATGGGCACGTACGGTAATTGACGTACCGTCAGATGTGGAGCCCCAGGAGAGCCCCAGGGACCTGGAACCCGAAGCCGTCCAGCACCGAGAAGAGCGTGTGGGCGATGAGCATGAACGCGATGCAGAAGGCGATGAAGACGCCGAGGAACAGCAGCGCACAGCCCGAGCCCGCCGCGAGCACTCCGGGAGACGGGGCGTGGGCCGTGGCGCGCTCGGGGCGTTCCGCCAGGTAGTGCACGGTGACGATGTCACCTTCCACGGTCATCGCCGGTCCGTACGCCTCCTCGAACCGGATGTAACGCCCGTCGTGCGTGGTGAACTCGTAGACGTGGTGCTGCGTCGTGGAGTCATTGCTCGTCGTCGTGAACGCTCGCAGACACCGCGCCTCGGCCGTGAGCCCGTTGTTCCAGGCGTTGCGGATGTCGCGGGCGCGCCGCATCAGCCTCGTCGCGGCGTAGCCCGCAAGGCCGATCATGAACAACGGTATGACGTAGAACAGCGCTTCCATGAGGTCCCCCGAGGTCAGGTACGGCTTCCCGCACGCCGGAACGGTCTTGATCGGCGTGCGGGAAACCTACCCGCGGGGGGTGGCGCACGGACTCAAGGGATGCTCAGAACCTGACGTCGGAGCAGGCGTAGAACGCGTTGCCCGTGTCCGCGATGGTCCACACGGCGAGGATGACGTGGTGACCGCTCAGGCCGGAGGGCAGCGTGCCGCTGTGGGAGAGGGTCTGCGGCGGGCGCTGGCCGTTGTAGGGGACGGTGAAGAACGGGGTGAGGTTGAGGTCCGAGCGGGCCAGGTTGTGGTTCTGGTTCCAGCCCGGCTTGGTGACGTAGTACTTGAAGTCGGTCGTGGCGTGCATGGCGGTGAACTGCCAGCGGAACGTGTAGCTCTGACCGCCCGTCACCTTGGTGGTCGGCCAGTTGGCGCCTGACGGCGTCTTCGCTGCGCTGAGCTGGGCGAACTGGCCCTGGCCCGCGTTGCATATCTGCCCGTCCGCCGGGCCGGACGCCGGGAAGCCCTTCGGGCCCTCGACGCTCTGCGGCTCCCACTGGATGGAGCCGCAGTTGGTGACGGTGCCGTTCTGGCAGAGCTTCTGCCTGCTGATGGGGAGGTCGGTGTAGCCGTGGCCGCTGGCGCCGCCGGAGGAGAGCACAAGGGCTCCGGTCGTGGCGAGGCCCACGGCGACGGCGGACAACGTGGTCTTGGTGCGCATGCTGCCGCTCCTGGAGAACGTGGGGGAAGTTCAGTGAGCTTGCAGGTCTAGACCAAGTTTCAGATTATTGCGGCTACTTGGCTGTGTCCATATCAAAGACGTGTCCATACCAATCGAGGAACTCATTCAGGGTCCTGCTTCTCCGCGCCCCGAACAGAACGCCACCGTCAAGTCCTTGACGAGCACCTTGCGTTCGTAGTCGTCGAGCTCCACCAGCCCCCGCATGGTCAGCCGCGTCACCGTGTCCTCCACCGAGTCCACGACCGACGTCAGCACGCTCGCCCGGTGCTGGGCGTCCAGCGCGGCGATCCGGCGGCGGTGCATGGCGGCGGCGACTTCGGGGGCGTACTCGACACGCACCGGCCGCACCGAGAACACCTCAAGGCCGACCGGCGTCGCGTCCGCCGCGACCAGCCGGGTCAGCGCGTCGGTGGCCACGTCCATCGACGGCCGCACGCCGCCCGGCATCTCCACCGGCACCCGGGCGAGCGCCGCCTCCACGCACTCGCGCAGATAGGTCTCGTGGTCCTCGACGCCCAGCGTGGCCCGCGCGGTGTCGCGCACCCGCCACACCACGAGGACGACGACCCGCAGCGCGACCCCGCTGCCCTCGGCCGCGGGCATCGGCTCGCTGCGCCAGTGCCGCAGCCGTACGTCGACCCGGCGGCGCAGCAGCAGCGGGTTGACCCACATCAGGCCGGTCCGCCGCACGGTCCCCCGGTAGCGCCCGAACAGCCCGAGCACCCACGCTCGCCCGGTCCGCCCCCGGGCCAGCCCGCCGAACCCGAACAGACCCAAGGAAACGGCGCCGGCGTACGCCGCCCACTGCACGGGCCCGAGCCCGGCCCCGCCGGTCACCGGCAGACCCAGCTCGGCAACGACTGGGGCCGGCAACGCGCCCGCCCACCAAGAGGTGAGGAGAGTTCCGGCCACCCCGGTCCCCCCGGCGAGCACTCCCACCACACCGGGCAGCACCCGTGCCGGGCGCTCGGCCAGGGCGGGATCCACCTCCGGCACCGGGCGGGCCTTCGCCGGGACAGGGCGGCGCAGCCGCGGCTGCTCTCCCGTCCCGTGACGACGGCCGACGACGGCGGGCTTGAGGGGGACGGAGACCGGGTTGGGGTCGTCGCGGAACAGCAGATGGACGGGGATCTCGGTGGTCGCCTCGTTCTGGATCAGCCGGGCGGGCCGGGGCGCACTCTCTGCCGGGCCGTCGGACTCGGGCGTGTGGGAAGTGGTCGTGGTCATCGGGTGCCTCCAGCCTCCGCGCCAGATGCGTCAGATGCGTCAGATGCTCAGAACGGTGGGATGCGCGGCCTCGCGTCACGCGAACAGCCGCCGCCAGGTCTCCGGCCCCGGATAGCCGTCGGCCGCGCCGCCCCGCCAGCCCTGGGAGCGCTGGAAGGCCTCGACGCCGCGCCGGTCCGCCTCGCTCCAGCGCGGACCCGGACCGGTCGTGTAGTGGTTGCCGAACCCCTTCTTCACCAGCTGCCGGCGGAGCTGTGTGACGTACTCGTTGTCCGCGCCCGGACGGAACATCGCCCGCCCCGGATAGCCGGGCACCCCGTGCGAGGCGGGGGCGGCCGGTGCGGCAGCCCCCGTGGTGATGTCCTTGCCCTCGCCGGCGACCAGCAGCGTCCAGGTCCGCGGCCCGGGCAGCCCGTCCGCGTCGTCGCCGGTCCAGCCCTGGGCGCGCTGGAAGGCCTGGGTCGCCCTGCGGTCGGCGTCCGTCCAGCGGGGGCCCGGACCCGAGGCGTAGAACTGGCCGGCGCCGCGAGCGACGAGCATCCGGCCCAGCTCGGCGACGTACTTGTTGTTGGCGCCGGGACCGAAGTAGGCCGCTCCCGGGTACGGCTGCGCGGCGGGCGCGCTCGACTTCGCGCCCGCCGCGCCCGCCGCGCCCGCCGTGCCTGCCGCGAGCCCCTTGTAGCGGTAGGCGAGATAGCGGTCGGAGTGGGTCCAGTAGGCGTAGGGGGTGGCCTGCTTGCGGGCGTGCGGGCGGGTGGACTCGTAGGCGATGTAGGAGGTGTGCGTGTAGTCGGTCCAGCCGCCGAAGATGACGACGTGTGAGCCGTTCTGCGGGTTCTCCGGATTGTGGAACAGCAGAATGTCGCCGGGCAGCAGATCGTCCTTGGACACCCGCACCCCGTACTGGCCGAGGCTGCCCGTCCATTCGTTTCCGGGCAGCTTCCAGGCCATCGAGACGAAGCCCGAGCAGTCCTGCCGGTATCCGTCGGACCAGAACCGGCTCATGTTGTACGGCACCTTCGCCTCGACCCATTTCTTGGCCCGCCTGATGATCTCCGCCCGGGTGGTCGTGGGCACCTTGGTCCCGGGCGCGGGCTTGGTCGGCAGGCCGGCCGGACCGTGCAGCGGGGCCTGGCCGCCCTGTGGGCTCGCGGGCTCGTCATCTGGGGGGATGTCCGGCCGCTGGGCTGCGTGCGGGGCGGCGAGCGCCGGTGCCGCCTGCCCTGCGGCGAGCGCCGCGGCGGCGACGACCAGCACCCGCCGGGCCGCCGGGTGACAGCTTCCGTGGCCGGTCGCGGAATGCGGCAGGACCCGCCGCCAGTGAACACATCCCGGGCAGTCGCAGTCGCTCGCGGGATCGACTTCCTCGAATGCCGGAGTCGGCATTCGATTCCCCTCACACTCCAGCTGGAAATGTCCACGTCTGTGCATGTTGATCAGTTTCACAACTGTGTTCCGGACGCGCATGTTGACGGTCCGAATGATGTACGGCGGCCAGGGCGGGCCCCGGCCGGCGGGGCGCCCGTGGTCCGGAGCACTCTCCGGGGTCGGGTAAGGTTGTGCAGGTCAGCAGGCGCCGCTAGCTCAGTTGGTTAGAGCAGCTGACTCTTAATCAGCGGGTCCGGGGTTCGAGTCCCTGGCGGCGCACCGACAGCTAGGCCCCTCGCTCCGGCGGGGGGCCTTCTGCTTGCCCGCACCCCACCGTCGAACAGTCGTGCCCGCCACTCACCCACACCGGGTCCACAAGACCCCCACAGCTGCCACAATGAACGCGTATGACCGGTAAACACCGCGTTTCGCATCTTGCGATCATGCTGAACGCCGTAGAACTCTGTTTTTTCAAGATGCTGCGGATTCGCGGCACTTGGGGGGCAAGGAGCCGGTTGCCGGTTTGTCTCGGGGAGAGGGGGCCCCGCTCATGAGGCGATGCCGAGGGGGGCATCATGCAACCGGAAGGTCGCTGTTTCATGTCTAGTGGTGTGGACGATGTGGTGACAGCGGTCCATCACTGATCCGCCTGTGAAGGTCGAGGGGGACCTGCGCAGGTGTAAGGAACCGACAGACACGCGCTGATCCGCGTGTGGGGGGATGACTCATGACGTCGACGCCGACGGGCGCCCGGCAGAACTACGACCCGTCACAGACGACCCAGCTCAGGGTGCCATCGCATCGGACCGGCGCGTTCCGCCGGATCAAGAAGACGCTGCCGAAGTACGACTACGAGCACTACAGCCGACTGGCGGGTCCCCTCACACAACCCGATCCGAACAAGCCCTACAGAGTGCAGTACCGCTCCTTGATCTCACAGGAGCCGCACCGGCTCAGAGTGGCCCTGATGCTGGCCGCCGCGCCGCTGCTCTCGATCGTGCTGCTCGCCTGGCTGCTCCAGCCCGTGCACTGGACCGAGCGCGACTACCCGGCGTACGACTTCCTGCCGGCCCTCGACATGGTGATGCTCGTCTCGATCGGCCTGATCGAGTTCTTCCGCTGCATGAACGTGCTGTCGAACGCGCACGCCACGCTGGTCGCCCGCGACCCGGTCCCGGTGGTGCCCGAGACCGGCACGAGAGTCGCCTTCCTGACCTCCTTCGTGCCCGGCAAGGAGCCGCTGGAGATGGTGACCAAGACCCTGGAGGCGGCCGTCAAGCTGCGCCACCGGGGCCTGCTGCATGTCTGGCTGCTCGACGAGGGCGACGACCCGGCGGTCAAGGAGGTCTGCGCCCGGCTCGGCGTGCACCACTTCAGCCGCAAGGGCGTCGCCAAGTGGAACCAGGCCAAGGGCCCGCACCGCGCCAAGACCAAGCACGGCAACTACAACGCCTGGCTGGACGCGCACGGCGACCACTACGACTTCTTCGCCTCCGTCGACACCGACCATGTGCCGCTGCCCAACTACCTGGAGCGGATGCTCGGCTTCTTCCGCGACCCGGACGTCGGCTTCGTCATCGGCCCGCAGGTCTACGGCAACTACGACAACTTCGTCACCAAGGCAGCCGAGTCCCAGCAGTTCCTCTTCCACGCCCTGATCCAGCGCGCCGGCAACCGCTACGGCTCGCCGATGTTCGTGGGCACCTCCAACGCCGTACGCATCAGGGCGCTGAAGCAGATCGGCGGGCTGTACGACTCGATCACCGAGGACATGGCGACCGGCTTCGAGATCCACCGGCACAAGAACCCCGTCACGGGCAGGAAGTGGCGCTCGGTCTACACGCCGGACGTGCTGGCGGTCGGTGAGGGCCCGAGCGCCTGGACGGACTTCTTCACCCAGCAGATGCGCTGGTCGCGCGGGACGTACGAGACGATCCTCAAGCAGTACTGGAAGGGCTTCTACTCGCTGCCGCCGAGCAAGCTCTTCAACTACACGATGATGATCATCTTTTACCCGATGTCGGCCCTGAACTGGATCCTCGCGGCGATCAGTTGTGCCCTGTTCCTGGGCCTGGGCGCCTCGGGTGTGAACATCGACCCGACGATCTGGCTGATGCTCTACGGCAACGCCTCCGCCCTGCAGATCGGCCTCTACGTCTGGAACCGCCGCCACAACGTCTCGCCGCACGAGCCGGAGGGCTCCGGCGGTGTGGCCGGCATGGTGATGTCCGCGCTGTCGGCGCCGCTCTACGCGAAGGCGCTGATCGACTCGGTACTCCGCAAGAAGAGCAAGTTCGTGGTCACGCCCAAGGGCGACTCGGCCAGCCCGGACCGCTGGTTCGGGACCTTCCGGTACCACTGGTACTTCATCCTGATCTTCGCCGGCTCGATCACCGCGGGCTTCGTGTACGGCCACTCCCACCCCGCGATGATCATCTGGGCCTGCTTCGCCCTGCTGATCACCGCCACGCCCATCTTCGCCTGGCGCCACATGGTGCGGCAGGAGAAGAAGAAGCCCGCCGCGCCCGACCGGCCCGAGCCGCAGGACGCGGGCGGGGTCGTGCCGCACCAGCCCCCGCACCAGCACCGTCCGCAGCCACTGCCGGCGCCGCACGCCCCGCAGCAGAAGCCGAGTTGGGCCGCCTCACAGCAGCAGGGGGGCGACGGCAACGACCAGACCATGCAGATCGCCCTTGGTGGACTTGGGGGACGTAAGGAATGAAAGACCAGGCCGGCCGCCGCCGTGTCCGTCGACTCGCGATCGGCACGGCGGTGGTTCTCGCGCTGGCCGGGATGAACGGGCCGTGGCTCTACCGCGTCGGGACCGAGAAATATCACGAGTACCAGATCAACAGACCCGAGTACAAAGCCGACAACGGCCACTGGGAGATCGTCGAGTTCCCTGAGAAGTACCGGCAGAACACCATCCACGCGGCGCTGCTGCGCACCGGCAAGGTGCTGCTCGTCGCCGGGTCGGGCAACAACCAGGACAACTTCGACGCGAAGAAGTTCGACACCCGGATCTGGGATCCCGTCAAGGGCACCATCAAGAAGGTGCCGACGCCCAACGACCTGTTCTGCACGGGCCACACCCAGCTCGCCAACGGCAATCTGCTGATCGCGGGCGGCACCAAGCGGTACGAGAAGCTCAAGGGTGACGTCACCAAGGCCGGCGGCCTGATGATCGTCCACAACGAGAACCCGGACAAGCCGATCACCCTGCCCGCGGGCACCAAGTTCACCGGCAAGGAGAACGGCAAGACGTTCGTCTCCAAGGACCCGGTGCTCGTGCCGCGCGCGAAGAAGGTCTTCGACGAGGCGACCGGCAAGTTCCTGCGCAACGACCCCGGTCTCGGCCGTATCTACGTCGAGGCGCAGCGCAAGGGCGCCAAGTACGAGACGGGCACCCAGGACAACTACCGCGTCCAGGGCCTGAGCGGCGCCGACGCCCGCAACACCTACGGCATCGCGCAGAAGCTCGCGCTCGACAAGAAGGACTTCCAGGGCATCCGGGACGCCTTCGAGTTCGACCCGGTCGCCGAGAAGTACATCAAGGTCGACCCCATGAAGGAGGCCCGCTGGTACCCGACGCTCACCACCCTGAGCGACGGCAGGATCCTCAGCGTCTCCGGCCTCGACGACATCGGCCAGCTGGTCCCGGGCAAGAACGAGATCTTCGACCCGGCGACCAAGAAGTGGACGTACACGAAGAGGATTCGGCAGTTCCCGACGTATCCGGCGCTGTTCCTGATGCAGAGCGGCGAGATCTTCTACTCGGGCGCGAACGCGGGATACGGGCCGGACGACGTGGGGCGTGACCCCGGAATCTGGGACCTGGACACCAACAAGTTCACCAAGGTGCCCGGGCTGAGCGACGCGAACATGCTGGAGACTGCGGGCACCGTGCTGCTGCCGCCGGCGCAGGACGAGAAGTACATGGTGATCGGCGGCGGCGGAGTCGGTGAGTCCAAGCTGTCGAGCGAGAAGACCCGGCTGATCGATCTGAAGGACGCGAACCCCGCGTTCACGGACGGGCCTTCACTCGGGAAGGGCACACGGTATCCGCAGGCGTCCGTGCTGCCGGACGACACCGTGCTGATCTCCGGCGGCTCCGAGGACTACCGAGGGCGCAGCGACTCCAACATCCTCCAGGCGCGGATGTACGACGCCGAGACCGGCGAGATGCGGCGCGTCGCCGACCCGCTGGTGGGCCGGAACTACCACTCCGGCTCGATTCTGCTGCCCGACGGCCGGGTGATGTTCTTCGGCTCCGACTCGCTGTACGGCGACAAGGCCAACACCAAGCCGGGCAAGTTCGAGCAGCGGATCGAGATCTACACGCCGCCGTATCTGTACCAGGACGCACAGCCGTCGCTGTCCGGCGGTCCGCAGACGATCGAGCGCGGCGGGACGGGGACGTTCACCTCGCAGCATGCGTCGACGGTCAAGAAGGTGCGGCTGATCCGGCCCAGCGCGTCGACGCACGTCACGGACGTCGACCAGCGGTCCATCGCGCTGGACCACAAGGTGTCCGGGGGCAAGATCACGGTGACTGTGCCGAAGAACAGGAATCTGGTGCAGTCGGGGTGGTACATGCTGTTCGTCACGGATGACCAGGGGACGCCCAGTAAGGCGCAGTGGGTTCGAGTGCCGTAACCGCCATATGACTCGGGGCGCCCTCTTCTGTGGAAGGCGCCCCGAGTCATACGGTCACTCGCTGGCCTTGGCCAAGCTCAGCGCGTACTCCGGCCACCACTCGCCCGCCTTCGGGCCGCCCTTGCACTCGCCGTCCGATTCGCCGGGGCGCTTGGCCCAGACGTAGGCGTCGACCAGGGGGTCCGCCGTCTTGGTGGTCGGGGTTTCGCCGAGGGCACGGCCGGGTGGGTTGCACCAGCGTTCGTCGGGGTTGCCCTCGGTGTAGGGGCCGTTGCCGTTGCGGCTGGTGTCGATGATGAAGGGCTTGTTGCCGACCTTCGCGGAGAGCTCCTTGCCGTAGGCGACGGAGTCCTCGGTGGTGTAGAAGTTCGAGACGTTGACGGAGAAGCCGTCGGCCTTGTCGATACCCGCCCACTGGAGGGGCTCGAAGATCTGGTTGGGGTGGCCCCAGCCGGCGTTGCCCGCGTCCAGGTAGACCTTGGTGTTCTTGTTGGCCTTGAGCTTCTCGACGGCGCCCTTGAGGAGGTCGTAGCGCTCCTCGTGGAACTCGTCCTGGGTGCAGCCGTCGACCAGGTGCAGGATCGCGTCCGGTTCGAGGATCACCGTCGCGGAGCGGTCGCCGATGCCCTTGGCGACCTGGTCGATGAACTCCCGGTACGCGTTGCCGTCCGCGGCGCCGCCGCCGGAGAACTGGCCGCAGTCGCGGTGCGGAATGTTGTAGACGACGAGCAGCGCGTCCCGGTCGGCCTTCTCGGCGGCCTCGGTGAAGCCGCGTGCCTCCTGCTCGGCGCTCTCCGGAGTGATCCACTCGCCCGTCGGCTGCTGAGCTATCTTGCGGATCTGCGCGGCTTCGTCCTGCTTGCCGGCCTTCTCGTACGTCGCGACCTGCTCGGCCGCGTTCCCCTCCGGGTTGACCCAGAACGGGTCGGTTTCCTTGGGCTGTTGGGAGATCTTCGCACCGGCGTCGCCGGTCTCCTCCCCACCGTCCCCGTCCCCGTCCCCGGATGAGCACCCCGCGATCAGCAGCGCCGCCCCCAGCACCACTGCGGACGCCCGCGTTCCGGCCGACAAAGACCTCACCCCCCTCTTGCTGTACATCCAACCCCCCTTGGGTGCACCGTTCGAGGCTCAATCCTGACATACGTCACGCTGCGCCCACGAGGCCGCTCGAGCCTTGTCGGAGAGCTGTTACAGCCCCGATGGTCTGGGTAGGCGCGCGCCCGAGCGGAGGGCGCGGGGGCACGCGAAGGGGAGTGCGCGGGCATGCGTCACACCGGCCGGGAGATCCAGCTCGCTCAGGCTCTGGTGGAGGCGGCGGGCCCTGCCTGGACAGCTACAGCTCCGGGCAGCCGGTGCCGCCGGTGTCCATCCGGCTCGCCCACGCCGACGCCCGTTCCCCGAGCACGACGGGCGTGCCGGTGAGGCGGAGCTGGCGCTGGCCCAGACGCTGGCCGCAAGCGCTGTCCTCGAACGGGTCGCGGATGACGCCGAGTTGCGAGGGGAGGCCGCGGGGACCGTCGCGCCCGCGCGGCGGAGCCGCATATCGATACAGCCCCGCGCCCCTAACGGGGCGTTCCGGTGAGGTACGTCGAGACGATCACGTTTGCTGTATAGCTGCGGCTCTGTCGGTCGAAGGTGCCACCGCAGGTGATCAGGCGGAGTTCGGGGCGGCCGGAATGGCGGGGGCCGTAGGCCTGGTGGGCGTCGAAGAGGTCGCGGGTCACTACCTGGATGTCGTCGACGGTGAACTCGGCGATCTTGCCGTCGTCGCGGGCGACGCGGACCTTCGCGCCGGGCTGCAGGGAGCTGATCTTGTGGAAGACGGCGGGGCGGGTCTCGGTGTCGGCGTGTCCCACCATGAGCGCGGTGCCCGCGGCGCCGGGTTTCGCTCCGCCCGCGTACCAGCCGACCACTCCGGGCTGGTCGAGGGGCGGCGCGTCGACGGCGCCGTGCGCGTCGAGCCCGCGGGCCACGACGGGTGCCTGCACGCCCAGGTCGGGGATGTCGATGCGCTGTGGCAGCGCGGCCTTCAACGGCCGGGCGGCGGGCGGCAGTTCGGCGTCCGGCGGGCGGCCGACCGCCGCCATGTCGCCGGTGGTGGGTGTGGCTGTCCCGTGCCGTACGCCGGTGACCTCCCGCCCCCACAGCCACAGCGCGAGCAGCAGCACCGCCCAGACCACCCCCATCGTGAGGCGGCCGGTACTCGAGGAGCGCTCGGACATCGCCGTCAGTCCGTTCCGCGGCTCCGGCGGGCGCTGCGCAGCGCCACGGCGACCGCGGCGACACCCGCCAGCACCAGCCCGGTCACCGCGTGCCCCGTGCCGGGCCCGGCCGCGTCGGCCTCGGCATCCGCCTCGGCTTCGGCACCGAGCCGGGCCGCACCGCCGCCGCCCGCCTGGACCGGGGCCACCGGTGAGGAGGCGGGGGCGGTGGGCTGGTGCGGGGCCGACGGCTGCGTCTCCGATTGCGTATGCGGCTGCGCCTTCGGTTGCGTCTCCGATGGCATCTTCGGTTGCGCCTTCGGTGGCGTCTTCTCTACGACGGTGAGGGCGCCCTTCGTCTGCGCACCCGCGCAGGTGACCCGCACGTCGTACGTGCCCGCCCTGATCGAGGAGCTGACGCGGGTCTCCCCGACGAGCGTGCCGCCGGAGCCGGTGAGGCGGGCGTCGGCGACGAAGGCCGCCGAGGTCGCGGTGCCGGTGGTGGTGGCGCAGCCGGTGGTCCTGAGGGCGATGTCGGTACCTGGGGCGGGGGACGCCGGGGTCACCGAGAGGCCCCCTCCGTCCGCCGCGTGGGCGGCCGGGGTGAGCGCCGCGAAGATCGCCGCGCCCGCACAGAGAGTGACTTTCAGTGGACCCATCATGAACCTCCCGTAGTCAGGAGGCTCCCCCGCGGGGCCCGGCCGCGCATCCTCAGCCGGGCCGCGCTGCTCCGTACGAGTTGGATTTCGTGGGAGCCGGGTTTCAGACCCGGTCGACGAGGTCGGCGATGGAGTCGACGACCCTCGACGGACGGTACGGGAAGTCCTCGACCTGCTCGGGCCGGGTCAGCCCGGTGAGCACCAGGAAGGTCTGCATCCCGGCCTCCATGCCGGCCAGCACATCCGTGTCCATGCGGTTGCCGATCATCGCGCTGGTCTCGGAGTGCGCGCCGATCGCGTTCAGCCCGGTGCGCATCATCAGCGGGTTCGGCTTGCCCGCGAAGTACGGCTTCTTGCCGGTCGCCTGGGTGATCAGCGCGGCCACGGCGCCGGTGGCGGGCAGCGGGCCCTCGGTGGAGGGGCCCGTCTCGTCGGGGTTGGTGCAGATGAAGCGGGCGCCGCCCAGGATCAGCCGTACCGCCTTGGTCATGGCCTCGAAGGAGTACGTGCGGGTCTCGCCGAGGACGACGTAGTCCGGCTCGTGGTCGGTGAGGATGTAGCCGATGTCGTGCAGCGCGGTGGTCAGGCCGGCCTCGCCGATGACGTACGCGGAGCCGCCGGGCCGCTGGTCGTCCAGGAACTGGGCGGTGGCCAGCGCCGAGGTCCAGATGGACTCGATCGGCACCTCCAGCCCCATGCGCCGCAGCCGGGCGTGCAGGTCGCGCGGGGTGTACATCGAGTTGTTGGTGAGGACCAGGAAGGGCTTCCCGGACTCACGCAGCTTCTTCAGGAACGCGTCGGCACCGGGGATCGGAACGCCCTCGTGGATGAGCACACCGTCCATGTCGGTGAGCCATGACTCGATGGGCTTGCGGTCTGCCATGTGCGGGTTCTCCTGCCGTACGTGCGTGCATGTGCGGGGGCGCCGGAACCACGGCGTACCGACGACCCCAGCGTAGTCAGGAAGCGGTGATCTCGACCCCGTCGATCACCCGGTACCGGTTGTCGGCAGGGGGGCGGCTCAGCTGCCGGTCGCGGACTTCCAGGAGTCGACGTACTTGGTGAGGTTCTTGTCGATGTCGTTCCAGTCGGGCTCGAAGATCTCGACGCCCGCCATGAGCTCGGTGAGCGCGATCGCGGTCTGGTCGGTGGCCTTGACGTCCTTGCGGGCGCTGAAGCCGCCGCCGATCTCGCTGACCTGCTGCTGTGCCTTCTGGGTGAGCATGTAGTCGAGGAGCTTCTTGCCGTTCTCGGTGTGCGGGGCGCCGGTGACCAGGCCGGCCGCGTAGGGCAGGGCGAACGTGGTGGGCTTGCCTTTGGAGGTCGCCGGGAACCAGATACCGAGGTTCGGCATGGACTTGGACTGGGCGAAGTTCATCTGGACGTCGCCGTTCGCGACGAGCAGCTCACTCTTGTCGACCTTGGGCGCGAGCTTGCCGGTGGAGGAGGACGGGCCGACGTTGTTGGACTGGAGCTTGCCGAGGTAGTCCATGGCCGGCTTCTCTCCGCCGAAGTCGTGCATCGCCTTGATGACGACGGCCGTGCCGTCACCGGCGACGCCCGGCGTGGAGTACTGGAGCTTACCCTTGTACTTGGTGTCGAGCAGCTCCTCCCATGTGGTGGGCGCCTGCTTCAGCGCCTTCTTGTCGTAGATGAACGAGAAGTAGTTGTTGACGACCGAGGTCCAGGTCCCGTCGGTGGCCTTGTCGGCCCCGCTGACCTGGTCGGAGCCGGTGGGCGCGTACTTCTGGAGCAGGCCCTTGCCGTCGGCCTGCTGGATGAAGGGCGGGAGCGTCACGAGCACGTCGGCCTGCGGGTTGCTCCTCTCGCGGACGGCGCGCTGCACCATCTCGCCGGAGCCGCCCTCGACGTACTCGACCTTGATCCCGGTCTCCTTCGTGAAGTCCTTGAAGATCCGGTCGTACCAGCCGTCACCGCTCTCGCCCTTGAGGCCGTCGGCGCTGTAGACGGTGACGACCTTCTCGTCGGCGGCGGACGAGGAGCCGCCGCAGGCGGTGAGCGGGGCGGCGATCGGGACGATCCGGTTGCGGGGCATGGCGAGGTGAACTCCTTGCGCAGGTAAGGGATTTATACGGATCTATCGGTACGAGGCTCTGGTGCGGACGCGGGACACGGCGAGCAGGACGAGCAGCGTCGTCGCCATCAGGACCACCGCGACGGCGGAGCCGACGAACAGGGCGCCGCGGTCGGTGGCCGCGTAGATCAGGACCGGAAGCGGGGTCCAGTCGGGCGGGTAGAGCATCATCGTGGCGCTCAACTCGCCCATGGACAGGGCGAAACAGAGGCCGGCGGCGGCGGTGAGCGAGGGCAGCAGCAGGGGCAGCTTGACCCGCCACAGGACGTAGGCGGGCCGGGCGCCGAGCGAGGCGGCGGCCTGCTCGTACGCCGGGTCGAGTCGGGTGAGGGCGGCGGACACCGACTGGTAGGCGAACGCGGTGACCAGGACGGTGTGGGCGAGGATCACGATCTGGCGGGTGCCGTTGAGCAGGAACGGCGGCTGGGAGAAGGCCACCAGGATCGCGAGGCCGACGACCACCGAGGGCACGGCGACCGGCAGCACGAACAGGGCGTCCACGATCCTGCGGTACCGCTGCTTCAGCGCCGCCGCCGCGAGTGCCGCCCAGGTGCCGGCGGCGAGTGCCAGCAGGCTCGCGGCAAGTGCGGTGAGCAGGCTGGTGGTGAGCGCCTGGCGGGCCTCGCCGCGGGTGGCGGCACGGTAGTTGGCGAGGGTGAAGTCCGACGGCAGCGCGCTCGACCAGTGGGTGGCGAAGGACGCGCCGAGGACGACCAGCAGCGGCAGGGCGAACAGGGGGAGGAAGAGAAGGAAGAAGACCGCCCATACGGTCCACTTCGCCTTGCGGCTATGCACCAGCACGTCGGCTCACCACCCGGTAGAGGCCGTAGAGCCCCACGGAGATCAGGACGTTGACCACGGCGACCACGCAGGCGCCCGGGTAGTCGGACTCCAGGATCGCCTTGCTGTAGACGAGCATCGGCAGGGTCGTGACGCCCTTCGCCCCGGTGAACAGGACGATGCCGAACTCGTTGAGACACAGGACGAGGACGAGGCTGCCGCCGGCGGCGAGTGCGGGCAGCGCCTCCGGCAGGGTGATCCGCCGGATGATCCGCGGCGCGCGGGCGCCCAGCGAACTGGCCGACTCCAGTTGGGCGGTGTCCAGCTGGGAGAAGGCCGCGAGCAGGGGTCGTACGACGAAGGGCGTGAAGTAGGTGATCTCCGCGAGGAGTACGCCCCACGGTGTGGTGAGGAACTGGAAGGGGCCCTCTGCCGCGCCCGTGACGTCCGTCCACACTCCGTTGGCCATGCCTACCGAGCCGTAGATGAACAGCAGGGCGAGCGTGATCAGGAAGGAGGGGAAGGAGAGGAAGACGTCGATGAGCTTCGATACGGCCCTTGCCCCTGGGAACGGCACGAACGCGATGATCAGCGCGAGTACGAGGGGGTAGAGAAAGACGAGAGCCAGGAGGGCGATGGGGGGCAGGGCCCAGAGGTGTCGCCACCGCCGTGGGCAGTCGTTCCGCAGGGCGATGGGGGTCCCCCCGCTCGAACGAAGTTGAGAGTGGGGGAGGGTGGGCACGGCCTGCAGCGCCGGGTTACTCGCCATCGGAGTTCACCCCTGCGGGCAGCAGTACGGCGTCCTCCGCAGCGAAATGCAGCGTGACCGTCTCCCCGTGCCCCGGCGGAGCCTTGAGTTCGCGCAGGTCCGCCATGATCTGTTGGCCGTCGACGTCGACGTGCAGGCGATGGGTGGCGCCGCGCCACTGGATCTCGCCCACCGTGCCGGTCAGCCGGTTGGGGCCGTCGCCCAGGCCGACGAGGTGAGGTCGTACGCACAGGGTCGCCCGGGCGCCGTGTGCCGCGCCCGCCGTGTCGACCTTCAGTTCCGCTTCCCCGAAGGTGACGCCGCCTGAACTCACCGTCACCGGCAGGAGGTTGGCGTTGCCGACGAAGGACGCGGTGAACTCGTTCGCGGGGGCGCGGTACAGCTGCTGCGGGGTGCCGCAGGACTGGAGCCGGGCCTTGTCCATCACGGCGATCCGGTCGGCGAGGGTGAGTGCCTCGACCTGGTCGTGGGTGACGTACAGGATGGAGACGTCGGGCAACTCGCGGTGCAGCCGGGCGAGTTCGGCGAGCATTCCGGAGCGCAGCTGGGCGTCGAGGGCGGAGAGCGGCTCGTCGAGCAGGAGCACGCCGGGCCGGATCGCCAACGCGCGGGCGATGGCGACGCGTTGCTGCTGGCCGCCGGACAGCTCACGCGGGTAGCGGCGGGCGTAGGCCGCCATGCCGGTCATCTCCAGCGCCTCGGCCACCCGCCCCCGTATCTCGGACTTCGCGACCTTGCGCGCCCTGAGCCCGAAGGCGACGTTGTCCTCGACCCGCATGTGCGGGAACAGCGCGTACTGCTGGACGACCATCCCGATCCCCCGCCGGTGCGGCGGCAGGTCGGTCACCTCGCGCTCGCCCAGGTACACCCGCCCGGCCACGGGCCGTACGAACCCGGCGACGGCTCGCAGCGCGGTGGTCTTGCCGGACCCGGACGGCCCGAGCAGTGCCATCACCTCACCCGGCTCGACGGCGAGGTCGAGCGAGTCAAGGACGACATTGCCGTCGTAGGCGATCGTGACGGAGTCGAAGCGGATGCCGCCGCTCATGTCAGCACTCCCGGCAACTCCGAGACGGAGCCGAGGACATGGGTCGCCCCGGCCGCCCGCAGCGCGTCCGTGTCGTGTGCGCCGGTCAGCACGCCGGCGACGAGGCCCGCTCCCGCGCGGACCCCGCTGAGCATGTCGTACGAGGTGTCGCCGACGACCGCGATCTGCCGGACGTCGTCCGCCGCGGCCGTACGGAGGAAGGCGGTGAGGACCATGTCGGGGTACGGCCGTCCCCGGCCTCCGGCGTCGGCGGGGCACAGCGTCAGCGGCACCAGGCCCTGCCAGCCGAGCGCGGCCAGGATCGCGTCCTGCGTGGTGCGGGCGAACCCGGTGGTCAGCACGACCGTACGACCCTGGGAGGTGAGCTGCTCGATGGTCTCGCGTGCACCGGGCAGGGCCGCGACCCGGCCGCCGTCGACGAGTTCCGCGTACGCCTCCTCGAAGGCCTTGTTGGCCTCCTGGGCCTTTGTCTCCTCCCCGAACAGATGCCGGAAGACGGAGATCTTGGACTCGCCCATGGTGGCGCGGACGTAGTCCAGCATCGAGCCGGGATCCGCGCCGAGGCGCCGTGCCGCCGCCGCGAAGGCCTGCTCGACGAGACCGCCGTCGGCGACGGTCGTCCCGGCCATGTCGAGCACGACAAGCCGTATGTCCTTGAGGTTGCTCACCATCCCAGCTCCTTGGCGGTCGTCTCGGCGATCGCGGGCGAGCAGGTCATACCGCGCCCGCCGGGCCCGGTGACCAGCCACACCCCGTCGCGCACCTGCTGCCGGTGCACCACCCGCCCCGGGTCGGTGCACTGCGCGTACACCCCGGCCCAGCGGCGCCGGATCTTCGGCAGCGGGCGGCCGAGGAAGGACTCGACGACCTCGGTGAGGTGGTCGTAGGGGTCTTCGAGGGTGTCGAAGGCGAAGGGGTGCTCGTACTCGTGGGTGTCGCCGATGGTCAGCCCGCCGTCGGCGCGCTGGACCATGAGCAGTTGCATACGGTGGTCCGCGGCCGTCTCCGGCTGCGGTTGCCGGGCGTTGAGTTCGTCGAGCGCCGGGCTTCGGTACGCCGGGTAGTAGCGGAAGCTGTCCGCGTCGGCGACCGAGGTGGTGAGCGGCTCGCCGAGCGGGTCGGTCTGCATCATCTGCAGGCGGACGCGGCGCACGGGCAGCTCGGGCCCGGCCACCTCACGGACCAGGCCGCCGAGCCAGGCGCCGGTGCAGAGGAGGACGACATCGCCGCAGTGCACGTCGCCGTGATCGTCCCGGACGGCGTTGCCGCCGATGACCTCGCGTATCTCGCGGCCGGGCTTGAAGGTGTAGTGGGGTGACTTCAACAGCTCGGCGCGCAGGGCGAGTTGGGCGGTGCGCGGTTCGACGGCCGCGTCCCGCTCGCAGTACAGGGCGGCGCTGAACCGCCCACGCAGGGCGGGGTTCAGGGCGCGCGCCTCGTCGGGGGTCAGCAGCTTGTAGCCGCGGGCGGGAGCGTCCTCGCGCGCTACGGCGGCCTCGGCGACGGCGAGTTCGAGGTCGCCGCGGACGGGGGTCAGGGAGCCGTTCGCCCGGAAGCCGAGCCCCGGCACGCGCGCGCCGATCTCCTCCCACAGCTCCCGCGCCCGCAGCGCGGTCTCCAGCTCCTCGCCACCCGCACGGCCGCTCACCCAGATCTGGCCGAAATTACGCAACGAGGCACCGCGAGCCTCCGCCTCGCGCTCGATCTGTACGACCTCATGGCCGCGTTCCACTGCCTGCCAGGCGTGCATGGTGCCCACCACGCCGGCTCCGACGACTATCACTCTCACGACGGCCACGCTCCTCGGGATCGGGGAACCGGAAGGGTCCGGCTGCCAACGAGAGCGTGAACTGGCCATCACGTTTGGGCTAGACCCGTTATCTATTCGTGACAGTAAAAGACGGGATGCATAGGGCGTTTTTCAGCCGCGCAGATGAGTCGTGAACGAGAACCGGTCCCCCCGGAACAGCGTCCGCACCCGCTCCAGCGGCTGCCCGTCGGTGTCCCGTGAGACACGGTGGATCAGCAGCATGGGAAGGGCGGGCGGAGTGCCGATGAGAAGGGCCTCGCGCGGGGTGGCGAGCACGGTCTCGATGCGTTCGTCGGCGCCTCCGAAGGCGATGCCCTGCTGGTGGAGGTAGGCGTAGAAGGAGGAGTCGGGCTCGAAGTCGCTGTCGAGCCGGGGGACCCTGTCGACGGCGACGTAGGTGCTCTCCAGGCCGACCCGCTCGTCGTCGGCGAGCAGCACGCGCTCCAGATGCCAGACGGGTTCGCCGCGGGTGAGGCCGGTCTCGGCGGCGAGCGCGTCGGGACAGGGGAAGCGGTCGAGGGTGACGAGGTTCCGGCCGGGGGTGCGCCCCTGACGTCGTACGCCTTCGGTGTAACTGGCAAGGGACAGCGGCTGCTCCAGCTTCGGGCCCGCGACCACCGTGCCGCGCCCCTGCCGCCGCAGCCGCCCTTCCAGCACCAGCTCACGGATCGCCTGCCGCACGGTCTCCCGGGCGACCTCGTACCGCTCGGAGAGATCCCGCTCGGTGGGGAGCAGCCCGCCCTCTCCGAGTTCGTCGACGAGTACGGAGATCTGCGCCTTCACCGCGTAGTACTTCGGGATGCGGCCGTGCTCGGGGATGCCGGAGCGGACGGGGGCGGCAGGGTGCTGGTCGTTCGGATAATCCACGCAGGGATCGTCGCAGACCGGCGCGGTGCGCTCAGCGGCGCCTCCGTACGAGGAACAGCGCGCCGCCCGTGGTGAGCAGGAAGACGACGGTGGCGGCGAGGGCGCCGGGCGGTGTGCTGAGACCGGTGCGGGCGAGCTCGTCGGCGAAGGGCAGGGGGCGGGCGGGGGCCGGGGCGGAGGCGTCGGTGTGCGGCGGGGTGGGTTCCGGGTCGGTGTCGATGCCGAAGCGGTAGTCGTTGGACTGGCCGACCCAGTCGCCGTCGTCCTCATGGCGCTGTACGACGGCCGCGTTCGCGGTCACCCGGTTCGGCACCGCGTCCGACGTCACCGCCAGCCTCACCTTCACGGTGACCGTCCCGCCCGGGCCGACGGTGAAACCGGGAAAGCCGTCGTGGTCGCCCCCGAAGGCCCCCACCAGTTCATCGGCATCGGTCGCCTCGAAGCGCACCGGACGGGGACGCGGACCGTCGTAGAACTCGAGTCGGGGCTGCGAGGGCTTCAGCGTGTGCCGTTCGTCGACGAGAACGACGACCGGGTGGATGCCGGAGCAGGCCCTGTCGGTGGTGTTGGTGAGATCGAGAGACCAGGTCCCATAGCCACCGCCGGCCTCATAGGACGCGGGGCCGCCGTGGATGCGGGTGGTGAGGGGAAAGGCGCCGTCGTCGGAGGCGGTACAGGCGGCTTCGGTGTCCGCATGCGCCGCGGCGGGGAGAAGGGCGGCTGCCACCGCTAGGCAGAGGGAGGCGGGCGTGAACAGTCGCATGAGCACATGAGCGTGGTGGGTGGGGGTGGGGGAGGGGGCGAGCCATGCCGGGGATGCCGACGATCGAGGCAATAGGTGCCCCCGATTGGCGGTGGGTGCGCGCTACGGCACCGGTGGGCGCGCTCTGCGGCGCCGGAGGGTGCGCTCTACAGCACCGGAGGGTGCGCTCTATAGGGGCGCCCGGTGGGTGCGCCCTGGAGCGGCACGGGGAACTGCTCGATCGGCGGCGCGGACAGCGCTCCTTCAGGGACGCGGGGAACTGCCCGACCGGCGGCGGCAGATACGCCCTGAGCGGCACGGGGAACTGCTCGATCGACGGCGCCCCGTACGCCCCAAGGGGCGCGGGGAACTGCGCGACCAGCCACGAACCACCCGCAGCCGCCCCACGACCAGCAGCCCCCTCACACCTACCCGTCCCCCCGCCCGAACACCGGCGCCAACAACAACTGCGCCGCCCCCTCCGCAACCCCACGCACCCCACCCGGCGCAACCCTCACCGGCACCACCCCCTCTCCCTCCCCCGCCCCCTCCAGCACCGCACCCACCCCCCGCACGAACACCTCCGGCGCCGCAGCCACCGTCCGACCCCCCAGCAGCACCACATCGATGTCCAGCAGCCCCACCAGATTCGCGGCCCCCGCCCCCAGCACCCGCGCCGCCTCGTCGATCTCGCCGCGTGCCACGGCGCCCAGGCACAGTGCCTCGATGCAGCCGCGGTTGCCGCAGGTGCAGGGCGGTCCGTCGAGCTGGATGACCTGGTGCCCGAACTCGCCCGCCCCGGTCCGCGCCCCCCGATGCACGTTCCCGCCGATCACGAGTCCGGCCCCGAGCCCCGTACCGAGATGGAGATACGCGAAGGACCCGCCCCCGCCGCCACGGCCGACGGCGAGCCCGAGCGCGGCGGCGTTGGTGTCCTTGTCGACGACGACCGGCACCCCCAGCCGCCCCTCCAGCGCAGCCCGCAGCGGATACCCGTCCCACTCCGGAAACCCGGTGACGCGATGCAGCACTCCTCGCGCATGATCGAGCGGCCCGGGCAGCGCAACCCCGACACCGGTGAGCCCGGGCACCGCATCCGCCCCCAGCACAGCGGCAACCGCCCCCTCCACCTCCCCCAACACGGCCTCGGCCCCCGCCCCCAGGTCCAGCGGCGTACACCGCTCCCCCACCACGCTCCCCTTGAGGTCGACGAGGACCGCCCGCAGCTCATCCCGGTCGAGATGCACCCCCACCGCATGCCCCGCCTCCGGCACAAGCCGAAGCACGGTGCGCGGCTTGCCGCCCGTGGACGCGCGCCGCCCCGCCTCGGCCACGAGCCCCGCATCCCGCAGCCGAGCCGTGATCTTGCTGACGGCCTGCGGGGTGAGCCCGGTGCGCTCGGCGAGTTCGAGCCGGCTGATCCCGTCGGCGTCGGCCGCACGCAGCAGATCGAGCACGAGCGCGGTGTTGTGGCTGCGCAGAGCGAGCAGATTCGCACCACCGGGCACGCGCCCCGCCACCCCCCGCATGCCACCCGTCGTTCCGTTCACCCCACCCATTCTCCCCACCGCTTGCACTTTGGCAACAGCGTTGCGAAAGTGGGAGCCATGAGTGCTCCCCCTCTCCGCGTCGGCCTGGTCGGCTACGGCCTCGCAGGCTCCGTCTTCCACGCCCCGCTGATCGCCGCCACCGAGGCCCTGACCCTCGACACGGTGGTCACCTCGAACTCCGAGCGCACGGAGCAGGCCCGCGCCGAGTTTCCGGACGTCCGCGTCGCCGCCACCCCGGACGAGCTGTTCGACCGGGCCGACGAGCTGGACCTGATCGTCGTCGCGTCCCCGAACAAGACGCACGTCCCGCTCGCCACCACGGCGCTCAAGGCGGGCCTTCCCGTGGTCGTCGACAAGCCGATCGCGGGCACGGCGGCCGAGGCGCGTGAGCTCGCGGCGTTGGCGGACGAGCGCGGACTGCTGCTCTCCGTCTTCCAGAACCGCCGCTGGGACAACGACTTCCTGACCCTGCGCAAGCTGCTGGCCGAGGGCGAGCTGGGCGACGTATGGCGCTTCGAGTCCCGTTTCGAGCGGTGGCGCCCGCAGCTCAAGGGCGGCTGGAGGGAGTCCGGCGACCCCGCAGAGATCGGAGGTCTCCTCTACGATCTCGGCAGCCACGTCGTCGACCAGGCGCTGGTCCTCTTCGGCCCCGCGACGTCCGTGTACGCCGAGTCGGACATCCGTCGCCCCGGCGCCGAGACGGACGACGACACGTTCATCGCCATCACCCACGCGGGCGGAGTCCGCTCGCATCTCTATGTCTCCGCGACGACCGCCCACCTCGGCCCCCGCTTCCGGGTGCTGGGCTCGCAGGCGGGCTATGTGAAGCACGGCCTGGACCCGCAGGAGGCGGCACTGAAGGACGGGCAGCGGCCCTCCACGACCGCCGGCTGGGGCACGGAACCCGAGTCCCTGTGGGGCCGCGTCGGCTCCGGCGAGTCCCCGCTGACCGGAGGAGGCCGCGCCGAGCCGACCCTCCCCGGCGACTACCCCGCCTACTATGCGGCCGTGGCGAAGGCCCTGCTGGACGGCGGTCCCAACCCGGTGACCGCGCTGGAGGCGGCCGCCGCCCTCGACGTACTGGAGGCGGCCCGCCGTTCCGCCCGCGACCAAGTGACGGTGACGCTGTGACGCACAACCCCGAGCTGACCCCGAAGTTCCACCCCGAACTCACCCCGCCGCTGGAGGAGTTGGAGGCCCAGGAACGCCGCCTGGTCTTCCGCCAGTTCACCTACGACGACGCCTGGGCCCTGGGCTCCCTGCTGGTCGAGATGGCCCGCGAACGCCAGGCCCCGGTCGCCATCGACATCCACCGCGCCGGCCAGCAGCTCTTCCACGCGGCCCTCCCCGGCTCCACCCCCGACAACGACGCCTGGATCAACCGCAAACGCCGAGTGGTCGAGCGTTACGGCTCAGCGTCCTACCTGGTGGGCGCCCACTTCCGAGCCAAGGGCACCTCCTTCGAGGACTCCTCCCGCCTGAACCCCGACGAGTACGCAGCCCACGGCGGCTCCTTCCCGATCACAGTGGAGGGCGCAGGCGTGATCGGTTCGGTGACGGTGAGCGGACTGCCGCAGTTGCAGGACCACAAATTCGTAGTGGAAGCACTGGAGCACTACTTGGAAAAGCAGTAGCCAAACGCCCTATAGGGGCGCGGGGAACTGCGCGACAAGCCACACACAACCCGCAGCCGCCAACAAGCACAGTCCCCCCGCCCCTTAGGCGTCTTTGAACTCCTGCCGCTGCCGACCAAGCCCCTCGATCTCCAGCTCCACCACATCCCCAGAACGCAAATACGGCTTGGGCTCAGGCTGCCCCAGCGCAACCCCCGCCGGCGTCCCCGTATTGATCACGTCCCCGGGATACAGCGTCATGAACTGACTGACGTACCGCACAACCTCCCCCACGGGAAAGATCTGCTCAGCCGTAGTCCCGTCCTGCTTCAACTCCCCATTGACCCACAGCTTCAGGGAAAGCCCCTGCGGATCCGCCACCTCATCCGCCGTCACCAGCCACGGCCCCAGCGGATTGAACGTCTCGCAGTTCTTCCCCTTGTCCCACGTCCCGCCCCGCTCGATCTGGAACTCCCGCTCGGACACGTCATGCGACACCGCATACCCGGCGACATGAGCGAGCGCCTCCTCGGTCGAGTCCAGATACCGGGCCGTACGCCCGATGACGACCGCCAGCTCGACCTCCCAGTCGGTCTTCACGGACCGACGAGGAACCAGCACCGTGTCGTGCGGCCCGACCACCGTGTCCGCGGCCTTGAAGAAGATCACCGGCTCGGGGGGCGGCTCGGCCCCCGTCTCGCGGGCGTGGTCGTGATAGTTGAGCCCGATGCACACGATCTTGCCGATCCGCCCCAGCGGCGGCCCGATCCGCAGCCCGGCCGCGTCCAGCTCGGGCAGTTCCCCGGCGCCGGCGGCCGACCGGATCCGGCCGAGCGCGGCGTCATCGGCGAGCAGTGGCCCGTCGATGTCCGGGACGAGGCCGGAGAGGTCCCGCAGGATCCCCTGGTCGTCGAGCAGCGCGGGCCGCTCCGATCCCGCCGTACCGACTCGCAGCAGCTTCATGTTCACAATCTCCCTCGATCGCGGGCGCCCGGCCGACGGCCACGGCCGGTGTGCGGCCCGCACGCAGCCATCGGAGGACTGGTCGATCCTCCAAGGTCACCGACCACTCCGCAAGACCCGGTTCACGGACTGGACCGGAGTACCCCCCGGAAATCCAACTACGCTCCTGCGCACCGAAGTTGATATGCGAAGCTATGGCCATGAGCGCCGAGGAGATCGACACCAGCCGGCCGCACCCCGCGCGGATCTACGACTATCTGCTGGGCGGCAAGGACAACTACGAGGTGGACCAGGTCGCCGGTGACGCCCTCGCCGCCAAGGCGCCCGAGGTGCGGATCAGCGTGCAGGCCAACCGCGCGTTCCTGCGGCGCGCCGTCCGGTATGTCGTCGACACCGGTGTCCGTCAGATCCTCGACATCGGCACCGGGCTGCCCACCTCGCCGAACGTGCACGAGATCGCCCACGAGGCGGCGTCCGACGTACGCGTGGCCTACATCGACAACGACCCGATCGTGAAGGCGCACGCCGACGCGCTGCTCAGTCAGTCCGGCGCGACCAGCATCGCGCTCGGGGACCTGCGCGACCCGCAGGCGATCATCGAGCACCCCGATGTGCGCCGGATCATCGACTTCGACGAGCCGGTCGCACTGCTCCTCGTCGCCATCCTCCACTTCATCACCGACGCGGAGAAGCCCGCGCAGATCGTCGCCACCCTGCGCGACGCGCTCCCGGCCGGCAGCTACCTGGTGCTCTCGCACGCGACCGGCAACCTCGCGGACCGCCGCGACGCCCAGGCCGTCTACAACAACGCCACCGCCACCATGAACCTGCGCACCCGCGCCGAGGTCGAGCGGCTCTTCGACGGCTTCGAGCTGGTCGAGCCCGGCGTGACCCAGGTCCCGTTCTGGCGCCCGGACACGCCGCCGCCGGCCCGCGCCGCCGAGATCGGCTTCTACGGCGGAGTGGCCCGCAAGACCACCGGCTGACCGGCTGACCGGCTGCTGCTCAGCGGTACAGCGCTGCCCGCTCCACCGCACTCCACGTCGTACTGGTCACCACATACAGCGCGGCGGCGAGCGGCACCACCGCCACCGTGATCAGCGTGAAGAAGGACATGAACGGCATGACCTTTCTCATCGCCCCCATCCCGGGGACCTGTCCACCGTCGGCCACCGGTACCGGGGCGCCCGCGGCCATCATCCGCTTCGTCCGGCGGTAGTTGAACACGGCGACGGCGGCGACCAGCCCGAACAGCCCGACGTACACCAGCCCCGCCGCCCCGAACGCCCCGCCGTCAGCGAGGGCGTCCGCCCAGCGATGGCCGAGGGGCGCGGACAGCAGCTCATGGCCCAGCAGTTGGTTCGCCTCGCCGCCGATCGTCGGGTTGGAGAACAGGTGGTAGAGCAGAAAGAACGCGGGCAACTGGAACAGCCCGGGCAGACACCCGGCCAGCGGTGACACCTTCTCCTCGGCATGCAGGTCCAGCACGGCCCGCTGGAGCCGCTCCGGGTTCTTCCCGTGCTTCTTCCGCAGCTCGGCGATCTTCGGCTGCAACTCCGTACGCGCCTTCTGCCCGCGCGCCGCCGCCCGGGACAGCGGATGTACCAGCAGCCGTACGAACGCGGTGAACAGGACGATCGCGGCGGCGGCCGCGGAGGCGTGGAAGAGCGGTTCGAGCAGCTGCGCCAGCTGCTCGACCAGGTTGGCGAAAACGGACATGGCTGAGCCCTCCGTGGGGTCTCGTCGTGCCGGTCAGGGATGGCGGCATGACGACCCGCGCGGGGTCACGAACTGGAGAGAAAAGGGGTGCGTGCCCTACGCGACGGCCGTCGGGAGGGCCTGTCCGGGCGCCCGGGGCCGGGTGCGCCCCCTGGCGTCGGGATCGCGTTGCGGCAGGAACGCCGTACGAAGGTCGCGGTCGCGGATGGCCGTACGCACCCGGGTGGGCGGCACGGCGGGTGCGCAGCGCGCGACGAGGAGCGAGCACGCGGCGAAGGCGGACCCGGCGGCGGCGGTCGCGGCGAGGGCGACGGTGGCGGAGAGGCTGCCCGTGTCGAGCAACGCGACCTGGACGAGCAGAAGCAGCAGGACGAGGGCGGGACGCAGGCCGGTCCGACTGCTGCGGATCACTGCGGCTCCCCCTCTCGCTCACGTGCTCGCACTACTCGCGCTACTGGTCTCGTTCGTTATACAGGATCCGTCTCGAGCGGCTGCAGCAGCCTCTACGTCCGGGAGGGGTGCTTCGGGAGAGGACGTGAGGGGCCGCCGGGAAGGTGCGGACGTGCGTACGGCGTTGGTCCGAGGGAACGGATGTCTGGATCCACGCCCACCGAGAGGAACCACACCGTTGACTGAATGGCAGTTGCCCCAGACCTTCCGCAGCAGCTCCGGGAGCGTCCGCTGGGACAGCCTCGGACCACCCGGCCAGAACCCGGTCGTCCTCCTCCACGGCACCCCCTTCTCCTCCTACGTCTGGCGCGCGGTCGCCCGCGGACTCGCCCGCCGGCACCAGGTGTTCGTATGGGACATGCCCGGTTACGGGGAGTCGGAGATGTTCGCCGGACAGGACGTCTCCCTGGCCGCCCAGGGCCGGGTCTTCACCGAACTCCTGGCGCACTGGGGCCTGACGGAACCTCTGGTGGTCGCCCATGACTTCGGCGGCGCCGTCTCCTTGCGGGCCCATCTGCTGCACGGCGCCCGCTACCGTGCGCTCGCCCTGGTCGACCCGGTCGCGCTGGCGCCCTGGGGTTCCCCGTCCTTCCGGCTGCTCGGCGAACACGCCGAGGTCTTCGAGCAGTTGCCGCCCGCCCTGCACCGCGCCCTGGTGCGCGAGTACGTGAACTCGGCCAGCAGCCCCGGCCTGCACCCGGCCACCCTCGACCGCCTCGTCCGGCCCTGGCTCGGCGACCCCGGCCAGGCGGCCTTCTACCGGCAGATCGCCCAGGCCGACCAACTCCACACCGACGAGGTCCAGCACCGGTACGCCGAGATCGACATCCCGACCCTGGTCTGCTGGGGCCAGGACGACACCTGGATCCCCCCGGCAAAGGGCCAGGAACTCACCACCCTCATCCCGGGCGCACGGCTGGAGCCCATCGCGAGTGCGGGCCACCTCGTACAGGAAGACGCACCCGCGGAACTAACAGCGGCCCTGCTCCTCCATCTCCAGCATCACGCGGCCCCGTGAGCGCCCCGTGAGGGGCGCGGGGAACTGCGCGACCAGCCACAACGGCGCCGCAGCCAACCGACGACCCATCCCGGCACTGACAGCGGAGCGTCACCGTGGCCGCATCGACAGCAGCTTCCCCCACACCACCAACCGGTACTTGGACGTGTACTCGGGAGTGCAGGTGGTGAGGGTGAGGTAGTAGCCGGGGTCGGTGTAGCCGTGGCCGGGGCGAACCGTGCTGCTCGGCACGGGCCGGATGACGCCGGTGTCCCGGGCGGAGGTCTGCGCGAGGGTCCGGTCGACGGCGTACGTGTAGACGGCGTCCTCCGTCTCCACCTGAACCTCGTCGCCCCGGCCGAGCCGGTTGACGTACCGGAAGGGCTCGCCGTGGGTGTTGCGGTGCCCGGCGAGCGCGAAGTTCCCGGCCCGGCCCGGCTGTTGGGTGCCGGAGTAGTGGCCGACGTATCCCTTGTTGAGGACGTTCTGCTTGCTGGTGCCCTCGGCGACGGGGACGCGGAGGTGGAGGCGGGGGATGGTGAGGATGGCGTAGGCCTGGGACCAGTCCGGGGCGGCGGACGGCGCACGTCGTGCGGCGGGCTGCCGCCGGGGCACGTCGGTCTTCTCAGCCCCGGCTGACGACGTACCGGAATCGTCCGGAGCGCCACCGCCCTCCGGCGCCCCCCACTCCCGCTCCAGCGCCTCCACCTTCCGCTCGGCGCCGACCTTGGCCTGCCGATTGGTCCACCACAGCTGATGGACGACCAGCAGCAGGAGTACGACGCCCACGGTGACGAGGGCCTCGCCGCCCGCCCACACTCCGCGCCGCAGCAAGACACGCCGCCGCCGGCTGCTGTGCTGCACGACGAGAACCCGCATCATCCATGACCTCCTTCGCCGGGGCCGCCCGCACGATAAGGGCCGGGGCGCGAGGTCTCCAGACGTATGCGCGTCCGGTACGCCGAACACTTCCTCCACAGGTTTGAGAAAGGGCTGTCGGAACCCTCGACAACCTCACGCGCCACACCCGATGCTTCCTGTCGGCATGCATGGGACAAGCCACGACGCCGGTTCGACGACGACCGGCCGTTGAGCGAAGCGGAGAAGTCATGATCCGACGCAGAACTCTGCTGGCGGCGACAGGCGGCGCACTCGTCGGCAGCGCCCTGGCGACCGGCACCGCCCACGCGGACGCCACCATCGCCGTCAACCCAGGTACCAGCTACGGCACTTGGGAGGGCTGGGGCACCTCGCTCGCCTGGTGGGCCAACGTCTTCGGCGCCCGGGACGACTTCGCCAACCTCTTCTTCACCACCAAGTCGGTGACGTACAACGGGACTTCACTCCCCGGCCTGGGCCTCAACATCGCCCGCTACAACCTCGGCGCGTGCAGTTGGAACAGCGTCGGCGGCGAGTCGATGGTGAAGTCGCCCAACATCCCCGCCTTCAAGCAGATCGAGGGCTTCTGGCAGGACTGGAACAACGAGAACCCCACGTCCTCCGCCTGGGACTGGACGGCGGACGCCAAGCAGCGCGCGATGCTGGTGAAGGCGACGCAGCGGGGTGCGGTGAGCGAGCTGTTCGCCAACTCCCCCATGTGGTGGATGTGCAAGAACCACAACCCGTCGGGAGCAGCGGGCGGCGCCAACAACCTCCAGACCTGGAACTACCGGCAGCACGCCTCGCACCTGGCGGCCACAGCCCTGTACGCCCGCAACAACTGGGGCGTGAACTTCGCGACGGTCGACCCCTTCAACGAGCCCGCCTCCACCTGGTGGACCGACACCGGCACCCAGGAGGGCTGCCACATGGACCCGGCGGTCCAGGCGGCCGTACTCCCGTACATGCGAAGCGAACTCGACGCGCGCGGCCTGACGGGCATCAGGATCTCCGCCTCCGACGAGACCAACTACGACACCGCCCGCTCGACCTGGTCCTCCTTCAACTCGTCGACCAAGGCCTTGGTGAGCCAGGTCAACGTCCACGGCTACCAGGGCTCGGGCGGCCGCCGGGACCTCCTCTACACGGACGTCGTCACGACCTCCCGCAAGAAGCTGTGGAACTCCGAGACCGGCGACAAAGACGCGACCGGCCTGACCATGGCCTCGAACCTCTGCTACGACTTCCGCTGGCTGCACCCGACGGCCTGGTGCTACTGGCAGGTGATGGACCCGAGCACGGGCTGGGCGATGATCGCGTACGACGCGAACACGCTCCAGCCGACCACCATCCAGACGAAGTACTACGTCATGGCCCAGTTCAGCCGCCACATCCGCCCCGGCATGACGATCATCGACACCGGCGTGAGCTACGCGGCAGCGGCGTACGACGCGTCCGCGCGCCGCCTGGTGATCGTGGCGGTGAACACGTCATCGGCCGCCCAGACCCTCACCTTCGACCTCTCCCGCTTCTCCACGGTGTCGGGCGGCTCCGGCGGCCTGGTCCCCCGCTGGAACACGGCAACCGCGGGCAGCGACCGCTACCGCGCCTACTCGGACACCCGCCTCAGCGGAAAGTCGGTGAGCGTGCCGTTCGCGGCGGGCGCGGTGCAGACGTTGCAGGTGGACGGGGTGACCTTGTAGCGACGCCGGCGCCCTCCTCCGAGATCACCGAGGAGGGCCATGGCCGGCGACGGCTGTGAGGGGCATGTCGCCGGGGCGGGGCGGGGGCGTCGCCCGGGCCGACCGTGCCGGGAACCCTCGGGCGCGGGTGGCCGCAGGTCACCGGCGTGCTGTCGGCGTCGCTGGAGGACCGCGCCCGGCAATCGAAGATCAAGCGGCTGCATCGCCGGCGACGGTGCCCCCGCTCCCCGCTGACGGCCGACCTCCTGCCACCGCGTGGCGCCCCCACACGACTCGGGCCAACTGGCGGCGCGGGGTACACCGTCCGGTGGCTTATGACTGCCACCACGTTAGTCATATAACCCGATTCCCTATGAATTCCACTATCCAGCCCTTGGTGCTGACCAGCCGTCACAAGGCCCTGAACCAAGTCGAGGAGAGTGGATCACATGACGACATCGCCACGATGGCGATCTGTCCTGGCATCAGCCGCCACAGCCGCCGCGCTCGCCGCAGCCACCCTGGCGACCGCGGCACCAGCCAACGCCCAAACCAGCACCCCACAGCCGCCCCACCCGGCGAAGCCCGCGTACCCGGCCAAGCCGGTCCACCCGGCCAAGCCGGTCCACCCGGCCAAGCCGGACCATCCGGCGAAGCCCGCCCACCCGGTTAAGCCCGCGTATCCGGCGAAGCCCGACCACCCGGTTAAGCCCGCGTACCCGGCGAAGCCCGACCACCCCGCTAAACCCGCCCACCCGGCCAAGCCCGCATACCCGGCCAAGCCCGTCCACCCGGCCAAGCCCGCATACCCGGCCAAGCCCGACCACCCCGCCAAGCCCGCATACCCGGCTCACCCCGCGAAGCCGGCCCATCCAGATCACCCCGCAAAACCTGCCTACCCGGCCCACCCCTCCAAGCCCGCCTATCCAGACCACCCGGCAAAGCCCACCAAGCCGGAGCACCCGACGAAACCTGCCTACCCGGCCCACCCCAGCAAGCCCGATCACCCAGCAAAGCCCGCTTACCCAGCTCACCCGGCAAAGCCCGCCTACCCGCAGCACCCCGCCAAGCCGGCACATCCCAGGAAGCCTGACCACCCAGACCACCCGGCAAAGCCCGCTTACCCGGAGCACCCGACCAAGCCCGCCTACCCCGCAAAGCCAGCTCATCCGGAGCACCCGGCGAAGCCTGCGTACCCGGAACACCCGGCGAAGCCCGCTTACCCAGAGCACCCCACCAAGCCAGCCTACCCCGCAAAGCCCGCCCACCCGGAGCACCCGGCGAAGCCTGCGTACCCGGAACACCCGGCGAAGCCCGCTTACCCAGAGCACCCCACCAAGCCGGCCCATCCGGAACACCCCACGAAGCCCGCGTACCCGGAGCACCCCACCAAGCCCGCACACCCGGCCCACCCCACCAAGCCGGCCCATCCGGAACACCCGACCAAGCCGGCGTACCCGGAGCACCCCACCAAGCCCGCACACCCTGAGCACCCGACCAAACCGTCCCACCCGACGCATCCCACAAAGCCCTCCCACCCCACGAAGCCGGAACACCCGCACCACGCGAAGTCGGAGCACGGGGAGGAGCACGACTGACCGCTGCCGCGACGCCAGTGGCAGCCAGGCCTGCGCCTGCCCATCCGGCCACGGGCCACGGGCCACGGGCACCCAGCCCTCGCCCCCCGGCCAAAGCGCAGCCGAAGCCGATGTCACCGATCGCCCGCAGTGCCGGGCCCGGACCCCCGGGCCCGGCGCCGGCCTGCCCACAGCTCACCTTCGTCACCGACCGGCGCTACGGTGTCCCCCATGCGCCCCGACACGCCTGCCGAAAACGTCGACCACGCCGCCGAAGCGGCCCGCCTCGAGCGGACCGCCGGCCTGTACCCCGAGGACGCCGAGGCCCTGCTCCTGCAGGCCGCGGCCCATCTGGAACTGTCCGGCGACCGACCCGCCGCGACGACGCTCTACGACCGCCTGCTGTCCTCGTCCGCCGGGCTGGAAAACCCGTACCTGGTACGAGCACTCAAGGCATCGAACCTCTGGGAGTACGGCCACGAGGCCGAAGCCAGGGCCATCATCGAGGGAGTCCGCACAGCGTCCCCCCGCGACCCGGCCCCCTGGGTCATCGTCGCGGAGGCCCTGGAATCACACGACGAGCTGGAGCAGGCGCAGGAGACGTTCACGGAGGGCGTACGCCTCCTCCTCACGGACGTACCGGAGCCCCCGTACGCCACACACCCCCTCCTCTTCGGCCGCCACCGCGTACGACGCATGCTGGGCGCCGGCCACGACGAGTGGGACGCCCTCGCGGAAAGCGTCCACACATCACCGGTCTCCCTGGACGAACTCCACGACCCGAAGCGGGTGTGGTCCCTGGGCTCGGACGACCCGGCAGAACTGCGCGCGGAGATCTCGCGGCTGCAGGCGGAACTGGGCACATACAGGGCGGCCCTGTCCCGCCCCTTCCCGGTGGCCGTACTGCACTGGCCGGCGACCGAGCTGGCGGAACTGATCGCCGCCTACCCCACCCTGGCCACGGAGTACCCCTCCCACGAGGAGCACCTGGCGACGATAGAGGCCTCCCTCCGCGAACTCGCCTCCTCAGGCACCCCGAACCTGGGAATCGTGACGGGAACGGTCCCGTCGTACGAAGCATTCGCGGCATCGGAAGGCGCCTCCCCCGCAGACCCAACGCTCCTCCCGCAGTACGCGACCACCCTCGCAGCCCGGGGCCGCGCGGTGGAGTGGCCACCGCAGGGAGGCGTCTGCTGGTGCGGTTCAGGTCAGACCTACGGGGACTGCCACGGGTCGTAGACCCGACACCGCGCGGCACAAGATTCTTCGGCCGTAGCCTTCCGGCGGCCCAAGTCAGCGCATCCTCGTCTTGGGCCCTGGGTAGCCAGCGTGGTGACACAGACCGGTGACGAGGTCGACGCCCTCGCCCGCCCAGACCGGCGGGGGTGAAATCACGGCGTGATCACCACGGCGTGATCACCCCCTCGCGGCTGATCCCTCCAGGCGGGCGAAGGCGAGGATGTCTGGGAGTGCGTCATGAGATGACCTACGGGACGACCCGCCCCCACCCACGAACCGATCGCCGCTAAGCCGCCCCGGCGTGCAGGCGAGACGCAATCGCGCCCCCAACCCCGGCCCAGCCCACAGCCGACCCCACCGCAAACCCACCTAGGCCACCCGCCTTTCCGGGCCGCCCGCTCGCTTCCAACCCGTGCTGGAGCGGCCCGTGTCCAGGGTGGCCCGGAGGGCCATCGGCGCAGCCGACGCGGAACGCAGCGCAGCGGAGTGAAGTGCCCTTGACGCGGGCCGCGGAAGCACGACACTGCCAAGAAGCGGGCGGCCAACGGCAACCACAACGACGCTGCAGTGCCTCAATCCTCCGCAATGCCTAGGTTCCGCGACCGGGACGGTCGGCCAGGTTTCCTTGCGATGTTGGCTGACCACCCAGTCGGGAGGGTGTAGTGCCAGCCTTCCTGCCATTGGAACGGCGCGTCGACCAGGTCTTCAATCAGGGCGCCTGCCAGAAGGCAATCAAGGACTCACCTATTGGCCGAGTGGGCAATGATCAGGACACGCTGACCGCTCCAGCCGACGCCTAGATCTCCGAGGAAGTAGACAAGCACGTGAAGCTCCGGGCGGACAGGTTGATCTTGGTCGACAACCCATCTACCAGGAGCTTCACCCATCTCTCCACCCAGCCCCCCCCCGCCTCAACACCGCAGGCCACGAACGAGATTGCAAAAGGCCTCACTGTCAACTCGTCTGGGATCAGCCCCGGCATCTGTCCCTACGCCCTTATCAGGCACCTCCTTCAGCACTCCAACATGCCGGGCACTTCGAAGAGCGCTGGGTTCAACGCGGGCAAGATGATCTGCCTGGGAAGGGGTAGCCACAAGCTCACCGGACCAATGGGCGGCTCGTGCGTTCGGGTGCCGGGGTTCGCATGCCCCAGATGGTGGCCACGAAGGCGACGAGGATGAGTGTGGCGGGGGTGGCGTAGCTCAGGCCGATGGTGCTGGCGAGCTGGTGGGCCAGCGGTGCGCGTTCGGCCGGTTCGAGCGCGACGATGGCTGCCAGACCACCATGCCCGTCGGGGTCGAGGCCGTCGACGCGGGCGGTGATGAGCAGCGTGATGGTCGATGCGACCAGGGCGGTGCCCAAGGCGTTGCCGAGTTGGGAGAACAAAGCAAGCACGGTGGAGGCCTGGGGCAGTTCGGGTCCGTCGAGACTGCGGGTCGCCGCGACCATGGTGGGCATCAGGGTGGCACCTGAGCCAACGCCGACCAGAATGCTCAGCGCACCGATCACCAGGTAAGGAGCGTCGAGGCTGAGCGCGATGCCCAGAGTGACGGCGCCGGTAAGGGCGGTGCCGGTGCCGAGCATGATGACGCGGCCGGGATGGATGCGGTCGATGATACGGGTGGCGATTTGCAGGGTGAGCCCGACGGCCAGGCCGGCGGGAACGGCGAGGATGCCGGCGACTGAGACCGGGTCTCCGCGGACTCCCTGGACGAAGGCGGGGAGGATGGAGCTGGCTCCGAAGTAGCCGCCCGCGAAGCACAACGTGATCACGGCCCCCGCGGCGATCTCGCGGCGGGCCAGCAGCCGGACGTGCACGAGTGGGTGTGCGATGCGCAGACTGCGGCGGGCGAACCCGGCCAGCAGCGCGAGCCCGGCCAGGACCGAGACGCCCGTTGTCAGGGTGACGCGCCCCGAGTCGCCGATGGAGGTGCAGGCCAGCACCAGCCCGACGCATCCGGTGGTGACCATGAGCAGGCCGGGCCAGTCCACGCGGGCGTGGTCTTCGCTGCGCTGAGAGGCGGGCAGGTGGCGCAGGCACAGGATGAGGGTGAGGACACCGAGGGGTAGGTTGATCCAGAACAGCCACCGCCAGGAGGCTGCATCGACCAGCAGACCGGTCAAGGGTGCGCCGAGGGCCGGGCCGATGAGGATCGGCAGCCCGACCAGGCTCATGATCCGCCCTCGATAGTCCTTGGGCACTGAGCGCATCGCGATCGCTGTTCCGAGGGGGTTCAGCACACCGCCGCCCAGCCCCTGGAGCACCCGCAAGGCGATCATGGTTTCCACGTTTGGGGAGAACCCGGCAGTGACCGAGGTGAGAACGAACATCGTCAGGCCGGCGAGGTAGACGCGGCGATCTCCGAACCGGCCGGCGAGCCACCCGGTCAGCGGGATGACCGCGATCAGCCCGAGGATGTACCCGGTGGTCATCCAGGCGCCTCGGGACAGTGTGGTTTCTAGGTCGGTGACGATCGCCGGCAGGGCGACGATCGTCACGGTTGTGTCGATGATGACCAGCAGTCCGGCGAAGGCCAGGACCAGTCCGACGCTGCGTGCGCGCGTATCCATGCCGAGTTTCTCTCAGGCGGGGAAGGGACGGTTGGTACGGGCGTCGGTGAGCACATCGGACCACCAGCTCAGCTCTGCCAGGGCGCTGGTCAGGGCCTTGGTCACACTGTCGGCGGGCACGTAACGCTCGGTGTCGTCCAGGCTCTCCCACGGGGCGGGCAAGCCCATGCATCGGCGGGTGGTGATCATGTTCAGCTCGGCCAGCACCCCGCGCAGGTGGTCGATCGCGGCGTGCCCGCCCTGGACGCCGTAGGCGACGATCGTGGCGGGTTTGAGCTTCCACTCCTGGTAGTGCCAGTCGATCAGCCGCTTCAGCGAGGCAGGGTAGGAGTGGTTGTACTCAGGGGTGATGAAGACGAACGCCTCGGCGGCCTCGATACGTTCGCCCACCGCGGTTTCCGGCCCGCCGCCAGGGTAGAGCTGACTGTCGTCAGGCAGAGAAATCTCGATCAGGTCGATCAGGTCGACCTCGACGCCGCCGGTCTGGTCGAGGGCGGCGACGACCCAGTCGGCGATGGTCGGGCTCATCCGTCCGTCACGGACGCTGGAGGAGATCACCGCGATCCGCTTCCGCGCCGGCGCCGAGGTGGTGGATGGGCTGCTTGGGTGCTGTGTCTGTGTGGTCACGTCCATCACCCTGAGGGTTAAACATATGTTGAAGTCAAACCGGACCGGGTATACCGTGATATCCATGGCGATCACCACACCGCGACCTGCCCCTCCTGCGGCCGTTCCTGCGGGCGGGGAGTTCACGGTCAGCGACGTCGCCGCTGAGAGCGGCGTGGCGCCCTCGGCCGTTCGGTTCTACGAGAAGTACGGCGTGATCACCGCGGTGCGCACCTCGGGCAACCAGCGCCGTTTTGACGAGTCCGCGGCCTGCCGCATCCAGATCGCCAAGCTCGCCCAAGGCGTCGGTCTGACCGTGCGGGAGATCGCCGATCTGTTCGCCGATCTTCCCGCCAACCCCGAGATTGACGACTGGGATCGGATTGCCGATCAGCTGATCGCCGAAGCGGAGGGTCGCGTGGCGCAGCTCAAGGCCTTCCTCGCAGAGATCAGAACCGGTGACAAGCTCTGCGATATTGGGGCGAACCTCAACACCTGATCGCCCGGACTGACCCTGGCCTGGGCGACTCCGCCCTCGTTCAGACTCAGTGAGGCCTTTTGCAACCTCGTTCGTGGCCTGCGGTGTTGAGGCGGGGGGCTGGGTGGAGAGATGGGTGAAGCTCCTGGTAGATGGGTTGTCGACCAAGATCAACCTGTCCGCCCGGAGCTTCACGTGCTTGTCTGCCCATCGGGGATCGATCTTTCCAGTTCGGCTCTTCGTCGTCTCTCCGGGCTGCTGGCTGCTCGGCGCTTGGAAAGGGGGACCCGGTGGCGGCGTCTTCCCGTCGGCCGGCAGGCTCTCCTGGTCATGGCCCATCTGCGGTGCGGTCACACATACGCACAGCTCGCAGCCGGTTTCGGCGTCGGCATCACCACGGTGTACCGGTACATCACCGAGGCCGTGGAGATCCTCGCGGCCCTCGCCCCGGACGTGACCGCGGCGGTCGACTCGGCGGCCGGCAAGGCATTCGTGATCCTGGACGGGACACTGCTGCCGATCGACCGGATCGCCGCCGACCGGCCGTACTACTCCGGCAAGCACCACCAGCCCTGCCCGGAGCCGTCCACGACATACGCGCCGCCCGCACCCACGGGATCATCGACGCCCTGACCAGCGCGAACATCCCCTGCTGGGCCGACAAGGCCTATCGCGGAGCCGGCGGCACCGTCCGCGTGCCCTACTAGGGACGGTGGGAGACGCTCTCAGCCGGCCAGAAGGCCCACAACCGCTCCCACGCGAAGATCCGCGCCCTCGGAGAACAAGCCGTCGCCACCCTGAAGTCCTGGCAGCTGCTGCGGAAACTACGCTGCAGCACCACCCGCATCACCGACCTGGTCAAAGCCGTCCTCACCCTCCACATGACCAGCTCGAACCGAAGTTGAAAAGGCTCATTGTCCTCGGTGATCGAATGAGCCTCATAGACAATGTCGACGGCCATAGCGGCTCCGTTCCGGTCGTGATGTAGGCCGCGTACGCGCGCGGCGGGCTCCGACCAGCGGCTACAGGACGGCCTTCGGCTCCTCGCGGATGCCCGGGGATGGTCTCCACTCACGCAATGCCTGGGCACGCCGGCACAATGCTCACGTGTCAGATGCCATCCCGTCCTCCCCCTCCGTTTCCGCCCGCATGAGCAGACAAGGCTCACGCAACACGGCGCCCGAGGTGGCGGTACGAAAGCTCCTGCATGCCGCCGGTCTCCGTTACCGGGTGAACGTGCCGGTGCCCGGCATACCTCGCCGCACGATCGACATTGTCTTCCCCAAAGCCAAGATCGCAATCTTCCTGGACGGATGCTTCTGGCATGGGTGCCCGCAGCACGCGACGCACCCCAAGTCGAACGCGGAGTGGTGGCGTACCAAGCTGGGCAAGAATATGGCTCGTGATCAAGAGACCACCAAGCACCTAACCACCGCGGGGTGGACGGTGCTGCGCTTCTGGGAGCACGAGGTGCCAGCCGAAGTAGCAGAGGAGGTCAAGGCTTCCGTTCTGCGACGCATGGGCGAGAAATGAGCCACAGCGCGATGTCGAGTCACGTGCACTCGCCATCGACATCGCCGATGATCACGCCTATCGTCTTGGCATATTCGTTGATCCACTGGAACGGGGAGGCCTTGATGGGGCGGTTGACGTCTGTCGACGTTTGTTCAGGGGCGGGGGGACTGGCCTTGGGCCTGGAACGCGCCGGCTTCGATCCGGTTCTCCTCCTGGACAACAAGCCGATTGCCTGTGAAACTCTGCGCCGCAATCGGCCGAAATGGAACGTCGCCGAGATGGACCTGCTGCAGTTCGACCCGATCGAGAACCCGGAGCCATATGATCCGGATGCCTTCGACATCGACCTGCTCTCCGCCGGGTTGCCGCGCGTCAAGTCGTCAGCGACGACAAAGCGCGTGGAAACCGGTCTCGAATTGCACCTGCTGCGAGCCACGGTCCTGCTGGCGGCCCACGTAGTCCAACCAAGGGCCCTGTTGATCGAAAACGTACCGGACCTCGTGACGGCCCCGGAATTCGAAGAGGTCCGCGACTTCATACAAAGTGAACTCGTACACCTCAAGTACAGATTTAACTGGTTCGTCCTGAATGCTGCCGACTTCGGTGTTCCGCAGGATCGGAAGCAAGGCGTGCTCGTCGCCCTGAAGGATCGCTTCTTCGATCAGTTCCGCCCACCGACCCCCACCGTGACTCGTCACATGACGGCCGGGGAGGCCCTACTGCCCTCCATGTCGGCACGTGGCTGGCACGGCGCCGAAGAATGGGCGACACAAGCCAACCGTGTGGCTCCCACTCTCGTGGGCGGATCCGACAAGCGCGGGGGCGCCGACCTCGGGCTGACGGGCACGAAGAAGGCTTGGGCCCAGATGGGCATCAACGGCGGGGCATTGAGCGACGAGGTACCGGGGTCGGACGGCACCCAGGAGTCGGACACCTCTGGATCTCCGCTGAAGAAACTGACCGTGGAGCAGACGGCCGTGCTCCAGTCCTTCCCCGACGACTGGGTCTTCGCGGGCAAGAAGACGGCCCGATACCGCCAGATCGGCCACGCCTCCCCACCTCCCGTCGGCGAGGCTCTGGGCAGGGCAATCGCCGACGCGCTTCGGAGCTGAGCACCCGACGAAAGCCGCTCTCGGCCCCGGCTCCGAGGTATGGCCCGAAGATCATCCTCCGCCGGCTACACTTCCGCCATGACCCCCGCGCAGCCTCAATCACCCCAGCATGCACGCTTCCACATCGTGGACTTGTTCGCGGGGCCCGGAGGGCTGGACATCGCGGCGGAGGCTCTCGGACTCTCGAGCATCGGGGTCGAATGGGACGCGGGCGCGTGCGCGACGCGCAGGCGGGCCGACCTTCTCACCGTTCACAAGGACGTTCGTGAGTGCAAGCCCACCGACTCCGACTTCGAAGGCGCCAACGTTCTGGCAGGGGGCCCGCCCTGCCAAACGTTCACCGTTGCCGGCCACGGTGCGGGACGTCGAGCCTTGGACACCGTCCTGGAATTCGTCCAGCGTCTCGTCGATCGTGACAAATGGTCAAATATCGCGACAGATCTGGATAAATTGAAGGACGAGCGCACCGGATTGGTTCTGCAACCTCTCCATTGGGCTCTGGAAGCCATCGACAATGACGACCTCGATCCTTATCACGCCATTGTCCTGGAACAAGTCCCGGCGGTTCTTCCGGTATGGGAGGCCTACGCCAAAGCGCTCAACGACGAGTACGAAACCGACTGGGGTGTCCTGCGGACCGAGGAATTCGGAGTGCCGCAAACGCGCCGACGGGCCGTTTTCATCGCGCGGCGTCGTGTCACCAGTCAGGCGTCTCATGACCAGCAGCCGCTCAAGCTACCCAAACCGACGCACGAGCACTACCGCGGCGGAAAGAGTCGGCCGGACCGGACGGACGATGGTCTCGCCATGGGCGATGCGGTGCCGAAGAAGTGGGTGAGCATGGCAGAAGCGCTGCCGGAGCGTCCTGCGCCGTTCACCGTGATCTCCAACTACGGCACCGGAGGCGACCCCAAGGCTCGAGGCCAGCGTCGCTCCGATCAACCCGCAGCGACGGTCACGGGCAAGATCTCACGCAATCGCGTGGTAGGGCCGAACGGCACTGATGACCGCTTCACGTTCTCCGAGGCAGGTCGTCTCCAGACGTTTCCTGCCGAATATCCGTGGCGGGGCAAGGACATCTCCCAGCAGATCGGCAACGCCGTACCGCCACGACTCGGGATGCACATCCTCAGCGCGGCGCTCGGCCTCGGCCGCCCCTCGGAGGACGCCCTGAACAGGCTCGCCACGTGGCAGCCACCGCTGAAGGAGGAGGGGGACTCACTGCCCTCGGAGTCCTAGTCCCCGTCGGCTCCGGAACTCCCCCGCACTCTCGCGTATTCGTCGAAGAGTTCCTCGAAACAGCTGACGAGAGCGTCGATCGCGTCCGAGGGCACCGGGCCGTCGTCGGGCCCCTTCGGAAGAACCTTCCGGGGCACCGGAGGGGCGGAGTCAGCCTCCCGGATCCACTCCCCCAAGAGGCTGCCGTCCCACGTGTCGTCCTCGGCGAGGACGTCGTACATCAAAGTGCTCGCGGCGCTGTTCGCCGCCCTTGCCAAGGCGTTCACCTCGCGCCCGGTGTTCACCTTCTTCTTGGCAATGAGCCGTATGAACGCTTGGGCAGTGGGCCGGTGATCGATGATGTCCAACCGGAGGACCGTGTTGAGGATGTCCTGGTTCCCGCAGGCCACCTCCACTGGGCCGTAGTCGCTCCCGTCCCGGAACAACTCGGCGGCCCACCACAGGCGGGAGAACGTCTGGGTGTAGTGCGCCCCGCGGAACCGGCTCGCCGCGACCATGGAGGGAAGGCCTTCCTTGCCCTTCGGCGGCTGGTGCCGCCACACCACGTAGTCAGGGGCCACAGCGAGCGCAAGGAAGTTCCATAGCCTGCTGTCGGCCGCCTCTCTCCGTGTGAGGCGAAGCGCCGCGTGCAGACGAGGAGCGAGCCAGGCGTCCGCCCTGGTCGAAACATCGTGCCGATAGAGGTGCATCACGTCGTCGATGAGATCCCGTATCGGAACGACCTCCGATCGTGCCGTCATGTCGTCCATCGGCTCGGTCAGCTTGTTCAGGGCGATGTAGGGCGGAGACTCATGGCCGGAGAGAACTCCCATGCTCAGGTACTTCGCCGCGTTGATGTCGGAGAGCAGCGCCAGTCTCTCGGGCAGGTGCTCGGGTTTGTCGGTCATGCTCAGCTCTCCCGCTGGGACACATCGAGGGTCCGAATCGCCGTCCCCAGGTTTCTGGCCACCTTCGCACGGCGAACGGCCGCGTAATTGATGCGTGGCTGAAGCTCGTTCCAGGCCGCGGACTCGGCGCGACGGAGGTGGATCTCACGCAGTGCGTCGGGTTCGGAGTGGTCGGGAAGGACATCGGCGAGCATTCTTCGCAACACACCGTCCCGCCAGCCCCCGGGCCATTGCGGCCCGCCCTGCTCATCCACTTCCAGATCGCTGACGAGGGAGTGGAAGACCGCCGTCCACACATCGGCGGCGATCTGCGCAGCGAGCATGTCACGTACCGCTCTCTCCAGTGGACTGCCCGCCGAGTTGATGAGTTCGGAGATCCCCTCGAAGCCCGTGTTCAAGTGAACGGTGGGAAGGTCGCCCGAGGTCTCCACAATCCAGGGGGCGTCCTTGAAGGGGCGCAGCCATTCGGGACCGGTAATGAAGTCGACCTCGTTGACGACCATTTCACGCTGACGCATGGGCGTACTGGCCGTCAGATCGACGATCCAAGAGGCATCGGACTCACCGATCACTCGTCCCCGCACCCCGTCCACCGTTGCCACAGCCGCGACGGACAGCTCGGCCCTGCTCCGGTATGCCGACCGCCAGAAGCGCAGATGCCCGGTCCAGGTGTCTCCTCCCCCCGCACCCTGCTCAAGCCGGGCCGTCGTACGGGAGTTGGTCGCCTTCTCCGTCAGTACGGCGATGACCGAAATCTCGGTCCACGGGCCCTCTGCGAGTTCCTTGACGGGCAGGGTCGCCGAGAGCCCGAGCCGGACGCTCTCCCAGTCGTGCCGTTCCGCCTGGTGCAACGCCACGACCTGTTCCTGAGTGGAGAAGCTTCGTGTGTCCAGGTCGTGTTGATAGCGTCCTTCGAGTTCCTGCCGAACTCCCGTTACGGCAAGGGAGAGTTCACCGGTCAGTCTCCGGTACGGATAGACCTTCACGCGGAGATCTCCCTCGACTTCTGCAGTTCGACGATCAAGCCGGCCAGTTCCGCGCGAACGGGGTGCGTGGACACATCGGTGAGCGCGCTGAAAGACGCAGTGCGGGCGCCTGCCTTGAACCGGAGCCTGCCCTCCACCAGTTCACAGTTCTGTCCCGCGACGATCTCCGCCCACCCGACGGAAGGACGACCGCCTGACCGTACGTCGAACTTCGCAACAGGCAGCAGGAGCCAAGGGTCCTGACTCACTGGCAGTTTGACCTCTGCCCTCACCCGCCACGCACCCGAGGCGTCGAGCTCCGCGTCGAGGCCACGGATCGCCGGGACTTTTCCGCCACGAGCGGCTGTGGGAACCGTCGTCCCCGTTTCGAGCCCCAGCAGATCACGCAACACATGGGAACCGCCCTTGCTCTTCTCCCTGGAGCGTCCGACCAGATCCCGCACGGCTGTATTGGCAGCTCGCGTGAACTCGCTGATCCGGCGATGCGCGGTGGCCGAGTAGAGCGCGCGCAGCTCGTCGGTCTGCCCCCACTTGTTGTGTTCCGGCGGCTCGGACGCCCGTAGGAACGCCTCGGCACGATCCGCGTTGTCGGCGTCGTCCCCAGCTGCGTGGCCTGTGAGCAGCACGGCTTGGAAAGGGTTGGTGCCCAAGGGTAGATCGGGCACCCTGGCCGACCTGATCACCATGCGGTTGCCCCGCATGGCGACCATCTGGTTCGGTTTGCCGTCGAGGTCCTCGGCCGACGTGATCAGCAGGACCGCTTCGTGCTCGACCGCTCCCCCGCTCTGACCTCGTCTCGGAGGCACCTTCAACGGCACGCGCATCTCGGCCACCTGCCCCGTCTCCGTCAGACGGTCGACCGTTTCGCCGTCGAGATACGCCTTGAGCGCACGGGTCCGGGACGGCTGCTCCTTCCGCGGCTCGACACGTTCCTCGTCGATGACCACCTTTCCGTTGCGCACAGTCCGTACGGACGCCTCCAGCAACGGTGCCTTGTCCCTACCGGCGGTCATGGCGGCCCAGAAGTTGCGGCCGAGGGCCTGCACCAGGCGCTCGTGCATCGACTGGACCGTCTCCTCGTCGGCCGCGTCCTCACCGCTCGGTGAGTCGTCCGCCAGGCTCGCCACGTCGTGCGCACCGACGATCAAGAAGGAGGTGCCCGGGGCGGAACTCTCTCGTGTGAGGTGCAGCCTCTCCACTGTCTCTTCGTCCGCCCACCACGAGCGGGCCACTTCTTCGCTTCCGGGCGCGGTGTCGGGTTCGCCGAACCAGGCGGGACCCGCCCAGGGGGAGTCGTCTACAACACGCCACGGCAGTTCCAGCCGCCCGATGAGACGCCGCTCCGTCCGTCCCTCGTGGGGCACGGAGAGGGTGGAGTTAATGAGGACCATCCCGAGCCGGCTCGCTGCCCAGAGCGTGGCCTTGCCCAGTCCGTACGACCCACCGGCGCTCGCATCGGATTTGCGACTGTCGAGTTGCCGTCGAACAACGGCGGCGAATCTGCCGTCCTCGTAGTCGTCACCGGTGAGGCCCGACGCGTTGTAGTCGTCGACCCGTAGCAGGATCAGTCGATCACGCTCGTACATGTCGCGGAGTCCCTCGGCGATGACTCGCCCGACCTTCTGCTCCTGGGCGGCTGCCGCCTCGTAGTGGGGAAAGAGGTCGTCCCAGGCGACAGCCTCACGGAAGCGGGCGAGGGATTCGCCGGTCAGCTCGTGCAGTGTGTAACGGACGCGTACGGGCTTGGTGCGGTCGAGCCGTTCGTCCAGGCTGTTCTGCGTGGCCTCGCGGGCCAGAATCTCGACGTCGGCCTCGAAGGCGAAGGTGGCGGCGTTTCCGAAATCCCGACCGCCGTCGGCATAGGCGGGGCGGTGGTACCAGGAGACCGGGCGGCTGCTCACCACGTCGGTAGTCCGTGTGTGCACGCTGACGTGATCGATACGGAACACCTCGGCGATGGCCCGCATTGTCTCTTCACGAGGAGTCGCTCGACCGGTGATCCACGCCGAGACCGCGGCTCGGGTCAGACCGAGCTGCTCCGCGAGGTCGGCCTGGTTCATCTCCGACCGGCGCAGCTGCCGTGCGAGCCACGGACCGAAGTCCTCTCCGGTGTCCACGTAGGACTCCCCCCTTTTGGTCGACCGCAGGTCGCCGTCAGCCTAGCACGAGCCATTTGACACTCCGAGATCGCGACAATCTTTGTTGACACACGTAGGTGGTCACCCTTGAAAGGTCGCTACACAGATTCGTGCATAAAAGTCCACTTTTTCACCCTTTGATCCTGATTCGATAGGCCTCCGACTTCACGATCGGACGCCCGAATCCCGCTTGTGGAGCAAGGAGAAACGGTCTTGCATCCCCTTGTCGAACCTCCTAGGGTTTCCAGCAGCACCAGTGGCCCCAGCAAAAACGGAAAACATCCACGGGGAGGGTCTGGTTCCGCATGCCTACACACTTCGACATGCCAGCAGGAGCTCAATTCCGTACCACCTGACACAAAGACCTGACCCACACAAATAAGGGGCCATTCATGCCGAACGACACCGGCGACTCATCCGGACCGAATTCCGACACGCCCGAAATCGCAAGAATGCGGCAAATCGTCACCGAATATGACTCCTGTGAGGACCCGTGGCTTAAGTCTGAATTGCTCGGAGCATACGGTTTAACTCATGACGTCATCATGAACTACCGGAGGATTATCGCTCGCGCCGACCTCCGCGCCTCCACCTCGCCCACCATCTCCAACGAGCGGACCCGCGCGCCTCGTCGAATCCGGGTTCGACGCGCCCCGTCCGCGCCTTCTTCCCGAGCGTACGACACGACTCGGCCCGGCGAATCGCGCCGGAACCGCGGCATCCGTAACGGCGTCACTGAGTTCATCATCATCCGTATCCCCCGTTCCCCGGACGCTCCCTAAGACCTTGCTTCACCTTCGTCCGTACCTTCATCAACCCACCCGACACGCGTGACGGGGCCGGCCGTGCATGTGCACGGATCGCACTGCCGGCCCACTCCTCGGACCGCACACAGAAACGGACTCCTTGTGACCCAGCAGCCGTTGTCCAACACTTCGTCTGCGACTCCCATGATCGCCAAGATTCTTGAGCAGTCGGCGCGCGTGCTGGAAACCTATCGCGTGGATCCTGGCCTGATCCAGGAGCACGCCAATGGGGAGCGACGCATCACCCAGGGCGGATACGGTGATCGACAGCTCTTCGAACTGGTCCAGAACGCCGCCGACGAAATCGCGAGCGATCCCGGTGGAACAGTTCACGTGGTCCTCAACGAATCGCATCTGTACTGCGCGAATACGGGATCAGAGGTCACTCCGGAAGGCGCCGAAACTATCCTCCGGATGAGCGTCTCGCGAAAGCGCGGGGGTCAGATCGGCCGGTTCGGTGTCGGTGTGAAGTCGGTCCTCGTCGTGACGGACACACCTCAGTTCTTCAGCAGCTCGGGAAGCTTCGGTTTCGACCGCGACTGGTCCCGCGCGGAGATCTGCCAGGCCATCGGGGCTTCGCCCGATCCCGGCTTCGAGGCTCCCGTGCTCCGTATGGCCCGTCCCCTGGACGAGGCGGCAGAGCGGCGGGCGGACCCCGTACTCGATGAGCTCCTTGAGTGGGCGACCACGGTAGTGCGGCTCCCCCTCCTGAAAGGAGCGGCAGAGCGCCTCGGCAAGGACATTCATCTTCCCAAGCCTGACCTCCAGCAGGAGGAATTCCCCGCCCTCTTCCAGCTCTTCTCGCCGCACGTGGGCACCGTGACTCTGGAAGACCGCCGTGTCGGAAACGCCCGCCCCAAGGTCCGACGCGTAATCACAGTGGAACAGGACGGCTTCCACCGCACGATCCACGAGCGCCGGACCGGCAAGCAGGCTGCCACCAGCAAGTGGAACGTCTTCACCCACAGGCATAAGCCGACCGAGAAGGCCCGGGCCAGCGCCGGCGAGATGCACGACCGCGGCACGATCGATGTTGCCTGGGCCGTCCCGGAGTACACAGGTGAGGCTCCGTTCACGATCCCCAGGGGGCGTGGCAAGTTCTGGTCCTTCTTCCCTACCAAGTACGAGATGAGCCTGAGCGGCGCGCTCAACGGTGCGTGGAAGACCAACGAGGACCGCCAGAACCTGCTCGACTCCACAGCTTTCAACAGGGAGTTGATCCAGGTCGCGGCCCGCCTTGTTGTGGAGTCGCTGCCACACCTCGCGCCACCGAGCGACCCTGCTGCGTATCTGCCGCTCCTACCGGGTCGTCCTCGTGAATCGGAAACGGTCAGTTGGGCCGACCTGTTGCTCACCCAGCAGATCTGGGAGCTGGCCACCCACCTCCCGTCCCTGCCTGACCAGGACGGTGTTCTCCGCACACCCCGGGAGCTGCGATTCCACCCCGACGAAGGCAAGGCCAAGAGAAGGGTCCTCAAGCCCGAGTGGCTTCGGATGTGGAGTGCCTACCCGGGGCGCCCCTCCGACTGGGTCCACCCGTCGGTCGAAGCAATGGAGATCCGGTCCGGCAAGGTCGAGCACATCCTGCACGAGGCCAAACACTCGCGTGCCACCGTTCGAGAGTGGCTGGAGGCTCTCGTCGGTGACGGAACCGCCGAGGCCTCGGCCACCGCGATCCGTATCTTCGCCGAGATGGTGGCAGCCGACTCACCCTTCGTCGAGGAGGCCCGCACGGCGCGCTTCGTCCTGACCGAGGACCACGGCATGGTGGCGCCCGTGGCCGGCCGGGTCTGGCGCCGTATCGTGCAGGACGGTCTCAAGGACGACTTGGTGTATGTCGACCCGAAGCTCTCCGACGACCCCTCGCTCCAGAGCGCCCTCAGCGCCATCGGGATCCGCGAGGCGGACGACCGAGGTCGCTTCGCTGGTGTCCTGGACCAGGGATTCGACGCGTACGGCCCGCGCGACTGGACGCGCTTCTGGGAACTCTTCCGCAGCGCGGGAGGCAGGCACGTCACCGCCGAAGTACGCGCCCGTGTCGCCGAGCCGCTCAGGACCCTGCGTGTGCAGACGGTCGATGGCCGCTTCCACCCGATGCGGGACTGCCTGCTGCCGGGCCCGATCGTTCCGGGCGACGGGTCCCGCGACGCCTCGATCGCCGTGAACGAGACGTTCCACTCGGACGACCTGTTGGTGTTCCGCGAGTTCGGCCTGCACGAGCGCCCGATCGAGGGGCACCGGCCGGAGGACGAGCCCTGGTTCGAGGAGTACCGGAACGAACTGTACGAGGGCTACGTAACGTCTCTCGCGCCCCGGGACAGCCGCCCCCAGATCTCACGTCTGAACCTGAACGGCGCCGCCGTCGCGAAATCGCTGCATCTACTGCGTCACCTCTCCGACGAAGGAAAGGCGGCATTCGTCAAAGCCCTTCCGGACGCGCACGTGGTCGACGTCTGGACCATGCAGTTCGGTGCCCAGACGAGCACCCATCGAACGGTGCCCTCGCCCCTGCGCTGGATGGTGCGGAAATATGGGTTGGTCCCCACGTCGCAGGGTGTGAAGCGGCTCGCCGAAGCTGTCGGCCCACAGCTCGCCGCGTACGCAGACGTCCTGCCCGTGGCCGACATCAGCCCCGAGAAGGCACGCAAGTTCCACCTTCCCCTGACCGTGGACACCGTGCCCGACAGCCAGTGGGAGAAGCTTTTGGAGCAGCTCCTGCACAGCGAGGACGACGCCTTCGTCGGCAACACCTACGTCCTACTGACCCGTCTGGACGTTCCATTCCCCGAGGACTCGCTTACCCGCTGCCGCATCGGCAACGAGTGGAGCACTCGGGAAGACGGTGAGATCGCTGTCGCCGCGACACCCGACGAATACCGGGCGCTCCGGGCCGAGCAGTTGCCCGCGCTGCTCACCGGGAGCACGGCGGACGCGGAACTCCTCATCGACAAGTGGGGGATGCTCCGCTACACGGACGTCATCACCAAGGAGATTCGGTTCGTACCAGGGGGCGAGCCGATCCCCCTGCGCGACGCGTTCCCCACTCTCCGGCAGCGCCTCGGCAACAGGATCAACAACTACGACCTGCTGCACTGCTCTGAGCTGGAACAGGTCACCCGCACACCCAACGGCATCAACCCCACGCCACTGAAGAGTGCGCTGCAAGGCACCACCGTGCTTGTCCTCAACCCGAAATCACCGCTGGATGCGTTGATCGCCGCTGATCGTGAACTCCGGTGGAATCTGGGCGAGTCCGGCTGCCGGGCCGTCCTGGAGGCTCAGCGCCAGCAGGAGCAGGACCGCCAGGTCCAGGCATCCCTGAAGGCGGTACGGGACGCAGACACTGTGGTGGAGAAGTTGGCGCTCCTGCTAGGTGCAGAGACCCTGCGCGACAGGCTCCCCGCCGGTCTGCTTGCCAGTGAGCAGGCGGAGTTGGGCGGCGAGGACCCGGCTCCCGAGCGCATCGCACAGATGGCGTACAACGCGCATGGCGACGGTGTGCTCCAGGTCCATGTGAAGGATCTACAGGCCGCCTATCCGACTCACGCCCCGTCCTCCTTCACCGGGATGACCCCGGCGGTGAAGTTCGTCTCCGACCTAGGCTTTCCCGACTCCTTCGCCGGTCACCGTGCGCCGTCCCTGGAACCGCGCATAGACGTGGACGGGCCGACCGAATTCCCGCGTCTGCACGATTATCAGGACCGCCTGGCCGCCAATGTCTTCGCCATGCTGGACCGGGTCCAACCCCAGCGCGGAATGCTGTCGTTGCCCACCGGTGCGGGAAAGACACGGGTGGCGTCGGAAGCTGTCATCCGCTGGATCAAGCAGGACGGGGACATCGGCGGCCCCGTCCTGTGGATTGCCCAGACCGAGGAACTGTGCGAACAGGCTGTCCAGAGCTGGAAGTTCGTGTGGTCCAAGGTCGGCGCGGAGAACCCGCTGGCGATCAGTCGACTCTGGTCGTCGAACGAGGCCGGACCGGTGACCGGTCGCCCCCATCTCGTGGTCGCCACCGACGCCAAACTGCGAGTCTGCCTCGACACCGACAGCTATGGCTGGCTGCGCGAGGCCTCGCTGGTGATCGTGGACGAGGCGCACGTCGCCATCTCGCCGCAGTACACGGAGATTCTCTCCACGATGGGTATCACCGCCTCGCGCATCGACCGCCATCTGCTCGGGCTCACTGCCACCCCGTTCCGCAACACCAACGTGGAGGAGACCCAACGTCTGATCAGGCGGTTCGGCGGCCGACGGCTCGACGAAGGCATCTTCGCCTCCGGCGACGCGTACGCCGAGCTCCAGGAACTCGGTATGTTGGCCCGCGTCGAGCATCGCGAACTGACCGGTGGAACAATCGAGTTGACCGAGGACGAAGTCGTACGCGCCAACCAGTTGAGCGTGCTGTCCAAGGCCGCCGAGCAGCGCCTTGCCGAGGACCACGACCGGAATCGGCGCATCATCCACGAGATCACCGAGAAAATGGACTCCGACTGGCCCGTCCTGGTCTTCGCCACGTCCGTCGCACACGCCAAGTTCCTCGCCGCCAAGCTCAACGACCGTGGAATCCGCGCGGCGTCGGTCGATTCGGCGACCAGTACCGCCGACCGCACCAAGCGCGTCACGGACTTCCGGCAGGGTCGACTCCGCGTCCTGACCAATTACGGCGTGCTCACCCAGGGCTTCGACGCTCCGGCGACCCGAGCCGTGGTGGTGGCCCGGCCCACGTACAGCCCGAACGTCTACCAGCAGATGATCGGTCGTGGCCTGCGCGGTCCCCGCAACGGCGGCAAGGACACGTGCCTGATCCTCAACGTCCGCGACAACATCAGCAACTACGGCAAGGCACTTGCCTTCACGCAGTTCGAGCACCTGTGGAGCGTCAAGTGATCAGCACGTACGCCGACAGCCCGCCGCTCACCGCGGAGCAGCAGGCTGTCGTCGACCAGCCGTGGGACGCGCGGGTTCTGGTGACCGCGAGGGCCGGGGCGGGCAAGACGCACACCCTGGTTCGTCGACTCGACGCGTTGATGAGCCGGGAGGACGACGCACTGGAAGCCCGGGAGATCCTCGTCCTGAGCTTCTCCCGTGCCGCCGTGCGCGAACTCAAGGACCGGATCCGCAGGCATGCCGGACAGGCCAGGAGGGTGCGTGCACAGACCTTCGACTCCTGGGCGTACGGCCTGTTGGCCAGCGCGTATCCAGACGAGGAGTGGGGTCAGTACACCTTTGACGAGCGTATCCGCAAGGCGGCGGATGCCATCGTCAAGGGCGCTGTCGAATCCGGCGAGAGCGGCGTACCGGCTCATGTGGTGATCGACGAGGTACAGGACCTCGTCGGCGACCGACGCGACATGGTCGAGACGCTGTTGGACCACTTCCAGGACTCCTGCGGCTTCACCCTTGTCGGGGACGCCGCCCAGGCGATCTACGGGTTTCAGGTGTCCGACCCGGATGCGCGTGCCGCCGAGACCAACGAGTTCTTCAAGTGGCTGCGCCTCTCGTACTTCGACGATCTGGTCGAACTCCATCTGTCGAAGAACTTTCGTGCTTCGACAGAGGAGGCCGAGGTCGCCCTGCCCGTCGGTGTACCCCTGCAAAGTCTCCCCTCCGGGACGTCCGAGGCCGAGACGGCTGGCGAGGGGCTGTACCAGGACCTTCGGTCCCGTCTGCTGACCATGTCTTCCTTCGGAGACCTCACCGCATCCTTCACCGTCGAATCGCTCCGGGACTTCCCCGACACCTGTGCCGTCCTGTGCCGGGACAACCGCCAGGCGCTCGTGCTCTCCCAGACGTTGTTCGAGCAGGGCGTACCGCACCGGTTGCAGCGCCCGTCGAGCGACCGACCGGTCCCAGACTGGGTCGCCGGGGTGCTGCGCCGCACCGGAACGGCGGCACTGGGCGAGGATCGTTTTCGCGAACTCGTCGCCGGGGTCGGCGTGCCCGCCGGTACCGACGTCGACTTCCTGTGGCGCTCGCTCCGCGGCGTCGCGCGCGACCGCCGAGGCCTGGTGGATCTCGCCAAGGTGCACCGGATGATTGCCGAGGGAAGGTTTCCCGACGAGCTCTCCGCCGGGGAGCCGACCCGCCTTGTGGTATCCACCGTGCACCGGGCCAAGGGCCTGGAGTTCGATCGGGTCCTCGTCGTCGAGCCGCCCACCATGGCGGAGCTGCGCAAGAAGCACACCCACGTCGACCCCGCCGCCGAGGCACGCGCTCTATACGTGGCCATGACCCGCCCTCGATATGACCTTTATCGACTCGCCGCTCCCGACGTCTCGCGCCTGCGCCGCCACCGTGCCATCAACCGTTGGTACGTGGGTGGTTGGAAGCCCTATGACAGGTACGGCATCGAGGCATCGGGGCGGGACGTCTGTGCGGAGCACCCTCCGGGTACCGACGGTTTTCAGGACGACCCTGTTGCCCTGCAAGCCCATCTGGCGGACGTGGTCCGTCCTGGAGACGCCGTGGTCCTGCGTCGCGAGCACGATCTGCCGCTCGGCGCGGAACAGAGCCCCCCGTACCTCGTCCTCCACGACGATCGTCCCGTCGCGGTGGTGTCGGAGCAGTTCCGTCGTGACCTGTACACCTCTCTCAAGGTCAACAGGACATGGGGCATCCGGTGGCCGGACGAGATCCACGGTCTGCGGGTCGATGCCCTCGAAAGCGTTGCGGGCAGTTCCGCGTCCGCGGTCCGCGCTGGCCTCGGTGACCACGGAGTCTGGCTCGTGCCGCGGCTGGTGGGGCTGGGACGCTACAGGTCGAGTGGAAGTACCCAGGAGGAAGACGGTCGATGACGAACACCGAGGAACGACACTCCGCGCACTACGCTGCCCGGAAGAGTCTCGTCGACCAGCTCCGCAGGGACCTGCTCGGGCCCGGTACCGAGGACGAGATCCTCACGCAGGACCCGCCGATCACGACGTATCCGATCGGTGTGCTGTTCCCCCGCGCTGCCGACGACGTTGCAGCGGACGAGCAGACCGCGGATCTGGCGGAGGAGGACGGGCTCGACGACGCCCCCGTGACGAAGTTCAGGGATGGTGAGGACACCGGCTACGAGCTGGGCGTGTCTCTGGCCAACGATCGCCGGCCCTCCTCCATGGGGCTCACCTTCGCCGTCGACCCGTCCGTCTCCCCCGTGGTGGTCGTCCGAGCCGAGGCCGCGATGTACGACCCGATAGACGTCCAAGGGCGCGTTGTCTCGGCCAAGCGGGCCCAGGCACGCAGTACGTCCGATCAGGCCGAGCACTGGCGGCGCCGTTGCCTGTCCCTGCCCCCCACGACCGTCGACGTGACCACGCCCGGCATGCAGAAGCCCGAGCCCTTGGCCGACGGAGTGCTGCTGCGCGCTCTCGTGCGCAAGCCGTCCGAGCCCTCTGGGACTGTCACCGTGACCGTCACACTCGTCAACGACAAGCGTGTAAGCGACCGCGAACTGCAGGACGCGTTCAGCCTCTTCCAGCCCCGCCTCACCGTGACCGCTCAGGCCGGAGAGAAAGCATTCGTCGAGCGCCCGGCGCCCTCGGGCGGAGTCGACGGCGAGCAGGACACAGGCCGCCTTCTCCACCGTCACGCCCCCACGTTCGCCGTAGGGCACGGATGTGCCGCTCACTGGGAGTGGACTCCGCGCCCCGTCGGGGCCCCGAACGCCGCGCCTGCCGCAGTCTCCATGGTGCGCACAGAGCTCGTCCCCACTCACGAGGTTCTGCTCACGGACTCCAACCCGGAGATCAACAGCGATGCCCTCGTCATGCAGGACTTGGCGACGCTGCCCGACGCCCGCGTCCTCAGTGCTCTTGAGGAACTGGCGACTGGATACTCGCGTTGGATCGACGCCAGGCGCTCTGAGGGGGAGCAACTGGCGGGCACCAGCTTCGAAAAGGCCGCACGCGAACAGCTCCAAGCCTGCGACACGGCTCTCGGGCGTATCCAGCGGGGCATCCAGATTCTGCGGAACAACCCTGACGCCATGCACGCCTTCAAGCTCGCCAACGAAGCCATGGCACAGCAGCGGGCCCGCAGCGCCTGGGTGAAGGACGAACGCAAAGGCGCACCGGACCCGGCATCCGGTCGTTGGCGCCCGTTCCAGATCTCCTTCATGCTGCTGTGCCTCGAAGGGATCGTTGACCCCGACCACCCGGACCGGGAACTCGCCGATCTCCTCTGGTTTCCGACCGGCGGTGGCAAGACCGAGGCCTACCTCGGACTGATCGCTTTCACCACCTTCCTGCGCCGGATCCGTCGAAAGGAACATGGCGCCGGCGTGACCGTCCTCATGCGTTACACGCTGAGGTTGCTCACACTGCAGCAGTTCGAGCGTGCCGCGATCCTGATCTGTGCTATGGAACGCATGCGTCTGGCGGACGAGGATCTGCTCGGGTTCGAGCAGATCTCGATCGGCATGTGGGTCGGCCAGTCCGCGACGCCGAACAAGCTCACTGTCGCGGAGGACAGCCTCGCGGATCTGCGCAAGGGGAAGACTCTTCAGGAGAAGAACCCCGTGCAGCTGCACGCCTGTCCGTGGTGCGGCACCCGTCTCGACGCCCACCAGTACGAGGTGGATCTTCACGCCAGGCGCATGCACGTCCGCTGCCCCGACCCGACGTGCGACTTCACCGGCGGGCTTCCCGTGCACTTGGTGGACGATGCCGTGTACGACGCCCGACCCACTCTGGTCATCGCCACCGTCGACAAGTTCGCGTCCATGCCGTGGCGCGAGCGAACCGCCGCGCTCTTCAACCGCGACCGCGCCGACGACACGCCTCCGCCCGAGCTGATCGTCCAGGACGAACTCCACCTCATCTCGGGCCCCCTCGGCACCCTCACCGGCCTGTACGAAACCGCGGTGGACGCGCTCGCCGACCGACCGAAGGTCATCGCCTCCACCGCGACCATCCGCCGCGCCACAGAGCAGGGCCGGGCGCTGTTCGACCGCGAGGTCCGTCAGTTCCCGCCCGCGGGACTGGACGCCCGCGACTCCTGGTTCGCGGTCGAGACCCCGCGGGAGAAGAAGGCCAGCCGCCAGTACGTGGGGCTGCTCACCCCGAGCACGAGTCAGTCGACGCTGCTGATCCGCACCTACGCGGCGCTGCTGCACCAGGCGCTGCGAGTGGAAACGCCCAAGGTCCGTGACGCGTACTGGACCCTCGTTGGCTACTTCAACAGCCTGCGTCTGCTCGCCGCCGCCGAACTCCAGGTCCACGACGACGTCGAAGCGTACCTGGAGTACCTAGCGGAACGGGACAGCGTCCCCAAGCGGAAGATCCTGGAACTCACCGAGCTGACCAGCCGTGCCAACTCCAGCGAGATCCCGAGTCGGCTCAAGCAGATCGAGCGCGGGCTGCCGCACGAGGAGACAGTCGACGTCCTGCTGGCCACGAACATGATCTCTGTCGGGGTCGACGTCGACCGACTGGGCCTCATGGCCGTGATGGGCCAGCCCCAAACAACGGCCGAGTACATCCAGGCGACCAGCCGAGTGGGACGAAACCATCCAGGGCTCGTCACCGTCATGCTCAACTCGACTCGTTCCAGGGACCGTTCGCACTACGAGAACTTCCAACACTTCCACTCCGCGCTGTACCGCGAGGTCGAGTCGACGTCCGTCACCCCGTTCTCCGCGCGTGCTCGTGATCGCGGCCTGCACGCCGTGGTTGTCGCCCTCGCACGCATCCTCATCCCTGCGGCACGTCCGAACGACGGGGCCGGGCGCATCGACGAGTTCCGTGAGGAACTGCACAAGGTCATCCGCCCAATCCTCCTCAACCGGGTCGAGGGCACTCGCATCGAGCCGAGCGAGAAAGACGAGGACAACGACAACAGGGAGTACGAGGCAACGGCCGCCGCGTTCGACGAGTTCGTCGACTGGTGGGCGGACGAGGCCGCGGCACACGGCGGTCTCTACTACGAACCCGTACGTGGCAAGAAGGCGCCTTCCCTGCTCTGTGCATTCGACGACGACGCCAACGACGAATCCTGGCCGACCCTGTGGAGTCTGCGCGACGTCGACGCCGAGTCCGCCCTGTTCATGGAGGCATCCCGATGACCCCGCCCCCCGCCCGCCGTCGGCGAGGCTCCGGCGCTCCCGAACGCAGCTATCCGCGCAAGGGATCCGTCCGTCGCGCACAGATGATCACGACGTATGGTGTCGGCTCGATGATCGCGGTCGACAGCGAGTCGTTCATCGTGGCAGGCACGGATTCCTGGAACATCACCGAGGCTCCTCGCATCCAGGAGCACCGACTCGAACGCGTCTTGGGCGTGAAGACCTTCCGCCTTCCGCCCGCCTCCGACGACACGAGCAAGGACGGAGTGCACGTCCGCCGCTTCCCGCTCTGGCACTCCTGCCCCAACTGCAATTCCCTCCAACACGTCCGCGGCTTCAACTCCCCTCCGGGGAAGAACGAATGTGGTGACTGCCAGGAAGATCTGGTGCCCTCCCGCTTCGTGATCGCCTGCCCGCACGGGCACCTCGACGACTTCCCCTACTGGAAGTGGGCACACCGCGACAACAGGCAGGAGGGCGAGTCCGGACTGTGCGGCGGCGAAATGCGACTGCGCACCACCGGCCGTACCGCCTCCCTGCGTTCCGTGCTGATCTCGTGCACCTGCGGGATCCCGGAGGTCTCCATGGAAGGAGCCTTCAGGAGCAACGCCCTGGCGAGACTGCATGTCCATTGCTCGGGAAAGCGCCCCTGGCTGAAGGATGCCCCATTGGAGTCCTGCGCCGAGGCCCCCCGAACCCTCCAGCGTGGTTCCTCGATGGCCTGGCAGCCCATCGTGAGATCCGCACTGTCCATTCCGCCGTGGAGCGACGGACTCGCCGCCCGCCTCGCCGATCACTGGGCCGACCTGCGCACCCTCGACCGGGCCGCACTCGAGATATACCTCAAGGCGCTCACGCTGAGAGAAGGGGAAGAAATCCCCGTCGAAGCAGTGCTCGCCCTGCTGGAGGCCGAGCAGCACGAGGAGTCGGAGCTCGACGAGGGAGCCGACCACAACAGCAGGTACGTCGCCCTGCGCAAACAGGAGTACGAGCGGTTGCGGGCAGGCAACGCCGAGCGCGACAGCGCGCGTGAGGAACAGTTCATCTGTGAGCCTCCGACGTCGTCGTCCGCGTCGCTCGCGACGTTCGGGCTGACAACTCCCATGCTGGTGAAACGACTTCGCGAAGTCCGAGCCCTCAAGTCCTTCTCGCGCATTCACACCCCGGACTCCAATGTCGAAGTCCACGAGGCACCGATCTCCTTGATGGAACAGGACTGGCTGCCTGCCATGGAAGTGCAGGGTGAAGGCGTGTTCCTGCGGCTGGACACGGGGCGTCTCGACGCATGGTCCGACGCCGTCACCGTAGCCGCGAGGGTGGAGCGCATCCGGACCAACCACAACCGCCTGCTCCGCGAACGCGCCTCCGACCCCCAGTCCGTGCCGGAATCACCGGCGACCCCCCGCTTGGTGCTGCTGCACACGTTGGCGCACATACTGATCAACGAATGGAGCCTGGAAGCCGGTTACCCGGCCGCGTCGCTGCGTGAGCGCTTGTATTCCGACGACACCATGGCCGGAATCTTGATCTATACGGCGACTAGCGACTCGGCGGGAAGCCTCGGCGGGCTCGTCGCCCAGGGCGAACCCCGCCACCTGGCAAGAACCCTGAGGTCCGCACTACACCGCGCCGAATGGTGCAGCGCCGACCCGTTGTGCATCGAGTCCGAGTCCAGCGGGACCGGCAGTATCAATCTCGCGGCCTGTCACGCCTGCGTGCTGCTTCCCGAGACCAGCTGCGAACTGAACAACGGACTGCTGGATCGGGCTCTGCTGGTTGGCACTCCGGAGAAGCCCCCTCTGGGGTTCTTCCGGGAGGTACTCACCCTCTGATCCGGCTTCACAACTCACGCCGGACAGCTCTGCCTCGAAGTGGATCTGGGCGCGGTCAAGGACCTCGTCCACGTCGCGGCCGTGCGCTCGAAGCCAGTGGAGGAAGTCTGCGATGAAATCGATCACCGCTTCCTCAGCCACAGCCGTGCTCAGTCTGCCCAGGCTGGTACCGCAAGGCCGTTTCGACGCCGCGACGAGCTCTAGGAACGCCTGAGCCCGCGTCACACTGGGACCTTCGACGTGGCCGGTCGGTGACGTGAGCCCCGTTGCCAGCTCACACCAGATCACCTTCCGGTCAGGACGGAGTTGGACACCCCAACGGTCGGCCAGAGCGTCGACGAGGGCCATGCCGCGTCCACCCTCCGAGTCGGAATCCGCGGCCATCAGCGTGGGGAGGGCGCGTGTGTCGGGGTCGTGGACTTCAATGCGCAGGTACGTGCCGTTCATGGAGACCGCGAGTGTGGCCGGCGTGCCGTTGCCGACGTGCGTGATGACGTTGGACACGAGCTCGCTGACGCAGAGCTGGGCTGCGTCCGTCACTTCGTGCAGCCCCCAGAGCCCCAGATGAAGTCGCATGACGCGCCGCAGGGCGGCTACTTCCTCGGGTTCGGCCGAGAAGGCCAGGTCCCATGGCTTTCGTGACATACACGCTTCCTGGATCACAAGGACCTCTCTCGTCGCATGTCGCTCTGCACTGATCTCACATGATCGGCAGCGTTACGCGCACTCACGGTGAGTGGCGTCGCAGCTAGAATGACTTCCGCTCATCCCGTTTTGCAATGTGCACCTCGGGATTCCCACTTCCGAGTGATTGGCAAGCACGCCCCTTGGCGTGAGACTGAACACGCGCTATTCCACAGATGGTTGAGAGGTTTGAGATGGCCGGTTCACCGACGGCACGCCGCCGCCGTCTCTCGATCGAGCTGAAGAAGCTCCGGGAGAAGAGCGCGCTCACCTGCGCTCAGGTCGGCGAGGCGCTGGACTGGAGCGGCTCCAAGGTCAACCGGATGGAGACGGGCAGCGGCCGGGTCCAACCGTCGGACATCGATGCCCTGTGCCGGTTCTACGGCAGCACTGACGAGCTGCGCGAGTTCCTCAAGTCATTGGCCCGGGAGGCCAAGACGCGTGGTTGGTGGCAGGTGCACGGCTCCGGCGTCCCCGAGTGGTTCAACATCTACATCGGTCTGGAGCGGGAAGCCTCCACGTTCCGCCAGTACCAATGCGAGCTGATCCCAGGCCTCATGCAGACCGAGTCGTACACCTGCGAGCTTCACAAAACGGGGGCTCACATGTCGGCCGAGGACATCGACAAAGCCGTGCGTGTACGCATGGAGCGCCAGACGATGCTGATGGGAGCCGACGCCCCCGACGCCTGGTTCATCGTTCACGAGTGCGCTCTGCGCAACGTCATCGGGGATCGAGCACTCATGGGCGAGCAGCTTGAACGCGTCCTGGACATGGGCGAGTTGCCGAGCGTGACCTTGCAGGTGCTTCCCTTCGACTCAGGCACCTATCCGGCCACGGGTTCGTTCACGATGCTCGGCTTCCCCGACCCGGAAGATCAGGACCTGGTGTACCGGGACGGCATCACTGATGCCGTGTACTTGGAAGGCGAGCATCATGTTCGTGAGTACACGAGGGCATTCGACGGCTTGCGAGCCGCGGCCCTCAGTCCTCAGCGTTCGGCCCAACTGATCAACTCCGTTCTGAAGGAACACACAAGGTGAGCACTGCAAAGCCCGGGGACGACGGCCGCCTGATGTGGTTCACGTCGACGTACAGCAACGGCGCGGGAGGCGAGTGCGTCGAGTGCGCTTTGACCGATGCGCGTGCGCTTGTACGCGACTCCAAGAACGCGAAAGGTCCGGTGGTCATGGTTCGAAGTGGTTCTTGGTGTTCCTTCGTGCGGGCCTTGAAGTACGGGGAGTTGGCATAGTCCCTCGACGTCTTCGGGAACAGGGCGCGCGCGTCTGTTCCACAGACGTCCAGGCCCTCGCGGTCCCTCAGGCGATGCTGCCCCGGGCCCGCCGCCCGGGCTGAAACGAGGCTGTCTGCATCTGTGACCGGTTTTCTAGGGCACTGTTGAGATCCCCTCCCACCCCGCAGATGATGTCCACGAGCGTCGGTAACCCGATGTCCAATGACTGACGGCGGCAGAGCGGGGACACGGAGTGCTGCGGCAGCGTAACGGTGTACTGACGGCCAGTCCGTCATGAGGAACCGTCTGCAACTGTTGCTCCAGGCCATGCTGGTGCTCGTCGCAAGCCTGCTGGGGATCGTCACCAACTACGCCACCAGCGAGAACGAAGCCCCGTGGCTCCTGACTCTGCTCCAGCAGGTTGCCATACCGGCCATCGGCTTGCTGATCGTCACGATGGTGGTGATGCAGATCGTCATCCATCGGCTGGAGAACCCTGCCCCTCCGCCGACGGACTGGCCCCACTACCGGGTCCCGTACCCCGGGCTGGACGCCTTCGTGGAGGACGAGGCCGCGGTCTTCTTCGGCAGGGAGACCCAGTCCGAGGATCTGACGCGGCGGCTGCACGCACCACAGAACCAGCCCGTCGACAGGTTTCTCGTGCTCGTCGGGGCCTCGGGGAGCGGGAAATCGTCGCTGGTGAGAGCAGGGGTGCTGCCGCGGCTGCGCGTCCGGCGGTGGTCGATCCTGCCCGCCTTCTCGCCGGGCCCCAATCCGCTTGCGGCGTTGGCCTCCGCCATCTCCACGGCTGGTGGGGAGCACGAATCAGCCGGCGCGGTGTTACGACGCCTGCGGCAGGACCCTGCCTCCCTGCCTGCGGAGCTGTCGCGGCTGCGCGGAAGCAGGTTCCGCCACATGTTCGTCGTAGTCGACCAGTTCGAAGAGATCATTACCCTCGCCGGGGAGCGGGAGCGTGCCCAGTTCCTGGAGGCGCTGCATGCCTGCGTGACCCAGGATGCGCGGATCCGGGTGCTCGCCACGCTTCGGGTGGAGTTCCTGGGACAGCTCCTCGGTACGCGTCACGCCGAGCTCTTCCAGCACCCGGTCGCCATCGGCGCGCTGGGCAGGAACCAACTCGCCCAGGTGGTGGAGCGACCCGGCGCCCTCGTTGGTCTGTCCTTCGCGCCTGGCGTTGTGGAGGCCATCGTCAACGACGTGGGCACGGACGACGCGCTGCCGCTGCTCGCGTATCTGTTGCAGGAGCTGTACTTCGCCTCCGGTCCCGGTGAGACGGTGTCGGAGGAGCTCTATCACAGCCTCGGCGGCGTCGCCGGCGCCCTCGCGCGTCAGGCTGACGACACTGTGTCGGAACTCGGCTGCGGAGACGAAGGCATCGACTTCGTGCTGAAGGTGCTGCTCAGATTCGTCACCGTGCGGGGGCAGGAAGTGGCCCGGCGCCGCGTACCGCTCACCGAGCTGACGGCGCAGGAACGACGCGTGGTGGACGCCTTCGTCGACGCGCGCCTGCTGATGTCCGACGTACGCGCGGGTCAAGAGCCGTACGCCCAGGTGACGCACGAGGCTCTGTTCCGTCAGTGGGGCCCCCTTGCGGCAGGAGGTCGAGGCACACGCCGAGCAACTGCGTCAGCGCGCGGAGCTCGAACGATGGGCAGAGGACTGGGACCGCTCCGGACGCAGCCCCGACTACCTGCTCACTGGCGAGCGGCTCACCCTGGCCCGGCGATGGCTGCACGCGTTGCAAGAGACCGGGCAGGCCTCGGGGACCGCTCAGTCTCTCGTCGAGTCCTCACAGCGACGCGATCTCGCCTTTCTGCGCCGCGTCTCGGACAGCATCGGGCAGTACGCGCTCGGCGCCGCGGAACAGCAGCCGGAGCACTCCATGTTGCTGACACTGGCAGCGCTGGGCGAATGCACCCCGACCCCGGCTGCCAGACGCGGACTGATGACGGCTCTGGCATCCAGTCACCTGCGCACCCAACTGGACGGACACACCGACGTAGTCCGGCACATCGCATGGTCGCCGGACGGCCGCCTACTGGCCACCGCGTCGAGAGACGGCACAGCTCGCGTATACGACGCGAGGTCGGGTCGCTCGCTGCACGTCCTCCCGTCCGGCGGCACGATGGTCGAGGGCGTGGCCTGGTCGCCGGACTCGGCCCGGGTCGCCACCGTGGGCCGCGAACAGGTCGTACGAATCTGGAACGCCGCGTCGGGAGAGCCACTGCGGTTGCTCACCGGCGCCACCGACACCGGGCGACAGGTCGCCTGGTCACCCGACGGGCGCTGGATTGCCGCTACCGCACGCGACCAGGCGACGCGCGTGTGGGACGCCGAAACCGGGGACCTCGTCCACGAGCTGCGGGGACATCAGGACGACGTGTGGGGACTCGCATGGGCGCCGGACAGCACACGCCTGGCCTCCGCCTCGCACGACCAGACCGCCCTGGTATGGGACCTGTCCACCGGCACATCGGTGACAACACTGAGCGGTCACACCGACTTCGTGGAAGGCATCGCTTGGTCCCCGGACGGACGCCTCATCGCCACCGGCTCCGGTGACCACACGGTACGGATCTGCGATGTCGAGACCGGTGAACTGCGGCTCCTGGTACGCGGCCACACCGACTACGTCTGGAACGTCGCCTGGTCGCCCAACGGGCGGATGCTCGCCTCAGCCTCCTCCGACCGGACCGTACGCATTGTCGACGCACACGATGCGAAGGTGATCGCGGTCCTGCGAGGACACACCGACACTGTCTGGGGCGTGGCGTGGTCCCCGTCGGGCGACCAGATCGCCACCAGCTCCACCGACGGCACCGGACGCGTATGGGACCTGAGGCCGCGCGGTACCGAAAGCCTGCTCCTCGACGGACACCGTGGGCCCGTGAACCAGGCGGCCTGGTCGCACGACGACACCCGGATCGCCACCGCGTCGGACGACGGGGCGGTCCGGGTATGGGACGCCACCCCGGGCGCCCCTGCCACTCACGTGATCGAACAGACGGACCGCGTATGGAGCATCGCGTGGTCACCGATCGACGACCGCATGGCCATCAGCACCAACGACGGTCTCTTCCGCATCGTCCGCCCGGGTCAGGAGAGCGAGTTCGACCACCGGGGAGCTGTGGTCGAGTGTGTCAGCTGGTCTCCGGACGGCAACCGCGTCGCCACCGGAGACCACGACGGCGCAGTGAGGATATGGGCGGCCCAAGGTTGCGTAGAACTCACTTGCCTGACGGGACATCAGGACTGGATCAGCCGAATCGCCTGGTCGTCCAGCGGCCGCTTCTTGGCCAGCGCCTCAGATGACCGCACATGCCGGCTCTGGGACGTGGCCGAATCCCGGCAGCTCACAGTGTTACGCGGCCACGACAACTATGTCGACGATGTCGCCTGGTCCCCGGACGAAGAGCGCGTCGCCACCGCCTCCGGTGACTGGACAGCGGCCGTCTGGGACACCACAACAGGCCGCCGCATCGAGGTCCTCAAGGGCCACGAGGGCCGCGTCCGCGCCGTCGCCTGGTCGCCGGACGGCCGCCTCATCGCCACCGGATCCGACGACCGCACCGTACGCATCTGGTCGTCCGCCACCCTCGATGAGATCGCCATCGTCGGGGTGCACCAGGACAAGGTGACCTCGGTCGCCTGGTCCCAGGACAGCACACGTCTGCTCACCGCGTCCTACGACGGCACTGCCCGCATATGGCTCGCCACCCCCGACTTCGACCGCCTGGAAGCAGAAGCCCGCGGCCGGGTCTTCCGCGTTCTCAGCGACGAGGAGCGACGACACCACATGCTGCCACTGAACCCGTGATCACAACTGCGGCTCGACCGTCCGGTCATCGGTGTGCACCAGGTACTCGTCCGGGTCCAGGTTCATCGCCTTCCGCTCCGGCGAAGCCCAGTAGACCGCGTTGCGTTCGGCGAACGTCTCCGGGCCGTCGTACGAGATGAGCCACACGAACTGATTGCGCTCGCGGTCCACCCAGGCACCATCGATGGCGAACCCCAACTCCAAGCGCAGCGGCACGATTTCCGTACGCCACCGCTCCACCCACTCGTCGAGCATTCCCTCCCGGACGGTGTAGGTGCGCAGTTGAGTAGTCCTGGGCATGCGGTCTCTCCCTGGCTCGAAGCTCTCGGACCGCAGGCTATGGGTCGGAGAGCGGTCAGCGACAGGAGGCGAGATCACTCGCGTCAGGCGCCGACAGCCGACTCCGCGAGAGAAGAGATCGCTGCGGCAACTCCCATAGCAGCACACCGCCCTCACGGACTCGACATGGGCTGGCCTGTTCGTCCAGTTCCGCGTCGGAGGATCAAAGCGTCGTACAAAGGCGCGTCGGGGAAGGGCAGCACTTCTCCAAACCACTCGTACCCCCAAGACTCGTAGAGCGCCCGGACCTTGGGATGATCCCGCTCGACCAGGAGCGTCACGCGTTCCTCCGGCCGGTCTCGTAGCAACTCATCGTGGATGTGTCGGGCGACGCCCGTTCCACGGACCTTCTCGACAACCATGAGTTCCGAGAGAGCGAAGGTGCGGGAGCCGGTCTCCCTGGTGGCGTCTGCAGGGGCCGGCGTTTGGATGCCGTTCCACCATCGCGTTGTCTCCTGGAGCGTGCAGCCATACGCATAGCCGATCGGGGTGTCGTCGAGGTAGCCGACGACCGCGGCGAACCCGGGCACTTCGGTGTTCCAGCCGAGCCGTTCGTTGAACCTCTCGACGCTGTGGAAGTCCTCGCTCAACCGGTCCGCGTAGATCTCCGCGTACACGTCCAGAAGTTGCTGTCGGATGTCGTCCAGACCGGCCGCGTCCCTGCGTTCCAGTCGAAGCCCGTCCATTTCACGCTCCCGTCTCTCGTGTCTGCTCCAGGAAGTCCGCTGCCGCCGGAACGTGCGCGTATCGCTGAAGATGCTGTCGCAGGTCGGCGAGCTTGTCTCGGATACGTTCGCTCTGAACTCGTCCCGCCAGGGCGACGGCTTCACCGGCTTGGGCTGCAGCGCGCTCAACATCTCCATCGCTGATGAGAGCTTGAGCGTGCTGCGCCGTGTAGTAGACCCGATTCCGCTCGAAGCGCGGTTCAAGCATCTCGAGGGCGGACGCGGTGAGTTGTTCGGCCCGTCGGTGCTGTCCGAGGGCCTGATGCGCGGCGCCCGCCAGGCCTGTCAGCTCTGCTGGGGTAAGGAAGGAGAGCCATGCCACGGGCTGGCCTTGGGTTCGATCGTAGGCCGTCTCAGCGCGGGAAAGGGATCGCTGGGCGCGGGTGCGGTCTCCGGTGCGCGCATGTCCGACGGCCTGACGGCAGTGGAGCAGTGCCATCAGCCATGGGTCGCTCTTCGCCCGGCGCGTTTCGACGGCGGCACGACCGATTCGTAGGGCCTCCCTGTCGCGGTTGAGGAGGCGAGCCTGCATCGCAAGGTTGGACCAGACACGGGCCTGCAGCATTCCGTCCCCAGAGAGCATGCCGGCCTGGAGGGCTTCGTTGTACAGACCGGTCGCGGCTTCCTGCCGTCCGGCGTCGTACGCGAACCATCCGGCGGAAGCGGCCAGATCTCCCATCGCGGAGTACAGGAGCCGCTCGATGCGCTCGCCGTAGGTGCAGTGGTTGACAGCGTTCTGAACGCGGCGCAGGGCTTCGGTAGCGACCTCGTGCAGGGCGCCACCGCCCAAGGAGTGGTCGTACTTGTACAGAGCCGGAACGATGGCTCGAATGCGCTCAATGTCGCTGGTGCCAAGGCGGCCGACCGAGGAAATGGCGTCCAATCCAAGTGCCGCGACAAGGCCAACGGCGATGAACTCCCGTCGTCGTACGGTGTGTCGATCCTTCGCGGGATCCGGCCGCCGAGACACAGACGGGATGTGTGACGAAGTGCGCGGGATGAATCCCATGGCCTCGGGGCTGCGGCCGAAGATGTGCTGGAGCGGGAGAAGGTAGCGCGGCCAGGGCCACTGCACGTCGCCTGCAATCCAGCGGCGCACATGGCGGTCAGAACAGTTGGCAGGCTTGCCGAACAGGTCCTCCGCCGCGCTGTTCACCGCATCCGCAAGCTGCTGATGGGTGTAGCCAAACTCGGTTAACAGGGCTTCGAGCCTGGTGTTTCTCGTGCTGCCCACTTCTGCCCCCTCGCGCACGTGGTCCCTCGACGGTAGTCCTACCGGCCTCCGGCACTTGGTGAAACTGTCCGGTCGGCTGCGAGTAACTCCCCAGGATCTGTCCTGATGGCCGACAGGCCACTTCGGGTTTGCTCATAGGCGTGACCGGCACACTCGACCGAGGGGGCTACGGTGCTGACGCCAGCCGACATGGACAGACTGATTACTGAGTGGCTTGCCCGCGCTCATCCGGTACCGCAGCAGGCACACGCAGAGTGGTCGCACCAGGGCGTGGCGCTCCTCCCACTCGGCGGTCTCTTTGCAGCAGTCCGATTGCCCGGTGAACTTGTGCAGGCCGCCGTCGGATATGAGGAACCCGCCCCCATCGCCGCCGCCATTCAGGAATGGCTGAGTGGTCCGGTCATCCACGACCATCGCACCGCAGGTGCCACCTACTACGCCCTCATCAACTGGGGCGCAGGCGTGATCCAGCAATTGGAGCAGGACGAGGATGCGCCGTGCCTCGGCAAAGGCACGTATCTCGGCGTCCCACGGATCGACCGCCGGAAACCGCCCGGAACCTACTGGGTGGTGCCACCGCGACGTGATGGCGATCTGTGCCGCCCGGCGGCCGTGCGCTCGCTCGTCGCCGCAGGCCGACACGAACTCGCGCAACGCGCCAACGCCTGATTTGGGTCGCCACCGAAATCAAACTCCCGCCCACCAAGGGCGGCGGCGGTCACCCACGGCCGCGACAGCTGAACCGGAAGGTGCAGAGAATGCTGAACGGAACCAACCTGTACGGGCTCGACATCAACGGTGCCTCCTTCGTGAAGGCATGCGGAGGCCCGTGCACAGAAGGCTGCGTGACCCTGGCCCGGATCGGGGACAACGCCTGGGCCCTGGGTGACAGCAAGCGGCCGGACACAGAGCCCTTGCGGTTCACCACGGAGGAATTGACGGCGGCCGGGATCGACCCGGCGCGGTTCGGCCTGTCCGTCTGACCCTCCCCCTCTTCGGCCGGCCCCGCCCGACTCCTCCGTCGGATCGGGGCCGGCTGGTCCTTGGACCTTCGAGACTCATTCGACTTTCGACACCGAACGGGTACGAGCGGTGCACCATCACGGCTACCTCTGGACCGGCCCGAAGGAGCGCTTCGACGACGAAGCCCTACGGCGGCCCCCACACCCTGAGCCGCCACCGGCCGGAAGCAGGCCTGAGCTGATCCAGCGGTACCGGGAGGTGGGAGCGGAGTTCCGGACCACGGACCTTCCGCCGCTGGAAACGGCGTACTGGCTCGTCAAGCCGCCTGCCCTGGTTCGGGGCACATGGGATCAGGCCAAGGAAGCCGCGGCCTGGCTCGGGGAACAACTGGCTGAGTACGCGCCTCGGTTCGCCTCGGAGATGGATCACGACATCACCCACCTGGCACAGCTGGTCAACTCCGCTGCCGAGAGGCTGGATGCGGGGGATGACGTATCACTCGGCTTCTATCTCGAACGCCCCTCGTATCTGTCGCTGGCGGTAGTGACGTGCTCTCCGAACCGTTCGAAGACCGAGCTGGGGTGTCCAGTCCAGTAGTTGGCACGATGAGATGACGCCGCCGCGGGCGGGGACTACCTCAGGGACGCAACGTTCGGTGTCGGGATTCGGTCCCGACAGGGGGCATCTCGCCGCCGCCGACGCCAACGAGCGCCTCCGCGCTGAGGGAAAGGTTCCAGAGCCCGAAGCTCAACTACAAAGCCACGGGGCATGAGTCTGCGCGTCACTGCTCATCGAGGGACGCCTGCCGGCCAAGGAACTCCTCGAACGCCGCCTTCTGCTTCGGATCCATGAAACCTTGGCGGACATTGCGGGCCTTCTCCTGGAGCCAGTGCGCCTCGTCGGGGTCCAGGAGTTCGGCGACCACTACGCCTTTGCGAGCAACCGCCGTGCGCCCTCCGACGCGACGGCGAAAGAGCGTGAACGCGCCGAATTCCGCTGGGTGGGCCAGTTCTGGCTCCTCCGTCACAGCCCGGTTCTCGTCCCCGGCGCCACTCGTCGGGTAGGCGGTGGGGGCCCAGTGCTCCCAGAGCGCCAGCGTGGCCGCGGGCACCAGCACCGCGCGTTCCGCCTCGTCACGCCCTTCCCACATGAACGTGACAGTGACGGGCTCGCCGACCGCCTCGGCCAACCCGAGCACCCTCTCCACCTCATCGCCCGGGTGACTCACCACAACATCGATCTGAATGCTCATGGTGCCTGAGGCTACTGGCCACTTCCGATGTGCTCGGCAGTGAGCGGCCCGAGGTCTGCCACATCGGACGTAAGGGCTGTCACCCGGCTTCACCCGGCCGGGATGCTGCATGACGGTCGCGCACAGCGTGGCATGGCGCCGCCCGGGCGGCCGGCCTCCTCACCGGGCCGGTGCGGTTCACCCCCGGTGACGCCCGGGCAACTGCCGCACCCGGACGGCGCATTCGACGCGGTGGTTCGCGAGTGCGCCCTGTGCGCCTTCCCCGCGCGGATCCGGGCCGCTGCCGGGTTCGCCCGCGTCCTGAAACCCGGCGGCCGACTCGGCATCACCGACGTCATGGTCACCCCGAGCGGCTGCCGCGCGAGCTCACCGGCCTCGGCGCCCGGATCGCCGGCGTCCGGCCATTCCAGGAATTCGTCGAGGGACCGGCTGGTCGACACGGTTCGGGGCTGCCGTAGGGCAGTGGTCCCTGACGAAGTCCCGTACGACAGTGGCCACCTGACGAAGCCCCGTACAGCAGTGGTCACCTGACGAAGTCCCGTACGGCACGGGCGATTTCCTCCTCGCCCATGCTCTCCGCACCGCCGAGGGCGAGCAGCCTGTGCGGCACGTGCACCAACGTCTGGGCCACGTATGAAGCCGAGGCGCCGGGCCGGCAGGGTTCGACCAGCACCACGTCGGCATGGTGGGCGGCCAGTACGGCAGTGCGCAGCCCGACCTCGTCGAAGGGGCGGATGGTCGCCGTATAGAGGACGGCAAGGTCTGTGCCGACCGTGGCGCGCAGCACGGGGTCGAGCGTGGGGCCCACGGCGATCACCACGCCGTCGAGTCCTTCCCGCACCAGTTCGAACCCGCCGGTCAGGGCGTGCGCTGCGGAGTTGGCCCGCGCGGACACGTGGACGTAGGCGCGGCCCTCGCGTGCCATGGCGTCCGCGACCACCTGGCGCACTTCGCCGGGGTGGCCGGGGACGTGCACGGCCCAACCCGGAGTCACGGCGTACCGGATCAGTTCCTCCTCGGTCCCGTAGCCGACGAGGACCGTGCCGGAGGGGGTTTGGGGAAGGGGCGCGGCAAGGGCTTCCGCCGCGGCGATCAGCATGTCGGTGGGCTCGGTGGGCACGGGACGTTCCTCCTGGGGCAGGCACCTTCGGCAGACCAAGATCCGTTGGGACATGCGGGATTGCGTCCGGAGCCGGAGAACGGGCGTCGCAAGGCAGCACCGGCTGGTTCTCCGGTCCCAGAATCTATGAGTTCCATAAAATTCCCACAAAGCGAGGGAAAGAACTCGCGTGAATTTTTCCACAGCTTTCCTGACCACAGCTCAATGGTGTAGAAAACTGCAATCAGTGTGACCGCCGGGGCGAATCCATACCGCTCACCAAATTATCCCGCCACTCCCGCGGCCGCAAGGACGGACATCGATGTGCCCAGGGAACAAGAAGGTAACCACCACAGGCCGAAAACCCGCCGAGCCGGGCGACAGCAGCGCGCAAGACTTCATGCGCTGTTCCGCAGAATGGGAGACAAGTGGTCACTGCCCGTCCTGTCGTCCATCGACCCGGACGGAGCACGCTTCGCCGAGCTGCGGCGGAACGTGGACGGCATCAGCGGCCGCATGCTGACCGCCACGCTCCGCAACCTCGAACAGGACGGCCTGGTCACCCGTGTCGTCCGCCCGACCGCGCCGCCACAGGTGGACTACCGACTCACATCGAACGGCCGGGCTCTGCTCAGCGCCATCGACTGCCTCGCCGTCCGGTACGCCGATCACTACGAGGGGTCACCCGCCGTCGAGCCCGCCATCGAACCCGGCGTGGAATCCGAGCCGGACCCCACAGGCCCGTAGCCACCCGAAACCACATTGCCCGACCGCTCACTCAAAATTAACCCTGTCCCTCAATTTTTCACAACTACTTTCCCATACTTTCCCAGCCGAGAAGATCCGTCGGCTGGACAAGCGAGTGGAACTCTCCATACGATTTCCGAGGTGGCATCCCCCTTGCCGCTCCTGGTGTGCCGAGCATTACTCAATCAGTTCAGGCACGCTCGACGGGAGACCGCTTCCCCTTGCCCCGGACCGGCATGAATTACCGGCCCTGAAAGCAGGAATTCTCATGTCCGATACCAGGAATCCCACTTCTGAGACACATCCTGTCGTCCATGTGATCGCGGGGCCGACCGGCGTCGGCAAGAGTGCGGCCGCCACCGCCATGGCCCAGGTCACCGGCGCGCCGATCGTCGTCGCCGACCGGCTGCAGTGCTTCGTGGACATGGCCACCACAAGCGCCCGGGCGGGGGCCGACGTGCCGAGCGTGCGCCGGCACTGGCTCGGCGACCGCACCGTCGCGGACGGCGACCTCTCCGCGAGCGAGGCGGCGGACGCGCTGGTCACGCTGGTCCAGCAGCAGGCCACACAGCACCAGCACCGTTTCGTGATCGTCGAGGGCGGATCCATCTCGCTGCTGCGGGAGCTGTCCGCCCGCACGGCCGAGTTGCCCTGGCGCGTGAGCGTACGTCTGCTGTCTCTGCCCGATCACGACGACTACCTCGCCACTCTCACCCGCCGCGCACGCGTCATGCTCACCGCGTCACCCCCGGACAGGAGCCTGATCGACGAACTGGCCACGCTCTGGCACGATCCCCGGCAGCGGCTGTTCGTGGCCTCCGTGAACGGTTTCGAAGCAGTTCTCGAATGCTGTGCCAAGTACTCACTCGACGTGGAGTCCCTGGGCAAGCAGCAGCTTCCCGAACAACTGCTGACGCGGATGGCCGAGTTGATCGCCGTACGCCACGCGGAGCACGGTCGCCTGCAGCACCGGGTGTTCTCCGAGATCTTCGAGGACCTCATCCACGAACCCGGGCCGGACCTCGACATGATGCAGGTCGCCGTATGAGGCCGGCCTCCCTGCGTGTGCCCCCACCGGGCACGGCCCACAGCGATGCCACCTGCCCCACGCCCGATTTCGGCCACATCGTGGCATCCCGCCCCCTGGATGTCCGCACGCCCCACACCGGCGACGAGCTCCGCGACATCGTTGCCTTCGCCGGCCCGCGGGGGATACCGGTCTCCGCGCGGGGCGGCGGGTACTCGATGTACGGCCAGGGACGGGCCGAGGGCGGATACCTCATCGACATGCGCGCGTTGAACGCGGTGCAGCGCACGGCGGACGAACGGACCCTGGTCGCCGAGGCGGGCGCGAGATGGCGCGACGTCGTACAGGCCGCCCTCGCCGAGGGCTTCGCCCCGCCGGTGCTCCCCGACCATCTCGGTGCCAGTGTCGGCGGGACACTGAGCACCGGTGGCTTCGGTGCGTCCAGCCACCGGTACGGCCTCGTCGCCGACGCGGTGAGCGAAGTGGAGGTCGTCACCGGCACCGGCGAGCAGGTGACCTGCTCGCGCCGGCGCCGGCCCGACCTGTTCGACACGGTCCTGGCCGGCCTCGGCCAGTGCGCGCTGATCGTCCGGGCCACCCTCCGCCTGGTGCCCGCGCCTGCTCTCGTACGCCGCTACCGCCTCCACTACTCGCTCCCCGGGCCGTACTTCGCCGATCAGCGCCGACTCGCTCACCACGACCACTTCACCCATGTCTCCGGTCAGGCGCGGCCCGCACTCGACGGAGCCTGGGACTACGTGATCGACGCCGTCACCCCGCACACCGGTCAGCGTCCCCCGGACGACGCCGCGCTGACCGACGGTCTCCGTCACGACCGTGACGTCGAGGAGATCGAGGACCTCTCCTACGCGGAGTTCCTGTACCGCATGGACCGCGACGAGCGCATCCTGCGCGTCACCGGCGAATGGGAACGCCCGCATCCGTGGCTGACACTCCTGCTCCCGGAGGCGGCCGCCGTCTCCTTCGTCCCGGCGATCCTGGCCGACAGCGGCCAGCAGGGACTGCGCACGTGCGGAACGGTCCAGCTGCGCCCCCTCGGCTCCGACCGGCTGCGTGCCCCCATGCTGCGCAAACCGATGGGGGAAGACCTGTGTCTGGTCTCCCTGATGCGCACGGCACCACCCGCCGACGCGGACGCGGTGCGGCAGGCACTCGCCGCCAACCGGGAGCTGTACGAGCGGGCACGGGAGCTGGGTGGGACCCTCCACGCGGTCAGCGCCGTGCAGATGACTCCGCGGGACTGGCAGGCCCACTTCGGGCCGGCCTGGGAGGGCTTCGCCCGGGCCAAAACACAGTACGACCCGCACCAGATCCTCACCCGGGGGTACGACCTGTGGCCGTGACCGGAGTAACCATCTTCTGCGGCTCCGCGCCCGGGTCGCGCCCCGGCTATGTGCGTACGGCCGCCCAGTTCGGGCATGCCCTGGCCGAGGCCGGTCTGCGCCTCGTCTACGGCGGTGCACGCTCGGGGCTCATGGGCGCGGTCGCCGACGCGGCCCTGGCCGCCGGGGGCACGGTGACCGGAGTCGTGCCACGCCGCATGCTGCCGTACGAGATCGCGCACACGGGGCTGACGGAGCTGGAGGTGGTGGCGGACATCCACGTGCGCAAGGCACGTATGGCCGAGCTGGGTGACGCCTTCGTGGCGCTGCCGGGCGGCCTGGGCACGGCGGAGGAACTGCTGGAAGTGATTTCCTGGGCCCAGCTGCACATCCACCGCAAGCCCTGCCTCCTGCTGGACCCGGACGGCTTCTACCGTCCGCTGCTGGCCTTCCTGGAACATGCCCGGGACGAGGGCTTCCTCAGGACCGGGGACCTGGAGCGGATCACGGTGTGCACTTCGGCCCGGGAAGTGGTGGAACTGCTGGCGGGCACCTCCGGCGAGACATCCGCGGGCACTCGCGCCGAGCGGTCCGGTGCTTCGACTCCGGCTCCGGCTCCGGCTCCGGCTCCGATACGGCTGCCACGGGGCCGGACGGCGTTCCTGTTCTCGGGCGCCGGATCCCAGCAGCCGGGCATGGGCCGCGAACTCCACGCGGAGTTCCCGGTGTTCGCGGCTGCCCTCGACGAAGTCTGCGCGCTCCTCGACCCGTACCTCGATCTGCCTCTGCGGGACGTGATGTTCGCCGAGCCGGGCACCCGGACCTCGGCGCTGCTCGACCGGATCGCGTTCGGGAATCCGGCCATCTTCGCGCTCCAAGTCGCGCAGTACCGGCTGCTGGAGAGCTGGGGGCTGGAACCGGACGTGGTGTTCGGATACTCGGCGGGGCGCATGGCCGCGGCGCACGTCACCGGTGTCTTCTCCCTGGCGGACGCCTGTCGCGCGGTAGGTGCCCTGTGCCGGCTGATGGACGCGCTGCCGGGCCAGGGAGCCATGGCCGCGCTGGAGGCCGCGCCGCAGGAGCTGCCACCGACGCCCGGGATGGTGGTCGCGGCGGTCAACGGCCCCAGAGCCGTGGTCGTCTCGGGCGACCGGGACGCGGTGACGGCCCTGCACGAGGAGTGGACGGTCCGCGGCCACCGGAGTCGGCTGCTTCGCGTGAGCGTGGCCGCGCACTCTCCGCAGCTCGACCCGATCCTGGACGACTTCCTCAGGACGCTGAGGACGTTGCGCCTCGCAGTACCGCACACAGCGCTGATCTCCGACATCACGGCGGAGCCGGTCGGGGCCGAGGCGACCACACCGGAGTTCTGGGTACGAGAGCTGCGCGAACCCGTCCGGTTCGCGGACGCGGTCGGCCGGCTGCACAAGGACGGTGTGACGACCTGTCTCGAACTGGGCCCGGGCGACGTGCTGACCGACATGCTCGGCGGCTGCCTCCCCGATACCGGCCAGCCCCTGACCGCACTGGCGATGTACCGGGACTGGCAGGCCCTGCGCACGGGGGCCGGCATGCCCCACTGATCGCCACCTTCACCTGACTTCGCACACCCCGTTGACTCGTTGGACGGGGAGGCACCTCAGACGACGCCGTGGACGTTGTGCCCGGTCGGATCGGGACGGCACCCCCATCACGCGCACGTTTGATTCTCGTCACCCGCTCCATGACAAACCCCTCAGCCCTCCGTGCGGGGCCGCAGGGTCACGTGGAAGTTCTCTCCGCCGTAGAGGGACTCGTAGCGGATCTCCAGGTGCAGGCGCCGAGTTATGAGGTCTATGAACTCGGCGTGAGCGTGTGGCTCGTACGGGTCCACGCTCAGCAAGAACTCCTCGTAGTCGGTGGCGATGGTCTGCGACTCGGTGAACGTCACGGCGTAGGGCCATGCGACGAGGCCTTCACGTGCCCTGTCCGCGCCGGCCTTGTTCCACACGCCGATCACTTCGCCGTCCACCGTCAGGGATGTGCTGAGGACGACGGCCGGGCCGAGACCGGCGTTGATGAGCCTGATCCCGGCCTTTTGCCCCTTGGACATCCTTCGTTGCAACTGGAGTATGGGCCGCACCGAGTGGCGGTTGTGCTGCCGTGTCGCGCGGACTTCGTAGACCGAGACGGCGAACGATGCCACGGCGATCGCGACGGCACACGCCGCGATGACCGTCTCCCCGTCCATTCCGGGCCGCCCCCTCCTTCGACTCATCCCGCTTGGAATGCCCGAAGAAGGAAGAACCCATGCGCCCCGGTGCCGGAGAGCTTGGATGGTCGTCAACCCTCAGTCGAGACAGAACTCGTTGCCCTCGACGTCCTGCATCGCGATGCACGACTCGTTCTCGTCATCGGCAGGCAGCAGTTGCACGCGTACCGCGCCGAGCGCGACCAGTCGTGCGCACTCGGCTTCGAGCACGGCGAGGCGTTCTTCACCCACGAGCCCGGTGCCTACCCGCACGTCGAGGTGCACCCGATTCTTGACGACCTTGCCTTCGGGAACGCGCTGAAAGTACAGTCGCGGGCCCACACCCGAGGGATCACTGCAGGCGAACCATGAACCCTGATCCTCAGGCGGCAGGGAACGGTTGAAGTCGTCCCACGTGGCGAACCCTGACGGTGGCGGCGGTACGACGTACCCCAACACCTCGCACCAAAAACGAGCGACGCGCTCAGGTTCTGCGCAGTCGAAGGTGACCTGGAACTGCTTGATCGACGCCATCGGCACACCATAACGAGACCCTGGATGCCATCGCCGCACGGGTCAGCGGACGACGTCGAAGACGTTCCACTGCAGACCGTTGGCGTAGACCCCGTGCTCGACGAGCTTCAGCTTCTGGGTGTCCTTGTCCGTGGCGCTGAAGAGCCGCTTGCCCGCGCCGAGCAGGAGCGGGAAGACGAGCAGGTGGTAGCGGTCGATCAGGCCGGCGTCCGACAGGGCCTGGTTCAGGGTGGCGCTGCCGTGGACGATGATCGGGCCGCCTTCGGTCTCCTTCAGCGTGGCGACTTCGTCGAGCGAGCGCAGGATCGTGGTCTCGCCCCAGTTCGACACCAGGTCGTCCCCGGTGAGGGTGGTGGAGACGACGTACTTCGGCATCACCTTGTAGCCGGGGAAGTCCTCCATGTCGGGCCACACCGGGCTGAACGCCTCGTAGCTGGTCCGGCCCAGCAGCATCGCGGTGGCTTCCTTCTGCTCCCGGCCCTTGATCTCGTATGCCTCGGGGAGGAACTCGATGTCCTTGAAGGTCCACCCCGTGTTGCGGTAGCCGGGCTCGCCGCCGGGGGCCTCCACGACGCCGTCGAGCGAGATGAAAGCGGTGCTGATCAAAGTACGCATCAGGGTTCCTCGGTGTCTCGTGTCCGGGGTGTCTCGTGCCCGGTTCTCAGCAGGTTCGGTGGCGTGGGCGCACGCTACGCCCACACTCGCGGCTGCGGCGCACCAACCACGAACTCTGACTGCGGATCACGCAGAGACTCATCGGTCGCCTCCCGCGCATCACCGCGGCCTTCCGCAGTCGTACGCAGCCGTAGGGACTGTGACGTCGGCCGCTTACCCCCGAGTTCGCCCCGGTTCCCGCTCCCGGCCTCAGCCTTGCGTGGCATCATGCGCGGAACGTCGTACGACGGCGTGGACGGACGCACAGCCACGGGGTACGCATGTTGTGCAGAGCACTGGCGAAGGCATGGGCGGACACGGTCCGGATTCCCGGAGTCGCCGAAGACGGTCTACCCGACGCCCGCACCTGGGTCGCCGAGCTGACGCTGCTGGGCAATCCACAGGCGGTGTACGACAAGGTAAGCCGCAGCCACCCCAGTTGGCGCGCGGCCGGCACGCTCGCGCTGCTGCTCAGTGCGCGGGACGCGATGGCCCGGGGCGAGGAGCCCACCCCGCCGGTCGAGGGGGCGGGGGAACTGCTCCTCCTCGTCCTCGCCTCGCCCGACGCCTCGGAGAAGTCCGTGTGGACCAGCGCCGTCCGGGGGATCATCCTGGGCTACGACCTTTTCATGGGCCACGGTTACTTCCTCATCGGCGCCACTCACCACCTCGAACGGGAGCGGGAAGCCCACCGCACCTATCAACTGGCGGCCCGCGAGTACGCCACCGGCAGGTCCCAGGGCGCCGTGATCCTGGCCGCCCTCGCCCGGCTGGCCGCCGCGATCACCCGGCCCGACCTCGACACGGGGGCCCGCGACCCCGGGGTCCGCACCGCCCTCACCGAACTGGCGAACCTGGATGCCTCGGTGGTGGCCGGGCTGGAGCGGGCCTGGGAGAGCCACCTGGCGGAGCGAGGAGCGGCCGTACCGCGCATACCCGTGCGGGACCGGGCTCAGCCGTCGGCTCAACTCCCGTCTCCCGCAAGGCCGGTACGACCTTCGACGCCGTCCCCGGCCGCCGCGGAGGAAGTCCAGCGCGGGGCCGAGTTGCACAAGGCCGACCAGCTCGGGAAAGACGCGCTGGCCTCGCTCCGGAACGTCCCGCGCGCCCTGGAGCTCGCCAGGGAGGCTGACCGCATCGCGGCCGAGCACGGCCGGAAACCCACCGTGCTGGCCGCACTTGGCGACGAGTTGGTGCGTCGACGTGCCTGGGCGGAGGCCTACACCGTGCTGGAGGAGCGGCGGCGCGTCCAGCCGGCGGACCGGAAGGTCGTCCACCTGATGGCCCGTTGCCGCTTCGAGCGCGGGCTGTACTTCGCGGGCCGGAAGTTGCTGACCGATCTGCTCGGGCAACCGCCGGGGCCGGAGGACGTGGAGACGCTCACGTTCCTGTGCACCATCGCGGTCGGGCTCGGTGGTGATCCTGAACTCGGCCGCTGGAAAGAGGAGTTGAAGCGGCTCGACCCCCTCCAGGAACCCCTCCCGGACAGGCTGACCACGCCCCGCACACCCCGGACGAAGATCCACGTCGACCGGGGTGCCGACGCCGACAACAGGAACCGGCCCGCGCGCCGGGGCGGCTTCGACCCGACCGGCATGTCCCAGGACGAGTTCCAGGCCAACTTCCTCGCGTCGTTCGTCGAATGGCTCCCCGAAGAGCAGCGCGCCGAGGCGACGCGGGACCTCACCAGGGACGATCCCGAGCTGACGGCCGAGGTGGGGCGGCTGCGGGACCGCAGTCGGGCCGAGGAACACTTCAAGGCGGGCGAAAGGTACTTCGGCACGGGCCGGTTGGACGACGCCGAGCGTGAGTACGAGGCGGCGATCGCGCTCGACCCCGACCACGGTTACGCCTGGCACTGCCTCGGAGACGTCTGGTACCTGCGCCGGAAGTACGACCTGGCCCAGGCGTACTGCGAGGAGTCCGTCGCCATCCAGCCCAGCGCGCAGGGGCTGTGGCTGATCGGCGAGTGCCTGCGCAACGGCGGGGCAGGGGCTCACCGCGCTCGCGCGTACTACCAGAAGGCCCTCGAACTGGACCCGGACTACGGGGCCGCGCGCAAGGCCCTCGCCGAACTCGACAGGACGAACCCGCCCCGACCGTTCGGCAGGCAGGGACGGCTGGAGGGCTCCCTGGACGCCGAGGGCGTCCTCCGCGCCCTGGGAATCATCAGCGGACCCCGCAAGTCGGGCCGGGCGAAAGGCAGTTCACGCCCTGTCAGCTCTGGTGATCCCGGCAGCGGCCACGGCGGCAGACTCGTCTCGGCCGCACAGGACAACGATCCTGACGGCTTCGCCCAGGTCGCCGAGGACAACGACCGCACCGCCGCCTGGATCGCCGCCGCGTCGCCCGACGCACTGTTCCAGGCCATCTTGCAGGCGATGACCATCGGTTACCACTACCAGATCAAGGACCGGGACCACACCCGCTGGACCCTGTGGGCCGAACGGCAGCTCCAGCTCGCCCGAGCCCTGCCCAGGGATCTCGCCCCGGCCCCGCGTCGCCTCGGCCTCGGCCGTGACCGCCTGCTAGCCGACGCCTACGCGGTGGTCGCGGCCGTACGGACCGCCGAGCACCGGCTGCCGGAAGCCAAGGCCTGTCTCCTCCAGGCCCGGGAACTGCTCCTCGCGGACGAGGCCGCGATGCGGGCCGCCGGGATCACCGAGAGCGAGTACGACCGGCTGTTCTCGCAGACCAGCCCGCACGCCTCGACCCTGCACAGCCTCGCCACCGTGTGCGACCGGCTCGGCGATCGGGCCGCCTGCCTGACGTACACCCGCGAGGCGCGTGCGGCGGAGGCGGCGCACCCCACCACCGGCACCCAGGTCGACACCCTCGCCGCCGTCAGTCATATCGCCCTAGAACGGGGCATGACGGACGATGGTATCGGCGCGATCCAGGAGGCCGTCTACCTCGCCGAGGACGAGAATCCCCGGCTCGTGCTGCCGTACACGCTGATCAGGGCGCTCACCATGCTCGGCCGGACCAGGCACCGGCTCGGTTTCCACCGCAGCGCCCTCGCCTGCTTCGTGCGTGCCCGGGAGCTCGATCGGACCGGCAACTCCGCCCGGCTGTCGGCAAACCACTTCGACATCGCCCGGGTGCTGCGGGCCCGCCCCGACATCGGCGAGGCCCTGGGCGGCGACGCCCGCCACCATCTGGAACAGGCCGTCATCCACGCGAGTGTCCCGCAGGAGGGGAGCACCGCCACCCCGCTCGACTGGACCGCCTCCGACGGCACCCGCCACCGTGTCATCGACACCGCGGACGCCACCCCCGCACTCCTCGAACTCGCCGGTCTGCTCCAGGAATCGGGGGAATACGACACCGCCGTACACCTTCTGACCATGGTTACCGATGCCGCCGTACAACTGCGCGCGAAAGCCGCCGACCCCGAGCAGCGCATCGCCGTACAGAACGAGCAGATGGCCGCCTTCACCCAGCTGACCCGGCTGCACTTCCGGCGTGCCGCCGAGGGCGATCCCGGCTCGCACGCGCGCGCCGCCTGGGCCGCCCACGAGTCCATGCGGGCCCGCACCTTCCTCGACACCCTCGGCGAGGGCGACCTGCCCGCACCGGCCGGCGTCCCGCGCGAACTCGTGGCGCGCGAGGCGACCCTGCTGGCCCGGCGGCGCAGGCTGCGCGGCCTGCCGGGGGACCGCAGCCCGGCGTTCTGGGACTCCTACCGCGAGATCGAGGGCGAACTGGACGACCTGTGGGCCCAGGTGCTCCGTCGGGCCCCGTCCGCCGCGGACTACGTCCAGGTACGGCAGGGCAGTCCGGCCGACCCCGCCGACATCGCCCGCCGCCTGGCGACGGGCGCGGACGACGGTCGTACGGTCGTCCTGGCGAGCCTTGTCCTCCTCGACGACCACACGCTGGGCGTGATCGCGCTGCGCTCCGACGGCACGGGGCCGGTGCTGCGCAGCCGGGCAGCCGACGTCCGCGAACTGGGCGGGTTCGTACGGCAGAACTTCGGCGCCGCCGACCGGGTGCGGCTGCTCGCCACCGACGCGGAAGATCTCTTCCAAGCCCAACTCGCCCCGGTCCGCGAGCTGTTGACGAGCGTCTGTGACCCCGGTGAGCGGCTGCTCGTCTGCCCCACGGGTTTTCTGCACCACGTCCCGCTCGGCGCCGTCCGCACCGGAGGGCGGGGCGGCGAAGTCCTGCTGGAGCGCAACCCCTTGGGCGTCCTGCCCAGCGGCTCCTTCCTGCGCGGCCGGGACGGGAGCGGTCACGACCGGACGGGCCTCCGGGGGCCCCACGGCATACAGATCTTCGGCGATCCCACCGGAGACCTCCCCGGCGCCCGGAAGGAAGCCCAACTCCTCGCCCGGACACCGGGATCCCGGCTCACCCTGGGGTCCGGGGCCACCGTCGACGTCGTCCGCCGCGCGCTCACCGGGTCCTCGGTGCTGCATCTCGCCGCGCACGCCCGCTTCGATCCCGACGATCCGCTCGGCTCGGGCGTCCTGCTGGCCGGGGGCGGCGTCCTCACCGCGCGGGACGTGATCCGCTTGCGTGCCCCGGACCTCTCCCTGGTGACGCTGTCCGCCTGCGAGACCGGCGTGAGCGCGACCGATGCCGCCGACGAACTCATGGGTCTGCCCAGGGCGTTGCTGTTCGCCGGGGCGGACTCGGTGGTCGCCGGGCTGTGGAAGGTGCCGGACGATGCCACGGTGACGATCATGCGGGCGTTCTACGACGGGATCGGCCGCCAGGGTCTCGCCAGGATCGACGCCCTGCGCGCCGCCGCCCTGGAGGCGAGGGAGCAGGAGCGCGACCCGGCGCGGTTCGACCGCTGGGCCGGATTCCAACTGGTCGGCGCCTGGCAGTGACCTGCGCAGGCCACGCACACGCACAACAAGGTATGGAGCGGACCGAAGTGACAGTGACCGAGCACGAGTTCACCTACAGCGTGGAACTCGACCTCGATGCCGACCACGAGGAAATGGGGATGTTACGGGAGGCTGCGCCGACCCCGGGGACGGGATCCTTGTCCCGCGTGGCCGCCCCTGAGCAGTCCCTCTGGGGCGTCGACCAGCCCCCCGTGGTCGTGAGCGACGAGGACCTCAGATTCCTGCGCCGCGAGAACCGGATGGCCGTCGCCCGCGCCGCTCCCACCAAGGTGGAGAGCACCGACCTGCCGCCCGGCACCGCCGCCTACCACGTACCGCTGCTCTTCGTCCTGCACGCGCACCCTGAGTGCGCGTTCACCTACGCCCGACTCCAGGTGGACCTCACGCCGACCCCGGGCAGCACCGTCATCGACATGTCGCCGCGCGAGGTGCAGGAGCTGCCGATGGAGATCGAGAGCCGACGGGTCGTCGGGCTGTCCTTCAAGGCCGTGCCGAGCGTCTTCGACCTCAGCACCTCGCACGAGCAGGCGCTGACGCAGACCATGTACGTGCCCACGCTGACGACCTCCGGCGTCGGCTTCACCAAGGCCTGCTGGGACTTCTACCCCAGGTCCGGCTATCTCCACGCCGACCAGGAACTCCACATCCTGCTGCGCGCCCCGGCCGACACCCCCGTCCTCGCCGGTCTCACCGTCCGCGCCAAGGTCACCCGGCGCGGCCGTAAGGGCGGATTCCCCCTGCTCGCCAGAGTCCGGGACCTGCACAGGCCCGTTCACCTGGCCGGGCCCGAACCAGTCTGAGAGCCGGACGTGTTCGACGAGTACGTACACGATCCCGCGGCCCTGCGCGCCATGGACCGACTTATCGTCCGGATGGACAGCCGGCGCCTCGACTTCGACCGTGGTCTGGCGTTCGACCAGCAGGCCCTGCGCGATGCCGACCTGGTCCTGCGGGCGGCGCGTGGCACGCCGGTCGAGGGGCCGACCGCGGTCATGGTCGCCGGAATCCACTATCTGCGGTTCATCGATCTGCCCCAGGCGGAGGGCCAGGCATCCCTGGAGGCGGCGGTCGCGCTGACCGTGCCCTACGCCCGCCACGATCCACGGATCCGGAGTCTCCTCAAGGGGTTCGCCCAGACCGCCCCGGAGCTGCTTCCCCCTGATCTGCGCGCACAACTGCACACCCCGGGGATGACCTTCGGCAAGTTCAAGACCAACTCCGCGGCGGACATCCTTAAGCGGGCCAAGCCCACGTCCGCCGGCGACCCGGGACTGCGGTACGCCATCACGCTGTTCCGGCACGCCCTCGACGACCTCTCCGCGACTCCGGCCGATCGCGCCGACACGCTCAACCAGCTGGCCATGGCCTACGAGAAGCGGCAGGAACTGTCCGGTGCCGTCACCGACATGGAGCCGGTGATCCGCACCTGGCGGGAGGCGGTGGCGACCGTGCCCACCGGGACGCAGGAGCACGCCATCTACCTCCACCGGTTGAGCGCCGCCCTGGAGAAACGCTTCGAACTGCGCTCGGACCCGGCCGACCTGGACGAGTCGGTGACGACCGCCCGCGCGGCCTGCGAGGCCGTAGCCCGAAGTCACTGGCTCGTCCCGATGTTCCGGAACAACCTCAGTCTCGCGCTGTGCCGCCGGGGGAACGCCGCAGACCTGGACGAGGCCGTGACCGCCGCCCGTACCGCGCTCAGCGCGGCAGGCCCCGACCACAAGGCGATCACCCTGTTCCGCACCACTCTGACCAAGGCCTTGCACGCCCGTTTCAGGAACACCGGAGACTGGCGCGACCTGCGGGAGGCGATGCGCCTGGACGGAGCGTGATCCGTAAGCGCATTCATCACCGCCCTGGAGGATCACCGCGCACCACGCCCAGAACGTGTCGTACGCAACCCACCGCAAGGGCAACTGCGGCGACCGCAGATACGAGGATGGCCCCAAGCGCCACCGTCACACCGGCTGAAATCATTGTTGCAATCACGATGACGGTCCACCACGGCGCGTCGGACTCCATAGCGCACCCCCCAGCCGATCATGAGTACCAGGCAGGACGCCGGGCTGTGGACGATGGTTCCGCGGGCTCGATCACTGGGCGATGTGCATCGTGAAGTCGCAGGGCGGTGGGGTGTGAGGGGCGGCAGGGAAGATCGGGCCAGTCTCCGGCCCCATCTCTGCCCCGGCGCCTCGACATAGCGGTACGTCAGCACGCACAGCGGCAACAGCACGACGTAGAAGGCCACTTCGAGTACGAGGTCGTCGTGCGGCCGGCGTCCGATCGTGCCGTCGCTCACCGCCAGCAGCAGTGGATGGACGAGGTAGACCGAGTAGCTGATCGTGCCGAGTCCCGTCAGGAGGCGGGGGATGTGTCGGTGGCGCAGCGTCAGGCCTGCCGCGAAGGTGAACACGGCCAGGAGGAGGGCCAGGGTCCAGCCGCGGGGTGTGAAGTTGTCCCCGCCCATGTCCCCGCCCGTGTCCCCGTCGCCGTACGCACTTCCGACCGCGCAGGCGACCACCACGACGGCCGCGCACGCCACGTATGACCACTTGCTCTGGCCGGTGTCGGCCCGGTACACCGCCGTACCGAGGAACATCACGGCGAGGATCACCAGGCCTTCCCACACCGGGACCGTGCCGTTGAAGGCGACCAGGAGCAGTGTGAGGACGCCGCCCAGCACGCCCCCGAACATCCGCAGCGCCGCCGATCCGGTGCTCGCGCAGCAGATGGCGATCGCCATCACGACCGAGGCGAGCGCGATCAGCGGGCCGGTGCCGAGTGCGTCGGAGAGGAAAGAGACCGGCAGCGCGAGCCCTGCCGTCACGCTCAGGGCGGCGACCGCCGCCAGGGTGACGGCCACCGCGACGGAACGCCGGTGCAGGCGGACCGTGAAGAGAGCGACGACCAAGAGGTAGAAGGCCATCTCGTACGAGAGCGTCCACAGGACGAGCAGGAGATTGGGTGTGCCCAACAGCTCCTGGAACAGCGTGAGATGGGCCGCGGCCACCGAGGTGACGCTCTGTCCGCCGAAGTCCCGGATCTCCGCCACGCCCAGCGCCCCGGCTGCCAGTGCGCCGGTGACGACGGCCGCCCACAGGGGGTAGATGCGGAAGACGCGGCCGGTCCAGAACGTCCGTACGCAGCCTCGGCGTTCCAGCGATGCGGGGATGATGTAGCCGCTCACCAGGAAGAACACCAGGATGCCGTAGCGGCTGGTGTTGAACTCCGGCATCAACTCCCGTCGGAACTCCGCCATGAAGGAGTACGACGAGTGGTCGAACACCACGACCAGCGCCGCGATGCCGCGCAACGCGTCCAGCCAGCCGAGCCGCGACGGACTGGGCGGACGAGACAAACCGGGCAGTCCTGACGTGGGTAATCGGGGCGACTCGGAGAGTGAGGGCTTCATCACCCTTCTCACGAGCCGCCCTTCTTCCGTGTTCAGCTGGAGTCTTCCCTGTTCAGCCGGAGACAGAAGCAGGGCCCCGGCCCCGGGCTTGTGGCCCGGGTGCCGAGACCCGTTGCGGTGAGCTACCAGTGTCGGATCGCCGCTAGTGGCCGTGGCCGCAGCTGGAGCCGACGTGCTGGTGTTGCCCGCCCGCGTTGCCTTCGCCGTTGATCGCGTTGCCCAGGAGGCCGTTGAGGAGGCCAACCTGGCCAAGGAGGCCGACGTTCAAGTCGTGAGACTTGCAGCCTCCACCGCCGTACATGACGGGCGCGCTCTGGGCGGTCGCGGTGCCGGTGGCTATGCAGCTGAACGTACCCATCATGGCGGCCGCAACAGCGGCCTTCTGAAGCTTGCGCATGTCTCCTCCTTGCGTGAGTAGAGCGCACCATCAAAAGATCCACTTTGCGCTCGTATCGGAGGCTAATCCGATATCTCCCACGGCGCTCTTCGGAGCTGCCATACGGGGCGCGGAGCTGCCATACGGGGCACGGGACACGCCCGAACCGGCTACATCGGCCCCTTCCAGGGCCCTGGCTGATAACCCCTCACCCTTCACCGCTCACCGCGGCTTTCTCATCACGTCGCTCATGGCCCGCGTCAGTTCCGGTCGCGTCAGGACGTCCGTGCTGTCCATGAACTGGTCCGCCGACCCGACGGCCGGCAGGTCCCGGAGGGTGGGGTCGGTGATGCGGGCGCTCAGGGCGCGGGCGAAGCGTTCGGCGTGCAGGACGCGGAAGGGCCTGGAGTGGTACGGGCGGGTGGTCGGGTCCACGCGGTGGGTGAGGTCGAGCTGGTTGTGGATGCCGGCGACGATCTCGTAAGCCTGCGCGAGGTGCCGTTCGCGGGTGTGCCAGTCCGTGGCCGCGAGGGCGGCGGTCAGGACGGGGGTGAGGCGGGGGGCCGCGTGGGTGCGGGCGAAGGCGCTGCCGAGCCATTTGGCGTACGGCGGGTAGCGGCGGTCCATGAGGAGGCACAGCCGCATCAGGTCACGGACGAGGCGGGCGGCGACGACGGCGGAGCCGAGTTCGTCGCCGACTTCGCCGCAGCGGCCGACGAAGGCCTCTTCCTGGGAGATGCGCTGCCATTGGCAGGCCAGGACGTGGAGCCAGACGTCGTGCGGGTACCAGCGGAGGGTGTGGCGTAAGGGGCCGAGTTCATGGAGGCCGTCGTGGAACACGGCGCCGGCGGTGACCTCGGCGAGGAGCTGGGTGGGGGTGGCCAGCCAGTCCGTGGGGGTGACGCCCTGCCACGGGTCGAAGCCGAGTTCGTCGGTGAACCAGGCGGCGCGATGGGTGACCTCGATGCGGTGGTGGACCGGTCCGTCGGTTTCCTGCATGACGCGGGTGTCGCCGTCGCCGGTGGGGGCGAAGTGGGTGGGGTAGCCCTCGAAGGTCTTCGGAAGGTGTTCGGTCAGTACGTGTCTGATGCGGCCGCCGTGCCGGGAGACGTCGCTTCTGCGGAGGAAGAGCTGCAGACGTGGGCCCCATTCGTGGTCCGCCGAGCGGGGGGTGTCGAAGCCGAGGACTTCCGATCCGCTTCCGATACGGGCGGCGGAGTGCGGGATTCCGGGGGCGGCTTCCTCAAGGAGGGGGCGTACGGCATCTGTGTAGAAGCGGCGGGAGAGTTCAAGGCCCGGTATGAAAGGTGGCATATTCGTGAAGCTCATGCCGGAGCACCTTCCCCGTCCGCACATGATCGTGCGGAAAAGTTTCACACCCGCCGCGCGATCGTCGTACGGCATCAAGTCGCCTTGCCCGAAGGGGCGTTGTCAGACCCGTCCGCTAACGTCCCTTCATGACTTCAGGCAACGGGAACACCGCAGGTCGGCTGGACGAGTTACGCGCGGGCGTGGGGACGGCCACGCCGGTTCAGGCGCGTAAGGCGGTACGGGAACTGGTCCTCGTCGTCGACGACGGGGAGGCGCTCGAACTCGCCGTCCGGTACGCCCCTACGGCGGACCTGTCCTCCGAGATGCTGCTGCGGCTGTGGGAGGGGGCCGCCGATCCGGACGCGTTCTGTGCCGCCCTGCTCGCGCCCGCGTTCCGCCGCGAAGGACGGACCGAACTGCGGTTGCAGCGGCGCAGTTCGCTGCTGGGCCTGCGGCATCTGACCATGCTTCGTACGCTCCACGTCTTGCGGTGCAAGGAGATCACGGACCTCACCGAGGTCGGCGCGCTGAGCGGGCTGACCGAGCTCGATCTGAACGGCTGTTCGGGCATCGAGGATCTGACGCCGCTCGGCCGGCTCACCGAGCTGGTCCGGCTCAACCTGCACCGGTGCCGGGCCGTGACGGACTTCGCGCCGCTGCTGACGCTCGGGCGGCTGCGTGAGCTGGACCTGAGCGTGACCAAGGTGTCCCGGCTGTCCTCCGCCGACGGCTTCGGCCCGGCGTTCCCCGTGCTGGAGAGCCTGTCGCTGCGAGCGTGCCGTGCCTTCAAGGACGCACGGCAGCTGTCCGGGCTGCAGCGGCTCACCCGTCTCGACCTGGGCCATACGGGTGTCCGCGACCTGGCGGGCGTACGGGATCTCCCCGCCCTCACCCACCTGGACCTGCGGGACTGCGCACAACTGCGCAGCCTGACCGGCATCGACGCCCTGACGGCGCTGACCGACCTGGTCCTCGACAACTGCTCCCGCCTCAGCACCCTGCAGGGCCTCGGCGCCCACCCCCGGCTGACCCGGCTCACCATCGCGAAGTGCCCCGAACTGCGGGACCTGGTCGGGCTGTCGCCGCCGGCCGGCCTGACCGAGCTGACGATCAAGCAATGCGAGCGGCTGACGTCCGTGCGCGGCGTCGGAACGCTGCGCACCCTGACGACGTTCAGTGTCACCCTCTGCCCCGCGCTGGAGGACTACGCCGAGCTGAGTTCCCTTCCGTTGCTCAGCCACCTGAAACTGCACGGACTTGAGCAGCTCCGGGATCTCTCACCGTTCGACGCCGTCCCGGGACTGCGGCAGCTGGACATATGGCACTGCCCGGGACTGACCGACCTCGAAACACTGGGAGACCATGGCCAGTTGACCAAGTTGACGGTCGGTGTGTGCGAGAACCTGCGGACACCGGGCAGCCTCACCGGCCTGCCCGCCCTGCGGGAGCTGGAGTTCAACTGCCGGGCCATGACCGGCCTCGGATGCCTCGGCAATCTCCCCTCACTGAGGAAACTCGAGGTGATCAGCGGCACGTTGGAGAGCATCGACCCCGTGGCCGGGACCCCGCTGGTCGAAGTGGCACTCTACGGAGTGGAAGGACTGACGTCCCTCCGCGCCCTGGAGCAGTGCTCCGACCTGCGCGAGCTGACGGTCCACCGGTGCGACCATGTCGAGGAACTCCCCGTCGGCCCGCACGGCACGCTCTCCCTCGCCTTCCTGGACTGGAAGGACCTGTCACCCCTCACCGGACGTGACAGCATCCGCACGCTCCACCTCAACTCCATGAACACACTTCAGGACTTGAGCGCCCTGACCACCCTCCCCGCCCTCGCCCACCTCAGCTTCAACACCGTCTCCGCCCAGGAGAACTTCGAGACGCTGCTCGAACTGCCGGCCCTGGAGCGGCTCACGATGCCGGGAGGACTGTTCAGGAGGAGAGGGGTGTACGACGCCGTCGTGGACGAACTCGCCGCGCGCGGGGTGGCCGTATCGCACGGGTGAAGTTCTTCAGGACGCCGGGTCCGTGCTGCCGCCGCGGCGCAGGGCGCGGGCGCAGCAGCCGATGATCGTGGCGTTGACGATCGCCCCGATCACGACGGCGAGGACGAGCATCGCGCCGTTGTCCGGCAGCGCGAGCAGCACCACGCTGACCGGGGCGGTGGCGAGCAGCGGTATGACACCTGCCATGGACTCGTCCGAGCGGTCGGCGACGGTCACCGCGAGCGCCCCCACGAGCAGGACGGCACAGACGGCGAGGTAGACGCGGGCGACGACGTCGCTGAGCGCGAGACGCAGGATGCGGGGAAGGGATCGGCCGGAAGCTGTCACGGTGGTGGACTCCTCGGTGGGGTCGCGTGCTGTGCGGCGGTTCGCTCTCTTCGCCTTGGACCACACCACGGTTGACCGGCAACTCGCTTTCCATGCGTGGGCGGAGGAGTTCGCCGTTGTGGGCTGGAGAGGTATCGGATGAAGACGCCGCAGTCACCGCCTGACGCCGACTCGGCTTACCTCGCACTCGACGACCCGTGTACGGCACCCGCAGGCGATCGCCTGGCGTGGGACGAACTGCGCATCGACGACTACGACAACCAGCTGCACCGCGTTCCGATCCCTCTTGAACGTGCGCACGGCCACATATGGGCGACCAAGGCCACTGTGTGGGTTCCTGCTGGGGGTGACCAACTGGTCCTTCTGGGGGAACCCCGGAGCGGGCAGAACCATGCTCGACCAGGCGGTGAACCGCCTCATTCGGCAAGGGTGGCGCGACGCGTACCCGCAGTGACTTCGTGACCTCAAGGCCGAGCGGCTCGCTTTTCGGGACGGGTCCCCGGACCCAGACGGTATCCATGGCCTGAGCTTCGGCAGGTCGGCGGCGAGGGGGTGGGTGGCGATGTTGTTGCTCAGCGAGATCGGGATGCGACTGGGGACGGCCGCAGCCGGTGTGGGTTCGGCAATTCTGGCGGTGACCTTCGGTGATCTTGTCATGCGCTTGGTGGCTGTCTGGCTCGCCGTGATCTTCTTGAGCCTGTTCACGGTGATGGTGGTCGCGGATATCCGGGAGCGGCGGGGCCTTCCGCCGCCGAAGATCCATGGGACCGGCCGGCCCGGAGCCGCCGAATGGGTCTTCGTCGTGGTCTTCGACGCCCTCATGGCTCTCTTCGTCTACGCGGGAGTCCTCGACGTGCAGCGGGGCGGTGAAGGCGAGTTGCTGGTCGCCGGCGTGATAGCCGTCGGGATGGTGCTGCTTCTCACCGGCGGCGTCGTGCGCCGTTGGTGGCGGCATCGCCGCGCCGGGACGACCGGTGGGAGGCGTTGAACGCCTCGTTGGGCGGCGTCAACGTCCGTCGCCGGGTGGTCGGGTCCATGGATCGGCTCTGCGGACGAGTGTCGTGACGCGGTGGCCCAGGGGCGGCGGGAGGTGGTGGAGGAAGGTGTGGGCCCTGCGGCGGAGGGCGGGGGACGTGGTGGTCCGCAGGAGGGCGCGGTGGGCGACGGTGGTCTTGCCCGGCCGGCCCACGGACAGGCGGAGTTGGGACTCCCGAGGCGTCCAGTTGGGGATGACCAGGCGGGGTGGGGTGCCCACGGTCATCGTGGGCAGGTGCGGGCCGGCTCCCGCGTCGGGGTGCAGGGCCGTCACCCGCAGGTGGCGGCCCACGCCGAGGAGTTGGGCGTAGACCCAGACGTTGTGGGCGCCGGGAGGCAGGGGCCGGCCGCCGGTCAGCGTCAAGGCCTCCAGGGCGGTCGTGCCCGAGACGACCACCCGGTGCCGGCACCACAATGCTGACCTTGAGCATCGCGACCCCTCTGTACAGATCGGGAGGTACGGATCGGGAGCGGATGGCGCAGTCATCACGTTATGGGAGGATTCAGGCCAGAGCGAGTCATCACGCACGTCGGCGCGTCACTGGCTCACTGGATCACTGGTACGCGACGGCCGACTCGCTGTACTTGCAGTGCGTACCGTCCGCGCCCGTCCCCAACGACGTCGGCTCGTCACCGGAGTCGTTGCCCTTGAAGCGCTCGCAGACGGTGATGTCCTTGTCGCCGACGATCGTCACGCCCGAAAGGGTCGCGGTGTCGCCGAAGTTGGCGTTGACGCCGACGAGGACGTTTCCGGGGGCGGTCGCCTTGACGTTGCTGATGACGATGTGGCGCTGGTACTGGGTGGAGCAGTTGCCGCAGGAGCGGACCAGCTTGCCGAAGTCCTCGACCTGGAAGTTCTTGATGGTGAGGGTGCCGGCGCCGTTGAACTGGAGGACCTTGTCGTCCGCCTTGCGCGCACCGCCGCCGTCGACCACGTACGTCGCCGACGCCGACTTGCCCTTGAAGCTGGCCGCGTCCTCGCCGACGTCCTCCCACCACACGTTCTGCAGCGTGCAACTGCCCAGGCAGTGGACGCCGTCGGCGGCCGGTGAGCCGAGGACGACGTTCTTCAGGACCGCGCCGTCGGCGAGTTCGAAGAGCGGGTCCTGGCCCTCGGACTGGCTGTCGCCGCCGAGGCCGCCGAAGCCGTAGAAGCGGGCGAGGCCGCCGTCGTACGTACCGGAGACCGCGATCGTGGCCGTGACCGCCTTGTTGCCGGTGGGGGTCGGCCAGGCGCCCAGGGTGGTGCCGCCGGTGGCGGCCGGGGCGGCGGTGGGGGTCTTGGTCGCGGGGGCGGATGTGGAGGGTGTGGCCGAGGGGGACTTGGTCGCGGAGGCGGACGGCGACGGGGAGGGCGACTTGGTGGCAGAGGCCGAAGGCGTCGCAGGGGTTGTCGGCCTCGCGTCCCCCTCCCCCGCCAGCGTCCAGCTCTTCGTGCGCGCCTTGTCACACGAGTTCTGCTGCAGCAGCCCCGCCTTCACATTGAGGCACTTGGCGCTCTCCGCGTTGACCAGGTGGTACGCGTCCCCGACCGCCGCCGGCTTCCACACCTGCGCGGCACTGCCGTCACACGCCTGCAGCTGTACGGCCTTCCCCGCCGACTTCGACGCGCCCTTCACCCCGGCGCACAGCGCGCCGTCCGACGACTTGACGGTGAATCCCCCGTCGCTGTCGGCCAGTTGCCAGGTCTGGGCAGTCTGCTCGGAGCCGGTGTTCGCGCACGCGGCCGTCGCCAGCTGGGTTCCGGCCGCGGTCGACGGTACGGTCACGCAGGTGCTGTCGGCGGCGTTCACCAGGTGATACGTGTCGGCGCCGGGGCCCGATGCCGACGCCGTCATCAGCACACCGCCGGTGACCGCGCCCGCGCCGAGCGCCATGACCAGGCCGCCGATCAGCACTCCCCTGCGGCGGCTCGTCTTCCTGCGCCGTGGCCTGCGCACAGCTGCTCTCTCGCTCACGTCGTCGCTCTCGTTCGGAGGTTCGGAGGGCGGAAGCGGCCCGCCGAGACAGCCGTGCGCTGCCTTCTGCCGCATCGGATGCCACTCCTGTGCCACTCCTGCCGCATCAGCCGCCTCTCGGACCGCTTCCGCCCCTTCTGTTGCCGCAGGAGGGGGAAGGGTTGCCGCGGGGACGAGATTCTTTTGCGCGCCGATCTTTGCGCGCCGACCCTGCACGCCGACCTTGCGCGCCGCGGTGAGTTCCCGAGCTGCGGATCACTCAGGCCGTACGGTCGCCCGCCACAACTCCGCCGCCTCGCCCGCCACTCCGGGCGCCGTCAGCAGCAACGGCTCGTCGTACGCCGGGAGTCGCGGCAGCGCCACCGCGCCCGCCTCCGTGGCGATGAGGAGGGCCGGAAGGCTGTCCACGGGGTGGAACTCGCCGATCGCGGTGGCGGAGGCGCGGCCCGCGGCGACCTGGGCCAGGGAGAGGGCGGTGGAGCCCATGACGCGGACGGTGCAGTGGCGGGCGGAGAGTTCGGCGAGGAGGGCGTCCATGCCGGGCCAGTGGGCGTGGGCGGCCCATTCGGTGAGGAAGACATGGCCGGTGAGGGTGGTGTGGTCGGCGGCGTAGGTGGGGGCGCCGTTCAGGTGGGCGCCCCTGCCGCGGGCGGCCGTGAAGATCTCGCGGCGCCACGGGTCGGCCACGACGCCCAGGAGGGGGCTGCCGTCGGGGGCGGCCAGGCCCAGGGAGAAGGAGCACCAGCCGATGCCGTGCGCGTAGTTCGTCGTACCGTCGACCGGGTCGATCACCCAGTGCGGGGCGTCGGGCGCGCCCTCGTGGACGCCGTGTTCCTCGCCCTCGATGCCGTACGAGGGGAACTTCGAGCGCAGCAGCGACCGTACGTACGTCTCGATCTCCTCGTCCGTGTCCGTGACGATGTCGGCGGGGCTCGCCTTCTCCCGCACCGGACCGTCCGCCGCGCCACGCGGTCGGCGGATCACCTCCGACGCCCACTCGGCCAGCTCGGTCGCGACGGTCAGGGCGCGGTCGAGGTCATCAGTCACGGTCACGGTTCACTCGCTGTTCTTCAGAGGAAGGAACGCACGGCCGCGTGCAGGCGTTCCGGCTGGTCCAGATGTACGTCGTGAGCCGCGGCCGGGATCACTTCGAGGGCGGTACGGGTCGGGCGGCGGGCCCGCATGTCCCTGTGGTCGCGCGCGGGCATCGTGCCGTCCGCTCCTCGGATCACGAGCGCCGGGCAGGTGATCCTGCTCCAGTCGTCCCAGTAGTCGTGCGCGGCCAGTTCCGTCACGGCCGCGATCATTGTGTCGCGGTCGACCCTCGGGTACCAGCCGCCCTCCCGTTCCTCCACGTTCGCCGCCCACGCCTCATGACCGAAGAAGGCCCGGGCCGCGGCCGGCGAGCGGAACGGCGTCGGCCAGCTCTCCAGCCAGGCCGCGATGCGGGAGGGCAGGTCCGGGGTCGGGCCGCCCGGGCCTGCCTCGATGAGGATCAGGGACTTCACGAGGGTGGGGTGCGCGGCGGCCAGCAGCATGGCCGTGTGGCCGCCCAGGGACTGGCCGATCAGGGTCACGGGGGCCAGGGAGAGCTCCTCGATCAGGGCCACGGCGTCCGCGACGCAGGCCGCCCGGCTGATCGTCGGCGGGCGGCGGGTGCTCGCGCCATGGCCCCGGGCGTCGTACGTCACCACCCGGCGGCCCTCGTCCAGCAGCCGCCGCACCAGGTCGTCCCACTCGCCCATGTGACCCGCGAGGCCGTGCAGGAGGAGTACGGGGTCGGGGGCCTGCGGGTTGGGCGACGGGCTGTGGTCGCGGTAGGCGATGTGGGTGCCGTCCGGGGTGGTGAGCGTCGTCACATGTGTTCCTCTGTTCCTTTCCTTTCAGATCCGTCAGTCCGGCGGCGTCAGATCCGCCCTGCCGAACAACAGGGCGTAGCCGGGCGGTAGGTGGCTGACGATGCGGTCGACCAGGTCCTCGCCGGCCAGCTGCGGCAGCACGCTCAGGACCGAGCTCACGTCCCAGCGGGCCGTCGCCGGGGTCGCTCCCTCTATGCGGGCCGCCACCGACTCCACGAACTCCGCCGCGGTGAGCGGGCGCGTGACCGGGATCTGGGAGGCGACCACCCGGGCGGCTTCTTCGGGGAGGGCCTGGGCGAGGTCGACGCGTTCGTCGCCGATGACACGGCCGCCAAGGGCGGAGAGGACGATGCGGGTGACGCGTTCCGCTTCCGCGGTCGTCGTGTACTGGCCGGCTTCCCGTACCTTGCCGATCAGTTCACGCCATTGGGGGCTGCGGTGCTCTTCCCTGCGGTGTCGGTCGTCTCCCTTCATCGTGGTCGTGGCGGGCAGGGTCGTTCTCGGAATCGTCACGCTGGGTACCGACGTCACGCTCATTGTCGGGGCTCCTCCGGGGGCGGAATACGGTCAGCTCCTCAGCTGCTTCCGATCGCTGCCGCCGCTGATCTGGATACGGCGCGGCTTGGCCTGTTCGGCGATCGGGATGCGCAGGGTGAGCACGCCGGCGTCGTACGAGGCGGCGATGCGTTCCGTGTCGAGGGTGTCACCGAGGAAGAGCTGGCGGCTGAAGGTGCCCGTGGGACGCTCGGCGACCAGCGGGTCGAAGTGGACGATGAAGTCGTCCCCGGAACGGTAGGCGTCCATCGCCATCGCGGGGCGGGTGTCGCCGAAGACCTGCTGCGCGAGGCGATCGAACTCGCGGAAGGGGTCGGTGCGCATGAGCATCACGGGTCACTCCTCTCATCAGGCGCTGCGGATGCGATGCCCTACGGCTTCTTATATAACTCCGAGGAGAAAACTTGACAAGCCTCGACTCAGGTTCACGTGTTCACGCAGCGTGCGGGTTAGCCTCGCCGCATATCGATCGTGAGCGGTTGGAGGCAGGCATGGCGAAGGTTCCCAGCGCGGTGGTCGCCGCGAGCGGGCTCGTCGGCGGGTACGGCGTGGCGCGGTGGACCAAGAAGCGGGAGCTCGGCGGTGCGGTGCTGGCCGTCGCCGGGGCCGCGGCCGCCTTGCAGTGGCGGCAGCAGGCCGGCGGGAAGGCCGCCGGCGCGCTGACGGCCGCGTATGTCGCCGGTTTCGCCGGTTCCCACCCGCTCGCGAAGAAGGTGGGCGCCTGGCCTGCCGTCTTCGGTGTCGCGGGGGCCGTGGCCCTCGCCTCGTGGGCGGTCGCGGACCGGCGGGGCTGAGTCACGGTGGGGTGAGGCGGTACAGGGCGGAGCCATGAGCCGGTAGCTCCGCGTGGAGGCTGTGGCCGTCGTGGGCGATGTCCGTGATTGTCCGCCGGCGAGAACACGGCCGCGTAGCGCGTACGTCCGTCGGTGTCGTCGGCGGTCCACAGCACGAGGTCCCTCTCCCGCAGCACCTCGCGGTTGCCCCTGCTGTGTCTCTGCCGGGCTGGTGGGCAGATCACCGCCCGTCATCAGCGGGGAACGGGAGATCAGCCACAGGCTCAGCAGGCTGATCTGCTCGTCGCGGGTGAGACGGCAGAGGCGGTCCTCGCCCCGCTCGGCCCGGATGCCGATGCGGCCGAGCGGCAGCATGTCGGCGTCGGCCCAGCCACGTTCGTCCTGCCAGGGTGCCCACCTGGCCATCCGGCCGAACTGCGCCTCCACGTCCTCCCACCGGTCCCACAGGTCGTCGCAGACACGCCACATCGTGGCCGTCTCCCGCAGATGGTCGAGGTGGGCGAGGGAGACGTCCGTACCGGAAGACAGGCTCAGCTCGATGGGTCGTCGGCCTTGATGAAGTCGACACCCCAGCGGGCGAATTGGGCGACCTGGCCGTCGTAGTACGCCTGGGCACCCGGGTGGTCATGATCGAGGCCGTAGTTGTCGCTGTTCCACGCGCATACGGAGCCGGTGTCGGCGATCTCGTCGGCGGTGAAGCCGGTGCCCGTGACGGGCAGCCGGGCGGCGACCGCGCGGCGCGGGATGCCGCGCATGATGTGCAGGCCGAAACGCAGGCCCGGTCGATGCACGCGCTCGGCGAGCGGCCCGAATCCGGCGCCGCCGGCCGCGGACGGGAACCGGTTCGGGGCGGGGAGCTGGCGGCCGTGGGCGTCGAGGACGAGCCGGGCGTCGGGGTTGTAGCCGTGGGCGCGGGCTGTGGGCTCGTACCACTGGATGTCCACGACGACGGTGTCCCAGCTGTTCCGGCCCATCGGGGGCGCAGGGCGCGGTCGGGGAGCGGGCGACGTGCGGGGTGGGTCATGGGTGAAGGGCTCCTGAGCGAGTGCGCGCGACGTGACCTGGCTACGACTGGGTCTGGTGGCTCAGCACATTCACCACCCGCCCGTTCGGATCCCGGACGAAGAAGCGTCGTACGCCCCACTCCTCGTCCCGCAGCTCCCGTACGATCTCCGCGCCCGAGGCCGCCACGCGCGCGTACACCGCGTCGACGTCCTCCACCTCCACGCTCAGGTCGGAGACGACGGGTGCGGTGCGCTCCTCGGTGAAGAGGCTGATCTGGGCGGTGGGGTTGGCGGGGGACGCGAGCGTCACCACCCAGCCCATGTTCATGACCTCCTCGAAGCCGAGAAGACCGTAGAAATCACCGCCGGCCTTCATCGCTTCCTCGGACGGGACCTGCACGTTGGGGACGATCCTGCGAATGGTCATCGGACGCGGCTCCTCATCGGCGTCGGTTTTCTGTTATCGCCCACAGTCTCCTCCCGTCTCCTGACCGTCCCCAGCCGCAGGCACCCGAGGAATGAGCCACGTGACACGACAGATCAGCCGCCGGAGCATGCTCAAGGCCACGGGCGCGGCAGCCGGAGCGGCCGGTATCGGTACGGCCGCGATCCCCACGCCCACAGCGGCGGCCGGCGCCTACGCGCACCCCGGCCTCCTGCACACCCGTACCGACCTGGCCCGTATGGCGGCCAAGGTGAAGGCGGGTGCCGCGCCCTACACCGCCGGGTTCGCCAAGCTGACCGCCAACCGCCATGCGCAGAGCGGCTGGACGGCCAACCCGCAGGCCACCGTCGTCCGGGGCGGCGACGGCCAGAACTACGCGACCCTCTACAACGACATCCACGCCGCCTACCAGAACGCCCTGCGCGGCCACATCAGCGGCGACGACGCCCACCTCGACACCGCCGTGGCGGTCCTGAACGCCTGGTCGGCCAAGCTCACCGCGCTCGCCGGAAACGCCGACCGCTTCCTGGCCGCCGGCCTCTACGGCTACCAGTTCGCCAACGCGGCCGAACTCGTCCGCGACCACCCCGACTTCGAGCTCGCCCGGTCCCAGGAGATGCTGTCCACCGTCTTCGCATCGGTCAGCGACGACTTCCTGGTCCGGCACAACGGCGCCGTCGTCACCAACTACTGGCCCAACTGGGACCTCGCCAACATGGCGTGCGTCCTGGCCACCGGCATCTTCTGCGAGGACAAGGCCCAGGTCGCCCGCGCCGTCGACTACTTCAAGAACGGTGAGGGCCTCGGCGCCGTCAAGAAGGCCATCCCCGTCGTGTACGACGACGGACTCGCGGAGTGGCTGGAGGCGGGCCGCGACCAGGGGCACGCGCTGCTCGGCGTCGGTCTGATGGGCACGTTCTGCGAGATGGCGTGGAACCAGGGGATCGACCTGTACGGCTATGACGACAGCCGGTTCTTCAAGGGCGCGCAGTACGTGGCCAAGTGGAGCATGGGCGGCGACGTTCCCTACACCGCGAACACGCGGGCCAAGGGGGCCATCAACGGCTGGTCGGGCAGCGAGACCGTGACTGACGCCGCGGCCGTCGATCCCGCGTCGACCCGCCCGATCTGGGCGATGATCGCCAACCACTACACCAAGCGGCGGGGCATGTCCGCGTCCTACCTCACCCAGATCGCCGCGAAGTCCGCGCCGGAGGGCGGGGGCGGGGACTACGGCCCCAACAGCGGGGGCTTCGACCAACTGGGCTTCGGTACGTTGGCGTTCACGCGGGACAAGTCCGAGAACCCGTCGGCATCCCCGAGCCCGTCGGCTACGGCGTCCGCTTCCACTTCTGCTCCCGCGGGTGGCTCGGACCCCCGTCCGCAGGGATCGGCCACACCCTCCGCGTCGCCCGCCTCCGACGGGAATCTCGCCGCCACGGGCTCCAACGAGGCCGTCGGCTGGACCGCCGCCGCGGGGGTCGCCGCGGTCGCCGGCGGCGTGCTGTTCATGCGCCGGCGTGACCGGGTCCGGCGCGAGAGCCAGTAGTCACCCGGCACGGTGGCTGGGGTGAGGCGGGTCGCGCAGCCCGGCGCTGACGGGGCGCCGCCTGCGCCCACCCGTGCCGCCCCAGGCGGCACGCATGCCCGCAGCTGGGCGGGACCGGCCCGCCGCCTACTGGGCGGGCGCCGCCCCGCAGCACGCATGCCCGCAAGTCGGCGCGTCGGCCGGCCCGCAGTCGCCCGCGGCGGGACGGGGACGGGGCGGGGGGTGTCCGCCCGCAGCGGCGGGCGTCAACGCGGGGCACCTGCGGACAAAGGGCAACCGCCCGACCGAGGACGGACACCCCCGCCCCGGCCCCGACCCACCCACCGACAGCAGGCGCTACGCGCACCCCCACTTCAGCCGCAGCCCCGCCGGGAGGCATCCCCACCACACGGCCCTACCTCTGCAACACCCCCTCCGCCCAGTCCTCCCCCTCCCTCTCCCCCTCCCGCTCCCGACGGAACGCCCGCCCCACCGTCGCCGCGACCAGCACCCCCGCCGCGATCACCAGACTGAAGAAGGCCCAGGCCAGCGGCCAGGCCCCGGCGAAGCCGTCCGGCGGGCCGGGGTGGGTGCGCAGCGAGATGTACATCAGAGTGACGGGCGGGGCGGCGATCAGGACCAGGGGCCACGCCAAGTGGTCACGATGGCCGAAGTACGCCGCCAGGAGCAGCAGAGCGACAGCCAGGAGGATCACGCCCACGCCCGTCACAGGCGTCGTCTCATGGACAGAGCCCGGGGTTTCGACGCGGTTGCGCAGGTCCCAGGGGATGCAGACCAGGTACGCCGCCGCAGCGAGCACGGCGCCGAGTGCGCGGGTCAGCCAGCGTTCCGGCCAGGAGCGCGTCCGCAGAGGGCTCAGCAGCTTCTCGGTCTTCTCGGTCATGCATACGAGGGTTCTCCTCCGGACCGGCGTTCGACAGAGTACGCGTACTCAGACGTACGTAGTCGGCAGCGCCCCAGAGGGGCGCGGGGCTGTATCAATTTGCGGCTCCGCCGCGTGGGCGCGACCAGCCACGACGGCACCGCAGACGACCGACGGCACCGCAGACGACCGACGGCACCGCACACCCAGCGGAGCGCTCACGCCCCGACCACCCGCGTCAGCGTATAGATCAGCAGCCCCGCCAACGACCCCACCACCGTCCCGTTGATCCGGATGAACTGCAGATCACGCCCGATGTGCGCCTCGATCTTCCGCGTCGTGTGCTCCGCGTCCCACCCGGCGACCGTGTCGGTGATCAGGGAGGTGATCTCCTTGCGATACGTGGAGACCACATACACCGCGGCCCCCTCCACCCAGCTGTCGACCTTGCCCTGCAACCGGGAGTCGTCCGCCATCCGCGCCCCGAGGGACAGCAGCGAGGCCCGCACCCGAAGCCGCAGCTCACTGCGCTCGTCCTCGGCCGCCGAGACGATCATCGAGCGTACGGCGGTCCACGCGGACGCGATCAGATCCTGGACCTCGCCCCGCCCCAGCACCTCCCCCTTCAGCCGCTCGACACGCGCGCGCGTGTCCGTGTCGGACTGGAGGTCGGAAGCGAAATCAGTCAGAAACCGGTCGAGCGCACCCCGAGCCGGATGCGACGGCATGTCCCGCATCTCGGTCACGAACCGCAGCAGCTCCTTGTAGACCCGCTCACCGACCTTCCGGTCGACGAACCGCGGCGTCCATCCCGGAGCCCCGCCCTGCACGGCGTCCATGACCTGCTCGTCATGCAGCACGAGCCAGTCGTGCGCACGCGAGACGACAAGATCGACGACCCGCTTGTGCCCCCCGTCGGCGACGACCTTCTCCAGCATCTTCCCGATACCGGGCGCGATCTCCTGCGCATCGGCCCGCCGCGTGATCGCCTCCCCCACCACGGCCTGCACATCGGAGTCCCGCAACACGGTCAACGCACCCCGCAGAGCGGCGGACAACTCGGCCGTCACCCGGTCGGCATGCTCCGGCTCCGCAAGCCACGCGCCCAGCCGGCTCCCGATCCCGACGGCCCGCAACCGCTGCCGTACGACGTCCTGAGAGAGGAAGTTCTCGCCGACGAACTCGCCCAGGGAGACGCCCAGCTGGTCCTTCTTGGTCGGGATGATCGCGGTGTGCGGAATGGGCAGCCCGAGCGGGCGCCGGAAGAGAGCGGTCACAGCGAACCAGTCGGCGAGCGCGCCGACCATGCCCGCCTCGGCAGCCGCGGCGACATACCCCGCCCAAGGACCGGCACCCTCGCCCGCGGCCCACTTGGCCAGGACGTACACCACCGCCACGAACAGCAGCAGCCCGGCAGCGGTGAGCTTCATACGGCGCACCCCGCGCTGCTTCTCCTCGTCCGCGGCGCTGAACGTCGTCATCGCGCGCGCGGCAGCGGCGGGGACGCCCCGGTTACCGGCGGCCCCGGGACGGGCATGCTGCTCTACATCAGCCGCACCCGTTCCACCCGGTTCATCAGGTTTGGTACGTTCCATCCACTCCACCCGTTCGCGGCCCCTCGTACTCCTCATTGTCCCTTCCTGACCGACTCCCGGAACGGAACAAGAGTTCCCGGCGTCTGTACGGACGGGGGAACCTCAGGGAGAAATCAGGGTGGCGAAACGGGGGGCCTGTTCAACTACCCCCATACCCATGCCTCATCATGGGTGATGATCGCATCGGAGCCTCGGGCTCCCAATCCACCCGAGGAGTCACGCACCGCATGACCAGGAAAGCCGGTTATGCCCTGCTTGCCGCGATCGTCGCCCTGATCGTGGCACTGTCCGCTGCCATATACGTCGGCGTCGCCGCCGGTGACGGCAGCGGCGGCAGCAGGGAGAACCTCGCCGGATCCCGTACCCCGCGCAATCCCGCCGAGCCCGCCTCCACCGGCACCTGGGTCGGCACCTGGTCCGCGTCCCCGGTCGGCGCCGAGCCCGGCACCGAGATCACGGGCCTGGCGAACCGTTCGGTACGCAACGTCGTGCACACGAGCGCGGGCGGCACCTTCGCCCGGATCACCCTCTCCAACCTCTACGGCCAGTCCCCGCTGACGATCACACACGCGTCCATCGCCATCGCGGCCGGCGACGACACGGCCGCGGCGGCTCCCGGGACGATGCGCAGGCTGACCTTCAACGCCAGCACCACCGTCGTCGTACCGGCCGGCCAGCAGACGATGAGCGACGCCGTCCGCATCACCGTCCCCAACGACAGCGACGTACTGGTCACCACGTACTCCCCCACCGCGACCGGGCCGGTCACCTACCACCCGCGCTCACGGCAGATCTCGTACGCCGCCCAGGGCGACCTCACCGAGGACGTGACCGGTACCCCGTACACCCAGCAGGTCGAGTACTGGCGCTATCTGACCGCCCTCGACGTGCTGAGCAACGAGTCCAACGGCACCGTCGTCGCGTTCGGCGACTCGCTCACCGACGGCGTCGGCTCCTCCACGGGCGCCAACAACCGCTGGCCCGACCTCCTTTCGGACCGGCTGCGCGAGGCCGTCGAGAACGGCGACGACGTGCCGCGCTACAGCTTCGTCAACCAGGGCATCGGCGGGAACCAGGTCCTCGCCAACGGGTTCGGCCGCCCCGCCGAGAACGAGGCCGGCCTCGGCCGCTTCGGCCGGGACGTCCTCAGCCGCACGAACGTCAAGGTCGTCATCATCGACCTCGGCGTGAACGACATCCTCCGCAACCCCGGCCACGCCGACCCCGACGCGATCCTGGGCGGCCTGCGCACCCTCGTCCAGCAGGCCCACGCGCGCGGGCTGAAGGTCATCGGGGCGACGCTGATGCCGTTCGGCGGGCACAACGGCTACTCCGCCGAGCGGGAGGGCGTACGCCAGGCCGTCAACGCCGGGATCCGCGCGGGCAAGGTCTTCGACGCGGTCGTCGACTTCGACGAGGCGGTACGAGACCCGTACGACCCCCGCAAGTTCCGCCCCGACTACGACTCCGGGGACCATCTGCACCCCAGCGACAAGGGGTATGAGCGGATAGCGGAGGAGTTCAACCTGGACGACTTGAAGGGCGGAGCACCGGCGAAGCTGTAGTTGCCGTGCGCCAGAGGCTGAGCGGCGCTCGGCCGGAAGGGGCGTCGCGCAGCCCGGCGCTAAACGGGGTGCCGCCTGCGCCCACCCTCCCCCACTCTCGGCTTCGCTCGAGCGGGGGGACCCCCATCGCCCCAGGCGGCACGCATGCCCGCAGGCTGACGGCTCTAGTCCTCCCCGCGCCGACGCCGCTCCCGCCGTTCCCGCTGCACCTCGCGCCGCTCCTCATGACGGTCGTGCATCAGGCTCCGGTGCCCGTCCAGCATCCGCCGATGAGCGTCGTGCATGTCGTCCCGGACGGACCCCTGCAGCTCCCGCTTCGACGCCTTCCGGTCCAGCTTCTCCTGCCGCCGTTCCTCCCGCAGCCGCTGCTTCTCGGCCCGGGTCAGCTTGCGCTCGACCCCCACGCCGCCCCAGAAGGCGAACCCCGTGACGATCACACGAGGCGCCCCGGGCTCCCCGGGCACGCCCTCCTCACGCTGGTCGAAGCCGCCCATGATGCCGATCCCCCGGACGACGACCTCGACACCGGGCGGCACGATCACACCCATCCCGCCCATGATCGCGATGCAGTTGATCTCGACCTCACGGTCCGCGAAGTTCGCCTCGCGCAGATCGATCTCACCGCCGCCCCAGAAGGCGAAGCAGTTGAACCGCCTGGGCACGGTCCAGCGCCCCTTGCGCTGGAAGCCGGACATCACGGCGACAGCCCACGTGGACGAGCCCTCGCCGCCGACGATCCGCTGGGCCCAACTCCCGTTCTGCTCGGGCTTCTTGGCCATGTCGACGGTCGGCGGGGTCACCCCGGCGGCGGGCAGGTCACGGGTGATCGGCGTCAGTTCGCCGTACGTCCGTGCCTTGTACGTCGCGTCCAGCCGCTCCTCGAACTCCGTCATGTCGAGCCGCCCCTCGGCCAGGGCGTCCCGCAGTACCTCGGCGACTCGTTCACGATCGGCGTCGGAAGCGCGCAGTTCCGGGGCATCGTCCGTCATATCCCTCAGCCTACGAGTTCGACGGCTCGGACACTATGCGGTCGCCTTCTCCTCGTACATTCTGGCGATCACGGCCTCGATGTCCGGCTCCCGCACCGACAGGTCCACCAGCGGATACTCCGCCGCGATCCGCGCCACCAGCGGCGCCGCCGACTCCGACGCCGGGAAGGCGAGCCACTGGCGCGGCCCTTCCACCCGTACGACCCTGGCGGGCGGCGCCTCGATCGGCGGGAGTTCCCGCTCCAGGTCCACCACCAGGGTGCGTTCGCTCTCCCCGCCTCGTGCAGGCCGGCGAGCGGGCCGTCGTACATCAGGCGGCCGTGGTCGATGACCATCACGCGGGAGCACAGCTGCTCGATGTCCTGGAGGTCGTGCGTGGTCAGCAGGACCGTGGTGCCGCGCTCGGTGTTCAACTCCCGCAGGAATTCCCGCACCTTGGCCTTGGAGATGACATCGAGGCCGATCGTCGGCTCGTCGAGATAGAGCACCTCGGGGTCGTGCAGCAGCGCCGCCGCGATGTCGCCGCGCATCCGCTGGCCGAGCGAGAGCTGGCGTACGGGCACATCCAACAGGGCGTCCAGTTCGAGGAGTTCGACGCAGCGGTCGAGGTTCTCGCGGTAACGGGCGTCCGGGATCCGGTACATGCGGTGCATCAGACGGTACGAGTCGATCAGCGGCAGGTCCCACCACAGCGTCGTACGCTGCCCGAACACCACCCCGATCCGGTGGGCGAGACGCGTGCGCTCACGCGACGGGTCGATCCCGGCGACACGCAGCCGACCGCCGCTCGGGGTGAGGATACCGGTGAGCATTTTGATCGTGGTGGACTTTCCGGCGCCGTTCGGGCCGATGTAGCCGACCATCTCGCCACGCGCCACGGAGAAGGTGATCGAGTCGACCGCTCGCACCTCACGCCGCTCACGTTTGAGGAAGCCGGCCTTCTTGCGGACGACGAAGACCTTCTCGACTCCGTCGAGCTCGATGAAACCCTCTGTCACTGGCCCTAACTCCCTGTACTCCGGTACGAACGAAGCCCCACTCGCCACGCCACACCCGCCAGCGCACAGCACACTCCGGCGGCGAGCGGCGACATGAACGTCACCCACGTCGGCAAGTCGAGCGGATACGGCCGCCCCAGCACGTAGGAGGCGGGCAGCCAGTTGACGAAGGCGAGCGGCACCATGAACGTCACCCCGCGCACCAGGTCCTTCCCGAACAGCGTCGGGGGTACTGCAGCATCGTGGTGCCGCCGTACGTGAACGCGTTCTGCACCTGGGCGGCGTCCTGCGCCAGGAACTGGAAGGCCGCGCCCGCGACGAAGATCGCCCCGAAGATCACCGCGCCGCTGACCAGCATCACCGGCACCAGCAGCGCCTTCGGCGCACTCCAGTCGACGTCGACGGCGAACAGCGCCCAGCCCAGCACCAACGACCCCTGTATGACCCGGCCGAACCGGCGCAGCGGGAACTGGTCCGCGGCGACCTGGGCGAGCACCGGAACGGGCCGTACCAGCAGTGTGTCGAACGACCCGTCGCGTATCCGGGCGCCCAGGCCCTCCGACGAGCCGAGCAGCAGGTCGGTGATTCCGAACGCCGTCGCCGACAGCCCGTACAGGAAGGCCACCTCGGGCAGAGTCCAGCCGCCGAGCGAGTCGACCTGCGAGAACATCAGCAGGATGCTGACGAAGTCCATCCCGGACAGCAGCAGGTTGCCGAAGACCGTGACGACGAAGGAGGTGCGGTAGGTCATGCCGGCCCGGATCCACATCCCGGCGATCAGCAGGTAAGCCCGCACACCGTCCGTGATCTTGGAGGAGTCCCTGAGAGCGACCTTCGTGGTCTCACCCACCCTGCACCACCACCCTCCGCGTAGCCGCCGACTGCAACAGCCGCCCCGCCGCCAGCAGTGCCACCGCCCACGCCGTCTGGAAGGCGAACGCCCCGAACGGGTCGGCCTCCCCCATCAGCACATCCGCCGGCACCTGGAGCTGCCCGGCCCACGGCAACGCCCGGACCACGTCGCCGAGCGCGTCGGGGAAGGCGTTCAGGGGCAGTGTCATGCCCGAGCAGAAGATGCCCGTGACCATCAGGGCCTGCATGACGCCCCTGGCGTCCATGAGCCAGAACACGCTCAAGGCCACCAGATAGCGGATCCCGAAGCTGACGACCGCCGCCAGCAACAGCGCGACCAGGAACGCCGCCCAGGTGCCGACGTCCCTGGGCAGGGCCATCGGGAAGAACAGCGCACCGAAGACGAACGGGATCACACCCCGCCCCGCCAACTGGAACAGCATCCGCCCCAAGTCGCTCGCCAGCCACCACAGTTGGAGATCGGCCGGCCGGTACAGATCGACCGCGATCTCACCGGTGCGGATGCGTTCCATGAGCTCGGTCTCGAAGCCTCCGCCCTGGATGGCCAGCGCCGCGAACAGGGCCTGCCCCAGCCACACATAGGTCACGGCCTGCGCCTGGTCGTACCCGCCCAGATCCGGCCGCTCGTCCCACAGCGCCAGATACGTGTACACGAGGATCAGCCCGAACACGGTATTGGTGAACACCCCGGCCGCCGTGGCCACCCGATACGTCGCGTACCGTCGAAAACTCCCCGCCGCCACGGCCACGTACAACCGCACCGAGCCCACACCCACAGCCCTCCTCGCCCGCGCCCGGCACCGAAGCGCAGGAGCCTAGTGCGCCGGCGACGTGGACTGCCACGTATTTTCCGGGCCAGACGCGTGCCGAGGTCGGGGAACTGATCGGTGAGTGCGACAGTCTTCAACAGGGGGACACAGAAGGCGTACGAGGCGTACGGGAACGTACGACGTAAAACAGGAGTCCGTGCACAACATGAACGACGAGCCGCAGCCGCACCAGCCGGGCCCTGGCAAGAAGCGGCCCAAGCGCACCGGTTGGCGCCGGCTGATCCCGACCTGGCGCATGGTGCTCAGCACCTGCGTCATCGGGACGCTGGTGCTGTTCGGCCTGTTCTTCCTCGGCTACTCCCTGGTCAAGATCCCGCCCGCGAACGCGCTCGCGACCAAGCAGAGCAACATCTACCTCTACGCGGACGGCAGTCAGCTCGCCCGTGACGGCGAGGTCAACCGGGAGAACGTCACCCTCGCGCAGATCTCCAAGGCCGCCCAGCATTCCGTACTGGCCGCCGAGGACCGCGACTTCTACTCCGAGTCCGCGATCGACCCCACGGCCATGGTCCGCGCCGCCTGGAACACGGCGACCGGAAAGGGCAAGCAGTCCGGCTCGACGATCACTCAGCAGTATGTGAAGAACTACTACCTGGCCCAGGAACAGACCGTCACCCGCAAGGTGAAGGAGTTCTTCATCTCGATCAAGCTGGACCAGGAGCAGAGCAAGGACGACATCCTCCAGGGCTACCTCAACACCAGCTACTTCGGCCGCAACGCCTACGGCATCCAGGCCGCCGCCCAGGCCTACTACGGCATGGACGCCGTCGACCTGGACGCCGCCCACGGCGCCTACCTCGCCGCCCTGCTGAACGCGCCCAGCGAGTACGACGTCGTCGCCCACCCCGAGAACAAGGCCGCCGCCGAGGCCCGTTGGAGTTACGTCCTCGACGGCATGGTCAAGGAGGGCTGGCTGAGCAAGGCCGACCGGGCGGGCCTGAAGTTCCCGATGCCGAAGGAACAGACCGTCTCGACCGGCATGTCCGGGCAGCGCGGTTACATCGTCGCCGCGATCAAGGACTACCTCACCCAGAACAAGATCGTCACCGCGGAGGAACTGGACGCCGGCGGCTACCGGATCACGACCACCCTGCAGAAGGGCCGGCAGAACGCCTTCGTGAAGGCCGTCGACGACCAGTTGATGTCCAAGCTCGACAAGAAGAACAACAAGGTCGACACCTACGTCCGCGCGGGCGGCGCCGCCGTCGAGCCCAAGACCGGCAAGGTCGTCGCCATGTACGGCGGCATCGACTACGTGAAGCAGTACACGAACAACGCCACCCGCCGCGACTTCCAGGTCGGCTCCACCTTCAAGCCGTTCGTGTTCACCTCCGCCGTCGAGAACGAGTCCGTCACCCAGGACGGCCGCCTCATCACCCCGAACACGGTCTACGACGGCACCAGCGAACGCCCCGTCCAGGGCTGGAACGGCTCCTACGCCCCCGAGAACGAGGACAAGCACAACTACGGCGACATCACCGTCCGCACCGCCACCGACAAGTCCGTCAACTCGGTGTACGCGCAGATGGCCGTCGACGTAGGCCCCGACAAGGTCCGCCAGACCGCGGTCGACCTCGGCATCCCGGGCACCACCCCCGACCTGACCGCCACCCCGTCCATCGCCCTCGGCCCGGCCACCGCCAGCGTCCTCGACATGGCGGAGGCGTACGCGACCCTCGCCAACCACGGCAAGCACGGCACGTACACCCTGATCGACAAGATCACCAAGGACGGCGCGGACGTCGTGGACCTGCCCAAGCGGTCCACCCGGCAGGTCGTCACCCGCGAGGCCGCCGACACCACGACGTCGATGCTGCAGAGCGTCGTCGACAACGGCACCGCCACCGCCGCCCAGGCCGCCGGCCGGCCGGCGGCGGGCAAGACCGGCACCGCGGAGGAGGACACGGCCGCCTGGTTCGCGGGCTACACCCCCGACCTGGCGACGGTCGTCTCCGTCATGGGCCAGGACCCGGTCACGGCCGCGCACAAGTCCCTGTACGACGCGATGGGCGAGCCCCGTATCAACGGCGGCGGAGCGCCCGCCGACATCTGGGCCCAGTTCACCAAGGACGCCCTGAAGGGCACCCCGGTCAGCGAATTCGACCTCCAGCTCCAGGAGGGCGCGGACGAGCCGCAACAGCCGACGACCGCGCCGTCCGCCGACCCGGACACGGACGCCCCGACCGACGACGCGACCACCGGACAGCCCACGGACGGCACCACCACCGGCGGCCAGAACACCCAGGGCCAGACCGACGGCGGCACGACCACCACGGGCGGCACGACGACCGGTGGCACGACGACCGACGGGGGCACCACCGGAGACACCACCACCGGCGGCGCCACCACCGACGGCGGAACGACGGGCGAGCCGACCACGGGCGGTACGACGGGAGGCGACACGTCGACCGGCGGGACGACCGGCGACACGACGGGCGGCGACACCGGCGGCGATACGACAGAGGGGACGTCGGCGGGCGGAGACCCACCGCTCTTTCAGTGACCGGATAAGCACAGCAAGGTAGCAAGGGGAACGGAAAAGGGGCTGGTGACGATGGTCACCGGCCCCTTTCTCCCTCTGATCTACAGATACAGCCCCGTGGAGTCCTCGGATCCCTCGAAGCGGTCCGCGGCCACGGCATGCAGATCGCGCTCGCGCATGAGCACGTAGGGGATGCCCCGCACCTCCACCTCGGCCCGGTCCTCCGGGTCGTAAAGGACCCGGTCGCCCGGCTCCACGGTCCGTACGTTCTGCCCCACCGCGACGACCTCGGCCCAGGCCAGTCGCCGCCCGACCGCCGCGGTGGCGGGAATCAGGATGCCCCCGCCCGACCGCCGCTCACCCTCACCGGTCTCCTGCCGCACGAGTACACGGTCGTGCAGCATCCGGATCGGCAGCTTGTCGTGCTGGGTGCTGTGCTCGTTTCTGTTGGCGCTCACGCCACGAACCTACCTGCCTTTGACCCGTCCGTAAGCCGCTGGGTCAGCCCTTACGGCGCCGGGTGCCCAGGGCCAGCAGCCCCACGAGCCCGACGGCGACGAGAGCGACGGGCACGATGCGCTCGAGCCGAGGCGCGCCCTCGCCGTCGACGAACTGCCCCTTCACATCGCTCACGACCCGATTGACGCCCACATAGGCCCGGCCGAGGGTCCGGTCCACATTGGAGACGACCTTGGCCTTGGCGTCCCCGACGATCGTCTTCGGATGCACTCGCACCCCGATCTCGTCGAGCGTCTCGGCCAGCACGTCACGGCGATGCTTGATGTCCGCCTCGATCTGCGCCGGGGTTCTGGTGTCCGAGGTGTCCGCCACCGTACGGCCTCCGAAGTCTGGTGCTGCGCTGTTCCGGACAGTCTGTCAGCTCTTACGCCGACCGCACTGTCAGGACCCCCCGTTACTCTGGCGGAATGAGTGAGCGACTGCAGCCCGGGGACACCGCCCCCGCCTTCACCCTCCCCGACGCCGACGGCACCGAGGTCTCCCTGTCCGACCACAAGGGCCGCAAGGTCATCGTCTACTTCTACCCGGCCGCCCTGACCCCCGGCTGCACGAAGCAGGCCTGCGACTTCACGGACAACCTGGAGGTGCTGGCGGGCGCGGGGTACGACGTCATCGGCATTTCCCCCGACGCCCCGGAAAAGCTGGCCAAGTTCCGCGAGAAGGAAAACCTCAAGGTCACGCTGGTCGGGGACCCCGAGAAGACCGTCATCGAGGCGTACGGCGCGTACGGCGAGAAGAAGAACTACGGCAAGACCTACATGGGCGTCATCCGGTCGACGGTGGTCGTGGACGAGGAGGGGAAGGTGGAGCGGGCGCTGTACAACGTGCGGGCCACCGGGCACGTGGCCAAGATCATCAAGGATCTGGGGATCTGAGGGCACGCTTTTCTTGAGCGTGAGCGGCTCGTACCGGGTGATCCGGTACGGGCCGTTCCGCATTTCGGGCGTGACTGTCCGATAAGCGGTTCGTTACTCCGTGCGAGGCCACGAACGGGTGGTCGGGAACGGAGGAACGAACAGGTATGCAGACCGCACCAGTCCCGGCGATGCCGCCTGCGGACCCGTACAGCAAGGAACGGCTCGCACCCGTCGTCGCCGAAGCGCGCAACTGGACGGACCTGATGCGGCGGCTCGGACTCCGGTCCAGTGGAGGGCAACGGCGCGTGCTCCAGGAGAAAGTTGCCGGTCACGGGCTCGACACCAGCCACTTCGTCAAGCGCAGCCCATGGCGCAAGTACCCGGACTCCGCCATCGCCGAGGCTGCCGCCTCGTCGCCCTCGCTGCGCGAAGTAGCGCTGAAGCTGGGTGCCACGCCAGCCACCGGCACCCTGTCACACATTCGCCGCCGCATTCACGCTGCGGGCATCGATATCAGCCACTTCCCCGGCATCAACCTGCCTGACCTGGACCTTCCCTTCACCGCCGAGCAACTCACGGCAGCTGCAGCAGTGGCAACCAGTGTGCGGGGGGTGGCTCGCATCTTGGGAGTACCAGACGACAGCCGCTCGCGCGCAACTCTGAGCCGCATGCTGCGCGCCCAGTGCATCGACACGGGGCACTTCTCACATCGTCGTATGTCGATCCCCGAGGACAGGCTCCGCGACCTCGTACAACACTCCACGAGCTACGCCGACGTGATGCGCGGCCTCGGTCTGGAGGCAAACGACACCAATCACCGGCGTATCCGACGTGTGGCAGCTCGACTCGGCTTGGACACGAGCCACTTCAAGCGCCGGACATGGGGCCGGCCCGAGCGCCCCGCGCCCGCGCCCAGCGCTGACCGAGTACTGATTGTCCTGCCCTCCGACGCCGGACGGACCAACAGATCTCAGCTTCACCGCGCCCTGACCGAGATCGGCGTGCCATACGCATGCGAGGCCTGTGGCAACCTGGGCGAGTGGCTGGGCCAGCCAATCACGTTGCAGATCGACCACGTCAACGGAGATTGGCGCGACAACCGCCGAGAAAATCTGCGGTATCTGTGCCCTAACTGCCACACGTTGACGGAGACCTGGTGTCGCCAGAAGGTGAGGACACCTATCGCCGCCTGACTTGCTCTACCCGTACACTGAACGCTGCCGGTCGAGCATGATGACCGTTTTTGAGCGGCCGTGGCGAAATTTGGTAGCACGCGCGGGCCTTAGAAGCCCGTGGGCGAAAGCCCGTGTGGGTTCGAGTCCCACCGGCCGCACACGCAGAGGGGCCGTCCGGCTGGGCGGCCCCTCTCCCGTGCCTCAGTCCAACAACTCCCGAACCACCGGCACCAACGCCCGAAACGCCTTCCCCCTATGACTGATCGCGTTCTTCTCCTCCGCGCTCAGCTCAGCGCACGTCCGCGTCTCCCCCTCCGGCTGCAGAATCGGGTCGTACCCGAACCCGTTCGTGCCGACCGGCGTATGCCGGAGCACGCCCCGCAGCTGCCCCTCGACCACCCGCTCCGTCCCGTCCGGCAACGCAAGCGCCGCCGCGCACGCGAAGTGGGCGCCTCGGTGTTCGTCGGGGATGTCGGAGAGCTGGGCGAGCAGCAGCTCAAGGTTGGCGCGGTCGTCGCCGTGCTTGCCCGCCCAGCGGGCGGAGAAGATGCCCGGCGCGCCGTTCAGGACGTCGACGCAGAGGCCGGAGTCGTCGGCTACGGCGGGCAAGCCGGTTGCCTGGGCGAGGGCGTGGGCCTTCAGCAGGGCGTTCTCGGCGAACGTGACGCCCGTTTCCTTGACGTCGGGGATGTCGGGGTAGGCGTCCGCGCCGACGAGGTCGTGGGGCAGGCCTGCGTCGGCGAGGATCGCCTTCAGCTCGGTGATTTTTCCGGCGTTGCGGGTGGCGAGGATCAGGCGGGTCATGGCGTCCAGTATCCCGGCCCCGCCGACCGTGTCTTACGGCGTGCAGACCTTCGTCAGTTCGCCGGCCGCGTCGGTGACCGGGCTGATGTCGGGGGTCTCGTCACCGCTCTTGACGGCGTCACGGACGTTGGTGACGGCCTGCTGGAGGTCGTCCACCGCCTTGTTGACGTCGGCGTTGTCCGTCTTGTCGCCGATCTTGTCGAGGTTCTTGTCGATGGAGTCGAGGGACTCCTCGAGCTGGGTCGGGTCGTTGGCGGCGCTCTCCACGGCCTGCTGGAGGTCGGTGACGCTGTCGGCGATGGCATCGGCGGTCTGGACGCAGTCCAGTGCCTTGTTGACGGCGTCGCAGCCGGTGGTCAGTCCGACTGTCAGCCCGACAGCCGCGATGGTGGCGACGATGGCTATGCGCGGACGACGGCTACGGCTCACGGCCATGGTTCGTTTCCTCCCTGGCGCAGGCCTCGGAAGGCCCCCCGTTACTTGGCCGGGCGCACAGTGGCAAACCGTGCGCCCGTACCCCTAGTGACGCGAGGCCGGGCTGTGTGGTTGCCCGCGGCTGCCTGCTGTCTTGGTGCGTCCTTTACTTTTCGAGGACGGTATCAAGTGCCTTGCGCTGGAGGACAGCGAGTTCTGTGCAGCCGGAAACGGCCAGGTCGAGCAGGGCGTTGAGCTCGTCGCGGGCGAAGGGTTCGGCTTCGGCGGTGCCCTGGACCTCGACGAAGCGGCCGTCGCCGGTGCAGACGACGTTCATGTCGGTCTCGGCCTTGACGTCCTCTTCGTAGCAGAGGTCGAGGAGCGGGATGCCGCCGACGATGCCGACGGAGACCGCCGACACCGTACCCGTGAGGGGCTGGCGGCCGGCCTTGATCAGCTTCTTGCCCTGGGCCCAGGAGACCGCGTCGGCCAGGGCCACGTAGGCGCCGGTGATCGCCGCGGTGCGTGTGCCGCCGTCCGCTTGGAGGACGTCGCAGTCGAGGACGATGGTGTTCTCGCCGAGTGCCTTGTAGTCGATGACCGCGCGCAGTGAGCGGCCGATGAGGCGGCTGATCTCGTGCGTACGGCCGCCGATCTTGCCCTTGACGGATTCGCGGTCGCCGCGGGTGTTGGTGGCGCGGGGCAGCATGGAGTATTCGGCGGTGACCCAGCCCTCGCCGCTGCCCTTGCGCCAGCGCGGGACCCCTTCGGTGACGGAGGCGGTGCAGAAGACCTTGGTGTCGCCGAAGGAGACGAGGACGGAGCCCTCGGCGTGCTTGCTCCAGCCACGTTCGATGGTGACGGGGCGGAGCTGTTCAGGGGTGCGGCCGTCGATTCGAGACATGGCGTTGAGCCTAGCCGTACATGCGGAAGGGGCTCCTCCCGCGTCGGGAAGAGCCCCTCGTCAGTGAGCGGGTGTGCGCACACCGGTGAGGGGCGTGCGCACATCGTGTCTTCTCACATCATGTCTTCGATGTCCGCCGCGATCGGGTCCGCGTCGGTGCCGATGACGACCTGGATCGCCGAGCCCATCTTGACGACGCCGTGTGCGCCGGCCGCCTTGAGGGCTGCCTCGTCCACGAGGGAGGGGTCGTTGACCTCGGTGCGCAGGCGGGTGATGCAGCCCTCGACCTCTTCGATGTTGTCGATGCCGCCCAGCCCGGCAACGATCTTCTCAGCCTTGGTGGCCATGTTGTTTCTCCCTGATCCGAACCGGTTTGTCGCAGTAACCCACAGTTGGCCCATCTTTGCGAGCGGTCGTGTCGTAAGTGCCGAATGATGGCGACCACAACAGCGGAACCGTCCGTCAACTGGTCTACACCACCTTACCGAGGGGCGTCCATGAGTTCCGACAGCGCCGCCGTCGGCAGTCCCGTCCGCGCTCGCTGGAACAGTCTGTTCCAGGGGCTGCAGAAGATGGGCCGCAGTCTTCAGTTGCCCATCGCGGTCCTGCCGGCCGCGGGCATCCTCAACCGCCTTGGGCAGCCTGATGTGTTCGGCAAGGGCGGGCTCGGCTGGGACAACGTCTCCAAGGTGATGGGCGGTGCGGGCGGCGCGCTGCTGGACGGCTCGCTGGGGCTGCCGATGCTGTTCTGCGTCGGTGTCGCGATCGGTATGGCGAAGAAGGCGGACGGGTCGACGGCGCTCGCGGCCGTCGTCGGGTTCCTCGTCTACTACAACGTGCTGCGGCAGTTCCCGGAGGGGTGCGGGGACGGGGCGACGAAGGTGGCGACCGGCTGCCAGGCGGCGGACGGGACGGTGACCGCGTTCACGTACCAGAATCCGGGGGTCTTCGGCGGCATCATCATCGGCCTGTTGTCGGCCTACTTCTGGCAGCGCTACCACCGCACCAGGCTGGTCGACTGGCTGGGCTTCTTCAACGGCCGCCGGCTGGTGCCGATCATCATGGCGTTCGTGGCGATCGCGTTCGCGGCGCTGTGTCTGTGGATCTGGCCGCCGATCGGTGACGCGCTGGAGGACTTCAGCGACTGGATGAGCGATCTGGGCGCGTGGGGCGCGGGTATGTTCGGTGTCGCCAACCGGGCGCTGCTGGTGATCGGTCTGCATCAGTTCCTGAACGTGCCCATCTGGTTCCAGTTCGGCACGTACACCAAGCCGGACGGCACGGTGGTGCACGGCGACATCAACATGTTCCTGGCGGGCGACCCGGACGCGGGCCAGTTCACCTCGGGCTTCTTCCCGATCATGATGTTCGCCCTGCCGGCCGCGGCTCTCGCCATCACGCACTGCGCGAGGCCGAGCCGCCGCAAGGAGGTGGGCGGCCTGATGCTGTCGGTGGCGCTGACCTCCTTCGTCACCGGCATCACCGAGCCGATCGAGTACTCGTTCCTCTTCATCGCGCCTCTGCTGTACGTGGTCCACGCCGTGCTGACCGGCGTCTCGATGGCGGTGACCTGGGGCCTGGGCGTCCACGACGGCTTCAGCTTCTCGGCCGGCCTGATCGACTACGTGATCAACTGGAACCTCGCGACGAGACCCTGGGCGATCATTCCGATCGGTTTGTGCTTCGCCCTCGTCTATTACGTCATCTTCCGCTTCGCGATCACGAGGTTCGATTTGAAGACTCCGGGCAGGGAACCGGAGGAGGAGGTGGAAGACGTCACCAAGGTCTGACGCCACCAAGATCTGGCGTCACCAAGGTCTGACGTCACCAAGGTCCGGCGAGAATCGCGGGTTCCTTATGCGCCCTTCACCGTGCTAAAACAGGTCTACACCACTGAGTGGTGTAGACCATGCGGTATTTCCGCGTGGCATCGAGACGCCGCCGTCCCCCTTCCCATGTCCCTGGGCGGCGCCATGCCCAATGGAGGAAGTTGTGACCACGGCCAGCGCCGCTCCTGCGGCCGACAAGAAGAAGGGCGCCGGCGTGATGGCTGTCATGCAGCGCATCGGCCGCAGCCTGATGCTGCCGGTGGCGGTCCTGCCCGCAGCCGCTCTCCTGGTCCGCCTCGGCAACACCGACATGCTGGGGCGCGAGTCCTTCCCGGCGTTCATCACGAAGATCGCCGGCTTCATGGCAGCCGGCGGCAACGCGATCCTCGACAACATGGCACTGCTGTTCGCCGTGGGCATCGCGATCGGCTTCGCCAAGAAGTCGGACGGCTCGACGGCTCTCGCGGCCGTGGTCGGCTACCTGGTCTTCAAGAACGTGCTCGCCACCTTCACCGACAAGAACCTGCCGCAGGTGGCGCAGGCCGTCGACGGCAAGGTCGTCATGGTCGACGCGCCGGTGGACGCCAAGGTCCTCGGCGGTGTGGTGATGGGCATAGTCGTCGCCCTGCTGTACCAGAAGTTCTACCGGACCAAGCTGCCCGACTGGGCGGGCTTCTTCGGCGGCCGGCGCCTCGTCCCGATCCTTTCGGCCTTCGCGGGTCTGCTCATCGGCATCGTCTTCGGCTACATCTGGCCGGTGCTCGGCACGGGTCTGCACAACTTCGGTGAGTGGCTGGTCGGTTCGGGCGCGGTCGGCGCCGGTATCTTCGGTGTCGCCAACCGAGCGCTGATCCCGATCGGCATGCACCACCTGCTGAACTCGTTCCCGTGGTTCCAGGCGGGCGAGTACGAGGGCAAGAGCGGTGACATCGCCCGCTTCCTGGCCGGTGACCCGAGCGCCGGACAGTTCATGACCGGCTTCTTCCCGATCATGATGTTCGCGCTGCCCGCCGCCTGTCTGGCGATCGTGCACTGTGCCCGCCCCGAGCGGCGCAAGGTCGTCGGCGGCATGATGCTCTCTCTCGCGCTGACGTCCTTCGTCACCGGCGTGACCGAGCCCATCGAGTTCACGTTCATGTTCATCGCGCCGGTCCTGTACGCCATCCACGCCGTCCTCACCGGTGTCTCCATGGCGCTGACCTGGGCGCTGGGCATGAAGGACGGCTTCGGCTTCTCGGCCGGCGCGGTCGACTTCTTCCTGAACCTGGGCATCGCGACCAACCCGTGGGGCCTCGCCCTGGTGGGTCTGTGCTTCGCGGCGGTCTACTACGTCGTCTTCCGCTTCGCGATCACCAAGTTCAACCTGCCGACGCCGGGCCGCGAGTCCGACGAGGAACTGGCGGAACTGCAGAAGGCGGAGGCCAAATAGGCCCCTCCAGCCCATGAGAAGGCTCCCGGAGCATCGCGCTCCGGGAGCCTTCTCATGTATCGGAACTCAGATCTCGTACGTCACCCTCGGCGCCGCCAGTTCCACCGGGCCGTCGTACACCGCGCGGGCGTCGGCCAGGTTGATCTGGGGGTCGGTCCACGGGGGGATGTGGGTGAGGACGAGGCGGCGGGCGCCTGCCCGGGCCGCCGTCTCACCCGCCTCGCGGCCGTTGAGGTGCAGGTCGGGGATGTTTTCCTTGCCGTGCGTGAACGCGGCCTCGCACAGGAACAGGTCGGTGTCGCGGGCGAGTTCGTCGAGCGTCGGGGTGACGCCCGTGTCGCCGGAGTACGTCAGGGACTTCCCGTCGTGCTCGACGCGGATGCCGTACGCCTCCACCGGATGGGCCACGCGTTCCGTGTGCACCGTGAACGGGCCGATGTCGAAGGTGGACGGCTTGACCGTGTGGAAGTCGAAGACCTCGCTCATCGAGGAGGCCGAGGGGGTGTCCGCGTAGGCGGTGGTCAGCCGGTGTTCCGTGCCCTCGGGTCCGTAGACGGGGAGCGGGTCGCAGCGGCCACCGTCGTGGCGGTAGTAGCGCGCGACGAAGTACGCGCACATGTCGATGCAGTGGTCGGCGTGCAGATGGCTGAGGAAGATCGCGTCAAGGTCGTAGAGACCGCAGTGGCGCTGCAGCTCGCCCAGGGCACCGTTGCCCAGGTCGAGAAGCAGCCGGAAGCCGTCGGCCTCGACGAGGTAGCTCGAGCAGGCCGATTCCGCGGACGGGAACGACCCCGAGCAGCCGACGACGGTGAGCTTCATGAAGCAGAAACCTCCGCTGGCGGGAATTGACATTTGGGTGCGTCGGGAGTCGTGCGGTCCGTCGAGCGTAAGGCGCAAAACCTCCGGTCGCTCCTCCGCCAAGGGCTGTTGTGGGCGAACTCACCTGCGGTGTCACCGGTTCGGCTCGACGTGGGGAGCGTGTGCCGGGTGAGAAGGGCGCGCGGGTGCGGGTGCGCGCCGGTACCGTCTGTCGTATGGATACGTCCTGGTGGCTCGCGCTCGCGGCGGTGGTACTGCTCGCGCTGGTCGCTGCGCTGGTGGACGGCTGGGGGCGGCGTGGGCCGCGGGGGCGCAGGACGCGGCCGCCGGGGCGGCCCGGCGAGCGGGTGGTGGCGCGGCCGCAGCCCGCGGAGATCTGGTGGGCGAGCGTGCCCTTCGAGGACGGGCCGGGGGGTAAGGACCGGCCGTGCCTGGTGCTCTCGGTGCGGGGGCGGCGGGCGACCGTCGCGAAGATCACCAGCAAGTATCACGATGAGCGGGCCGGGGTGATTCCGTTGCCGCCGGGGGCCGTCGGCGATGCGCAGGGGCGCGCGAGCTTCTTGGAGACGGACGAGTTGCGTGACGTGCCGATGGGGGACTTCCGGCGACGGGTGGGGGTGGTGGACCCGGTCCTTTGGGACCAGGTCCGTCACTTGGCTACGTGAGCAAGCCTTACGCCCAGAGCTGGCCCTGCAACGTCTCGATCGCCGCTTCCGTCGTCGTCGCCGTGTACACGCCCGTCGACAGGTACTTCCAGCCGCCGTCGGCCACGATGAACACGATGTCCGCGCTCTCGCCCGCCTTGACCGCCTTGTTGCCGACGCCGATGGCGGCGTGGAGGGCGGCGCCGGTGGAGACGCCCGCGAAGATGCCCTCCTGCTGGAGGAGTTCGCGGGTGCGGGTGACCGCGTCGGCGGAGCCGACCGAGAAGCGGGTGGTGAGGACGGAGGCGTCGTAGAGCTCGGGTACGAAGCCCTCGTCGAGGTTGCGCAGGCCGTACACGAGGTCGTCGTAGCGCGGTTCGGCGGCGACGATCTTGATGTCCGGCTTGTTCTCGCGGAGGTAGCGGCCGACACCCATCAGGGTGCCGGTGGTGCCGAGGCCCGCGACGAAGTGGGTGATGGAGGGGAGGTCCGTGAGGATCTCGGGCCCGGTCGTCGCGTAGTGCGCGCCCGCGTTGTCCGGGTTGCCGTACTGGTAGAGCATCACCCAGTCGGGGTGCTCGGCCGAGAGTTCCTTGGCGACGCGTACGGCGGTGTTGGAGCCGCCCGCGGCGGGGGACGAGATGATCTCGGCGCCCCACATGCCGAGCAGGTCCCGGCGTTCCTGCGAGGTGTTCTCCGGCATGACGCACACCATGCGGTAGCCCTTGAGCTTGGCGGCCATGGCGAGGGAGATGCCGGTGTTGCCGGAGGTGGGCTCGAGGATGGTGCAGCCCGGGGTGAGGCGGCCGTCCTTCTCCGCCTGCTCGATCATGTGCAGGGCGGGGCGGTCCTTGACGGAGCCGGTGGGGTTGCGGTCCTCCAGCTTGGCCCAGATGCGGACGTCGGCTGACGGCGACAGCCGCGGCAGGCGCACCAACGGGGTGTTGCCCACCGCGGCCAGCGGGGAGTCGTAGCGCATGAGGGATCAGACCATGCCGCCGGCCACGGCCGGCAGGATCGTGACGTTGTCGCCGTCGGTGAGCTTGGTGTTGATGCCGTCGAGGAAGCGGACGTCCTCGTCGTTGAGGTAGACGTTGACGAAGCGGCGCAGCTGGTCGCCGTCCACGATGCGGGCCTGGATGCCGTTGTGCCGGGTCTCGAGGTCGGCGAACAGCGCGGCGAGGGTGTCACCGCTGCCCTCCACCGCCTTCTGACCGTCGGTGTACTGGCGGAGGATGGTCGGGATGCGGACCTCGATGGCCATGGCTCAGGGCTCCTGTCGGGAGAAAGTCTGTCGTTGGACGCGCGGCAGCGCAGATACGGCGTGGTGTGGTGCGTGTGCGGCGCCGCGGCTCACGGCCGTACGGCGGCAGGGGTCGGCGTCAACAGATGGCGCTGGCGAGCCTGCACAGGTCGACGTGCAGCCGCGCCACGAGCAGCGTGCCCGGCGTCTTTTCGCTCACGTCGTGGAAAACCATGGGGTCATCGTATCGATTCCCGGTCCGGCTCCTGGAATGTGATCTCGCATTTCGGACACATTTCATCCGCAGTACGAGATCAGTACGACTCCACCACCTTGACCTCCTCCTCCGTCACCTCGCCCTCGACGATCCGGAACGAGCGGAACTGGAACGGGCCGAGGTCGTCCGTGTCCGCCGTCGAGACGAGGACGTAGTGCGCGCCGGGCTCGTTGGCGTACGAGATGTCCGTGCGGGAGGGGTGGGCCTCGGTCGCCGTGTGGGAGTGGTAGATGACCACCGGCTCCTCGTCGCGGTCGTCCATCTCGCGGTAGAGCTTGAGCAGATCGCCGGAGTCGAACTCGTAGAACGTGGGCGACATGGCTGCGTTCAGCATGGGGATGAAGCGCTCGGGGCGGTCCGAGCCCGCCGGGCCCGCGATCACGCCGCACGCCTCGTCGGGGTGGTCCTTGCGCGCGTGGGCGACGATCCGGTCGACGAGGTCCTGGGTGATGGTCAGCATGTTCAGCAGGATAAGCAGAAGACAGCCCCGTACCGGTGGGTGGTACGGGGCTGCCCATATGCCGGACGTCCGGCGCCGTCAGCCGACCTTCTGCAGGTCCGGCTCGCGGCGCTGCGTGACCTCCGGGTTCCGCGACCTGAGCACGACCCAGCCGATGGCCAGCGCGGCGGCCCAGCCGGCCATCACGTACAGGCAGACGCGGGAGTCGGCGTCGTACGCGATCAGGCCGGTGACGAAGAGCAGGAACGCGATGGCCACGTAGGAGAACACCGCGCCGCCCGGGGCCGGGAAGGAGGAGGCGGGAAGACGGCCCGCGACCACCGCGCGGCGGTAGAGGACGTGGCTGATCAGGATCATCAGCCAGGTCCAGATGCCGGCCGCGGTCGCCACCGAGGTGACGTAGCCGAAGGCCTTCTCCGGGACGATGTAGTTGAGGATCACGCCGATGCCCATGAAGAGCACGGAGATGACGATGCCGAAGGCGGGGGTCTTGGTCGACGACAGCTTGCTGAAGACCTTGGGGGCCTCACCGCTGTCGGCGAGGTTCCGCAGCATACGGCCGGTGGAGTACATGCCGGAGTTGCAGGACGACAGGGCAGCGGTCAGTACGACGAAGTTGACGATGCCGGCGGCGGCCGGGATGCCGATCACCGCGAAGGCCTTCACGAACGGGCTGACGCCCTCCGCGAACTCGGTCCACTTCACCACGCACAGGATGACGGTGAGCGCACCGACGTAGAACAGCGCGATACGCCAGGGCAGGGTGTTGATCGCCTTGGGGAGGGTCTTCTCCGGGTTCTCGGACTCGCCGGCCGTGACACCGACCAGCTCGACCGCGAGGTAGGCGAACATGACGCCCTGCAGGGTCATCAGGGACGAGCCGACGCCCTTGGGGAAGAAGCCGTCGAAGGCCCAGAGGTTGGAGACCGCGGCGGTGTCACCGGCGGCGCTGAAACCGAAGGTGAGCACGCCGAGACCGATCACGATCATGCCGATCAGTGCGGTCACCTTGACCATCGAGAACCAGAACTCGATCTCACCGAACAGCTTGACCGAGATCAGATTGGCCGCGAACAGAACGATCAGGAAGACCAGCGCCGTGACCCATTGCGGGATCGACGGGAACCAGTAGTTCACGTAGATCGCGGCGGCCGTCAGTTCGGCCATGCCGGTGACGACCCACATCAGCCAGTACGTCCAGCCGGTGAAGTAGCCGAAGAACGGGCCGAGGAATTCGCGGGAGTACTCCGCGAAGGAGCCCGAGACCGGGCGGTAGAGCAGGAGCTCGCCGAGCGCCCGCATGATGAAGAAGATGATGACGCCGGCGATGGCGTACATGAGGATGAGGCTGGGTCCGGCCTTGGCGATGTTCGCCCCGGCTCCCAGGAACAGGCCGACGCCGATGGCGCCGCCGATCGCGATCATCTGGACCTGGCGACTGCCGAGCCCGCGCTCGTACCCCTCTTCAGGGGTCTCCGTGCCGACCTGGGCGGAGGTCATGTGTGGTGCGCCTTTCTCCATGCCGACCCGGGCCTTCGTCGGCCTCGGATCGGGTCTCGATCCCCCCGGACTGCTGGAGCGTGGTGCCTGACCGGCGGTCTGCCGATCGGTGGCGCACCCGGCGGAACAATGGGTGGTGTTCGCCGGGCGGTCGTGAAGATCTATCACGGCCGCCATGCTGATCAGCCGTGCGGGATGTGGCACACAGCACAGAGAAAAGCGGACAAAGAGCACTCAGAGGTGCATACAACACCGCTGCGGTGACGGGATCGTTATTCGGATTTGAGCGTCCGATTACCGAACACAACACCGTCACAATCAGGGCATAAGTGTGGAGACAAGCGTCTCCTGGAGCCCGCCCAGCCACAGATACGCCATCACCATCGGCTTGCGCGGATCCTCGTCCGGCAGCCGGTAGAGGAGGTCGGTGTCCTCTTCGTCCGTGATGTCGAGCCGGGAGCCGATCGCCAGGCGCAGGTCGTTGAGGGCGCCGAGCCACTGCCGGGACTCTCCGTCCGACAGCTTGAGGACCGCCCCGCCCTCGTCGACCGGGCGCAGCGCGTCCAGGGAGCGGATCACCGCGAGGGCGTTCTCACGCTTCCCGGCGCGCAGGTCGTTCTCGGTGTAGCGGCGGAACTCGGCGGAGTACGCCTTCTGCTCCGCGGCCTCCTCGGTCTGCGGCGTGCCCTCCGGGTCGCTGTAGGCGTCCGGGAAGAGCCGCTTGAGGACCGGGTCGGCGGGCGGTTCGCTCGGGCCCTCGGCGAACAGCTCGGCCAGCGGGTCCTCAGGGCCGTCCTCGCCGGGACCGGGGCCGATGAGTTCCAGGAGCTGGACGGCCAGCGACCGGATGATGGAGATCTCGACGTCGTCGAGTGCGACGGCCGCGCCGCCGCCGGGGAGCGGTTCGAATTGACCTGGCATGAAGTGAGTTCGCTACTTCCGGTCCTGCGAGCGGGTTCGGATTACTTCCGGTCCTGCCTACGAGTTCGGGTCATTTCCGGTCGTGCTGGAGGGTGGCCCACAGACCGTAGCCGTGCATCGCCTGCACGTCGCGCTCCATCTCCTCGCGGGTCCCGCTGGAGACGACCGCCCGGCCCTTGTGGTGGACGTCGAGCATGAGCTTGGTGGCCTTGTCCTTCGAGTAGCCGAAGTACGTCTGGAAGACATAGGTCACATAGCTCATGAGGTTGACCGGGTCGTTGTGCACGATCGTGACCCAGGGGACGTCCGGCTCGGGTACGGCGAAGACCTCCTCCGCCGACTGGGGGCGTTCGATCTCTACGGGCGCGGGTGACGTCACATGGCCCATGCTGCCACCGGAGGGGGGTGGTCGCACAAATGCGCACCGCGATCGACCCCGATCGACCCCAAATCGTCAGACTGACGAGATGGGGGGTATCATCCTTAGTCATGAACACAGCGGACCTTGGGCTGCCGGTGGATGTTCCCTCGACGGCGCTCTTCACGGACCAGTACGAGCTGACGATGCTGCAGGCCGCGCTGAGGGCGGGCACCGCCGAGCGGCGGAGCGTGTTCGAGGTCTTCACCCGGCGGCTGCCCGACGGGCGGCGCTACGGCGTCGTCGCGGGCACCGGACGGGTGCTGGACGCCGTGGAGAACTTCCGTTTCGACGCGGACGTCCTCGGCTTTCTGCGCGAGCGCGGCATCGTCGACGAGGAGACCCTGACGTGGCTCGCCGGCTACCGCTTCAGCGGTGACATCTGGGGCTACCCCGAGGGCGAGGTGTACTTCCCGGGCTCGCCGATCATGCGGGTCGAGGGCTCCTTCGCCGAGTGCGTACTGCTGGAGACCGTGATCCTGTCCATCCTCAACCACGACTCCGCGGTGGCCGCGGCGGCGTCCCGGATGTCGGCGGCGGCCGGAGACCGGCCCCTGATCGAGATGGGCGCCCGCCGCACCCACGAGCTGTCGGCCGTCGCCGCCGCCCGCGCCGCGTACGTCGGCGGCTTCGCGACCACCTCGGACCTGGCCGCCGGCTTCCGCTACGGCATCCCGACCGTCGGCACGTCCGCGCACGCCTTCACCCTGCTCCACGACCGCGAGCGGGACGCCTTCCAGGCCCAGGTGAACTCGCTGGGCCGGAACACGACGCTGCTGGTGGACACGTACGACGTCGCCGAAGCCGTCCGTACGGCGGTGGAGGTCGCCGGGCCCGAGCTGGGTGCCGTGCGGATCGACTCCGGGGACCTGCTGCTGGTCGCGCACCGGGTGCGGCAGCAGCTGGACGAGCTGGGCGCGAGCGCCACGAAGATCGTCGTCACCTCGGACCTGGACGAGTACGCGATCGCCTCGCTGGCGGCGGCGCCGGTGGACGCGTACGGCGTGGGCACCCAGCTGGTGACGGGATCCGGCCATCCCACGTGCTCGATGGTCTACAAACTGGTCGCCCGCGCCGAGTCCGCCGACCCGAAGGAACCGCTGGTCCCGGTCGCGAAGAAGTCCACCGGCGGTAAAACGTCCATCGGCGGCCGCAAGTGGGCCGCTCGACGGCTGGACGAGGACGGGGTCGCCGAGGCCGAGGTCGTCGGCACCGGACCGGTCCCCGGCGAGCTGGCCGACCGGCAACTGCTCGTGGAGCTGGTCAAGGGCGGTGACGTGGTCGCACGTGAACCGCTGGACGTTCCGCGCGACCGGCACATAGCCGCCCGCGCGAATCTGCCGCTGTCCGCTACGCAGCTGTCCCGGGGGGAACCCGTGATTCCGACCGAGTACGTCCACGGGCGCTCGGGTAGCTAAAGGCGGCGCTCCGGCGCAAGCCCTGAAATGCCCCCTCCCCTAGGGCCCTCCCAGTCTCTAGGCTCGTAACTTCACACCGGCGGGCCCGCACCCTGATCCACCCCGACCCCATAGTCGAAGGACACCGACCATGCGCCGCGCCTTGATCGTCGTAGACGTGCAGAACGATTTCTGCGAGGGGGGCAGCCTCGCGGTGGCCGGGGGTGCCGATGTGGCCGCCGCCATCACCGAGCTGATCGGGCAGGCGCCCGCCGGCTACCGGCATGTGGTGGCCACGCGCGACCACCACATCGCGCCCGGCGGACACTTCGCCAGCAACCCCGACTACGTCCACTCCTGGCCGGCGCACTGTGTCGCCGGCACCGAGGGCGTGGGCTTCCACCCCAACTTCGCGCCCGCCGTCGCCTCGGGCGCCGTCGACGCCGTGTTCGACAAGGGGGCGTACTCGGCGGCGTACAGCGGCTTCGAGGGCGCCGACGAGAACGGCGTCCCGCTGGCCGACTGGCTGCGCGCCCGCGAGGTCACCGAGGTGGACGTGGTCGGGATCGCGACCGACCACTGCGTGCGCGCCACCGCGCTGGATGCGGCGCGTGAGGGGTTCCGTACACAGGTGCTGCTGGACCTGACCGCCGGGGTGGCCGAGGAGACCACCGAGCGGGCACTGGAGGAGATGCGGGAGGCGGGGGTCGAACTTTCGGGCAAGCCGGTCGTCTAGTGCCCCGAAGGGGCGCGGGGAACTGCGCGACCAGCCACGACCAGGCCCGCAGACGATCGACGGCCCCTCGCGGCCCTTCCGGCGGAGCGCTACGCAGGCGTCGCCGGACGCCTTCGCAGTGCCCTGATCGGGTGCCACAGCTCCTGCGACAGGGCCGGTACGCCGTCGTCCGGGGCCGTACGCCATATCAGGCCGTCGGGGTGGTGGAGGACCGCGGTGATCTCGTCCGGGGTCGGCGGGGCCGCGTTGCCGCGGAGGTAGACCGCGCGCATGCCCAGGTTGCGGAGCCTGGTCAGGGCTCGCGCCCGGTTCTGGGCGTGCACCAGGACACGTACACAGCCCGTGCCGTCGACGGTGGGGCTGGGCAGGTTCAACGCCACCACCACGCTGCCCGACGGCAGCCTGCAGAAGCCTCCTACGGCCATTCAGTCACTTCCCCGTTCCCAGTGGTGTCAATAAGAGAATCACAGGACGCACCTAAACACGATCGGCGGCAACCCGCCAGGGGCTACCGCCGAATCGCGCTCTGACCTGCGGAAACGTTGACTACTTCACCGCGGGGCCGACTTCGAGCGAGATCGTCGAGCCGTCCTTGGCCTCCTTGACGATCTTGATCTTGGTGTTGGTGTCAGTGATCTTGAGGCCCGCGAGCGGGGTGCTCTCGTCGTAGTAGGTGCGCCGCCGTCGGAGTAGTAGCGGAAGCGGAGTTGGACGCTCTTGCCCGCGTCCGGGCACGCGGAAGGGGTTCCTGGGTGGGGCCTTACTAACGGGCGCGTGGGTCCGTCCACTTGCTGGACGGTGTGACTCGATGCGCCCCCCATGCACCGATACTGTTGGTTAGGTCACGCTTACCGTTCGTTCCACTCGGGCATCCCTGCGATTAGAGTCGGTTGGCGGCTCGCCCGGAAGCCGACGCAATGCCAGGCCGGCGCCCCTTCTCACCCCCATTTCCGAGGACACGATTGCCATGCCTCGTCCGACTGCGCCTCGACCGACCGCCGCACAGCTCGCCTACGGTTCATGCACCGTGATCTTCTCGACCCTCGCCATGCTGCTGCTGTCACAAACGAGTTCAGGTGTGGGGATCGCGGTCATCGCCGTCGCGGCGCTCGCTCTCGGGCTCCTGGTCGCCATGACGGTTCCCCTGCCGAAGCCGAGCGCGGCCACCGCGCCAACGGCTGAGGCCCCCACCACGCCGGAGCGCGTACCGGTGAATTCCGGCAAGGCTGCCTGAATCTCGCAGCCTGATCTCGTACGTACGACCGGCGGGCCCGCGATGTCGCGGGCCCGCCGGTCGTTCGTCGTGCCCGTCAGGTGGTGACCACGACCGTCTTGGCCGCCTTGTCGTGCAGGCCCTGCTTGTACGGCTTGTCGAAGTAGCTCACGCCGCCCGAGATCGCGGTCCAGATGCAGGCGCAGCAGAAGGCGAACGGGATCCACAGCACCAACGACCGCACCAGCGCCGTCTGCACCGAGGGCGTGGAGCCGTTGTCGAGGTTGGCCACCCGCATCTTCAGCCACTTCTTGCCCAGGGTCTGCCCGGTCTTGGCCATCAGGAAGGTGTCGTAGGCGATGTAGAGCACGGCGGCGACCGCGGACTGCGCGAACGACTTGCCGTACTCGACCTCGTCGGCGCCGACGTCGTACTCGCTGACACCGAAGCCCCAGGTGAGCAGCCAGACGACGATCCCGACGAGGATCATGTCGATGATGCGGGCGAGCGTGCGTTTGCCGCTGTCGGCGAGCGGGGGCATACCGGCGAGCGGATCGCTCGGGTACGAGCCGCCGCCGTAGGGGTCACCGCCGTAGGGCGGGGGCTGGGCGCCGCCGTACGGGGCGCCGTACGGCGAGCCCGATCCCTGTTCTGGCGGGGGCTGCTTCCTGAACGGGTCGTCTTCCGGCGGCTGCTGACCGGAGCCGGGGGGCGGTTCGCTGCTCATGGCCCGAGTCGACCGCGAACCTTCCGGCTCCGCATCCGGCGAGCGGCCGTCCGGAGTACGAAATCAACTGGTCCTTCTGGAGTACACCGTCACCCGGCGACGAACGTATGCGCCGCCTTGTCGTGCCAGCACTGGCGCCAGGGCCGGTCGAACAGGCACCACATGACGCCCACCACACCGACGACGAGCAGCCCGGGCACGCTGTAGACGAGCCAGCGGCGGACGGCCGCGCCGAACGACGGGGGCTCGTGGCCCTCGATGTCGCGCACGTCCAGACCGAGCAGCTTCTTGCCGAGGGTGCGGCCCCATTTGTGGGTGGGCAGCGCCTCGTAGGCGACGCCGAAGAGAAGCAGGACGGCCAGGACGATGCCGAGATACGTCGATGTCGTGCCGTCGAGCAGCCAGACGGTGACGGTCTCGCCGGACAGCTTGGCCGCGTCGATCTTCTCGTTGACGTGGTCCATCGCCTTGGTGCCGAGAGGGACGGCGGCGACGGAGGTGACGGCGGCGAGGACGAGGGTGTCGACGAGCCGGGCGGCGAGCCGCTTGCCGAGCGCGGCCGGACGGGCCGAAGCCTGACGCATGGCAGCCGCCTGGAAGATGTCCTCCACCGGCGGCTTCCAGGGCGCCACGGGCTGGTCCTCGCCGGGCCCTCCGGCGAGCCGGTGCACCTGCTGCGCCCAGGAGGGCTGCCCGCCACCGGGGCCGCTCGTCACGGGCGTGGCGGACTGGGGGGCGCCGGACTGCTGGGGGACGGCGGGGGACGGTTGCTGGGGGGCGGTGGGGGCGGGCGTGGCGGAGGCGGGCGTGGCGGACTGCTGCACGGCGGCGGCACGGGCGGCGGCGGCCTTTCCGGCGCCGAAGCCGGGGCTTCCAGGGGTGCCGGAGGAAGACTCGGCGCCACCACTCGGCGCCCCCGTCCCGGCAGAACCGGTTCCGCTTGGGGTCGTTCCGGCTGTGCTCCCGCTCTGCGCCCCCGCTCCCCTGGTCTGCTGTGGGGTGCGCGGGGAGAGCGCGCGGAACTTCATCGTGCCGTCGGGGGCCTCGTCGGTGCCGGGGCTCGCGGACGCGGGCGACGCGCCGGGCCCGGGTGTCGGCCGGCGGAAGACGAACGTGTTGCCGGAGGCGACGCCGTCCGACTCGGTGGGCGGGATGCTCGCCGTGCCGTCCGTGCGGGCGGTGGCCTGGCCGTCCGGCTGGGCCTGGGGGTCCGCGGGCACCCTCGGGTCGGCGTCCTGCGCGGCGCCCCAGGAGACACGGCGGTCCTGGTCGCCGCCGAAGCCGGTCTGCCGGGAACGGTCGGCGCCCCACGCGGACGCGGGCTCGGGCCGGCTGCCGTACTGGGCGTCGGCCGGGCTGGGGGCGCCCGACGCACCCGCCGGGTCCTCGTCGAAGAAGTGCGGGCCCGTCTCCTCGACCTGCGCCGGAGCCGGGTCGGTGCCGGGCGGCGGGGCGAGCGGCTCGCCGTCCGTCGGGGCCGGACGGCTGGTGCCCGGAACCCAGGAGGCGCCGTTCCAGTACCGGACATATCCGGGAATGGAGGGGTCCGGGTAGTAGCCCTCGCGGGGCCTGTCGTCACCTGGGGCCGGGGTTGGGGCGCTCATGTCCGTCGTCCCGTATCTGCTCGGGGGTCATCTGGGGGCCTCCACATCTACCAGACCGGCGCAACAACCACCGCCAGTCCCGTAGGACCCACCCCTTTCCGGGCAACCTCGTACACGTACTTCACACGACCCGGAGCCAAGCGACACCCGCTCGGCGAAAAAAGTTACGGGAACCCGCGTAATGGTTCCGGCCCCTCCCCTCTCTCCACTCGTACGGGCCCACGCCAGGGCCCACGAGAGCGACATGAGAGAGGAAACACGCCCTATGTACAGCGTGGTAGAGCGGGAGCTGGAGCTGAGGCTCATCCTGTCGCCCGAGCGGAGCATCGCGGTCCCGGCCCGGCTCGGCTTCCGCAGCGACGACCCGTACGCCGTCCACATCTCCTTCCACATCAACTCCGATGCCCCAGTGCACTGGACCTTCGCCCGTGACCTGCTCGTCGAGGGCGTGTTCCGGCCCTGCGGCAACGGGGACGTACGGGTGTGGCCGACGAAGGCCGAGGGGCGCAGCGTCGTCCTGATGGCGCTGAGTTCACCCGACGGGGACGCCCTGCTGGAGGCTCCCGCGGCCCAGGTGTCGGCCTGGCTCGAGCGCACGCTGCGGGTGGTGCCCCCGGGGACTGAGGGCGAGCAGCTGGGGATCGACGACGCGCTCGACCAGCTGCTCGCCCAGTGAGTCATAGAAGACCGCGGTCAGAAGAGCTTGCCCGGGTTCAGGATGCCCAGCGGGTCGAAGACGGACTTCACCGCCCGCTGCATCTCCACCCCCACCGGGCCGATCTCGCGGGCCAGCCACTCCTTCTTCAGCACGCCCACGCCGTGTTCGCCGGTGATCGTGCCGCCGAGTTCCAGGCCGAGGGCCATGATCTCGTCGAAGGACTCGCGGGCGCGCCGGGACTCGTCGGGGTCCTGGGCGTCGAAGCAGACGGTCGGGTGCGTGTTGCCGTCGCCGGCGTGGGCGACGACGCCGATGGTGAGCTGGTACTTCTCGGCGATCCGCTCGGTCCCTTCGAGCATGTCGCCGAGGCGCGAGCGGGGCACGCACACGTCGTCGATCATCGTCGTGCCCTTGACCGCCTCCAGCGCGGTGAGCGACAACCGCCGTGCCTGGAGGAGGAGTTCCGACTCGGCCAAGTCGTCCGCCGGTACGACCTGGGTGGCGCCTGCCGCCTCGCAGAGCGCACCGAGGGCGGCGAGGTCGGCGGCGGGGTCCGGGGTGTCGAAGGCCGCCAGCAGCAGCGCCTCCGTCGACTCGGGCAGTCCCATGTGCGCCAGGTCGTTGACGGCCTTCACCGTCGTACGGTCCATCAGTTCGAGGAGGGACGGCACGTGTCCTCCCTCCATGATCCGGCACACCGCATCGCACGCGGCGGTCCCGGACGCGAACTCGGCGGCCAGCACCAACTGCTGCGGCGGCTGCGGCCTCAGCCCCAGAATCGCCCGTACGACGATGCCCAGCGAGCCCTCCGAACCCACGAACAGGCGGGTCATGTCGTACCCGGCGACACCCTTCGCCGTGCGGCGGCCGGTGGTCATGAGCCGCCCGTCGGCCAGGACGACGTCCAGGCCGAGGACGTACTCGGCGGTGACCCCGTACTTCACACAGCACAGGCCGCCCGACGCCGTCCCGATGTTGCCGCCGATCGTGCACATCTCCCAGCTGGAGGGGTCCGGCGGGTAGTACAGACCGTGTTCGCCGACCGCGCGGGACAGGGCGGCGTTGATGACGCCGGGTTCGACGACGGCGATACGGTCGACCGGGTTGATCTCGAGGATGCGGTCCATCTTGGTGAGGGACAGCACGATGCAGCCGTCGGAGGCGTTCGCCGCGCCCGACAGGCCGGTGCGGGCGCCCTGCGGGACGACCGGGACGCGCAGCTCGGTGGCGATGCGCATGACGTGCTGCACCTCTTCGACCGTGCGCGGCAGTACGACCACGGCGGGGACGCCGGCCGGGCAGAAGCTGGCCATGTCGTTGGCGTAGGACGCCGTGACGCCGGGGTCGGTGAGGACGGCCTCGGCGGGCAGGCCGCTGAGCAGGCGGTCGACGAGGTTGGACGTTACTTCGTCGCGAGGCGCTTCGATACGGCTCATGATCACAGGTTCGCACCCGGGGCCATCGGTGTGAACCCCGTCCGCACAAGGCTTCGGGTGCGGGAATGCGGTCGTCGTGTTGACGCACAGTGAGCGCCATGGGGAACCAAGAGGAAGCGCCGGCCGAGGTGCGCAAGCCTGTTGCCCGGTGGGTGCCGATCGCGGCCGTCGCCGCATGCGCCGTACTCGGCGTGGTGCTGATGCTGCTGCCCTCGGAACGGCCGGAGTCGCGGGCGCCCGCTCCGGCGCCGGGGGCGCAGGCGCTGACGGCGGTCGGTTCCGGGGTGCCGGCCGCGCTGCCCGACCTGGCGGCGCTGATCGGCGAGCGCGAGGCACGGGTGCGGGCGCATCCCCAGGACGCGCGGTCGTGGGCGGTGCTCGGGACGGCGTACGTCGAACAGGGGCGGCGGATCGCGGATCCGTCCTACTTCCCGCGGGCCGAGCAGGCGCTGCGCACCTCGCTGCGGACGCGGGCGCAGGGGAATGTGCGGGCGCTGACCGGGATGGCGGCGCTGGCGAACGCCCGACGTGACTTTCCGGCGGCCCGGAAGTGGGGGCAGGACGCGCTGCGGCTGGACGCGAAGCGCTGGACGACGTACCCGGTGCTCATCGACGCCTATACAGGGCTGGGCGATCACAAGGCGGCCAAGCGGACGCTGGACCGGATGCTGGAGCTGCACTCCGGGCCTGCCGCCCTCGCGCGGGCCGGGGCCGTCTACCGCGACCACGGCTGGCGCGAGGACGCCGCCGCCGCGCTGGCCGACGCGGCGGCCGGAGCCGAGGCGCCCGCCGAGAAGGCCGCGTATCTGGAGCGGGGCGGGCAGCTGGCGTTCGAGCGCGGGGACCTCGACGTCGCGCTGCGGCACTTCCAGGAGGCGGTCCGTATCGACCCCGACCAGCGGGCCGCGCAGGCCGGGCAGGGGCGGGCGCTGGCGGCGCTGGGGCGGACGTCGGAGGCGCTGAACTCGTACCGGATGGCCCTCGCCAAGCAGACGCTGCCGCAATACGCCCTGGAACTGGGCGAGTTGTACGAGTCGCTGGGGCTCGATCAGGCGGCGCGTGTGCAGTACGGCCTGCTGCGGGAGCGGGTGCGCGGTGCGGCGGCGGGCGGGGCCGACGAGGAGCTGGTCCTCGGGCAGTTCGAGGCGGACCACGGGGACCCGGAGGCGGCGGTACGGCGACTGCGCGCCGAGTGGCAACGCCAGCCCGGGATCGCCGTGGCCGACGCGCTGGGGTGGGCGCTGCACCGGGCCGGGCAGCACGAGGAGGCGCTGAAGTTCGCGGCACGGGCGACGGACAAGGAGCATGGGGGCGGGGTGCGCAGTGCCCTGTACGCGTTTCACCGGGGCATGATCGAGGGCGAGTTGGAGCTGTACGGGCTCGCCCGGCGGCACCTTCAGGAGGCGCTGCGGATCAACCCGCACTTCTCGCCGTGGCGGGCTCCCACGGCACGGGAGGCGTTGCGGGGACTCGGCGACCTGCCGGCCGACGAGCCCCTCCCTGGCGAGTCTTCCTAGCTGTTCTTCCTGGCTACAGGGTGCCCTGGCTACAGGTTGCCGCGCTTGGCCTGCTCCCGCTCGATCGCCTCGAACAGGGCCTTGAAGTTGCCCTTTCCGAAGCCCATGGAGCCGTGGCGTTCGATCAGCTCGAAGAAGACGGTCGGGCGGTCCTGGACCGGCTTGGTGAAGATCTGCAGCAGGTAGCCGTCCTCGTCGCGGTCGGCGAGGATCTTCAGTTCGCGGAGGGTCTCGACGGGGACGCGGGTGTCGCCGACCCACTCGCCGAGGGTGTCGTAGTACGAGTCGGGGGTGTCGAGGAACTGCACGCCGGCCGCCCGCATCGTCCGTACCGTCGCCACGATGTCGTTGGTGTTGAGCGCGATGTGCTGGACGCCCGCGCCGCCGTAGAACTCCAGGTACTCATCGATCTGGGACTTCTTCTTGGCGAGGGCGGGCTCGTTGATCGGGAACTTGACCTTCAGCGTGCCGTCCGCGACCACCTTGGACATGAGCGCGCTGTACTCGGTGGCGATGTCGTCGCCCACGAACTCCTTCATGTTCGTGAAGCCCATGACCTTGTTGTAGAAGCCGACCCATTCGTTCATGCGGCCGAGTTCGACGTTGCCGACGCAGTGGTCGATGGCCTGGAAGGTGCGCTGCGCGGGCGGCTGGACGAGCGGGGCGGCGGCGGTGAAGCCGGGGAGGTGCGGGCCGTCGTAGCCACCGCGTTCGACGAGGGTGTGGCGGGTCTGGCCGTACGTGGCGATGGCGGCGAGTACGACCGTGCCGTGCTCGTCCTTCAGCTCGTACGGCTCGGTGATCGAGCGCGCGCCGTGCTCGACGGCGTACGTGTACGCGGCGCGGGCGTCCGGGACCTCGATGGCGAGGTCGATGACACCGTCGCCGTGCTCGGCCACGTGCTCGGCGAGGAAGTGGCCCCAGGTGGTCGCGGGCTTGATCACCGAGGTGAGGACGAAGCGGGCGGAGCCGTTGGTGAGGACGTAGCTCGCGGTCTCGCGGCTGCCGGTCTCCGGTCCGGAGTAGGCGACGAGCCGCATGCCGAAGGCGGTGGAGTAGTAGTGCGCCGCCTGCTTGGCGTTGCCCACGGCGAAGACGACCGCGTCCATTCCCTTGACCGGGAAGGGGTCACCTTCGGTTCCGGTGTGTCGGGGTTTGTGAGTCAGGGTTTCTGCCATACCGGCAGCCTGCAACGCATCGATCAGCGGATGCAATAGCAGAGCGGCCGCGAAATCCTTCAAAGTTACAGAGGATTCACTCGATCAGGTGCTCTGCCGCAAGAACTGCACTTGCGGCACTGGGTGCCCGGCAATCTGGTGGTCCCCGCACGCGAGCTACCGAAGGCACAGATTCGGCTCCGGCCGATGGACCCGGTTGACATGGAGCGCTGACCGTGTGAGGCGCGGGGCCCAGTCGATGGCCCCTGTCCCTCCTGGGGCTGGACGCAGGTGCGGCGGCAAGCCGGGACGCACCGGCAAGCTCGCCACGGCCAGTGGCGCGGCAGTCGACTCGAACGGAGTCGTCCTCCAGGGGCCGTGGACCGACAGTCCACGGCCCTCTTCGCGCCACCCCTACCGCCGCTCCAGCGCGCGATCGACCCGACTGTCGGTTTTGATGGCATCGTCCGGGCCTCCACCGCGATCGTCATGGAGAACCCTGTTCCGCTGCGGATCATCCCGCTGGTGGAGCAGGCGGCGGAGGGCTTGGACGGACGGGAGTGACCGAGCCACTGGGGTGACCGCGGGTGAACTTCTGGGAGTACCTGGGCAACCGGCATCAGCAGTTGCTCGCGGATGCCGGGCAACACGCCAGCGCGGTCTTCCAGTGCATGGTCGTGGCGACCGTGCTGGGCGTCCTGATCGGGATCGTGACCTACCGGAGCGAGTGGGCCGGAAGCCTCGCCACGACGACCACCTCGACCATTCTGACCATCCCGTCGCTCGCCATGATCGGTCTGCTCATCCCGATCGTCGGGCTGGGAGTGCCGCCCACGGTGATCGCGCTGACGCTGTACGGGCTGCTGCCGATCGTGCGCAACGCGATCGTCGGGCTGCGCGGGGTCGATCCGACGCTGGTGGACGCGGCGGCCGGCATCGGGATGTCGCGCGTGGCCCGGCTGGTGCGGATCGAGCTGCCGCTGGCCTGGCCGCCGATCCTGACCGGGATCCGGGTCTCCACGCAGATGCTGATGGGCATCGCGGCGATCGCGGCGTACGCCTCCGGGCCCGGCCTCGGCAATGTGATCTTCCGCGGGCTGGCCTCGCTGGGCAGCAAGAACGCGATCAACCAGGTGCTCGCGGGAACGCTCGGGATCATCATCCTGGCGCTGTTGTTCGATGCCGCGTACGTCCTCATCGGACGGCTGACCATCCCCAGGGGGATCCGTGCCTGAGACCTCCGTGCCTGAGACCTCCGTGCCTGAGACCTCCGTAGCCGAGACCTCCGTAGCCGAGACCTCCGTAGCCGAGAAGACGACCTCCGGTGCCTCCATCGAGCTGGAGAACCTCACCAAGCGGTATCCGGGGAGCCCACAGCCGGCCGTGGACAGCGTGAACATGGAGATCAAGGCGGGCGAGATCGTCATCTTCGTCGGGCCCTCCGGCTGCGGAAAGTCCACGACGCTCAAGATGATCAACCGGCTGATCGAACCGACCGGCGGGCGCATCCGCATCAACGGCGAGGACGTCACCGACATGGACCCGGTGAAGCTGCGCCGCAACGTCGGGTACGCCATCCAGGCGTCCGGTCTCTTCCCGCACATGACAGTCGCCCAGAACATCGCGCTGGTGCCGAAGATGATCGGCTGGCCGAAGGCGCGGATCAGATCGCGGGTGGAGGAGATGCTGGACCTCGTCGGGCTCGACCCGGGCGAGTTCCACGGCCGCTATCCGCGCCAGCTCTCCGGCGGTCAGCAGCAACGCGTGGGCGTGGCACGGGCGTTGGCCGCCGATCCGCCGGTGTTGTTGATGGACGAGCCGTTCGGCGCGGTCGACCCGATCACCCGCGATCACCTCCAGGACGAGCTGATCAGGCTGCAGCACGAACTGCACAAGACGATCGTCTTCGTCACCCATGACTTCGACGAGGCGATCAAGCTCGGTGATCGCATCGCCGTGCTGCGCGAACGGTCCCACATCGCTCAGTTCGACACCCCGGAGGCGATCCTCACCAACCCGGCCGACGACTTCGTATCGGGGTTCGTCGGAGCCGGGGCGGCGCTGAAGCGGCTGAACCTCACCCGCGTACGGGATGTGGAGATCACCGACTATCCGACGGTCACCGTCGACGACCCGCTCCAGCAGATCTTCAACAAGCTGCGCGCCAGCGGCACCAACGAGATCCTCCTGCTCGACAAGCGCGGACGGCCGTACAAGTGGCTCCGGCGCGGCGACATGATGCGCGCCCGGGGCTCGCTGGCCCGCGCGGGCACGCTCGTGCACGACACGGTGACCCGGGACGCGACCCTCCGCGACGCGCTGGAGGCGGTCCTCACCGACAACGCGGGGCGGGTCGCGGTGACCGGGCGACGCGGCGAGTACACGGGCGTCGTCGACATGGAGACGCTGATGAACTCCGTGCACGAGCTGCTGGAGGCCGACCGGCTGGACGCCATGGAGCACCAGCACGAACTGGAGGAGACCCGGGCCCTGCAGACGCACGCCGAGCAGGAGGGCGTCGGAGGGGAGAAGAAGGCGTGACCACCTCTTCCGACCAGCGCCCCCAAGGCGAGCACGAGGTCAAGGGGCACGCCTTCCGGGACGAGGGCGAGGCCAACGGCGACCAGGAACCGCCGCCGCCACGGGCGGTGGCACAGCGCCGGATCGGCTGGCAGAAGCTCACCTTCCTGCCGGTCGTCCTCATCGCCGTGCTGCTGGCGACCTGGCTGTGGTTCGAGCAGGCCGACCTGGACCCCCTCTCCGAGAACGCGCTGTCGGACGGCCAGGTGTCCAAGGCCCTGTGGCAGCACATCGAACTCACGGTGATCTCCACCTTCTTCGTGCTGATCATCGCGATCCCGCTGGGCATCCTGCTGACCCGCAAGGCCATGAGGAAGGCGACCCCGGTGGCGATGGCGGTCGCCAACATGGGTCAGGCGACGCCCGCGATCGGCCTGCTCGCCCTGCTGGTGATCTGGCTGGGCATCGGCCGGAAGGCGGCCCTGATCGGCATCATCGTCTACGCCATCCTGCCGGTGCTGTCGAACACGATCGCCGGCCTGAAGGCCAATGACCCGACCCTGCTGGAGGCCGCCCGCGGCATCGGCATGTCCCCGCTCGGCGTGCTCTCCCGCGTCGAACTGCCGCTGGCGGTCCCGCTGATCCTGGCGGGCGTGCGGACGGCGCTCGTCCTGAACGTCGGTACGGCGACGCTGGCGACGTTCGGCGGGGGCGGCGGGCTGGGCGTACTGATCACGACCGGTATCACCAACCAGCGGATGCCCGTGCTGATGCTGGGTTCGGTCCTCACGGTCGTACTCGCCCTGCTGGTGGACTGGCTGGCCTCACTGGCCGAACTGCTGCTGCGGCCGCGGGGGTTGGAGGTGGGGACATGAGGCGGCGGCTGTGCGCGGTGCTGGCTATGGCCGTCATGGTGAGTGGCTGCGGTCTGACCAGCGGGTCGCCGATGGTGGACGACGTCCGTCCCGGTTCGATCGGACAGGGCGAGCCCCTCAAGGGCGCCGACCTCACCGTCACCTCCAAGGAGTTCACCGAACAGCTCATCCTCGGCGCGATCATGGGCATCGCCTTCGAAGCGGCCGGCGCGGACGTGCTCGACCGCACCGGCATCCAGGGCTCCGTCGGCGCCCGCGAGGCGGTCAAGGGCGGCGACGCGGACGGGATGTACGAGTACACGGGCACCGCCTGGATCACCTACCTCGGCAACAGCGAGCCCATCGCCGACCCGCAGAAGCAGTGGGAGGCGGTGCGGGACGCGGACGCGAAGAACGGGCTGACCTGGCTGCCGCCGGCGTCGCTCAACAACACGTACGCCCTCGCCATGAACCAGGCCAACTTCAAGAAGTACGGCACGAAGACCCTCTTCGACGTGGCCGCCCTGTCGAAGTCCGACCCGAGCGCGGTGACGCTCTGCGTGGAGGGCGAGTTCGCCAACCGGGCGGACGGATTGCCGGGCATGCAGAAGGCGTACGGCATGGACGTACCGGCGGGCAACATCACGCAGATGGACACCGGGATCATCTACACGCAGGCGGCGAAGGGCAGTTGCACCTACGGGGAGGTCTTCACCACCGACGGGCGCATCAAGTCGATGAACCTCGAGGTGATGCGGGACGACAAGAAGTTCTTCCCCAACTACAACGCGGCGCCCGAGATCAACTCCAAGACGCTGAAGAAGTATCCGGCGATCGCGGACGTCCTCGACCCGGTCACCAGGCGGTTGGACAACGCGGTGGCGCAGGAGCTGAACGCGAAGGTGGATGTCGAGGGGGAGGATCCGCATCAGGTGGCGTTGGACTGGATGGTGGAGGAGGGGTTTGTCAGGGAGGGGTGAGGGGGCTGGACCTGCTTACAAAGGACCCGTTGCAAAGGTCTCTTTGCAACGCTACCTTTGCATGCATGACCGAGCCCGAAGAGCCCAAGGTGCGCACACTGGATGCCCGCTCACTGCGCGGGCTGGCGCATCCGCTGCGCATTCAGCTGCTGGTCGCGTTGCGGCGGCATGGACCGGCCACGGCGTCGATGCTCGCGGAGCGGCTGGGTGAGTCGAGCGGCGCCACCAGCTACCACCTGCGCCAGCTCGCCGCGCACGGCTTCGTGGAGGACGCGCCGGAGCGAGGCAAGGGGCGGGAGCGGTGGTGGCAGGCGGCCGACGATGGCGTGCGGTTCGACGAGACGCTGCGCCGGGACCCGGATCCGAGCGTGCGCGGTGCGGCAGCCGTGTTCATGCACGAGGTTTCGAACGTGCACACCCAGGAGCTCGCGACCTGGCTCGGCAATCCGAGCGACTGGTCGGTGGAGTGGGACCGCGCGAGCGATCTGAGCGACTTCACGCTGCGGCTCACGCCCGAGCTCGCCGAGGAACTCATCGAGAAGATGCACGACCTGGTGCAGAGCTATGCGTCACTGCCATCTCTGTCCGAGGACACCCCGGACGCGGAGACGGTACGCGTCCACACGCACGTCTTTCCCAGCCCGACGCATTGAGAGGCGACCACCCGATGCACCCCGACATCCATCTCGCCCTGCATCACGCCCGTGCCGCCGAGCTGCGTGCCGAGGCAGCGGCACACCGTCTCGCGGGCGCCACGGCGAAGCCCGGCCGTCCCTTGCGGACCCGCGTCGGCTGGACCCTCGTAGAAGTGGGCCTGCGACTGGCCACCCCCAGACCGTCGGCCCCGGCGCCCAGCCCTAGCAGCTAGGCACGGAACCCTTCCCGCTCTCCAACGCCACCAGCGCACTGACCGCGCCCTTGAGGTTGGTCACCGGAATCAGCCGCAGCCCCTTCGGCAGCTCCGACTTCGCGTCGCCGCACTCGTCCTTCGGGACCAGGAACACGGTCGCCCCGTCGCGCCGCGCGGCCTGCGTCTTCAGGGCGACGCCGCCGACCGCGCCGACCGTTCCGTCGGCCTCGATCGTCCCCGTGCCGGCGACGCTACGACCGCCGGTGAGGTCGCCGCCGCTGCCGTTGCCGTTGAGCTTGTCGATGATGCCGAGGGAGAAGAGGAGCCCGGCGCTGGGGCCGCCGACGTCGGCGAGCCTCAGGGTGACCTTGACGTTCTTGTCGCTGAGGTCGAGATAGTTCAGCGCGGCCTCGGTCGCCGCGTCCTGCGACGCGCGCATCTGCTCCGTGTTGTGCCGCTCGATCTCCTTGACGCTCTTACCGCTCGGATAGACGGAGTCGCGCGGCATGACCGCCCGATCCGTACGGAACCAGGAGTCGATCACGTCCCCGAGCGAAACGTCCGTATCCGGGTTGGTCGCCTCGATCGTCGTCATTCGCAGCTGCCCGCTCGTGTCACGGGTCGACGCCCCGGAAATCGTGATCACCGGCGTCCCCCGGTTCTCCCCGAGCACATCCGCGGTCAGCCCCGGCTGCGTCAACGAAAACGGCAGCGGCGCGAACACCGCCGCCCCGATCAGACCGACGACGGGCAGAGCACAGACGACCAGGGCCTGCGGGCGCGTGAGACGAGAGAGGAACACGGGATCAATCTAACGGGCGAGGTTCGGGGTGGTGACCGAGGGCAGCACGTAGAGCTGCGGGCATGCGTGCCGCAAGGGCGGCGCCCACCCAGCAGCCTGCACCCGCGGGCCACACAGCCTGCGGGCAGTCGTGCCGCCTGGGGCGGCACGGGTGGGCGCAGGCGGCACCCCGTCAGCGCCGGGCTGCGCGACCCACCCCCGCCCAGCCCTCACGCACGGCAACTGCTCAGCGCAGCGCCTCCGCAACCTCCCGCGCCGCATCGACGACCCTCGGCCCCACCCGCTCCGGCACCGCATCCGCCAGCATCACGACCCCCACACTCCCCTCGACCCCGGTCACCCCGATCAACGGCGCCGCAGCCCCACTCGCCCCCGCCTCCAGCTCACCGTGCGTCAGGGTGTACCCCGGCTCCGCCACCGCCCGCTGTCGCGCGGAGAGGATCGCCTTGCCCGCGGCGCCCCGGTCCAGCGGATGCCGGAACCCCGCCCGATACGCCACGTGATAGTCGGTCCACGTCGGCTCGACGACCGCGACGGCCAACGCCTCCGCCCCGTCCACCAGCGTGAGATGCGCGGTCGCACCTATGTCCTCGGCCAGCGACCGCAGAGCGGGCAACGCCGCCTCCCGCACCAAGGGATGCACCTGACGCCCCAGCCGCAGCACTCCGAGCCCGACCCGGGCACGTCCGCCCAGGTCACGTCGTACCAGTGCATGCTGCTCAAGCGTGGCGAGCAACCGGTACACCACGGTCCGGTTGACGCCCAGTTTGTGGGAAAGCTCGGTGACGGTCAGCCCGTGGTCCGTGTCGGCCAGCAGTTTGAGGACACGCAGTCCCCGGTCGAGCGTCTGGGAGGTCTCCGCGGTCACGACGCCCACTCCTTAGTGGTGAGGTCGACGGCCCCCTCGCGGCGGATGCGTCACCGAGTCCCGTCGGTGACGCGTTTCAGAGGCCGACGATCGGTCGGCGGCCCGGCTTTCCGGGCCGCGACGCTTCACGGCTGCGCTCCGCGGCGGCGCTGCCACGGGGCGTGTGCGTAGCGGGACAGTAGCGAAGGGAGTTCGCTGAGCGGAAGGCTCCGTCCAGAATCCGGTCAGTTGCCGGTACGGACTACTTTGATTTGCGGCGGTATGCGCGCCCCAGAGGGGCGCGGGGCTGTAACATATGCGGCTCCGCCGCGTGGGCGCGACCAGCCACGGACGGCCCGCAGCCGAAAACACGACAGGTCCGCCCCGGAAAACCGGCTCAGGCACAGCGCCCAGCGTCACCGCATGCGCGTGGCCCACTCCTGCACCTTGGCGATCCGCTGCCGCAGCTGACCCGCCGTGGCCTCCGCGCTCGGCGGCCCACCGCACACGCGTCGCAGCTCCGTATGAATCACCCCGTGCGGCTTGCCGCTCTGGTGGACGTACGCGCTCACCATGGTGTTGAGCTGCTTGCGCAGCTCCATCATCTCCTTGTGGCTGACCACCGGCCGCCGCTCGGCGGGCAGTTCGAGCAGGTCGGCCTCGGAGTCCGGCTTCTTGCGGCTGTGCGCGATCTGCCGGGCCTGCCGCTTCTGCAGCAGCATTTGCACCTGGTCGGGCTCCAGCAGCCCAGGAATACCGAGGTAGTCCTGCTCCTCCTCGCTGCCGGGGTGGGCCTGCATGCCGAACTCGGCGCCGTCGTACAGGACTCGGTCGAAGACGGCGTTGGACTCCAGCGCCTCGAAGGGCAGTTGGTCCTGTTCGCCGGTGTCCTCGTCCTGCTGCTGCTCGGCCTCCTGGAGGAGCTTCTCCTCCCCGGCGTACGGGTCCTCCTCGCCCTCCTTCTTGGGCTTGTCGAGGGCGTGGTCGCGCTCGACCTCCATCTCGTTGGCGAAAGTGAGGAGGTCGGGGATGGTGGGGAGGAAGACCGAGGCCGTCTCGCCGCGCCGCCGGGACCGTACGAAACGGCCGACGGCCTGCGCGAAGAACAGCGGCGTGGAGATGGTCGTGGCGTACACGCCGACCGCGAGCCGCGGCACGTCGACGCCTTCCGACACCATCCGGACCGCGACCATCCACCGGTCGTTGCTGCCGCTGAACTCGTCGATCCGGCCGGACGCGCCGGCGTCGTCGGACAGGACGAGCGTGGCCTTCGTGCCCGTGATCTCGCGGATGAGCTTGGCGTACGCACGTGCCGAGTCCTGGTCGGACGCGATGACGAGCGCGCCCGCGTCCGGGATGGCCTTGCGGACCTCGGTCAGCCGCTGGTCGGCGGCGCGCAGCACGCTCGGCATCCACTCGCCGCGCGGGTCGAGGGCGGTGCGCCAGGCCTGGCTGATCGCGTCCTTGGTCATGGGCTCGCCGAGCCGGGCGGCGACCTCGTCACCGGCCTTCGTACGCCACCGCATGTTCCCGCTGTAGGAAAGGAAGATGACGGGGCGGACGACGCCGTCGGAGAGGGCGGAGCCGTAGCCGTACGTGTAGTCGGCGGCGGAGCGCCGGATTCCGTCGTTGCCCTCCTCGTAGGCCACGAACGGGATGGGGTTGGTGTCGGACCGGAACGGCGTACCGGTGAGCGCGAGCCGGCGCGTGGCCGGTTCGAAGGCCTCCAGGCAGGCCTCGCCCCAGGACTTGGAGTCACCGGCGTGATGGATCTCGTCGAGGATGACGAGGGTCTTGCGCTGCTCGACGCGGTTGCGGTGCAGCATGGGGCGCACGCCGACACCGGCGTACGTGACCGCGACGCCCTGGTAGTCCTTGCCGAGCGGCCCCGCGCTGTACTCCGGGTCGAGCTTGATCCCGATGCGCGCCGCCGCCTCCGCCCACTGCTTCTTCAGATGCTCGGTCGGCGCGACGACGGTCACCTGCTGCACGACGTGGTGGTGCAGCAGCCAGGACGCCAGCGTCAGCGCGAACGTCGTCTTTCCGGCGCCGGGCGTCGCCACGGCCAGGAAGTCACGCGGCTGTTCCTGGATGTACTTCTCCATCGCCCCTTGCTGCCAGGCACGCAGCTTGCTGGCGGTACCCCAGGGGGCGCGGCCGGGGAACGCGGGTGACAGGTGATGCGACGAGCTGCTGGCGGCGGTGGTAGTCACGGTCTCCGTTGGGGGTTGGGCGGCCGGGTATGACAACCGGGCCACCCTACCGGCGCCGGGTTTCCGTCAACGGGCGGACTGTGCCGGGGCGCCCTTGGATGGGACTGAGGTCACAGTGGGCCTTGGGGTCAGCGTGCGAAGCGCGGCAACTGAGCCGCGATCTTCGGTACGTCCGATGCCCCCTGACAGACGTCGAGCACAAACGCCTCGGCCTCGTCCACGTCGAAGTCGGCGTCGAGGGGGTGCCCGTTCATGTGCAGGAAGACCCAGGTCGCGTACCAGGCGATGCGCTTGTTCCCGTCGACGAGGGCGTGGTTGCGGGCGAGGGACTCCATCAGGGCCGCGGCCTTCTGCCAGACGTCCGGATACGCGTCCTGCCCGAACACGCTTGATTGGGGACGCGCCAGTGCCGAGTCCAGGAGCCCGTAATCGCGCACCTCGTCCGCCCCGAGCCGCTTTGCGAGGTTCAGCAGCTCGGGCAGCGTGAGGTAGTGCATCAGGCGAGCCTCCGGTTCAGCTCGGCACTGGCCTTCAGCACGTGCTCGGCAGCCTCGTTGAACAGGCGCGAGTGCTCGTTTATTGCCGCGATCACGGCATCATGCGCGAAGGCCTGCATGCTGCGCCCTTCCGCTGCCGCACGCTCACGCAGCGCGTCGAGCTCATCGTCCGTAAACCGCAGGTTCAGTCCAGCCATGCATCGACGGTACTACGCGGTACCACTCGGTGTCACCGCACAGCATCCATCAGCGGGCTCCGCCCTCGGGGCCCGCAGCCGCGTAGTCACCCAAGCCCCCACCAACGCCACCCCCGCCATCGGCAGGAACACCGCGGCGAACGCGGCAGGATGCGAACCCGCGCCGGCCGCCTCCGTCGCGGCGTGCGCCACCGTGCCGCCACCCAGTGCCGCGAAGGCCGCGCCGCCCGCCGCGAGGAGGAGGACGTTGGAGAGGCCGTCGGATATCTGGAGGGCGGCGGAGTTGGTGCCGGCGTCCTCGGGGGCGGAGAGCTTCAGCAGCAGCACGCTGGTGGAGGAGATCACCAGCCCCATGCCGAAGCAGCCCACGGCCCAGGCGACGGCAACGATCCAGGCCGGCACCGCCTCGATCAGCACGCTCGGCGCGGCGGCGATCGCGGCCGCGACCAACACCATCCCGAGCGTCATCAGCCGCTCCCGGTACGGCGCCACCCGCGCCCGCGACTGCACCCACGACCCCAGCGCCCACGTCCCACCGCCCGCCGCGAGCGAGAACCCGGCCAGCGTCGGCGACAGCCCCCGCTGGGTGACCAGCATCAACGGCACAAAGGACTCGGCGGCGATGAAGGAGCCCGCGGCCACCCCGCGCAACAACACGACGGACGGCAGCCCACGGGCCGCCCGGTACGTACCCCGCGGCAGCAGCCCCAGAGCGGCCGGCACCATCAGCGCGGCACCCACCACGCCGGGCACCAGCGACAGCCACCGCAGATCCTGCGCGGCGTACTGCAGCAGCCCCGCGCCGAGCGAGATCCCGAGTGCGAGCCGGATACGACGCCGGTCGAAGGAGGCCCGGCGCACCCGCACAGGCTCGTCGGACATCGAACCGTCCACGGGGTCGCCCACCGAGCCGCCGGGCCGACCACCCCCCGAACCATCCACCGGCCCCGCCGCCCGCCGCCGTATCTGCGGCAGCGCGAGCGCCAGTGGGAAGACGACGAGGACCGGGATGCCGACGAACACCCAGCGCCAGCCGAGGTGTTCGGTCACCGCGCCCGACGCCAGCGGGCCGACGATGGACGGCACGACCCAGCTCGCCGCGAACGCCGCCATGATCGCGGGCTGCAGTCGCCCCGGGTAGGCGCGGCCCACGACGACGTACAGCGCGACGATCACCAGCCCGCCGCCGAACCCCTGCACGGCCCGCCCCAGGATGAACAGCCACATCGCGCCCGCCGTGCCGGACAGCAGCAGACCGGCCGCGAAGGAGGCGATGCCTGTCGTCAACGCCCCGAGCGGCCCTCGCCGGTCCGACCACTGACCGGAGAGCACCATGCCGAACAGGCTCGTCGTGAAGAATCCCGAGAACGCGAACGCGTACAGCGACACCCCGTCCAACTCCCGCGCCGCCACCGGCATCGCCGTCCCGACAGCGGTCGCCTCGAAGGCGATCAGCAGCACGACGGAGACGATCCCGACACTGAGCGCACGGTAGGAACGGCTCAGGACGGTCTCGTCGCGCTCGCCGGCCGAGGAGGCGCCGTCGGGATCAGCAACGTCGGTGTCACTCGGTTCGAGGGCGGTCATGGTCGCCAGCGTAAGGGCCACAACCCACGTTGACCCCTGTCGAGAGAACGGCCCCACCTCCGCCCTAGGTCGTACGACCGCCCCCACGCCCCCGTTTCATGAACGCGGTATGGCAGTCCCGTTGCACCACCCCCGCTTCCCTTGAGCCCCTCCCCCACAGCGCCCTACGGTCAATACACGAAGCAAGGCCGTGTGCCCGAGTGGTTGAGGGGCTCGCCTGCAAAGCGAGTTACGCGGGTTCGATTCCCGCCACGGCCTCTACCGTCCCTCTCCCGTTCTCCTCCCGGCGAAGCAGCCACAGCGTGAACGCCAGCGTGGAGAGGTCCGTGTTGAGTGGGCGCGGCAGTTCGTCCCGCTCGCTCCAGTACAGGACCATCCCTGTCGCGCCGTCGATCACGAGGCTGGTGTCGGTGGTGAGGTGGCCGAGGCGTATCAGGTGGTCGGAGCCGGGTGGGAGGGCGAGGTTGCCGTCCCGCTCGTCCGTTGCGTACTCGGCGAGGGTCCGTGGTGGGACGTCCGTGTCCAGTGTGAACCGGGCGGCCTCTTCCGGCAGGCCCACGTCGCGCAGGAAGCGGCGGGTGGGTTCGTGGGTGAGGGTCGCGGGGAAGTCGACGTCCTCGAAGCGGACGATCGCTGCGGTGCCGAACTCCTCGTCCAGCAGCCGCGGCGGCAGGTCGAGGGCGAGGCCGCTGCCGGGCTCGGCGATCCAGGCGAGTGGGCGGATCAGTGCGCCCATGCTGCGGAACGCCGGCATCGCAGCGCCCGTCCCCTCCTCCCAGACGGCCAGCAGCCGACGGGAGGCCTCCGCCACCGCGCCCGGCCCGAAGCGTCCCGCGTAGGCCGCGAACTCGTGGCGCAGTCGGGCCAGTTCATCGGCCGCCGACGCGAACCGCACCAGCGTGCGCAGCCGGCCCTCCTGGCGCAGCTCGGCGAGCGACAGCAGCTCATCGCCGCCCGGCTGCCGCAGGCACAGCGCCGGCTCCGCTTCACGCCAGACCCCATGGCCCGGCGGCGCATCCACCCCGAACGGTTCCGGCCCGCCCTCGGTCAGGCCGGTCACCGCGATACAAGTCCCGCTGGTCGTGCTCATGGAATCCCCCGTGCATGAATGGTCGCTCAGTCCCCGAGCGGGGCGCGGTTCGGCACCACGGCCGTCGTACGAGCGCGCTCACAGCCCCGCCGTCCCCACGTCCAGAACACTACGCCGCACCACTGACAACGGCCCGCAGCCCGGCAACGCCAAGGCTGTTGCGTCGCACACAGCCGGTCACGCGAAGTAGATACCGCCGAGCACGACCACTACCGCCGCGAACACGAACACCAGCGCCCAGACCAGCAATTTCCCTACGCTGGGCGGTGGTTCGTACCGCGGCGGACCGGGGTCGGGGGCGGTCACTGGCCGGTCACCACCGCAGCCTGCGGGCGGATCGGGAGGCGGTTGACGGGGCGGCCCGTCGCGGCGCGGACCGCGGAGGCGATGGCCGCCGGGGACGTCACCACCGGTACCGCGCTGGCGGCCTTCGCGCCGAAGGGGGCGACCACGTCGCGCTCCTCGACCAGTTTCACGATGCGGATGTCCGGCGCGTCCAACGCCGTGGGCAAGGCATAGCCCGTGAGGTCGGGGTGGCGGATCAGCCCGCGTGCCGTGCGCAGGTTCTCCGTCAGCGCGACGCCCACGCCCTGTGTGACACCGGCCTCGATACGTGCCGTCAGCTGGGCGGGGTTCAGCACACGCCCCACGTCCTGGGCGACGGCCAGTTCGACGACCCGTACCGAGCCGAGTTCGATGTCGACGTCCACGACCGCGCGGATCGCGCAGAAGGCGAGACCCACGAAGGCGTCGCCCTGTCCGGCTTCGTTCAGGGGTTCCGTCGGGTGCGGGCGGCACTGGGCGGTGGCCCACAGTTCCTTGCCGTCCATCGCCTCGGTGACGGTGGTCGACAGGACTCCGTCGTACGACGTGATCTTGCCGTCGGTGATCTGCAGCAGCTCCGTGGACATGCCGAACTTGTGCGCCAGGGGCTGGAGCAGCTGCGTGCGGACCATCTTCGCCGCGCGCTCCACCGCGCCGCCGGACACCCAGGTGTGACGGCCCCGGCAGCCCGCGCCCGCCGGTGGCTGGTCGGTGTCGACCGGGGCGACGTGCACCTCGTCGATGCCGAGTGTCTCCTGGACGATCTGCCGGGCGAGGGTGGTGAAGCCCTGGCCGGTCTCGACGGCCGCGCACAGGACGGTGGCGACTCCGTCATGGACCTTGACGGTCGCCGTCGAGACCTCGTCCGCGCCCTCCGCGCCGAGCATGTGGACCATGCCGAGGCCGTAGCCGACTCCCCGGCGCACCGCGCCCGGTTCGCCCGCGCCCTCGGGGCCGCCGGGCAGCAGCCAGTCCTCCTCGGGCGTGTCCTTGGGGAGCGCCGGAAGGGGGAAGTCCCGTACGGCCTGCAACAACTCCGCCACCGGTGCGGGGCATGTCACCGTCTGGCCGGTCGGCAGGACGTCGCCCGTGGCGAGCGCGTTGCGCAGGCGCAGCTCCGCCGGGTCGACGCCGAGCTTCTTCGCCAGCTTGTCCATCTGGGCTTCGTAGGCGGCGGCGACCTGCATGGCGCCCTCTCCGCGTACGTGGCCGGAGGGGGGGTTGTTGGTGCGTACGGCCCAGCCCTCGATGAACGCGTTCGGGACGACGTACGGGCCGCAGGCGAAGGACACCGCGGCGGCCAGCGCCTCCGAGGAGGTGTCCGCGTAGGCGCCCGCGTCAAGGAGGACCTGTGCCTCGACCTTGACCAACTTGCCCTCCGCGTCCGCGTGGTGGCGGTACCGCAGCAGGGTCGGGTGGCGGTGGGTGTGGCCCAGGAAGGACTCTTCGCGCGTGGCGGTCAGTTTGACCGGGCAGCCGGTCTTCAACGCCAGCAGGCCCAGCGGGAGTTGGAAGCCCTGGTCCTCGCGGTCGGCGGTCGCGCCGGGCACACCGGTGACGACGACCTTCACGCGGTCGGGCTCCAGGCCGTAGCAGGCGGCGGCCGTGTCGCGGTCGCTGTGCGGGTCCGTGGACGCCAGATACAGCTCGACGCCGCCGTCCGGACGCGGCACCGCGAGACCCGCCTCGGCTCCTATGGGCGCCGGGTCCTGGCGGCCGATGCGGTACTGGCCCTCGACGACGATGTCGCCGGCCGCGTCCGGGTCGCCGTGGCGCAGCGGGATGTGGCGGATCAGGTTGCCGTCGGGGTGCAGCGCCTCGGCCTCGAAGGCCTGTTCCGGGTCGGTCACCGGGTCGAGTACTTCGTACTCGACGATGACGGCCGCCGCGGCCATCCGCGCGGTGTCGGGGTGGTCGGCGGCGACGGCGGCGATGGGTTCGCCGTGGTGGCGTACGACCTCGGAGGCGAACACCGGGCGGTCGGCGCTGCCCCGGCCGTACCGGGGGGCGCCGGGCACGTCCTCGTGGGTGACGACGGCGCGGACGCCGGGCATCTCGCGCGCGTGGGACGTGTCGATCGACACAATGCGCGCGTGCGGGTGCGGTGAGCGCAGGACGGCCGCCCAGAGCAGGCCCTCGGCCCACAGGTCGGCCGCGTACGGGAACGTGCCCTCGGTCTTGGCGCCCGCGTCGGCGGGGTGCAAGGACACGCCGAGGCCGTGCGGGATCTCCTCGGGGGCGGGGGCTGCCTCCGCGGCCGTGGTCGCGGTGGCGGCTTCGTTGCTCACGCCGGGCCTCCGTCCTGTCCGTACGCCTGGTCGTGCGGCTCGAACGCCGACGGGTTGACGCCGCCGGCTCCCGGGCCCGCCTGGTGCGGGATACGTGCCTCGTCCGCGTCCGTCTCAGCGTCGGCCGCGCGGTGCGACTCGCGTTCGCCGACGACCTCCTTGACGGCGTCCAGGACGCCGCGGTAGCCGGAGCAGCGGCACAGGTTGCCGCACAGCGCCTGGCGGGCCTCGAGTTCGGTCGGCGCCGGGTTGCCCTCCAGCAGGTCGTGCACGGTCATCGCCATGCCCGGCACGCAGAAGCCGCACTGCACCGCGCCGCACCGGGCGAGCGCCCGTTGCACGTCGGAGGGGTGTCCGTCCTCCGCGAGGCCCTCGACCGTACGGACCTCGCTGCCGGCCGCGGTGACTCCGGGCACCAGGCAGGAGGCGACGAGCCGGCCGTCGACCTGGACGTTGCACGCGCCGCACTCGCCCTGCGAGCAGCCGTCCTTGGCGCCGGCGAGGCCGAGCCGTTCGCGCAGTACGTAGAGCAGCGATTCGCCGATCCAGGCGTCGGTGACGGGCCGGTCGACGCCGTTGACGCGCAGCACGTACGAGGCGAGCGGGTGTTCGTCGCCGGGCGGCGTGGGCGCCTCGTCCGGGGTCTCGGACCCGGGGGACTCCGCACCGGCCTCCGTGTCGGCACGCGACTGCGGTTCCGGCCCTCGCTCCGGCTCCGCGGAACGCTCCACGGCCCCCTCAGCGGCCTCTCCGGCCCCCTGGGCGCCCTCGGACACCTCGGCTGCCTCACGGGCCCTCTGAGCGGGCTGTGGGGCGGCTACGGCGGTCTCGAGCGCGTTCGTCTCGTGCGCGTTCGGTGAGTCCGCTACGGCGGTTCCGTCCGCGGGCTGTTGGGCGTGGGCTCCGTCGGATGCCGGACGGACCGGTGCCTCGCCATGCTGCGGGGCGTGGGCCTGCGCGTGCTGCGCGGCGGCCTCTCCGTGAGCGTCCGCGTGCGGCTGGGCGGGCGCCCCCGGGTGCTGCGGCGGGCGGTCCTCCGAGTGCTGCGAGGTGTGGACTTCCGGGTGCTGCGAGGCGTGGACTTCCGGGTGCTGCTGGGGGCGAGCGTCCGGGTGCGGCTGTGCTGCGCGCTCTCCGGGCCCCTCCGCGTGCGGCCGGGCGGGAGCGCCCCCGTGCTGCTGCGCCGGAGTCCCCGGGTGTGGCCTCGTGTACGCCTGCGCGGACACCTCGCCGTGTGTCTGGCCGGGTGCGTCCACCGCGGCGTCGGCGGGAGCCGCGGTGTTCGCCGCATCCTGCGCCCACGGCTGCCCGGCGGCCTCCGTCGCCCAGGGAGCGGGCGCGCCGCCGGGGAGTGTGGCCGGCGGTGTGCCGCCGCCCCACTGCTCGACCAGGGACGATGAGGTGAACTCGCCCGATTCGTCCGGAAGATCCCCTCCGGCGACGGGGATCGACCACTGCCCGGTCACATCGTGGCCCGGCGCCGCTGCCGTGTGCTCCGCCGCCGATCCCGCCGATCCCTCGACGGTCTCGAAGTTCCACTGCCCGGTCGCCCCCGGGTTGTACGTGAACCGGTCGTTCCCGGTGTCCTGGGGCACCGCGTTCGGGTCGGGCCACTGCACCGCTTCGGCGGGCGCCGGCCAGCCGCCGGTGGCGGAGGGGTCGGCCCCGGCGGGGTTGACCGTTATCTGCGGAGGCACATAGCCGTGGCCGGGCGCCGCCAGCGGGCTGTCGGCGGAGGCCAGGAGGGCGTCGATGCCCCCTTCGGGCAGTTTCACGAAGGCGGTGGCGCCGTCGTCGTAGTCGCCCTGGGGCAGCGGGTCCCAGCGGCTGCCGCCCTGGGGCGTGCCCTCTCCGTGCTGGTCGTCGGTCACGACAGCGCCCTCCCCAGTGCTCGTCGGGCCAGCGCGGCGACGGTGCGCCGCAGGTGCAGTACGGCGGGCGGAAGCTGTTGTACGGAGCCGTCCTCGGCCGGGACCGGATCGGGGATGCAGGCCGCGGCGACGTACTCCCCGAAGGCGGCCAGCGCCTCGGGGACGATCGCGCGGCTGTTGTCCCAGTCGATCAGCCCGGCGACCCACTGCTCGGCGTCCAGGGGCCTGAGCGGCATCGGCGCTATGGCACCGACGGCGCACCGCACTCCGCGCCGGGCGGGGTCGAGGACCAGCGCGACCGACGCGACCGCGCGGCCGGGACCGGTGCGGCCGGTGGCCTTGAGGAAGACCTGCGGGGCGTGCAGCAGCGGCACGCGCACGTACCCGATGAGTTCGCCGCCGCGCAGCATCTCCACGCCGGCCAGCAGGTGCGACACCGGAATCTCCCGGCGGGCTCCGCCCGGACCCGCGATGATCACCGTCGCCTCCAGGGCGGCCAGTACGGGCAGCGCGTCCCCGGTGGGGGCGGCCGTGGCGATGTTGCCGCCCAGGGTGCCCGCGTTGCGGATCTGCGGCGGGCCCGCCGCGCGCGCCGCCGCAGCGAGCGCCGGGATCAGGGCGGCGAAGTCGGGACGGCCCATGCGCGCGTGCGTGAGACCCGCGCCGAGCAGTGCGTGCCCGTCCTGGTACTGCCAGCCGCGGATCTCGCTGATCTTGCCGAGGCCGACCAGTGCGGCGGGCCTGAGCTGCCCGGAGTTGACGGCGGCCATGAGGTCGGTGCCGCCGGCCACGGGAACGGCGGCGGGCATGGCCGTGAGGGCCGCCACCGCCTCGTCCAGCGTCGTAGGCAGCGTGACGGCCTGCGCCGCCTGCGGTGCGCTCGTGGTCAAACCGGCTGCCCCTTCCCGCTGCCCCACCTGGTCCCACCTGTGTTGCCGTACGGTACGTGCTGACAGGGCGGACGTGGCAACTCTGGCACATCTTCGCAGGGCCCGAACGCGGGGGTCCGCTAGGAGGCATTCGCCCCCCTCACCAGCGAGATGGTCCGTTTTCGCACGACATCAACCGTGCGCGCGAATTGCCACTCTTCGGTGACACTTAGGGGCTTTTTCCATGACCTGTTCCCATGCGTGTTCCCATACCTGATCCCTTACCTGTTCGGCGGCGCCCCCTCGATGGGACGGCCCAGCACACCCGGCCGCTGCTGCCACGGCAACGGCCCTGTAGGCGGCCGGTAGGCGACTCCCAGGGCGTCAAGTCGCCGGTAGTGGACGGCCATCCGCCGCTCGAAATCGGCGAAGTCCCGTTCCGCGGGGGCGGGCAGGCCGAGGCTCCACGCCACCTCGGCGAAGGCCGCCAGCCTGGGGAACGTCTGGTAGTCCACGCGCGCGTGGTCCTCCATCGCCTCGGTCCACACGTTGGCCTGCGTCCCGATGACGCGCCGGGCCTGTTCCGGCGTCAGCTCGGGTGGAACGGGTTCGAACCGGTAGACGTCCTCCAGGGTGCGGACGTAGCCGATGGGGACCGGCTCGTCCGCGCCCGCGTCCTGGCGGTGGTCCAAGTACACCTGCTGTTCAGGGCACATGACGACGTCGTGACCGGCCCGGGCGGCGGCGATTCCGCCCGCGTACCCGCGCCACGAGGACACCGCGGCGCCCGGCGCCAGACCGCCCTCCAGGATCTCGTCCCAGCCGATGAGCCTGCGCCCGCGCGCGGAGAGCCACCGGTCGAAGTGGCCGATGAACCACGACTGCAGTCCGTCCTCGTCCGCGAGCCCGAGTTCCTTGATGCGGGCCTGCGCGGTCGGCGACTGCTTCCACTGGTCCTTCAGGCATTCGTCGCCGCCGACGTGAATGAACTCCGAGGGGAACAGTTCCAGGACTTCCTCGAAGACCCCCTCGTAGAAGCGCAGGGTGTTGTCAGTGGGTGCGAGTACGTTCGGATTGATCCCCCAGGTGTCCCACACGGAGAGCGCGGAGGTGTCGATGACGTCGGTGTTGCCGAGTTCCGGGTACGCGGCGATGGCGGCCTGCGAGTGTCCCGGTACGTCGATTTCGGGGACGACGGTGATATGCCGCTCGGCGGCGTACGCGACGATCTCCCGGATGTCGTCCTGGGTGTAGAAGCCCCCGTGCGGCTTCTCCTCCCACAGCGGCGAGGCACGGTGGCCGAATTTCGTGCGGGCCCGCCAGGAGCCGACCTCCGTCAGCCGGGGGTACTTCCTGATCTCGATGCGCCAGCCCTGGTCGTCCGTCAGATGGAAGTGGAAGACGTTGAGTTTGTGGGCGGCCATCAGGTCCAGGTAGCGCAGGACACCGTCCTTGGGCATGAAGTGCCGGGCCACGTCGAGCATGAGGCCGCGCCAGCGGAATCGGGGGGAGTCCCGGATCTCCGTCAGGGGCAGCCGCCACGTACGGCCGGGAAGGGGTGCTCTCCGGAAGGCGTCGGGGCCGAGAAGCTGGCGCAGCGTCTGGGCGCCCCAGAAGACACCGGCGGGCGAGCCGCCCTGGATGTGGACGCCATGGGGGGCGATGACGAGGCGGTAGGCCTCGGCGTCGAGGCCGGGCCGGACGGACAGATGGAGGACGTCGTACTCGTCCCCCTTCTTGGGCGGCAGCGCGAGCCCGGTCGCCGCGCCGAGCGTCGCGCGCAGCCATTGCGCGGTGTCCTCGGTGCCCGGCCCGGCCTCGATCCCGAAGCCGTCGCCGAGTTCGAAGAAGCGCTCGGTCCGCTCCATCTGGTGAGGTACCGGAATCAGTTCAGTCACGTCAGTCCTTTACCGCTCCGCCCAGCCCCGACACCAGCCGTCGCTGCACGAGCACGAAGAAGATCAGCACCGGAGTCGTCATCACCGTGGACGCCGCCATCACACCACCCCGGTCCGGCTCGTCCGGCTTGTAGAAGACCAGCAGGGCCATCGGCAGGGTCGGCTGGGAGGTGTCGCTGATGATGAAGGACTTGGCGAACAGGAAGTCGTTCCAGGCCGAGATGAAGGAAAACACGCTGGTGGCCACCAACCCCGGGAAGACCAGCGGGAAAAGGATCTGCCACAGGAATCACGTCCGGCTCGCCCCGTCGATGTACGCGGCCTCCTCCAGCGCCTCCGGAACGGCTTTCACGAACCCCCGCAGCATCCAGATCGCGAAGGGCAGCGAGAAGGCGATGTGCGGCAGGAACAGCGGGATCGTCAGCGCCTCCACGGGCACCATCTGGGCCACCAGAAACATGATCAGCAGGGTGGTCCGGAAACGGAAGCGGAATCGTGTCACCGCGGTGGCGGCGAGAAACGCGATGAGCGCCGGGGCGACCACGACCGTGCAGGCCACCACAAGGCTGTTGACGAAGTAGCGGCCGAATTCCTGCTGCCCGAAGACTCGCCGGAAGGAATCCAGCGAGGGCGCCGGCGTCCACGGCCGCGGCTCGGTCGACTCGATCTCTCCGGCCGGTTTGAAGGCGCTGAGCACCAACCAGTGCAGCTCCTCCCCCTGTCTGCGCAACAACCCCAAGTACACGAGCGTGACCGCCAGCAGGATCAGCAGCATCACCACGCCGATCGCCGAGCCGAGGCTGTACTGCGAGGACGCAAAGGCCTTTTGATACGCGTACAGCGTTCAGCACGAGGTTCTGGCCTGCGATGCCGCCACCGTTCGTCATCACGTAGATCTGGGTGAAGACCTTGAAGTCCCAGATCACCGATGACGTCGGGAGCGGACTTGGGGTCGTTGAAGGCGGCCTTGACACGCTGGGCGCGGGTTTCGATCGGGATGTACTCGACCTCGACCTTCGCACCCTCATGCTCCTTCTCGAAGGCGTTGACGACGGAGTCGACGACCTTCTCCTTCGGCTGGTTGCCGACCTCCCGGAAGAGCCAGACCCGCAGCATACGCAATGAAGGTTTCGCTCTACGCAACGCATAGACAGCACAAAGGCCCCCAGGGCACGCAAAACGTGCTGGGGGCCTTACTTACCTACGACTGGCCGGAGAGCTACTTGTCGCCCTTGCCGCCCTTGCCCTTGTCGTCGCCGCCGGCGCCCATGGACTCGTAGATCTCCTTGCACATGGGACACACCGGGTACTTCTTCGGGTCGCGGCCCGGTACCCAGACCTTGCCGCACAGCGCCACGACGGGGGTGCCGTCGAGGGCGCTCGCCATGATCTTGTCCTTCTGGACGTAGTGGGCGAAGCGCTCGTGGTCACCGTCGCCGTGGGACACCTGCGGCGTCGGCTCTACGAGGGTCCCCGTACCAGTCCCGCGCTGCGGCTGGGTCTCAGGCTCAAGAGTGCTCATAGGCCCAAGGGTACTGAAGCTCACATGTCTCAGTTGAGCGAAGGGTCGTCCGGATAGGTGGCGACCATCGCGAGCTCGTTGCGCTGGCGGCGCAGGACCTCGCGCCAGAGTCTTTCCGGGGACGGGGAGGACACGTCGCCGGGCTCCGACTCCACGACGTACCAGGCGCCCTCCACCAGCTCGTCCTCCAGCTGGCCGGGGCCCCAGCCGGCGTAACCGGCGAAGATGCGCAGGGAGCCGAGGGCCGAGGCGAGCAGTTCCGGCGGGGCCTCCAGGTCCACGAGCCCGATCGCGCCGTGCACCCGGCGCCAGCCCAGCGGCACGTACCCGCCCGCGGGCTCGCCCGGGATGACGGCCACGCCGAGGGCCGAGTCCAGGGACACCGGGCCGCCCTGGAAGACGACACCGGGCTCCCCGGCGAGATCCGCCCAGCCCTCCAGGATGTCGCCCACGTCCACCGGGGTGGGGCGGTTGAGGACGACACCGAGCGAGCCCTCCTCGTCGTGGTCGAGAAGGAGCACCACCGCGCGGTCGAAGTTCGGGTCCGCCAGGGCGGGTGTTGCCACGAGCAACCGCCCTGTGAGCGAGGACACCTCGGTCATGCCAGACATGATCCCGCATCTTCCCTTCGCGCGGGGAGGCAATGCGGGTTCGGGAGTGAATGCAGCTCAGGGCTCAGCGGTGCGTCCCAGGCGCACGACTCGGCCAGTGACCCCATGTGCCCGTGTACGAACGGTTCGTGTTGTGACAGAGCTATGACGGAGCTGGGTGGTACTTGGACTTACGGAAGGGGGGTCGGCGGCGATTACTCTGTCTGTCCGGCCCTGCCCAACTCATCGGAACGCGAGATACATGACCGTCAACGACGATGTCCTGCTTGTCCACGGCGGAACTCCGCTGGAGGGCGAGATTCGTGTCCGCGGTGCGAAGAACCTCGTACCGAAGGCCATGGTCGCCGCCCTGCTGGGCAGCGCGCCGAGTCGACTGCGCAACGTTCCGGACATCCGTGACGTGCGTGTCGTACGCGGCCTGCTGCAACTGCACGGGGTGACGGTCCGTCCGGGTGAGGAGCCGGGCGAACTGGTCCTGGACCCGTCGCACGTGGAGAGCGCGAATGTCGCCGACATCGATGCCCACGCGGGTTCTTCGCGCATCCCCATCCTGTTCTGCGGTCCGCTGCTGCACCGCCTCGGGCATGCGTTCATCCCCGGCCTCGGCGGCTGCGACATCGGCGGCCGGCCCATCGACTTCCACTTCGAGGTGCTGCGGCAGTTCGGCGCGAAGATCGAGAAGCGGGCGGACGGGCAGTACCTGGAGGCTCCGCAGCGGCTGCGCGGTACCAAGATCCAGCTGCCGTACCCGTCTGTCGGCGCGACCGAGCAGGTGCTGCTGACGGCGGTGCTCGCGGAGGGCGTGACGGAACTCTCCAACGCCGCCGTGGAACCGGAGATCGAGGACCTGATCTGCGTCCTGCAGAAAATGGGCGCGATCATCGCGATGGACACCGACCGCACCATCCGCATCACCGGTGTGGACAAGCTCGGCGGCTACACCCACCGCGCCCTCCCGGACCGCCTGGAGGCCGCCTCCTGGGCGTCCGCGGCGCTGGCGACCGAGGGCAACATCTACGTCCGTGGCGCCCTGCAGCGCTCGATGATGACGTTCCTCAACACCTACCGGAAGGTGGGCGGGGCCTTCGAGATCGACGACGAGGGCATCCGCTTCTGGCATCCCGGCGGCCAGTTGAAGTCCATCGCGCTCGAAACGGACGTCCACCCCGGCTTCCAGACGGACTGGCAGCAGCCGCTCGTCGTGGCGCTGACGCAGGCGACGGGCCTCTCGATCATCCACGAGACGGTCTACGAGTCCCGCCTGGGCTTCACCTCCGCGCTCAACCAGATGGGCGCCCACATCCAGCTCTACCGCGAGTGCCTCGGCGGCTCGAACTGCCGCTTCGGCCAGCGCAACTTCCTCCACTCTGCGGTCGTCAGCGGCCCCACCAAGCTCCAGGGCGCCGACCTGGTCATCCCCGACCTCCGCGGCGGCTTCTCGTACCTCATCGCGGCGCTGGCGGCCCAGGGCACGTCCCGCGTCCACGGCATCGACCTCATCAACCGCGGCTACGAGAACTTCATGGAGAAGCTGATCGAGCTCGGCGCGAAGGTGGAACTGCCGGGCAAGGCGCTCGGATAACCGCGGCTCTTGGCTCCGGCCCGGGGCAGCGCCGCTCTCGGCTGGGGGTCCGGGGGTTAGCCCCCGGATAGACACAGCATGGAGAAGCTGATCGAGCTCGGCGCGAAGGTGGAACTGCTCGGCAAGGCGCTCGGCTAAGCGGCCTTGGTGAAGTCGACTGCGGTTCGGCAGCGCCCCGAAGGGGCGCGGGGAACTGCGCGACCGGCCACAACGGGCCCGCGGACGATCGACGGACTATCGCGGCACTGCCCGCGGAGCGCTTAGCAGTCGTTCGTACGACGATGGGGCGGCCCCTGGTGAAGGGGCCGCCCCATTGGCGTTACTCAGGCGCCGTACACCGTCCCGTGGTGCACAGGCAAGGTCACTGGCCCTTGGCCGCTTCCTTGAGCTTGGAGCCCGCGGAGACCTTCACGCTGTAGCCGGCCGGGATCTGGATGGGGTCGCCGGTCTGCGGGTTGCGCGCGGTGCGAGCGGCACGGTGGGTGCGCTCGAAGGTCAGGAAGCCGGGGATGGTGACCTTCTCGTCGCCCTTGGCGACGATCTCGCCGACGGTCTCGGCGAACGCGGCCAGAACGGCGTCGGCGTCCTTGCGGGTCACCTCGGCGCGGTCGGCCAGCGCGGCCACCAGCTCACTGCGGTTCATGTTGTTACTCCCGTGTTCTTCTTGCCGTATGAGGCGTGCCACGCGGCGGAGCCGCATATCGGGCACTGCGAAGTCGATGCTGCCAGGGCCCTCGGACATTCCCCGGACCCGGGTCCGCCATCGGACCCTCGCGCCCAGGGAGGCATCCTGCCCCTACCTGCGGCGGGAAAGCCAATCCGGCACCCGTAGGAGTCGTGAGAACACCCTTGGGAGTCACACGAAAAGAGGGCTGAGCCTGGCCGCAACGATAAACGGCGGCCAAAGGCCCTGCGTTCCGCGACGCGCCGGGTTAAGGCCCGTCGTGGCGATCCTCACAGCAGGCCACACACCGACGAGCCTACGACGCCGTCGCGCCCGCCGCCTTGGCGGCCTCCCGCACCGCGCCCGCCACCGCACCCGCGACCTTGTCGTTGAAGACGCTGGGCACGATGTAGTTCGGGTTGAGCTCGTCCTCGGTCACCACGTCCGCCAGGGCCTTCGCCGCCGCGAGCATCATGTCGGTGTTGACCGTGCGGGACTGGGCGTCGAGGAGGCCGCGGAAGACGCCCGGGAAGACCAGCACGTTGTTGATCTGGTTCGGGAAGTCGGAGCGGCCGGTGGCCACAACAGCCGCCGTCTGACGGGCGATTGCCGGGTCGACCTCGGGGTCGGGGTTCGCGAGCGCGAACACGATGGCACCGTCGGCCATGGCGGCCACGTCGTCGGCGTCGAGGACGTTCGGGGCGGAGACGCCGATGAAGACGTCGGCGCCGCGCACGGCCTCCTTGAGGGTGCCGGTGATGCCCTCGGGGTTGGTGTTGTCGGCGATCCAGCGCAGCGGCGAGTCGGGGGCGGCGGCCATCAGGTCCTCGCGTCCGGCGTGCACGACACCGTGGATGTCGGCGACGACGGCGTGCTTCACGCCCGCGGCGATGAGCAGCTTCAGGATCGCCGTACCGGCCGCGCCGGCGCCCGACATGACGACCCGTACGTTCTCAACTCCCTTGTCCACCACGCGAAGTGCGTTGGTGAGCGCGGCCAGCACGACGATCGCGGTGCCGTGCTGGTCGTCGTGGAAGACGGGGATGTCGAGGGCCTCGCGCAGCCGTGCCTCGATCTCGAAGCAGCGGGGTGCGGAGATGTCCTCGAGGTTGATGCCGGCGAACCCGGGGGCGATCGCCTTGACGATCTCGACGATCGCGTCGGTGTCCTGGGTGTCCAGGCAGATCGGCCAGGCGTCGATGTCGGCGAAGCGCTTGAAGAGGGCCGCCTTGCCTTCCATGACCGGCATGGCGGCCATCGGGCCGATGTTGCCGAGGCCGAGGACCGCAGAGCCGTCCGTCACGACCGCAACCGTGTTGCGCTTGATGGTCAGGCGCCGGGCGTCCTCGGGGTTCTCGGCGATCGCCATGCAGACGCGGGCCACACCCGGCGTGTAGACCATGGAGAGGTCGTCACGGTTGCGGATGGGGTGCTTGGACTGCATCTCGATCTTGCCGCCGAGGTGCATGAGGAACGTACGGTCGGAGACCTTGCCGAGGGTGACGCCCTCGATGCCGCGCAGCTGCTCGACGATCTCGTCGGCGTGTGTCGTGGAGGTCGCCGCGATGGTGACGTCGATGCGGAGCTTCTCATGGCCGGAAGCCGTCACGTCGAGGCCGGTCACCGAGCCTCCGTGGGACTCGACGGCCGTGGTGAGCTGGGAGACCGCGGTACCGCTCGCGGGCACCTCCAGCCGGACCGTCATCGAGTAGGAGACGCTGGGCGCCGTTGCCATGGCCGACTTCCTCTGCTTTCACCGTGTGACGCTGGATGCCGTCCGATCGTCGCACCTACTGCCGGGTAGCTGGTAGCCGCCCCGGATTGCGGACTTTTTGTTCACAGCGAAAGAGGCTCACGTCACAGGGTGACGTGAGCCTCTCGCATGTTCAGTGACACCGACCCGCCATGCTCGCCTCGCGGCAAGTGGTCGCTCGTAGCGACGAAGGTTGGGCCCGGGGGCTTGGATCGGGCCGGTGCCACACCCAGGCTAACAAACAGATCCCGTAAGCCCATTCCCGTCGCTGGAGTCCATCTGGATCAATCCCGGAGAAGGTCCGGGACCCCGGTCGAGTCCGGCTCGTCCCGCTCCCCCGACACCACCGTCAGCTGCTGGGTGGCCCGGGTCAGTGCGACGTACAGCACACGCAGGCCCGCCGGGCTCTCGTCGGCGATCTCCGCGGGCGAGACGACCACTGTCGCGTCGTACTCCAGGCCCTTCGCCTCCAGGCTGCCGAGCGCCACGACCCGGTCGCCGAGGCCGGTGAGCCAGCGGCGGGCCTCCTCGCGCCGGTTCATGGCGACGACGACGCCGACCGTGCCGTCGACGCGGTCGAGCAGCCGGGCGGCCTCCTCTCGGACGGTCCGGCCGAGGGAGTCGCGGACAGCGGTGAAGCGTGGCTCGACGCCGGTGGAGCGGACCGCCTTCGGTGACTCGGAGCCGGGCATGGCCAGTGCCAGTACCTTCGCCGCCAGCTCGGCGATCTCGGCCGGGTTGCGGTAGTTCACGGTGAGCTGGAAGCGGCGGCGCGGGCGGGTGCCTAGTGCCTCGTCGCGGGCCTGGGCGGCCTCGTCGGGGTCGGACCAGGAGGACTGGGCGGGGTCGCCTACGACCGTCCAGGTGGCGTGCCGGCCGCGGCGGCCGACCATGCGCCACTGCATGGGCGTGAGGTCCTGGGCCTCGTCGACGATGACGTGCGCGTACTCGACACGCTCCTGCGCCAGCCGCTCGGCCCGCTCGCGCTGCGACTCCTCGCGTACGGGCATCAGCTCGTCGAGCCCGGTGAGCTGGTCGAGCGGGTCCAGCTCGCGCTTCTTGCGGGGGCGGGCGGGGGTGCCGAGGATCGCCTGGAGCTCGTCGAGCATGGCGATGTCGTGCACGCTGTGGCCGTCCCGCTTGAGCGAGCGGGCCACCTTGCGGATCTCCCCGGGGTTGAGGATCCGCCGGGCCCAGCGGCCCAGGCGGCGTTCGTCGGCCATGGCGGCCAGGACGTGCTTCGGTGTGAGCTCCGGCCACCAGGCGTCGAGGAAGGCGATGAAGGCGTCCTCGGACGTGATGTCCTCGTCGAACGACGACCGCAGCTCGGCGGCCAGCTCGGGGTCGGTGTGCCGGGCCGCGGCGCCCGACTGCTCCCACAGCGCGTCGAGCAGCAGCTTGCGGGCGCGCGGGCGCAGCAGGTTCACGGGGGCCGTGCCGCTGAGGGCGGCGTGGCGGATACGTTCCAGCTCCGCCGCCTCCAGCTCGAGCCGGCGCCCGAATGCGACCACGCGCAGCCGGGCGGGCGGAGCGGCGGGTGCCCCGTTCTGTACGGGCGTGGCGTCGTCGCTCCGATCGCTCTCCTCGCCGAAGGCGAGCTGACCGGAGGCGAGCTGGCCGGAGGCCGGTCGGCCGGAGACAGCAGGCCTCCCCGCCGCGGCACCCGCGTCGATCACGGCCCCCCGCCCGAACTCCAGCGCCCCCCGCGCCGCCTTCCGCAGCACCTTCAGCATGCGGTACGAGCCCTTGGCGCGGGCCACCGACGGGGAGTCGTACAGCGTGGCCTCGGTGCCGTCGACGAGGGAGCCGATGGCGCGAATGGCGACCTGGCCCTCCTCGCCGAGGGAGGGGAGGACGCCCTCGGTGTACGCGACCAGCAGCGGGGTCGGCGAGACGATGAGGATGCCGCCCGCGTACCGGCGCCGGTCCTGGTACAGCAGATACGCCGCCCGGTGCAGCGCCACCGCGGTCTTGCCGGTGCCGGGGCCGCCCTCGACGTACGTCACGGAGGCGGCGGGGGCGCGGATGACCAGGTCCTGCTCGGCCTGGATGGAGGCGACGATGTCGCGCATGGTGTGGCTGCGGGCCTGTCCGAGCGCGGCCATCAGGGCGCCGTCACCGATCACCGGGAGCGCATGGCCGTCCAGCGTGGCCTTCAGCTCGGGGCGCATCAGGTCGTCCTCGACGCCGAGGACACGGCGGCCCTTGGAGCGGATCACCCGGCGGCGTACCACCCGTCCCGGATCGACCGGGGTGGACCGGTAGAAGGGTGCGGCGGCGGGTGCGCGCCAGTCGATGACCAGCGGTGCGTAGTCCTGGTCGAGGACTCCGATCCGGCCGATGTGCAGGGTCTCGGCGATGTCGGCCGTGCCGTCGTCGCGCACGGCGCCGTCGGCGGGCTCGACCGCGGTGTACGCGCCGTCGGGTCCCTTCTTGCCGTCCTTGCCGAGCAGCAGGTCGATACGGCCGAAGAGGAAGTCCTCGAACTCGTTGTTCAGGCGGCTGAGGTGGATGCCCGCCCGGAAGACCTGCGCATCACGCTCGGCGAGTGCGCCGGGCGTGCCGACCTGGCCGCGCTTGGCGGCGTCGTTCATGAGGAACTCTGCCTCGTGGATCTTCTCCTCGAGCCGCTGGTACACCCGGTCCAGGTGTTCCTGTTCGACGCCGATCTCCCGGTCGCGCACGGAGTCGTCGCGTACGGAGTCCTGGGCGGAGGAGTCGAGCGCGGTTTCCTGTTGAGCCTGAGCGGCCACCGGGCCCCCTTCTGACGTGCTGGGCAGCCGTCAAAGGTACGCGAAGGGGGCCCCGGAAAGCTATGCGTCTACCTCGACAAGCCGCTTCCCTTCGAAGGTCATGACCTCGAAGTGGTCGATCTCGTTCGGTGTGAAGGCGGCGCCGCCGTGGACGTAGAGCGGGTTCCTGGCCTGCTCGGTCTTGGCGTTCTCGATGCCGTAGCCCCAGTTCGGGACGGACCAGGAGGTGATCGTCTCGCGTTCGCCGTTCTTGCCGACGGCGATGAGAGAGCACTTCAGAGGGCCTTTGACGTTCTTGAGCTCAAGGACGGCGTGGGTGCCCCAGGCCTTCGGCTCCAGGGCGACGCTGGCGCTGACCTTGGTGGTCGGGTCGGTCGCCGAGATCTTGTCGGACATGTGGTCGAAGGCTTCCTTGGCGGGGCTGGCCGAAAGCGTCTCGTTGCCGCCGCCCGTGCCCTCGTCGCCGGCCGTCGTCGCCACCGCCGCGACCGGACCGCCGACGATCAGCGCCGCCGCGGCCGCCACCATGTAGAAGGAACGGCGACGGGTCATGGCGCGTCGCTCGGCGACTTCGTTGACCAGCTTCTCCGCGAGCCGCGGGGAGGGCTTGGCGGACAGCGACTCGCCGATGGCGGGCGTACCGGTGCCGGGCAGGTCCGCGAGGGCGGCCAGCATCGGCTCCATCCCGGCGAGTTCGTCGAGCTGCTGGGCGCACCACTCGCAGCCGGCGAGATGTGCCTCGAAAGCGGTTGCCTCGGCGTCGTCGAGAATCCCGAGAGCGTAGGCGCCGACGGTCTCGTGCTCGTTCGGGCCCGGAGATCCCTGCATAGGGCCAGACATACCCGGACCACCCGAGCCGAATCCCTGATGTCCCCCGTACACACTCATCACGCCGTCACCCCCCGCTCCTCCAGTGCCAGCTTCATCGATCGCAGGGCATAGAACACCCGTGAGCGCACTGTGCCACTCGGTATGCCGAGCGTCTCGGCCGCCTCATTGACCGTACGCCCCTTGAAGTAAGTCTCTACGAGCACCTCCCGATGGGCGGGGGTCAGGTCGTCGAGCGCGTCCGACAGCGTCATCAACCACAGCGCCTTGTCGATCTCGTCCTCCGCGGGGATGACCTCCAGCGGCGACGGATCGACCTCCTGCGGCCGGGCCTGCCGGCTGCGGTGGCCGTCGATGACGATGCGGCGTGCGACCGTCACCAGCCAGGGGCGTACAGATCCGGTCGCTCGATTGAGCTGACCGGCGTTCTTCCAGGCACGGATGAGTGTCTCCTGCACGACGTCCTCGGCGCGCTGCCGGTCTCCGGCGACCAGCCGAAGGACATAAGCGAGCAGAGGTCCGGCGTGCTCTCGGTACAGCGCACGCATCAGCTCCTCATCTGGTTCCGAGGGCTGGGACATGCGATGTCGGGCCCTCGATGCACGTTCATTGGCCACGACGGAATCCTTGCGCACGCCCACCTCCGATGTCCGGGGGTTCCCCCAGTCGCTCGCTCGACAACCGGTACGGAAGCCAACAGCGGTGTGTTCAAAGTGACGTGACATTTTTCTTATGGGTGACGTGACGAGGGGGACATGGCCGCACATTCCCCCCGCCTTGTCTTTACATTTCCGCCACACTGGCGAGATCGATACCCTTGCCAGGGGCATGCGGCAGGGTCACGGAGTGTTGTCGAAATCACTTCGACAGCCGTTTCGCATACGGGACTTATCGGGCGCTAGGCGCGGGCGAGTGCCGCGCGGCGGCGGTGCCGGGCCACCCGTTCGCGGTTTCCGCAGACCTCGCTGGAGCACCAGCGCCTCCTGCGACCCCGGGAGGAGTCGACGTACACAATGGGGCAGTTGTCCCCTTCGCACTGTCTGAGACTTGCTCGCGCGACGGGGTCGGTGAGCAGTTCGACGGTGTCCCGGGCGATCGCGCCGAGCAGCGCGGGGTACTCCGGCGGGTCCAACTCCCGCACCAGCGTGCCGTCTTCGCGACGCAGGGCGCGTGGGGCCGGGGGTGCGGTGCGGGCGAGTTCGTTGACGCGGGCGAGCGAGCGGTCGTACGGCGGTGTCGTGGGCGACAGCCTGCCGTGCACCAACCGGCCGATGTGGCCGCGCAGTTCACGGAAGCCCACCAGCCAGGAGGCGTCGGCGTGGGTGAGCGGGGTGCCCGGCGGGACGAGCCCCGAGCCGGTGATCCAGGCGTGCAGCACCTCGACGGAGTCGAGCTTTTCGCCGGGGTGCGTGGTCGCGAGGAGATCCAGGCAGATCCGCCCGGCGTCGAAGCGCAGGTCGTACGCGGACGAGGACGCGCCCGAGACCGTACCCAATGCCATGTGCCTGTCACCCGCCTAAGCGCTTCGCTGGATGCGCCGTGATGTGCTGTGCCGTCGTTCGACTGCGGCGCCGTCGTGGCTGGTCGCGCAGTTCCCCGCGCCCCTTTGGGGCGCGTCCAGAGAACCGTTCCCTCTAACAGTGCCTTCCCGCCTGCTCAGGCCGGAACCCCTCGTACCGGCCCGGCGTGGACGTTTGCGCATGCCGACGCGCGTCTGGGCCATGTTCCGTCCACGGCGCGGGCCGTTGACTGAGGGCATGACGCAGAACAGCACTGGCACTGGATTCGTACTGGGTGCGGCCACGGTCGCGATGGGGCTGATCGCCGGGTCGTTCTATGTCTTCGCGTGCGGGGTGATGCCGGGCCTGGCCCGCAGCGACGACCGGGCGTACGTCGAGGTCATGCGGAACATCAACGACGCGATCCAGAACCCCGTGTTCTTCCTGAGCTTCATGGGGGCGCTGCTGCTCGCGGCGGTGTCGGCGTGGCAACTACGCGGGGCGCCCTGCCGGAAGTGGGTGTGGGCGGGCCTCGCGGCGTACGCCCTCACCTTCCTCGTCACGGTCGTCGTGAACATCCCGCTGAACAACGACCTCGCCGAGACCGGCACATCGGCGTCGGCCGCGCGTGAGGAGTTCGAGGACATGTGGGTGGCCTGGAACGTCGTACGCGCGCTGCTGTCGACGCTCGCGCTGGCGTTCCTGGCCCGGGCGCTGGTGCTGTACGGCCGCGGCCGTCAGGCGTCGGCGTACTTGGCGTCGGCGGCCGGGTCGAGTGCGAGCCGGTAGCCGCGTTTGACGACGGTCTGGATGAGTTTGGGCGCCCCGAGTGCCGTACGCAGCCGGGCCATCGCGGTCTCGACGGCGTGCTCGTCGCGGCCGGCACCGGGCAGCGCACGCAGCAGTTCGGCCCGGGCGACGACCCAGCCGGGCCGCCGGGACAGGGCCCGCAGCAGGGACATTCCGGCGGGCGGTACGGGTTTCAGCTCACCGTCGACCAGGACCGCGTGGCCCCGGATCTCCACCCGGTGCCCGGCGATCGGCAGGGCCCGCGCCCGGGCCGGCAGTTCCTGGCAGAGCAGCTGGACGAGCGGGCCGAGCCGGAAGCGTTCCGGCGAGACCGTGTCCACGCCACGGGCCTGGAGCGGCAGCGCGGTGACCGGGCCGACACAGGCGGGCAGTACGTCGTGGTGCAGGGCGGCGAGCAGTTCGGGCAGCAGACCGCGCTCCTCGGCGCGGGACAGCAGGGACGCGGCGGCGGGCGCGCTGGTGAAGGTGAGCGCGTCCAGGCCGCGCGAGACGGCGGCGTCGAGCAGCCGGTCGACCGGCCCGATGTCCTCCGGCGGCATCCACCGGTAGACCGGCACACCGACGACCTCCGCGCCGGCGGCCCGCAGCGACTCGACGAATCCCGGCAGCGGCTCACCGTGCAGCTGTATGGCGATACGACGCCCCTCGACCCCTTCCTCCAGGAGCCGGTCGAGCACCTCCGCCATGGACTCGCTGGACGGCGACCAGTGCTCGGTCAGCCCGGCGGCCCGTATCGCGCCCTTGACCTTGGGTCCGCGCGCGAGCAGCTCCACCCCGCGCAGCCGGTCCAGCAGGTCCTCGCCGAGGCCCCACCCGTCGGCGGCCTCGACCCAGCCCCGGAAGCCGATCGCGGTCGTGGCGACCACGATGTCCGGCACCTGCTCGACGATGTCCTTGGTGGCGGCGAGCAGCTCCCCGTCGTCGGAGAGCGGCACGATCCGCAGGGCCGGGGCGTGCAGAACGGCGGCACCGCGCCGCTGGAGCAGCGCCCCGAGCTCATCGGCCCGGCGCGCGGCGGTGACACCCACAGTGAACCCGGCAAGGGGCCCGTGTTCCGGTCGCTGCTGTTCGTCGTCCATAAACTCTCGTCCCGCACTCGAGTCGTTGCACCGTATGACCCAGGTGAGGCCACGGGCCCTGCATGAGGCACTGCCTCACATCAGGCACTACCTCAGATCAGGCGCTACCTCACATGAGGCATTTCGGCTCTTCTGCCTGCATGCCGACCGAGCCTGTCAACGGTGCGTGACAGGCTCGGTTCGACTTGATGTCGCTGGTGTTACGTCACACCTCGGCGTAGCTGAGCTGCGGTTTCGCCTCCGATGCGGCGGCGGTGGCCGGAGCCTGCCCGGCCGGGCGGCGAAGGTATACGGCCCAGGTGACCACGAAGCAGACGCCGTAGAAGGCGAGGAAGGCGACGAAGGCGCCGGTGCCGGAGCCCACGCTCAGGAACGACTGCCGCAGAGCGAGGTTGATGCCCAGCCCGCCGAGCGCGCCCACCGCACCGATGAGACCCATCGAGGCACCGGACAGCCGGCGGCCGTAGGCGGCGGCCTCTTCACCCTCGAGCCCCATGGCGGTCGCCTTGGCCTGGAAGATGCCGGGGATCATCTTGTACGTCGACCCGTTGCCGAGGCCGCTCAGCACGAACAGCGCGATGAACGCCACAGTGAACAGCGGCAGCGACTTCTGCGTGGACGCGATCACGATGCAGCCGGTCGCCGCGGCCATGGCGACGAAGTTCCACAGTGTGATCTTCGCGCCGCCGAAGCGGTCGGCGAGCGCACCGCCCACGGGCCGGATCAGCGAGCCCAGCAGCGGGCCGATGAAGGTGACGTACGCGGCCTGCAACGGCGTACGCCCGAACTGCGTCTGAAGGACAAGGCCGAACGCGAAGCTGTAGCCGATGAACGAGCCGAACGTCCCGATGTAGAGGAACGACATGATCCAGGTGTGGGCGTCCTTCACGGACTCCTTGGTGGCACCGGTGTCGTTCTTCACGGACGAGATGTTGTCCATGTACATCGCGGCGAGGATCGCGGCGACGATGATGAACGGGATGTAGATCCCGAGCAGCACCCGCGGCCCGCCGCTCGCGCCGATGACCGCGAGGGCGACCAGCTGCACGACAGGGACACCGATGTTGCCGCCGCCGGCGTTGAGGCCGAGCGCCCACCCCTTCTTCCTCAGCGGGAAGAAGGCGTTGATGTTGGTCATGCTGGACGCGAAGTTCCCGCCACCGATGCCGGCGAGCATCGCGCACAGCAGGAAGGTGGTGAACGAGGTCCCCGGCTCCATCACGATGAAGGCGGCGATGGTGGGGAGCAGCAGCAGCGAGGCCGAGACGATGGTCCAGTTCCGGCCACCGAAGACCGCGACCGCGAAGGTGTAGGGGACCCGGACGATCGCGCCGACCAGCGTCGCCATCGACACGATGAAGAACTTGTCGGCCGGGGTGAGCCCGTACTCGGGCCCCATGAACAGCACCATCACGGACCACAGGGTCCAGATCGAGAACCCGATGTGCTCGGAGAGCACGGAGAAGATGAGGTTGCGGCGGGCCACCTTCTCTCCGGTCTCGTTCCAGAAGGTCTCGTCCTCGGGATCCCAGTGATCGATCCAGCGGCCTCCCCTGCTCTGGGCGGGGGCCTGGCTAGGGGCTGTCATGACGCCTCCACGGTGCTCCGGGGCTCGGGCGGTTCTTTGCGGTGCTGAGCGGTATGAGTCCCGAAGGTAGGGAGGGCGCGTTTCCTGTCTGTGGCGTCGGGTGACCGGAAAGGAACTTTGCTCTCACCCCGGCGGAGGGCGGGATGAGAGGTTGTACGGCGAAACGAACACGGACGGCCGTTACCGACAGGCTGCGCGGCCCGTCCTCTCCCCCAGTGGCGTGGCATCGCCACCCGCTACGAGAAGACCGACACCATCTGCCTGGCCGGACTCCACATCGCCGGCATCTTTCTGTGGTCTGTCCGATGACCCAAACGAAAGCCCCTAGCGGCCGGCGGCAACCGCGGGACGCTGACGGTACTTCCCCGGTGGGATGCCGTACTCGCGCTTGAACGCCTTGGCGAAGGCGAACTCCGAGGTGTAGCCCGCGCGTTCCGCCACGGCGCGCAGCGATGTGTCGCCCGAGCGAAGCAGTCGGCCCGCCGCCGTCATGCGCACCCAGGTCAGGTAGGCCAGGGGCGATCTGCCCACCAGGGCGGTGAAGCGGCGCGCGAATGCGGCCCTGGACAGGCCGACATGGGAGGCCAGCCCCTCCACCGTCCAGGGCAGGGCCGGGTCGGAGTGCATCGCCTGCAGTGCGGTGGTCACCGCGGGGTCCCGCAGGGCTGCCGCCCAGCCCGTCGCCTCCCGCCCCTCCGCGGATTTCCGCAGCCACCAGGTGCGCAGCAGGTACACCAGCAGCGTGTCCAGGAGGCCGGAGACGATCGCGTCGGATCCGGGGTGCGGATCCGCCAGTTCCGCGCCTAGCAGGTCGAGGGCGGACCGAAGGCCGTGGTGTGTCCCGACCCCGGACCGGATGTGGACGACTGGAGGCAGCTCCGAGAGCAGCGGGTGCGCCCGCGACCGGTTCAACTGGTAGGCACCGCAGAGCAGCACCGTGTCCGCGTCGTCCAGACCGGGTCCGGGATCCGCCAGCACCGGCCACGATCCGTCCGGCCCCAGCGCGAAATCCTCCAGGGGAGTGTCGGGATGGTCGGCCAGGGCGTGCCCGTAGCCGTGCGGCAGGAAGACCACGTCGCCGGACCCGAGGGGTACCGGAGCGGCTTCCCCTGGGCGCAGGAGACAGGCCGCGCCCTGGAGTACGACGTGGAATCCGGCGCCCTGCGAGGCGGGGAACCGCACGCCCCACGGAGCGGTCTGCGCCGTGCGGGAGGAGTGCGGTCGTCCCGTGCGCATGGCGGCGACGGCGTCGCTGAGCACATCCATGCTCGAACCGTACGGCATGCGATCCGCGAGACGATCGGACAGTAAGGGAAGACATTGCGACATGGATCGTCTCGCGGCCGATACATAGCGTCGTCTCATGACGACTTCCCTTCACACCAAGGCGGTTCTCTTCCACGAACTCGGCGGTCCCGAGGTGCTTCGCGTCGAGGACGTGCCGCTCGGCCCGCCTGGCCCCGGTGAGGTGCTGTTCCGCGTGGACGCGATCGGCCTCAATCGCGCCGACGCCCTGTTCCGCGCGGGCACCTACTACTACCCACCCACCCTGCCTGGCTCACGACTCGGCTACGAGGCCGCCGGGGTCGTCGAGGCGGTCGGCGAGGGCGTGACCGGCTTCGTGCCTGGCGACCCGGTGATGGCCGCGGCCAACTTCGACTTCGGAGTCCACGGCGTGTACGCCGAGCGGGTTGTGTTGCTGCAGGAATCGGTGGTGAATCGCCCCGCCGGCGCCGACGCCGTGACCTCGGCGGCGGCCTGGCTGACGTACACAACCGCATACGGCGGGCTGGTGGAGACCGCTGGGATGGCCCCCGGCGACCATGTGGTGATCACCGGCGCGTCGAGCGGTGTCGGCACAGCCGCGATGCAGACGGCCCTGCGGCACGGCGCGATCCCCATCGCCACCACGCGCGGCCCGCGGAAGCGGCAGCGGCTCTTGGAGCTCGGCGCGGCCCATGTGATCGCGACGGACTCCGAGGACCTGGTCGCAGAGGTCCGTCGGATCACCGAGGGCAAGGGCGCGGAGATCGTCTTCGACGCCATCGGCGGTCCCGGCTTCGCCGCACTCGGCGACGCCCTCGCACCCCGCGGCACGGCGGTGCTGTACGGCTGGCTCGACCCGCGTCCGGCACAATTGGGTCTGAACTGGCCCCAGACGGTGCACATGTACAACAACGGCACTCTCGTGGAGCATTCCGACCTCCGGCGGCGCGCCGCCGCATACATCGGCTCGGGACTGACCGACGGCACGCTGGCGCCCGTGATCGCCGAGACCTTCGATGGGCTGGATCACGTTGCCGACGCGCACCGGCTGATGGAGTCCAACGCGCACACCGGCAAGATCCTCGTAACCCTGTAGGGCACAGGCGGCGGCTGAACGGTGATCCGAACGAAACCGCCTAGGGGCGGGGGACAAGCAGCGGTCCCCTAGACCTGCCCGGCGAGGGGATGCCTTCACGGCTCGGCACGGCGGAACTCACGGTTCGTGGGTTACCCAGAGCAGTTCCGCCGGCCAGCGGTGTGCCCAGTCGGGTGGGTCGGTTTCGTTGTAGCGCGATCGTGTTCAGCCCGATGGGCGTTGAGGTACGCAGGGCCCGGATTGCGTCAGAGCCCGTGTCGGACTACATCCGATTCGAACACCACCTGACCGGTCCAAACGTAGAGGCGGGCGAGCAAGTGCGCTGGCTGGCTCGCCGTCGAGCTTCTGGGCTGGCCCTGCCCGGGAATGACTTCTGGCTGTTCGACGACAGCTCGGTGGTCTTCCACCACTTCGCCGGCGACTGCGAACTTGCTCCGGACGAGGAGTTCTCCGACGATCCGGCCGTCGTGAAGCTGTGCGCGGACGCGTTCGAGGCCGTCTGGGCCCTGGCGGTGCCGCACGCGGACTACAGGCTCGCCTGATCCACACTCGCGGACCGCTTGAGACAGGCCGGTGGTGAACGTCCCCGCGAATGAGACCCCGTACCGCCTGTTGAAGATCATGGCGGCGGAGAACAACTGGACCCAGGTGCCCGTGGAGCCGACGGACAGGGGGTGGTTCTTCAGGCCAGTAATTGCGACCGTGCCTACTTGCGCACGTGGAAGCGCAGCATGGTGACCCCGCCCGACTGGACGTTGCTGAACGGTTCCAGGTCGATCCGGTCGAGGCCCGGCGGCGCGAAGCGGACGCCGTCGCCGAGCAGCACCGGCAGCACATACACCAGGATCTCGTCGACGAGGCCGCGCTGCAGGCACTGGGCGGCTACATCGGCGCCGAGGATCTCCAGGTTCTTGTCGCCGGCGGCGCGGCGTGCCGTGGCCACGGCTTCCTCGATGTTGCAGGTGAGGAAGGTGACGCTGGGGTCCGGCTCGTCGGGCGGGCGGTGGGTGAGGACGAACTGCGCCCCGCCGTCGTAGCCGGTGTTCTCGTCGGACATGCGCTTGCCGACCTCGTACGTGCCCCGGCCGATGAGCATGGCGCCCGTGGCCGCCATGACCTCCGGGAACGTCGCCGACGTCATGTGCTCGAAGATCCAGTCCATCGTGTGGCCGGGACCGGCGATGAACCCATCGAGGGACATCACCCTGTTCACGACCACTTTGCCGGTGCTCGCATCCGTCATGCGTCTTCTCCAAGCAGGTGGAGGGCCGGGATCGCATCATAGGTCGGTGAGCAACGTCTTCTCCTGCGGTAGCCACGACCTGGACCTGTCCAATGGCGCCACCGCGGTGTTCATCGACGTGCTGATGCCGGCCGTGTCCGATCTCGCCTCCGAGGACTGGGACTTCCGCTTCGCGGCGCTGCTGACCCTGCAGGACCAGAACGTCATGGGGCGCGGTGCCGTCGGGTTCGACCTGGCGGAGTTCGACTGGGGTGCGACGGAGCGGGAACGCGCCCGCGCGAAGGACTTCGTGCTGCGGGCCACAGCACTCGCGGCGAGCGGACATCGCTGGAGCGAGCTGGGCTACCACCCACCCCGCGTGCATGACTACCTGCACCGCTTCACGACCATGGTGGAGTCCTGCACCCCGCCCGCCGACAGCAGCGCCGCACGCGGCTTCCCCGGCCCGCACGAGGCCGCGATGGCCTCGTGCGTGCGCCACCGCGTCCTCAGCGCGCTCCCGCTCTGGGACGGCTGCTTCCTCTGCAATCGGCCGCACTACCAGCCCGGCTCGATTCGACATAAGGCGGGCCATGCCCGCCGACTTCCCGCCCTGGGGCCGGGGCTACGCGTTCTTTCGCCGCTGGCGTGACCACGGCCTGGTCCCCGAGCTCCACGACCGGATGCGCGGACAAGTCCGCGAGAAGCTGGGCCGGGACACGGAGCCGACAGCCGGGAGAAGGGGTGCCCCTTCGCCACCTTGCCGTTCTTGGTTCGCCTTCTCCAGGCGTCGTTGCCGCCGCTGTTCGCAGCGGCGTTCTGGCGATCGGCACATGTGTCGCCTCGCTACCGCGGACTCACCCGCGATCCGGCCCTTGGAGGAGCTGAACCTCGAATCAGGGAACACTTCTTGTCAGCTCCGGCTATCCCCGCCGGGAACAGGACAGCCCCGGGGACGCGCCGTGGACCGACGGAGCGAAGATTCGTCGGTGTTCGGCTTCTGCCGCCGAACCATCAGTCGGCGCCACCAAGGCTGCCGTTGCGGATCGTCCGGCTCCACAGGTGCATCCGGCAGCGCCGAGAAGACGCCGGCCTTTGTGTGCCAGCCGCAGAACACGCCACGGAACATCTGGTGGGGCTCGTGCGGTAAGGGGCCCCTCAAAGAAGCCACTGCGCTCTCCTTCGTCTGCTTCGTTACCGTTAACGTGACCGCTAACGGAAGTCTTGCTCATGCGACCGGATTCCGTCAACGCCAGCCGCCGGACTACTCACGATCCGCCGACGGCGCTCCGGCGCTGCCTTGCTGCCGGTGCAGTGCCGGTCGGGTGGTGGCGCGGCGGGCCGGTGAGCCTGATTGACTTGGGCACAGGGCGGCACCAGAACGGAAGTGAGTGGGCAGCGTGGCCGGACAGCGGGAAACGGAAGACCAGCCGGTACGGGCTGCGAAGACCGTCAAGCGCGTCACGCTCCGCGACGTGGCTCGGGCGGCAGGCGTGTCCCATCAGACCGTCTCCCGGGCGATCAACGCCAAGGGGGAGATCGACCCGGCCACTCAGCAACGCGTGCTCGATGTCGCAAGGCAGCTGCGGTATCGGCCCAGCCGGTTCGGCCGGGGGCTGGTCCGACCGGACGTCGTATCCGTCGGGCTCATCGTCCCCGACGTGGTCAACCCCTTCTTCCCGGAGTTCGTGGCAGGAGTGATTGCGGCCGCGGACGAACGCGACTGGCAGGTGCTCGTGGCCAGCACCGAGAACGACCGGTCCCGGGAGCTGGCATTGGTCCGCTCACTCAGCCAACAGGTTGACGCTCTTGTCGGCTACATCAGCCATTCCGATGCGCAGCTCGAACCGTACGTGGGTAGCGTGCCGCTGGTCATAGTCGATCGCGGGCTGGACTCGTCGAACCACGCGTTGGTCCACATCGACACCGCGGCCGGAATCCGGGCCGGGCTGCAGCACCTCATCGACCGGGGTCACCGCCGGATCGGCATGATCGACTGCGAGTGCCTGAGCGCCCCGATGGTCCGGCACCGCACCTTCCTCGACATCGTCAGCGAACACGCGCTGCCGGTCGACGAGGGCTGGGTCGTCATGGGTGAGCAGTCCCCGGCCGGGGGCGCCGCCGCCTTCGAGGCGCTGTACGCCGCGCGCCCAGACATCACCGCCGTGGTCGCCTTCAACGACCTGGTCGCGATCGGCGCCCTCCGGGCTGCCCGCCGCATCGGCGTTCACGTACCGGACGACTGCGCACTGGTCGGCTACGACGGGCTGAGCGTCGTCGATCTGGTCGACCCGCCACTGACCACCCTCCACCTCGACAAGCGACGGCTGGGCGAAGTGGCCATCCACCAAGTCGACCAGCTCCTCGCAGGCGAACTGCCACCCCCTATCGTCCTGACACCAAGCTTGAACGTCCGCGGCACGACGTGACCCACCTCTTAATACTCCAGCCGTAGTTGTGGATCTTCATGCCGTGACCCCGCGTCGGCGGTAGTGACAGTCGCGGGCACGGACCTGATGTCGGCGGCGCCATAGGGACCAGGCCCCGGCCACGCATCCAGCCCGGCACCGGCAGCAGCGGGGGGACCACGGCCCACTCCCCGTCCGTCATGTCCGTCGGGTAGCGAGGCTGGCGCGTCCCGTTGTCGGCGGCGTTTCCGAACCGGTGAGCCAGACAGTCACACTCCCAGGTGACCGCACTGGGCTGCCCGGCCATCGGCACGCAAGACTGCTGCACCAGGGCCTCCTGCTGCTCGGTGATTCGACACCAACGAGCTGTTCAGGAGGCCCTGTTCGTATGCAGCCAGCACCCCGCGACCACCCGATCGGGACTCCCGTTCGACGCGCATCTCCCAAGATCGAAAAGACAACGGCCTCTAACGTCCCCGTCGGCAGATTCCGACACGCCTTGCGAGGAAGGAAATGTGAGGCGGTTACCGGCAAAGAAGCAACTGGTGAAGGAAAGGTATGGGAGAGGTTGGAAACCTCAAGTCCGCGCAAAAACCTGTCTCATGCATCAACTTCACACGGCGCAGGCTGATAACTTCGCTCCCCTGACCCAGGCATGACCTGCTCAGGGGACGGGGGAGAAAATATGGTGACGGCCTACATCGTCCGGACGCTCCATGACACGGCGGCAGCGCCTGTTCCGCACCACCTCCCGGCTGGACAGGGAGGGTCGACCCGCCGATGAGCTTAGGTGAAGCCTTACGCAAACACCGGGCCTGGTCCCGTGAACGCCGCGCAGCCCTCGAAGCCTTCCATGACCGACTCGGCCTACGGCCCGGGGCAGGGCCACAAGACGTGTTGGACGCCGTCGCATATCTGCGAAACCGCAAGGTCGAATTGTTCCTGCTGCCCGGTCTGCCGCCCCACGTGACGGGCATAGCCGTGCAGGGCAAGGACACGGACCATATCGGCATCAGCGACCGGCTCAGCCTCCGCCATCAGGCGCACGTCCTTCTGCATGAGGTGCGCCACCTATTCCCCGCCGATGCGGGCGAGTTATCCCCTGCCGATGTGACTGGCCCGGCCGCCATCGAATCCACCGCGTCCACCGTTGCCGTGCACAGCCACTTCGACGGCGTGACCCTCCAGGACCTCGAGAATCAGATGGCCGTCCTACCTGCCAGGGTCCGTGACGACCTGCTCACCCGGCCCGCAAAGCTGCGCGCCAGCTATAAGCACGACGAGGAACACACGTGCGAGGTCTTCGCACGTGTAGTACTCCTGCTGCTCGACCTCGACACAACGAGCAAGAGCACAGGCTCACTTGCCGCCGCCCTGAGCAACAGCCGCTTCCTGTGACGAGCACACTCCTCACGGTCGCCAACCTGATCCTTGCGGCGACCACACTGGGGCTCGGTACCGTCAAAGGGCTGGCTGTACGCCACCAGCGGGAGTGGACGCTACGACTGAGCGCTGGCGTGCTCGGCCTCACCGGGCTGACCCTCCTGCTCGACACGCCGGTCGTGTACCGGAGCGTCGGCCGGATGCTGCACTCTCCCAACATCGGCGCCCTCCTGCTCCTTGTCAGCACCCTGGTGTGCGTCGCCCACGCGCACGCCATGAGCCGGCTCTGGCAACCCGAAAGGCGAGCACCTGATCTCCTGCGCCGCACAACCACCCGGTGGGCGCCCGTCTACGTCGGCGCCGTCACTGTCATGACCGCGTTGTACTTGCATGCTGCTCCAAGTCCGGCCACACCCCTGACCTTCGCCGCTGGCCACGCCCATGTGCCCGAGGTCCGCGCACTGTATGCCGTCTACTGGACCACACTGATCACCACCGTCACCGTCACCGTGCACCAGTGCCGATCGGTGCGGATCCCCGGCCACACCAACATGGTCGAGAGTCTGAGGAGAGCACTCGGGTGGCTCACTGTGGCTCTGGGCTTCGACCTGGTGAACGCCCTCGTCACAGCAGTCGCCATGATCGGCTCTGCCACCGGTCCTCACCGCCTCGACCGGCTGGACGAGAGCGCTTGGCTGGCCACCATGGCCGGCTGCGTCGCCACCGACATCGCTCTGACCTCGTTGGTCTGGCGCAGACGTCGCGCCGAGCGACGCGCCCAAAGGGCCCTACAGCCTCTGCACGACCTCGTCGTCAAGAAGGACCCGACCGCCGGGGAGCACGAACATGCGGTGTTCGCACCGAGGTGGTTCTCCCTATGGACGCGCTTTTACACCGATCTCGGCCTCAACTCCACCATGGTGGAGGTCAACGACGGTGTGGGGCGACTCAGCCCCTGGTGGAGCCGCTCCCCGTCCCTGGCCGTTGCCCGGCTGGCACAGACCGGACCTCGACATCGAGTCACGCCGCAACACCACGGCGGCGACTGGGACCTGGTCGCAGCGCAAGCAGCCGCGACGATGTTGCACGCAGCGCAAGCCCGCGCCGAGGCCCTGCCGACCATTCCGCCCCGGACCCGCCTCTCTCGGCTGCCCGGCACGGACATCGACCCCACCGCCGAGCGCGAACACCTCGTACGCGTGGCGCAGCACCTGACCCATCCGTTGGTTCTCGAAGCTGCGGCCCTTGCCACCGAGGCACATGCCGCCACTCGCGCATAGCCGGCCGTCAACGAATGACTACATTCCTGAACGAATGACTGCACTCTTGGTCGTAGAGGAGACGGGGCGGATACGCTACGGGCGCGCATCCGTCAATCCGGCCCCCTGGAGACCCTCAGGTGAACGATCGCTCCCGCGAGGTGACAGCGGCTGATATCGCTCAGCTCTTGCGCGGTATCGAGAAGGCAGCCCAGCGCGTCGGGTACAGCCTGGACCAGGTCCTCGACGTCACGGCCATCACCACGGCGACCGGCGTCGGGCCGGACCGCGTGCGCGCATTGTTGGGCGGCGCCGAGCCGCAGCAGCCGCCGCGGGAGAGCAAGGCGAGGGTGGAGTTCTACCGGCAGATGGTGAGCCAACGCCTCGATCTGCTCCGCAAGCGCCGGGCCGACTCGTCCTCCCCGGAGGGGGACAGCTATCGCAGGATCGCCGAGGAACTCGGCCTCGCGCACACCCTGATCGGCTTCCTCGTCAAGGGCCAGCGCAGTGCTCGCGAGGAGTACAGCAGACCCCTGGAGCGGTTCTACGGCGTGGAACACGGGTTCCTTTCGAAGCTTGAAGGGGAGGCCCTCGCCGACGAGTTGGAGAAGATCAAGACGGCGCTGCTGGCGAGCGCCCTGCGCCAGGGGTTTCTGGCACTCGGCGGGGAACAGGCCGCGTTGCGTCACTCCGGTGGTGAACCGGTCACCATGGAGGACCTCGTGGCCGCTCTGGATGATCTGATGGCCCGAAAAGGGATCCCACATCCCACGGAGGACGGCGACCGCTGACGCCCCGGTGATCCGTGTTCAGAACTTCTCACGTACGGCGCGGGCTTCGGTGATCAGGATGGGCAGCGCCGGCACCAGGACGAGGGCACGGACAGCGGCGGCGAGCAGGAACGGGGCGCGAAGACCCCACTCCTGTGCCATGAACCCACCGACAAGGGCGCCAAGCGGCATCAGCCCCCAACCGAGCATCCGGAAAACACTGTTGACGCGGCCGAGCAGCTGTCCGGGGATGATCTGCTGGCGGAGGCTGACCGTGACAACGCTGGACAGCGTGATCATGAATCCACAGAGCGCCAGCATCACTGCGAGCGACGCCCCATTGGGGGCGAGCCCCATGCCGACATAGACAGCCACGTTGCCTGCGAGTGCCAGCACGAACGCGCGCACGGATCCCACTCTCCGGGCGATCCATACGCTGGCCAGGCCACCGATGAGACTGCCGACCCCCTCCCCGACGAGCACCAGTCCGTAGTCACGGTTGCTCAGATGGAGAGTCTGAGTGGCGAAGAGGACAAGAGTCGCGAGGCCCAGCCGATTGCAGAAGCTGTTCACGCCAAGGAGGATGGCAAGGGTTCTGAGGAGTTTGTGGCGGCTGAGCCACCTCAGCCCTTCGGCCACCTGAGTACGCATCGGCGCACGTCGAGTGATGTGAACGAGGGCTCTTGGGAGGCTTGCCAGCAGGATGGCGGACAGCACGAAGGAGCCCGCGTCCACGACGAACGGCAGGGCGGCTGTCAGCGCGAAGAGCATGCTGCCGAGTGGCGGCCCCAGAGAAGTCGCACCTACGGTCTGGACCATGTACTGATTGCCGTTCGCCCGCTGCAGACGCTCCGCCGGAACAACCTGAGGCAGCACGGATTGTGCGGCATTGGTGATGACAACCTGTGCGCTGCCGAGCAGGAAACCGGCCACGGCCAGAGCTGGAATCGACACCTTGTCCGCGGCCGTTGCCACAGCGACCGCGATGACCACAACCGCCTGGAAGGCCTGGAATCGCCACATCAAAGTGGCGCGATCGTAGCGATCGACGATTGCGCCGGCAGGCAGGGACACCAATAGCCAAGGCAGGTAACTGGCGGCAGAGATCAGCGAAATCTGCTGGGGGTCCTTGGTGACGGTCACGGCCAGGAGGGGCATCGCGGCGGCGAAGACACCGTCGCCCACGCTGTTGACGGCGTTCGCCCACCACAGGCGCCAGAAGCGTCCACCCAGTCTTACCCGTTCCAGCGCCGATGTCTCGCTCAAGCCGGTTCACCCTCCAGGGAGTGGGGCAGATCACCTTCGACGCCACCACTATCGAACATACGATTGAATGTCGAGCCGCTCCCTCGAATGTCGAACCACTCTCCACTCACGGCTGGTGCCGATCGAACACCATCAATCGACCGCGGCCTGGAGATGCTCGGCGAACCGTGCCGCGATCTGCGGCAGACCTAGAGCGATACGCGGTCCCGGATTGGGTGCACCGGTTGCCACGATCGAGCAATGGACCAAGGTGGGGCCATCGCACCGTAGGTGCCGGGGCAGCTCTCGCCGCAGAGTCGGGAGGTCGCCGACATGGTGTGCCGAGCTATACCCGGCCGCCCGCGCCAGCTCACAGAAGTCGACGTGCGTCGACGGAGCTTGCTGCCCTCCAGTGGATTCGTAGATCTGGTCGTCCAGAACGACGTGCAGCAGGCGAAGGTCCGGAAGACTCCCGGCCGTGAGCAGACAGCCGGGATTCATGGCGAGACTGCCGTCACCGTCGACGACCACCGCCCGCCGGTCGGACGACAGGGCGACACCGATCCCGATGTCGGCAGCCAGGCCCATGCTTCCGGTCATGTAGAAGTGACCGGGCCGGTCAGCAATGCTCTGGGCGATCCGGCACGCGAAGCCCGTCGTAAAGACAATCGGCTCGTCGGTCGTGGTAGCGATCACCGCGCTGATCACGTCGTGTTTGTTCATGGCTGCCACCCGAACAATGCCGGCGGAACCAGGAGCGCGGCCGGACTCCGCCAGTCTGCAACGAGATCCCGGCCCCACGAGACCTGGTCCAGTAAGTCAGCGGGGTCGAGTCGACGGAACGGGATCCCGGACTCCTTGAGGAAGATCTCACTCATACGTCCCATCACTTCGTTCTCGGGAGTCGCATCGGACCCAGTGCCTCGCATGCCGACGATGAGCAGAAGGGGCACGGCGTAGGGGACGACCAGCGAGGCGATGGCGTTGACGGACTGGCCGAGACCGGAGTTCTGCATCAGAACCACGGGGCTTCGCCCGGCCATGGCACAGCCGGCCGCGACACCGATCGCACTGTCTTCTCTCGGCATCGTCATCACGCCGGGGTCGCTCTGCAGCCGAGCGTAGAGCGGGGCGAGAATTCCGCACGGTGTGCCGATGAACGGCGAAAGGCCCCGGTCACGCAGGGCGGAGGAGAGGGTCGACGCGCAATCAGCGAGGGCTACGACTGACATGTGTCCGCGGTCCTTCCACGGGAGGGGTGGGGTCCAAAGGCTCTCGGGATCGGACGGCCGGCCCGTGCGGCACCACTCGTACCTCTTGGAACAAACGGCGCAGATAGGTGAGCAGAGCAGTGGTCGGAGCCGGACCAAGCAACCCTCCCAGCGGCACGTTGGCGTAGGAATACGACACCTCATGCTTGATCGGTTCGTCCGGACGACGCTGATCCCAGTACCGCACCAGCGGATCATCGCGAAAGACTTCCTCTCCTGTGATCCGGCAGTACCGCGAACCCAGCAGGTGCCCGGGAAAGGTGAACCAGCCATAGCGCTCGTCGGGTTCCGGCATCCGTGCCGCCTGAATAGCTGCGGGCCCGTCGACAAGCAGCCTGACCGCGGCGCCCGGCAGCCGCATACCGTGGGCCAGCTCAAACGCGTCGACGGTGCCCCGGCTCCCGCAGCGGGCACCGACCTCCAGGAACACCGGACCGTCCGCGGTTTCGAACGCCTCAAGGTGGAATGGACCATGCCTGATACCGACCGCGGCAAGGCAGCGTATGGTCCATTCCGTCAACTTAGTGGTGGTATCGACCTGCACCGAGCCGAGGGCCGAACCTTCGGCGTAGTCCAGGCAATTGCCCACGTAGCGACTTGCCTGGATGGCCAGAGGCCGCCCGTCCGCGAGCAGACCGTCCACGTGCATGATCGGCCCGTCGATAAACTCCTCGACCTCGAACTCGTCGGCGGGCACTGGCAGTTGCCACTGTCGAACGGCTTCCAAAGCCGCCGCCAGGGTGGGATACGTGTAGGTCCATTTGCTGGACGCACCGGCTAGCGGCTTGAGTACGGTCCGTCCGGTCCAAAGGCCGGGGGCGGGTCGGCGGAGCGCCTCGCCCAGTGCTACGAATCTCGGTATCCGTATACCGGCCTCGGCGACCGCGGACTTCATGACGACCTTGTCCCGGACCGGTCCGACGTCGTGCACGGTGGCCCCGGGAACCCCGAGCGCCTCCCGCACCCGCGCCGCCGGGATGATATCGAGCTCCGACAGCCCGATGACGATATCGGGCTTCGGTAGACCGGCCACTGCGGCGAGCACCGCGGCCGCGGGATCGCCGCCTGCCGCGCGTTCGAGACGGCTGGCCGGCACATCTCGGGGTGTGGTGGCCAGTCGCTCCGGCGTGCCGACGTACACCACGTCGTGCTGGAAGTGATCGATGTTGTGCGCGTAGTCGACGAAAGAGTCCGACAGGGTGTGCAGAATGAGAATGTTCATGCTGTCGACTCACCTCTCGTCGAAGAACTCGTCCAAGTCGATGAGGCGTTGACCCGCCACGCCGGGCGAATCCGACTTGTAACTGGTGCAGACCGGCCGGTCGCTGTCGTGGAAGTACACCGCTTCCAGCTCTCCGTCCTCAGGAACCACCAGAAATGGGTTCGCGACCAGAAAATCCCGAACTTCCGGGGTATCACGTCGCACCTGAAGCCACAGCCGCTTGTCGCCGAAATGGTTGGGCGGCAGGACGACCTTCGTACCGAAGAGACGTTTCAGCTGATACGTACCTTTACTCAGAAATGCTTCGGTGCCCTGGAAATCCAGCTGGCGAATACCATTTTCCCCGACCCATCTAATCAGCAGAAAATGCATGACCTTCAATGCGCCGGCGGCATAATGCTCGGCCGCTCCGTCAACGACGCCGAGCAGCCGGGACGTCAGCACACCAGTCTTCTGGTCCCAGTGACACAGATGGCCGCCGACACGCTCACCATCCATGCTGAGGACGAAGAGAATGCCGTTCCTGAAGAGGCACTCGTAAGCGGACTCCTTGCTTTCGATGCGCTGACGATCGCCATGCCGCTCAGACATGGTGGCCCGATAGATCCGGTCGTAGAAGTACTCGAACCAGGCCGGATCACGCTCGATGCCCAGCTGCCAGTCGTGTTGCCGACATCTCTGCCGGAAATTTCTTCGCTCGCCTCGGGCGATTCGCCCGAGCACAGCCTCGACGTCCTCATCGAAATCGACGACGAAGTGGATCCGCATGGGAAGAACAAAGGAGGATTCCCCAGGCAGACGACGCACATTGGGCGCAGTGGTGCCGACGATGGTGATATCACTGTCGGGAAGTCGCTCTAGACGCGTATGATCGCGTCCCGCTATCCGGCGCGAATCCCGCACAGCGGCCACGCTATTTCTTGCACGCCGTTGTTCGGTGAAGTCAAGGGTGTACGCCTGCCCCTCGGCGAGCCCGGCGTAGGTGATGGACATGCCGCCGACGTCCGATCGGATGGCGGGCAGCGTCGCCCAGCGGCGCGTGTCCCAACGCACCCGGAACTGACGAAGGAGCGGGTTTCCGTTGTTCCGCCACAGATAATCCGCGCCCAGGCGAAGCCTATCGTGGAGTGGCAGTCGGGACGGAAGGGGCGGCTCAACCAGGTTGCGTACAGGTGCGAAGGGCATACAACTCCCCTTGCGTGTCGGGTCCGTTGGCTCGTTGCACAGTCTTTCCGGGGTGGTCCCTCGTGATCCTGAGCCAACGCAGGCCACCCTGTCAACGTTTGGCTACAGCAGCATTACGGACCGACCACGCCGAACAGCGCGTGAAGATCTTCTCTGACCTGTGCAAATGATGACGCGGGCCGGACTTGACCCGGCCTACCAACCTACGACATCACTGTAGCCAAACGTTGACAACATGGTCCGGGCTACCTCAGGATCACGAGTGGCTACCCCGGAAGGACTCGGCAAGCGCTGGCGGTTGTCCTGGACCCGCCATGCCCGCGACCACAGGGAGCGGAAGATGTTGATCGAGAACGCACTCGCGAACTATTACGCGGAGATTCAGAAAGCGCTCGACACACTGATCGGTGATGTCGGGCCGGACGACTCGGGTGAATTCATGCCGGGTGCAAGATTGCCCGAGCTGACCCCGTTGATGCGCTCGTACCTGGACGCCTCTGCCATGGCACTCACATCGTTGCCGGGCTATCAGGGGCGTGAACTCTCCTTGCTCGACCTCACGCAGAACCCCGCGACGAACACGACGAAGACATTCGCCTCGCTGATCATCGTGGCGCGGGCCATCCGGTTCATCCAGGACACCGGTGAGCGGGTCACCATCCTAACCCCGTCTTCCGCGAACAAGGCCGTGGCACTGCGGGATGCGGTTCTCCGGGCGATTAAACTCGGTCTGGTGCGATCGGACCAGCTCAACATCGTCGTCCTCGTTCCAGCGGGCGCGACGTACAAACTCCGTGCCACGGAACTCTTTACGGATCCCGCTCTGCGGGCGCGCAACCCCGTCGCCCTCTACGACGGTGCTGCTCCGCATTTCGTGAAGACCATCGCCCGAGGCGTCGTGGACGAGCATAGAGGCATCCTGGAGGCGTCTGCCAAGACGAATCTCTGGTACACCATGCAGTTGGAGAACTACCTGGTCGCCGACGTCGTCCGGGCTTTCGTGGAAGCAGACTTCCTCACTGAGGAGGGCAGCGGACCCCGACTGCACGCGCATTCGGTGTCGAGCGCGTACGGGCTCCTGGGACACGCTTACGGCCGCGAGTTACTCGGAGACTCCGTCGGCCGGCCGTCGCGCTATCTGCTGGTGCAGCATCTCGGCACACCGGACATGGTGACGAGCCTGCTGGGGAACGGAGATTACCGCCCGCCCGCGTACGCCTTCGAATCCGGCTCGGGGTTGTACACGCAGAACGGCGACGATCACTTCCCTGCACGCACGTTCGATCCCACCGAGGTGCTCGACCCGACGTTCTACACACGGAACCCGGTCACATCGCCGCGTATGAACGCGCTGATCCAATCCCATGGCGGGAGCGGCATCGTCGTGTCGCTCGCCGAGTGCCTGGAACGCTACGGACTCGTGCGCTCACTCCTGGCCGACGCCGATGTGCGCATCCCGGCCAACCCGACGTTGGTGCAGGAGTGGTCGCTCATCATGGCGATGACGGGCGTCCTGAACGCCGTCGACCGGTCCCTGGTGGCCGACGACCCCATCGTTGTGCACGGCGCCGGTCTGTATTCCCGGGGCGATTTCGAAGCGCTGGTGGCCAGGGAGCTGCACACCGTCGGCGACAGTGACGGTCTGCGTGAACTGGTCCTCCAGGCAAGCGTTCAGTGAGCGACACGTCGATGACGGAAATCTCCCAGCACCGCAAGACGGGGGTGAAGTAGTGGCGACCGTCTTCCGGGCCCCCGAATCCGTTGTGGCTCGTTTGTCGCTGCTTCCTCTCGACGGCGCGGCACCGTGCCTGCCTGAGGACATGGACAACGTCGAGGAACTTCGGGCGTTTCTCACACAGGTGGCGAACGACCCCGTGGCACGGGAAGCTATCTCGGTTTCCAGCCTTTCTCTGAGCGGGACGCTGGACAAGGTGATCTCGGGTGCCCCGGTGAAAACCAAACAGCTCAGGCGGGCCGCTGCTTCGGCAGTTCGCTATTTGAGCCGGATGCGTAGCAGAGCGACGCCGTTCGGTCTGATGGCGGGCGTCGCATCGGTCCGATTCGCCAAGGATGCCAAGGTCCGGATCGGCAATGATCACCGCAAACATGTCCGGCCCGACCTGGCCTGGCTGACAGAGGTGATCCGGGAGCTGCACCGAGACCCGGTTGTACGCTCGCAACTGCGCGTGGTGGCCAACGACCTGTGCTCAGTGCAGGGTGAACGACTGGTCATGTTCCCCACGCTCGGGGAGGACGACGCGCGGCGACCTCATCCCTGCGAGATCTCCGTGCCGTACGTCGGCACGGTCGAGGCGGCCATGGCCGCTGCCCGGACCCCCCTCCCCTACCGCGAGCTGGTCGACCGGCTTTCCACCACACATCCCGGCGAGCAAGAGGCCGCCATCGAGACCGCGTTGTCCGAACTGGTCGAACGGGGGTTCTTACTGACCGAGCTGTGTCCGCCGGCAACGGCCGGTGATCCGATCCGCCATGTCCTGGACGTACTTTCCGGTCTGCGAACCCACTCCGCCCGTACGGCACTTGACAGGATCAGCAGCGCGCTGGGCCGGTACGCCGGGGCACCCGTCGGCACGGGTCATGTGCAATTCCTCTCGGTGGCCGGGGCCATGCGCGAGATCCACACGGTGGACCGGCCTGTCCACGTGGATCTCGGCATGGATGCCGAGATCGTGCTGCCCCGGCAGGTCGCTGCCGAGTTGGAGGAGGCGGCGTCCGTGGCGTGGCGGCTGGCACGACCGCAGACGCCCCCTCTGACCGAATACCATGCGGCTTTCCGCGAGCGGTACGGACTTCGCGGGCTCGTTCCGATCAAGGAGCTGCTGGACCCGCACGCAGGGCTTGGTCCGCCGAGCGGATATCGGGCCCCGCGCAGCGACCGAAGGTCCACGCACCAAGCCGGGTCGGATGCCCTCCATGACAACCTGCTGTCCGGATTGGCCCAGCGGGCTGCCGCCCGCGGGGAAGTGGAAGTCCTCATCGATGCCCAACTGGCCGGATACCTGGCAAGGCCCGGCGCCGAGGACGAGCCGGCCACGTATATCGAACCGGTCGCGCGGCTCTTCGCCGAGTCCACGGAGCAGCTCCAGTCCGGTGACTTCCGCCTGGTGCTCTCGCCGTTGAACTACACCCGCCCCGGGGCACTGTCCGGCCGGTTCCTCCACCTCTTGCCAGAACTGCGCGCCCCCCTGACGGAGCACGTGCGCGAACTCGCAGAGGACTGGCGGCCCGCAATGCCGGCCCAGCTCCTCGGCGCCACCGTCGAAGCCCGACACGCCAACGTCGCTCAAGTACCGCAGCTCCTCCAGAACACCCTGGCCGTCGGGGTGTTCGCGGACGGCAGCGAGCCTCATGTGTTGCGGCTCGACGATCTCGCGGTGGGTGTCCAGGGGGACCGGTTCTTCGTCGCCTCCCTGAGGACCGGAGAAGAGATCGTTCCGTTGATGCTGAACGCGAACAATTCGCGGACCACGGCGCCGAACCCCATCCGGTTGCTGTACGAGATCGGCACGTACCACACCCCACGATGGAAATTGTGGAGTTGGGGCGCGATCGCCGAGCGGCTGCCCTTCCTGCCGCGGATCCGCTACGGACGCACCGTCCTGTCCCCTGCCCGATGGCTGCCCGATGCGCCGCTCGGCGATGCGGCCCTGCCCTGGCCGGCGTGGCGAGAGGCAATCGACCGGTGGCGCGACGCCTGGGCCGTGCCGGACAAGGTCGAGATGGCACATGGGGACCAACTGCTCCCGCTGGACCTCGGTTCGTCCGCCGATCTCCGCCTTCTCCGCGACGAACTGCGCAGGAACTCGGACGGCGTGACCATCCGGGAGAGCCCACTCGGTGGCCGGTACGGAACCGGGTGGGCCGGCGGGCACGCAGTGGAGTTGGCGGTCCCGCTCAAGCCCGTGCCGCAGCGTCTCCTTCCGGCGGCCAGGTCGGCGTTGCCCCTGAAGACCGCTGCCGATCCGGCCATGACTCGACGCGTGTGCCGTCTGGGCGGCAACTGGCTGTACCTCAAGGTCCACGCCGGCGTCGACCGCCATGACGAGATCATCTCCCGTCACCTGCCCGCACTGCTCGAATCAGCGGAGACGGTCTGCGACCGATGGTTCTTCATCCGCTATCGAGAGCCGGAACCTCATCTACGTATCCGTTTCCACGGAACGCCGGCCGACCTGAACTCCAGGCTGCTGCCCGCCGTGCACAGGTGGGCCGATCAGCTGGCCGCGGCCGGATCGCTCCGCGAGATCTCCGTTCATGACTATCGGCCCGAGATCGCCCGCTACGGCGGCCCTGACGCGATCGAATCAGCCGAGCGCGCGTTTTTCGCCGACTCCCGTGCGGCCGTGGACCAACTCGTTCTGCGCGAACAGGGCCTGCTCGACCTGCCGGTGGAACTTCTGCTCGCAGCCAACCATCTCGACCTGACGTCGCGAATGATCGGAGAAGGCTGGCAGGAATGGCTGTCGGCGGCTTATCCGAAGAACGATGAGCACCACCTCATGTTCCAGCAGTACCGGCAGGACGCCATCGATCTGTTCGGCCCGATCCTCGAACAAGGCGGGCCCTTGCACCTACCCGGCGGAGAGCGGCTGTTGGAGATCTGGGAGCGCCGAGCAGCACCCCTCGCCCATTACGGCCGCCTGATCCGAAGCCTGATGGCCGATGGCCGGATGGGCACGGCTCCAGCCCCCTATCGCAGCATCCTCCACATGCATCACAACCGTCTCGTCGGCATCAACCCACGCACGGAGCAGGGCTCCTACGCGATCGCGCGTGGTGTCATTCAGGAAATCACCAACCGGAAGACACACCGGATTGATCCCCCCAGAACGTCGAACACTGCTTGAGGAGCGAAGAAGATGAGCACTCTTCCCGTGAGCAGCCTGAATCTGTCGGAACATCTTGAAACGAACCTAATCGGACCACGGCTGCTCAAGTACTTGAACGCCCTGCTCGACGCGAACGGCTACGTCTACGTTCATGGTGCGCCGGAGAGGTACGACTACCTTGGGCTCCTCGGCCGACTCGGCGAGTTCGTTCCCCAGTACGACGGCTCACTTGTCTGGGACTTGAAGCCCGAGCCGGGAATGGATGGTGTCTATCACTCGAAGAACACTCAACCACTTGTTCCTCACACCGAAGCGTACGAGTTCGCTGGCGACCCCCCTCGATTTCTCGCCTTGTGGGGTGTCAAACAAGCCGAAGGTCAAGGTGGGGAGACGACGTTGGCGGACGGATACCGGTTCCTTGCGGGACTTTCGGATGCTCAGCTCGCGGAGCTGCGGGCTCGCAGCTACAACTGGCATTCATCCGAAGGACTGTCCATGAAAGGCATACACGTGAACTCGACTCACCCGAGCCTTGAGACAAGGAACGGACAGACCATCCTCAGGTACTCCTACAACAACGTGACAAAGACAGGGGACGGTGTACTGGAAAACTACCTGGAAGAAGGCAAGAAGTATTTCGACGCCGAGCACTTTGCGGTGTCCATCGAAACCAACTGCCTTCTGGTATGGGACAACTGGAGGATGATTCACTCCAGGAATGCTTTCACCGATCGGTCGCGACACCTCAAGAGGGTTCTGATTCGCTGAAAGGAAACGCCGTGTTGAAATGCTTGAAAGAGTACACTGCGGATTATCCGCGGAGCCGACTGGTCGACCTGTACGTGGATCAATTACCAGTGATTACTGCCGGAGGATTTCCCGCTGCAATGTATCCGTTGACGCTGCCGCGTGCCGAGTACGCGGATCTGACGGCATCAACGACAGCGCTTGTTGCCCTGCACCAGAAGGCGGTCCGGCTGCTGGGCGACGACTCGGCGGCCAGAATGCAGGCATTACGGGCGAATCCGTCAGAGTTTCCTCGTGAATTCCTGGACGAAGAATACGAACACGACCATTCCGCCGACATGGCCAGGGGTGATGTCATCATCTCTGCGGACGGCCCGAAGTTCATCGAGCTCAATGTCGGTGCCGGGTTCGGCGGCATGGTGCAGTTCGAGGTGCACCGTAGGATCTGGAGTCAGGTCGCTACGGAATCGGGTCAGCCTCAGCTGATAGGCACTGATCCTTACGCTTCCTTGGCTCGGCTCATTTCCAAGTCGGCTGCCACCCTTGGCACCGCCCAGTCGGCAGCCTTCATCAATTCTGGCGAGGATTCCGGCAGGCCGCGGGCCCAAGTCGAAGCACAGCTGGAACTCCTGCGGGACCATGGTGTGACCGCGAAGAATGTTGACTTCCGATCCCATCTCGACGAGATCAAGCTGGGCGATTCCAACCCGCTCGCCATCTTCCAGTATTCCGAGCGGGAGTCACTTGATGAAGGCTGGGACTTGTCGGGCATACGCGAGCTGACTTCGCTGGGCCTGCGCGGGATCCCGTCCCAGACAGCCCGTCTGCTCGACTCGAAGAAGATCCTCGCAATGCTTTCCGAAGGCCTGCCCTGGATGTCGGCGGAAGATGTCCGACTGGTTCAGCGAGTCGTTCCGTGGACCCGGATCGTACGCGATGCCGAGGTTGACTGGCACGGAAGCAGAGTGGCCATGTACGACCTCCTGGTAACTCACCAGAACCGGTTCGTACTCAAGGGCTCCGCGGGATACAGTGCGAAGGAAGTCAATTTCGGCTACGAGTACGATGCCGACGAGTGGGATTCCAGGGTCCGCTCAGCCATCGAAACGGAGTACTTCGTGGCCCAGGAGGTGGTCGAATCTGTCGAACTCGCGGTTGACATCATGCACGACGATTCCGGCAACTCCCACGAAATGCTCGGGAAATTGGTGGTGAATCCATTCTGCGTCGACGGTGTCACGACCGGCTGTCGAGCCAGGATAGATCTGGCCAGCAAGAGGGTCATTTCGCTGAAGGGGGGCGCGTCGACGGCTTGCCTTCTTGGTGATCCAACGACATAAAGGAGAGGAAAGTGCCGGACCCTCAGCGAGTGGTCGTCATCGGTGGGACTCTCAAGAATCTACGACGATACCATTCTCTGGGCATCGACATCACGTTCGTCCAGTCGGCCGAAAAGGTCCGCCCATCGTCCATGGATTACTGCACGGAGATCCTGCGCGCCGACTTCGTCAATGACTACGACACGGTGGAAAGGCTCCTTCTGGAGCGGCATCTACACCATCCGTTCCAGCGAATCCTGTCCGTCAGCGAAGAGGGACTGGTGCCGGCCGCGAGACTCAGCCGGCTGCTGGGGCTGGGAGGCAACCCCCTGCACGCGGTCTGGCGGCTGAAGGACAAGCACCTGATGAGGAGGTGCCTGGAGGAGAAGGGTCTGAGCCCGGTTCGCTACGGGATCGCGGACAGTGCCGAGAGCCTGAAGCTGATCGCCCGGGCATTCGGCGGCAAGGTGGTGGTCAAGCCCGTGTGCGGATCAGGCAGCGCAGGAGTCCTCCACATGGCCCACCCCGATGAGGCCGACACCGTCTGGAGCGAGACGCTGCAGTCGGGACACGGCCTCATGCTCGTCGAAGAGCACCTCGACGGCCCGGAGTTCAGCGTGGAGACCTTCTCCTGGAAAGGACAGCACCTTGTCCTGGCCGTCACCCGAAAACTGTTGCACCACAACATCGAGGTCGGCCACTCCATGCCGGCCGAGCTCGGATCCCGCAGGAATGAGGAGGTCGCAGTCACAGCCAAAGGACTCCTCGACGCAGTGGGCATCGTCGAAGGCCCCGCTCACACCGAGATCCGCATCACCAAGGACGGGCCGCGCATCATCGAATCGCAGAACCGGGTGGGCGGATCACGGATCGACGAACTGCTGGCCATATCCCTGGGCATGGACATCCACCGACTCGCCATATCGGTACCGCTCGGTATCGATCCACCCCCCGTGTTCTCCCCCGTCTCGCCACGCGGCGCGGCAGTCCGCCACTTCGTACCGAAACCGGGCCGAGTGGTCGATGTCCACGTACCCGATACGGTCGCAGCGGATCAGTCCCTGAGTCTCGTCCTCGGCGTCGAGCCTGGAGACGTCGTGCATGAGCAGCGGACCAACTTCGACCGCAATGCGCTCGGCTGCTGGGTGGTGGCGGGTGGCAGCGACGAAGACGAAGCTATCCATCGGTGCCAGCGGGTTCTGGACTCCGTGGAGATCGTGACCGAGGCCATGGCCACTCTTCCTGGTCGTGGCCCGTCATAGGTCGCTTCGAGCCGGATCCGTGGTGCCGGAAGTGCGCCGTCGGAGGGCGTGGTGCGCGACACAGTCACGCGGCGGCTGGCGCATGAGCCGTTCGGGCACCGCCCCACGACGCTGCTGGTGCGGGTGCGCCGCCGCTGTCGGTGCGACTCGTGCGAGAGGACTTGGCGGCAGGACACCTCGAAGGTGGCTGCGCCGCGGGCGAAGACCTCCCAGGGCGGGCTGGAGTGGGCACTGCAGGGCGTCGTGGTCGATCACCTCACCGTAAGTCGCGTCGCCGCAGGGCTGGGGGTGTCCCGGCATACCGCGAACAGAAATGGGTTGCAGTTGAAGATCGTGCCGCGGACGCTTCCACCATGAAGATGCACGCCAACCAGCTGACGGTGTCACCTGAGACGGTGCGCATATTGGTAGAGCAGCAGTTTCCTGAGTGGCGGAGCCTGCCGGTCAGGAGCATCGCGGCGCAGGGTACGGTCAACGCCGTCTTCCGCATTGGCAATCGGTTCGCGGCCCGATTCCCTCTTGAGTCCGCAGACGTCGAGTCGACGCGGCGCTGGCTGGAATCCGAAGCGGAAGCGGCCCGCGAGCTGGCGGGGCGCACGCGTTTCCCCACGCCCGAGCCGGTCGCGCTGGGTGAACCTGGGGCAGGTTACCCGCTTCCGTGGTCGGTGCAGACGTGGCTGCCCGGCGTCGTGGCCGCCGACGAGGACCCAGGCGAATCGTCTGCGTTTGCCCGTGACTTGGCCGATCTCATCGGCGAGCTACGCGCGATCGACACGCGTGGCCGCACGTTCGCCGGCACAGGTCGAGGAGGCGACCTGCAGTCCCATGACGCGTGGATGGAGACCTGTTTCAGACACAGTGAGCAACTCCTGGATGTCCCTCGGCTGCGCCGTATCTGGGCAACTTTGCGTGATCTGCCGCGAGGTGCGGCTGAGGACGCCATGGCCCATTGCGATCTGATTCCTGGCAACGTGCTCGTGTCCGCCGGTCGGCTTGCGGGGATTCTCGACGTTGGCGGCTTCGGACCGGCTGACCCTTCGCTGGATCTTGTGAGTGCGTGGCATTTGCTCGAGGCCGGGCCACGGCAGGTACTCCGTGATCACCTGGGTAGCGACGACCTCGAATGGGAGCGAGGCAAAGCGTGGGCTTTCGTTCAAGCGATGGGCTTGGTCTGGTACTACGTCGAAAGCAACCCGCCCATGAGCTGGACGGGTCAACGATCCTTGGAACGTATCCTGGCGGACAAGTCGCTCGCGTGACTTGACGCAGCTGCTGGCCACGGATGTCGATTGCACGAAGGCCCGACGGAGCGTCAAGGGCGTGCCCTCTACCCCCGGTGACTCCCCCGAGCCCCCTGCTTCGTCCTCCCGTCCGGCCACAACCTCGGCCTCCGCTTGGCGGCGATGTCCTCGATCCACCCCACCGCCAGGATCGCCAACCCGATCAACGGCCACACCAGCAGGAACATCCACACCATGTACGTCGCGTCGAGCGCCGCCACCGCGCTCTCGCCCTGCATGAACGGCAGCTCGTACACGGGGTCGATGATCGGGACCGTGGCCATGATGAGCATGTTGTGCCAGAGGTAGATCGTGACGGCACGGTTGTTGGACAGCGTCACGAGCTTGTCCCACCTCGCGAGGCGGCCGGGCAGTTCCTGCCAGGACGGGGCGTAGACGAGGAGGATGACCACGAAACCGAAGGACCAGGTCGCCTGGGCCAGCGGGATGTCGTTGAGGTCCCAGCCGTCGGGGCCCAGGTGGCCGGATGCCCACCACAGGCCGAAGGCCATCAGCAGCGTCGAGCAGGAGACGGAGAGGTAGCGGGGGACTTGTGCCAGCAGGCCCTCGTGATGGGCGATGCCGAGGACCCAGCAGCCGCCGTAGACCGTGAAGTCGGTGACCGCGTTGCCCGTTTCGCCGGGGATGGTGACAAGTCCCGTGCCCACCACGGCCGTCAGGCCCAGCGGGGCGAGCAGTGTCGGCCAGGGTGCCCTGCGGAATGCCCACAGCAGCAGGGGCGATGCCACCACGAACCACAGATACGCCCGCAGGTACCACAGCGGGCCCGCCGCCTGTACCGCCCAGGTGTCCTCCAGCAGGCCCGTCCGGGAGCCGAGGCTCCAGGGGAAGGGCGGGGCGCCGATCGGGACGACGTAGTTGACCAGCTTGAGGAGGGTCCAGACGGGGCCCTCGTCCGAGCCCTTCGCCGGGTTCCAGCCGCCCGCGAACATCAGCACCAGGATCACGGCGCTGAACGCCCAGAGTGGTGGGAGGAGGCGCCGGATGCGGCCCTTGATCACTCCCCATGCCGGGCGGTTCAGCGAGCGGGCCATCAGGGCGCCCGCCAGCGCGAACATCACGCCCATGGAGGGGAACAGGACCGTCAGCCATGCCCAGCCGAACAGGTGGTACACGACCACTCGGACCAGGGCGATCGAGCGGAGGAGGTCCAGGTAGCGGTCCCGGCCGGGTTTCACGGCAGCGGGTGCCGGCTGCTCTGCCGTCCGCTGCCGCGGAATGCCGTACGACGTCTTCACGCCTGTCGTCGGCTCGTAACTCTGCGTCATCCCACCGGCCTCTGATCGGCCCCGTCATGAGGCGCCCGCGGCCTCGGCACTCCGCCGCCCGGCGCTTCGACGACCCCGGTGCGGCGCAGCTTCTGCCAGCGCAGACGGCCGCCGGTCAGGGCGGTGATCCAGGACTGGAGGAGGACGACGTACATGAGCTGCCGGTAGAGGATCTGCTGGAGGGGCAGGGAGATGAGGTGGGTCATGCGTTCGCGGTCGAGGCGGAAGGCGTAGGCCGCGCAGACCGCCTGGATCGCCAGGACGCCCAGCCAGGCGCCGATGGTCTTCTGCGTCGGGCCGAAGACGATGCCGTAGAGGAGGAATACGTCGATCAACGGCGCGAGCAGCGGGGCCAGGACCATGAACAGGGACACCAGGGGCAGGCCGACGCGGCCGAAGCGGCCCGACGGGCCCCGTTCCACCAGCGCTTTGCGGTGCTTCCAGATCGCCTGCATGGTGCCGTACGACCAGCGGTAGCGCTGGGACCAGAGCTGCTGGACCGTCTCCGGGGCCTCGGTCCAGGCGCGCGCGTTCTCGGCGTAGACGACCCGCCAGCCGTCACGGTGCATCGCCATGGTGATGTCGGTGTCCTCGGCGAGCGTGTCGTCGCTCATGCCGCCGACCCGTTCGAGGGCGCTGCGCCGGAACGCTCCCACCGCGCCCGGGATCGTCGGCATGCAGCGCAGGATGTCGTACATACGGCGGTCGAGGTTGAAGCCCATCACGTACTCGATGTGCTGCCAGGCGCCGATGAGGGAGTCGCGGTTGCCGACCTTCGCGTTGCCCGCGACCGCGCCTACGCTCGGGTCGCCGAAGGGCTGGACGAGTTCACGGACCGTGGCCGGTTCGAAGACGGTGTCGCCGTCCATCATCACGACGATGTCGTAACGGGCGTTCGCGAGACCGCGGTTGAGGGCGGCCGGCTTGCCCGCGTTGAGCTGGCGGACCACCCGGACGTTGGGCAGGCCCATCGCCTCGACGATGCGGGCGGTGCCGTCGCCGGAGCCGTCGTCGACGACCACGACCTCGATGGGATGCTCACTGGCCATCAGTGAACGGACGGTGTTCTCGATGCACTTGGCCTCGTTGTACGCCGGCACCAGCACCGACACGGGTTCGGTGACCGGCGGTCCCCAGCTGAAGTCGCGGCGGCGCACCCGGCGGGCGTGGATGCTGGAGAGCAGGAGCATCAGGACGAAGCGGCTGATGACCAGGAAGCCGATCACGGCGAGGCCCACGACGAGTACGTCCGTGATCCGCTCCGAGGCCTGGACCAGGAAGACCCACGCCTTGCCCTTCCACCGGTCGAGGCCGGTGACCTGGGTGTGCGCGCTGGGTGCGTCGAGGGCCTCGGTGAGGCTGTCGAACTCGTAGCCCTGTGCCTTGAGATCGGGCAGGAACCGGTCGAGCGCCGCAACGGTCTGGCTGCGGTCGCCGCCGGAGTCGTGCATCAGGACGATCGCGCCCTTGCCGTCCGGCGGGGTGGCGCGGCGGATGATCTCGTCGACGCCGGGCCGCTGCCAGTCCTCGCTGTCGGTGTTGTTGACGACGGTGATGTAGCCGCGGGCGCCGATGTAGTCGGTGACCGGCCAGGACTTGTTGTCCATCGCGTGGGCGAAGGAGGAGTACGGCGGCCGGAACAGCGACGTACGGATGCCGGCCGCGCCGCTGATCGCGAGCTGGTTCTGGGACAGCTCCCAGTCGATGCGCTGCTTCGACTGGTAGGAGAGGTCGGGGTGGTTGAAGGTGTGCAGGCCCACCTCGTGCCCCTCGTCCACCATCCGCTTGACGAGGTCGGGGTAGCGCGAGGTCATCGTGCCGGTGACGAAGAAGACCGCGTGGGCGTCGTGCTCCTTCAGCACGTCCAGGACCCTCGGGGTCCAGACCGGGTCCGGGCCGTCGTCGAAGGTGAGGACGAGACGGTGGTCGGGGACGCGCAGGCTGGTCGTGCGACCGCTGCGGGTGTCGATGACCGGGCCGCCCTTGAGGATCTGCTCCGGCACCCGGTCGGTGGCGGCGGGCGGCTGGACGCGGTGGTCGGCGAGGATCTCGCTGTGGACGTACCCACGCAGCATCAGCATCGCCATCAACGCGACGAGGACGAGCGAGGGGAGCAGCAGGCGCATGGGCAGACGGCGGCGCCGGGAGCCGTCACGGGTTCCGGTCGCGGGCCCGGGACGGGTGGTGCGGGATGCCATCAGAGGACGTTCTCCGGGGACGGGGAAGGAGCGGAGGTGCCGCCCGGGTCCCCGGCGACGGGGGTCGGCTCGCTCGCGCCGTCGGCCACCGTGCCGGGGCTGCCGCCGATCGCGGACTCACTGGGCGAGGGGGAGGGCTCGCCGCCGTCCGTCGGGCTCGGGTCGGGCGAGGGGGATGCCGACGGGTCGTCCGACGGGTCGTCCGACGGCTCAGGGTCTACGGGGCCTTCGCTCTCGCCGGTGCCCGTGTTCTGGACCGTTCCGGTCGCCGTCGGCTCGAGGACGGGGTCCGGGTCGGTGGACGTGCCGGGGTCCTCGGCGCCTGCGGAGGCTCCGGGCGCCGGGGCGAACGGGCCCGGCGCCGGCCTCACGCCCACACCCGCGGACCCGGTCGGGCCGGGTGAGATGAGACCGATGCCGACGGACGGCGCCGACTCGGCGGGCAGCGGCGGGGTGTCGACCTTGCCGGCCGGCTGATCGTCCTTCTGGCCCGGCACGGGCAGCCAGGGCGCGTCGGAGTTGCCGGAAACCAGGGTGGCCAGGATGACCACGGCGTAGACCCCGCAGGCGATGCCCACGGCCATGCCGATCCGGCGGTATCTACGGCTGCGGCGGCCCGACTCGTCGACGAACACCGGTCCGTCGGAGGATGGAGAGGGAGGGGAGAAAGGGGACGAAGGGGAAGAGGCGCCGTCCGGGCCGGCCGGTCCGCCCTTCGCCGCGTGCAGGCGCGTGCTGTTGGGTTGCAGTCCTGTGCCGTCGAGCTGGACCGTCACCTCGTGCGGGTCCTGGGTGTGCTCGGCCGTCCCGCCGGACTCTGCCCAAGGATCTCTGGGAACGCCCGCTCCTTCGGCCTGGGGCAGCACCTTGGTCTTGTTGGCGGGCGAAGCGGACGCCGCTTTCTGGCACGCTCTCGTCCCCCCGGTCCCCTCAAAGGCCTGGGTGCCGGCACCCGGCCCCTCCCCAGTCAGCGTCACCGGCGACTCCCCGGCCCCGGAAGCCGCTGCGGGCCACTCCGGTTGGGCGTCTTCACGCCATTTCTTCACGCGCACGCACATTCCCCCACGGACAGTTCTGGGCGCGCACACGACTCCGAGCACCCGTCGACCGAACCGAGCCCCCACCCGGTCCGAGCGCCCCCTTTGTCACACCGTGCTCAGGGCCACGAACGTAGTGGGCTCATGGGCTTGTCGTAACCGAATGTCATATGTGGACATTTATCAGTGCTATGTCGATCGCCGGAAGCCACCCTCTGGCAGGATTTTGCAACCATCCGTCCGCTGCGGAGAGTTCGGCCGCGGCCCGCCGAAGCGCGTCAAATCCGGGGTGCACCAGCCCCTTCCGCCACACCAGTGACACGAGTGACAGCGGGACGGGGTCGACGAGGGGCCGCACCACCGTCGAAGGCATGGCCGGAAAATCCACCACGGCAAGGATCGGGTTACGCATCTTGGCCATGATCCGCTGGAACTCCTCGTCACCCACCGCGAGCGGAGCGGGCGCGGCAACCTCGATGCCGCGCCCCTCGAAAAGCCGGTGGGCCAGATCGGTCCACTCCGGCGTACGTGGATTTCCGGCGCCCGCGTACACCGTCTCGCCCGCAAGCGCTTCGAGTGGCACTGCCTCATATTCGGCCAGCCGGTGGCCCTCGGGCAGGACGACCGCCATCGGCTCGTACCGCACCGGCTGGTGGTCCAACTGGGCCCGCAGCGCCGGGTCCAGCCCCGCGTACCGCCCGAACGACGCATCCAGCCGCCCCGCGATCAACTCCCCCGCCGCACCGGTCAACCCGCTCTCGAAGCGGGCCATCAGCTCATGCTCGGGGGCGAGTTCACGTGCCCTGTGCAGCACCCGGCGACCGGTGACGAGACCCGGCGAGTTCAGGTCCACCAGCAGCGGCCTGGCCTGCCCGAACGCCGCCAGCAGCGCCTCCTGCGCCGCCAGCACCCGACGCGCGTACGGCACCAGCCGCTCACCCTCGGCCGTGAGCGTCACCTGGCGCGTGGTCCGTACGAACAGTTCGACGCCCAACTCCCGCTCCAGCCGCCGTACATCACGACTGAGCGCCTGCTGGGCGACATAGAGCCGGGACGCGGCGCGGGTGAAGTGCAGTTCTTCGGCAACGGTGACGAAAGCACGCAGCAAGCGGGGATCAGGCATGACGGGAACTTACAACGCAGATGCGTGAATCGGCCCGCAGAAGGTGTTGGACCCCTTGATCACCTACGGGCGACGGTTGCTCCATGCCCAGCCGTTACCGCAGTTCCATGTCCGGCCCCTACCGCCACCTCTTCACCCTCCCCGGCACCCGAGCCTTCACGATCGGGAATCTCATCGCCCGGCTTCCCATGGGCATGTTCAGCGTGAGCGCGATCCTGATGATCGCCGGTTCGCGTGGTTCGTACGCCCTCGCCGGCGCCGTCACCGCCACGGGCCTCGCGGCGACCGCCGTGACCGCCCCCTGGATCGCCCGGCTCGTCGACCGGCACGGACAGGCCCGGGTCGCCGTACCCGCCACCACCCTCGCCGCGCTGGGCAGCCTCGCGCTGCTGCTGTGCGTGCGCCACGACACCCCGGACTGGACCCTGTTCGCCGCGTACGCCGCGACCGCCACCACCCCCAACCTCGGCGGCATGTCCCGCGCCCGCTGGGCCCACCTGCTCAAGGGCGACACCGCCGCCCTGCACACCGCGAACTCCTTCGAGCAGGCCGCGGACGAGCTGTGCTTCATGCTGGGCCCGGCCCTCGCGGCCTTCCTCTGCGGCACGTTCTTCCCGGAGGCGGGCACGCTGACCGGCGCCGTACTCCTGCTCACCGGCATGCTGCTGTTCGCCGCGCAACGCGCCACCGAGCCGCCGATACAGCCGCCGATACAGCGGCGGAAACCGGCGAAAGCCCCCCTCCGCACCCCCGGCATGCCCCCGCTCCTCGCCGCATGTCTCGCCCTGGGCGCGGTCTTCGGCTCGATGGAGGTCGTCACGCTCGCGTTCGCGGAGGCACAGGGCCACAAGTCGGCGGCGGGCGCGATCCTCGGCCTCCAGGCGGCCGGTTCCTGCGCGGCGGGCCTGCTGTACGGCGCGATGAAGCCGACCGGACCGGCGGAACGCCGCTACCCGTACTGCACGGCTGCCATGACCGCCCTCATGACCCTCCCGCTCCTCGCCGCGGCCCTCACCGGCTCGCTCCTCGTCCTGGCCGGCGCCCTGCTCGTCGCCGGTATGGCCACGGCGCCGACCATGGTCACCAACATGACCCTGATCCAGCAGCGCACGCCGGCCGACCGCCTCAACGAGGGCATGACGCTCGCGGTGACCGCGCTGCTCGGCGGTATCGCGTGCGGCAGCGCGCTGGGCGGCTGGACGACGGAACATCTGTCGGCGACGGCCGGCTTCTGGATACCCGTGACGGCCGCCGCGGCGGCATTGATGATCACGCTCTCCAGAGCGCGCCCGGGAACACTCCGCCGAACCAATTCGCGTCCAGCCCATTGACGCCTTCACAGCCCCCACATACCTTCAGCCGTCGAAGCGCTTCGACGTCACGCATCGAATCGATTCGACGACCGCTGTCGTTCGACGACCGTCGCATGATCTCCAAGATCCATCAAAACACAACAAAATCCAACAAGATTCATCGAGATTCATCCGGCTCCCTGGAGGCACGGGATGTTGACAACACGAAAGCGTGTGGTGGCGACGGCGGTGATGCTCGCCGGGTCACTGCTCCTGACCTCCTGCGGAGACTCCGACAGCGGGTCCTCAGGAGACGGCAAGACACTCAAGCTGTGGCACTACGAGGCCCCGAACAGCGCGATGGGACTGGCCTGGAACGAGGCGATCAAGGAGTTCAAGGCCAAGCATCCGGGCGTGAAGGTGGAGTTCGAGGAGAAGGGCTTCGAGCAGATCCAGAAGACCGCCCCGATGGTCCTCAACTCCTCCGACGCACCCGACGTCATGGAGTACAACAAGGGCAACGCGACGGCGGGCCTGCTGTCCAAGCAGGGCCTGCTCACCGACCTGTCCGCAGAGGTCACGAAGCGCGGCTGGGACAAGAAGCTCAGCGCGAGCGTCCGCACCACCAGCGTGTACGACGCGAACGGCGTCATGGGCTCCGGCAAGTGGTACGGCGTGCCCAACTACGCCGAGTACACGATGGTCTTCTACAACAAGGACCTCTTCGCCAAGTACAAGATCCCCGAGCCGAAGACGTTCGACGAACTGACCGCCGCGATGGACACGTTCGTCAAGAACAAGGTCACCCCGCTCGCCAACGGCGGCGCCGAGTACATCGCCCAGCAGTACCTCTACCAGCTGGCCCTGTCGAAGGCCAACCGCGCCTGGGTGGACTCGTACGAGCTGTACAAGGGCAAGACCGACTTCCACGACGCGGCCTGGACGTATGCCGCCGACACCTTCGCCGACTGGGTGAAGAAGGGGTACATCGGCAAGACGTCCAGCAATGTGAAGGCCGAGGAGACGGGTGTCTCCTTCATCCAGGGCAAGGCGCCGATCCTGTTCTCCGGCAGCTGGTGGTACGGCCGTTTCGTGGACGAGGCGAAGTTCGACTGGGGCACCTTCCTGTGGCCCGAGTCCAACCTCACGCTCGGCTCCGGCGGCAACCTGTGGGTGGTCCCCAAGGGCGCCAAGAACAAGGAACTCGCCTACGACTTCATCGACATCACCATGTCGGAGAAGATCCAGAACCTGCTCGGCAACAAGGGCGGCGTCCCGGTCGCGGCCGACACGAGCGCCATCACCGACCCGAAGTCCAAGACCCTCATCGACAACTTCAACACCCTCTCCCAGCGCGACGGCCTGGCCTTCTACCCCGACTGGCCGGTCCCCGGTTTCTACGACGTCCTCGTCTCCGAGACCCAGAAGCTGATCACCGGCAGCGAGCAGCCGGACGGCTATCTCGACGCCCTGCAGGAGGCATACGACAAGGGCGTGCCGAAGCAATGACGGTGACCGTCGAACGGGGGGTGACCAGCAAACAGCCCCACGCCGGTCACCCGCGCCGCCCCCGAGACTCGTACGCTCTCTTCCTGCTGCCCGGCGTCCTCGCCTTCCTGGTCGTGATCATCGTCCCGTTCCTGATGAACACGGGCGTGAGCTTCACCGACTGGCAGGGCGTGGGCTCCCCGGAGTGGTCCGGGCTGGCCAACTACCGGGAGCTGCTGGACGATTCCGAGTTCTGGGCGTCGTTCCGGCACAGCCTGTTCATGGTCGTCGCCATGGCGGCCGTACCGACGGCGGTCGGACTGGTCCTGGCCGCCGCGCTGTTCGACTACGTCGGCAAGCACTTCGGCTCCAAGACGGTCGCCGTCCTGCGCGCCTGCTTCTACCTCCCGCAGGTGCTGCCGATCGCGGTGGCGGGCATCGTCTGGAGCTGGATCCTCGCCCCGGACAACGGCTCCCTCAACGAACTGCTCAAGGCGATCGGCCTGTCGAGCTGGCAGCAGGACTGGCTCGGCGATCCCGACATCGCGCTCTACAGCGTGATGGGCGTGATGGTCTGGGTCCAGCTCGGCTTCCCGCTGGTCATCTTCATGGCGGGCCTCCAGCGCGTCGACCCGCAGCTGCACGAGGCGGCCGAGCTGGACGGCGCCGGCTGGTGGCGCCGCTTCTGGCACATCACGCTGCCGCAGATCCGCCCCGAGATCTACGTCGTCCTGACCTGGTGCACGATCGCCGCGCTCAAGGTCTTCGGCGCGGTGTACGTCCTGACGAAGGGCGGACCGGGCGGCGCCACCAACGTCCCGTCCTACTTCTCGTTCACCACGTTCTTCGAGAAGACGCAGGTCGGCTATGGCGCCGCGATCTCCACGGTCCTGACGGTGATGATCCTGCTGCTGTCGCTGATCGGCCTGAAGCTCCAGACCCGCGCGGAGGAAAGGGAGGGATCATGACCAGCGCCCTGCGTCGCTACCCGGTGCTGATCGCCCTGTGCATCGCCGCCCTCTTCATGATCGTGCCGTTTCTCATCGTCACGCTCAACGCGTTCAAGTCACCCGCCGAGTACTCCCAGAACGGCCCGCTGAGCCTCCCCGACGGCCTCTACCTGGACGGCCTGAAGGACTTCTGGGAACGGGTCGACTACACCCAGAAGCTCGTCAACTCCCTCCTCATCAGCGGCGGGGTGGCGATCTTCGCGGTGATCCTGTCGATCCTCAACGCGTATGCGATCGGCATCGGCCGTATCAAGGGCCGCACCTGGGTGCTGGCCTTCTTCGTCCTCGCGAACATGCTGCCGCAGGAGGCGCTGGTCTACCCGATCTACTACCTGAGCAAGGAGGCGGGGCTCTACGACACCCGGCTCAGCGTGATCATCGTGTTCACGGTGATCCAGGCGGCGTTCGGCACGTATCTCCTCTCCTCCGTCCTGGGCCAGTTCCCCCGCGAGATCATCGAGGCCGCCCGGATCGACGGCGCGAACAAGTGGCAGATCCTGTGGCGGATCGTCGTCCCCGTCAGCCGTCCCACCATCGGCGTGCTGCTGGTGTTCTTCTTCATCTGGACCTGGAACGAGTTCCTGCTCCCCCTGGTCATGCTGATCTCCAACGACAACCAGACGGTGTCGGTGGCCCTCGGCGTCCTCCAGGGCCAGCGTCTGATGGACGCCACGATGACCAATGCCGCCGCCCTCCTCGGCGTGCTCCCCGCCCTCGTCTTCTTCCTCGTCTTCCAGCGAACGCTCACCCGCGGCATCGCCGTGGGAGCCGTGAAGTAAGGGACCCCCACGTGAAGTTCACCGACGGCTACTGGCTGCTCCGCGAAGGTGTCACCGCGGCCCACCCGGTCGAGGTGCTCGACGTCACCGCGACGGACGGCGCGCTGGAGATCCACGCGCCGACCAAGCCCATCCGGCACCGCGGCGACCTGCTGAAGGGACCGGTCGTGACGATCAGCGCCCACACGCCGATGCCCGACGTCATCGGCCTCACCTTCACCCACTTCGAGGGCGAGCAGCCGCGCGGCCCTCAATTCGACCTCACCAAGGAGGAGACCGCCGCCCACACGGAGTACGACGAGGAGAACGCGACCCTCACCTCTGGCGCGCTGTCGGTCCGGGTGGCCCGCACCGGCCCCTGGCACGTCGACTTCCTCGCCCACGGCCGCACCCTCACCTCCAGCGGCCCCAAGGGCATGGGCATCATGCGGGACGGGGAGGGCGCGCACTACCTGCGGGAACAGCTGAACCTCAAGGTCGGCACCTCTGTCTACGGCCTCGGCGAGCGCTTCGGCCCGCTCGTCAAGAACGGCCAGGTCGTCGACATCTGGAACGCCGACGGGGGCACGGCGACCGAACAGGCCTACAAGAACGCCCCGTTCTATCTGACGGACGCGGGCTACGGCGTCTTCGTCGACCACCCGGGCAAGGTCTCCTTCGAGGTGGGCTCGGAGACCGTGTCGAGGGTCCAATTCAGCGCTGAGACACAGCAGTTGACGTACTACGTCATCTACGGCCCCTCCCCCAAGGACATCCTCCGCAAGTACACGGCCCTCACCGGCCGCCCTGCCCTCCCGCCCGCCTGGTCGTTCGGCCTGTGGCTGTCGACGTCCTTCACGACGTCGTACGACGAGGAAACGGTGACGTCGTTCATCGAGGGCATGCGGGAGCGCGAACTTCCGCTCTCCGTCTTCCACTTCGACTGCTTCTGGATGCGCGAATTCAACTGGTGCGACTTCCAGTGGGATCCGCGGGTCTTCCCGGATCCGCAGGGCATGCTGTCCCGGCTGCATGCGAGAGGACTGCGCGTCAGCGTCTGGATCAACCCGTACATCGCCCAGCGCTCCCCGCTGTTCGCGGAGGGCAAGGCGCTCGGGCATCTGCTGAAGCGGCCGGACGGCAGCGTGTGGCAGTGGGACCTGTGGCAGCCCGGCATGGCCCTGGTCGACTTCACCTCCCCCGCCGCCCGCGACTGGTACGCGGCCAAGCTGGAGGCGCTGCTCGCGCAGGGCGTGGACTGCTTCAAGACGGACTTCGGTGAGCGGGTACCGGTGGACGTGGCCTGGTCCGACGGCTCCGACCCGGAGCGGATGCACAACTACTACACGTACCTCTACAACCGCACGGTCTTCGACGTCCTGCGCAAGCACAGGGGCGAGGAAGAGGCGGTCGTCTTCGCCCGGTCGGCGACGGCGGGCAGCCAGAAGTTCCCCGTGCACTGGGGCGGCGACTGCGAGGCGACGTACGAGTCGATGGCCGAGTCACTGCGCGGCGGGCTCTCGCTGGGGCTCTCCGGCTTCGGGTTCTGGAGCCATGACATCGGCGGCTTCGAGGGCACGCCGACGCCTTCGCTGTTCAAGCGGTGGCTGGCGTTCGGGCTGCTGTCGTCGCACAGCCGGCTGCACGGCAGCTCGTCCTATCGGGTTCCGTGGTTGTTCGACGAGGAGTCGGTGGACGTGCTGCGGCACTTCACCCGGCTGAAGCTCAGCCTGATGCCGTATTTGTACGAGGCCGCCCGCACCGCCCAGGCCGAGGGGACGCCGGTCATGCGGGCCATGGTGCTGGAGTTCCCGGACGATCCCGGGTGTGCGCATCTGGAGCGGCAGTACATGCTCGGGCCGGATCTGCTGGTGGCGCCGGTCTTCGACGATGAGGGACATGTGACCTACTACTGTCCCGAGGGCACCTGGACCCACTTCGTCAGCGGACAGACGGTCACCGGCCCGCGCTGGGTGCGCGAGAAGCACGGCTTCATGAGCGTGCCGCTGCTGGTCAGGCCCGGTGCGGTGATCCCGGTGGGCGCGGTGGCCGACCGGCCCGACTACGACCACGCCGACGGAGTGACGCTGCGGGCGTACGGGCTGGAGCGGGGCGCCCAAGTGACGGTGCGGGTCGGGGAGGTGGCCTTCACCGTCGTACGCGAAGGGGACACGCTGCGGGCGTCGTGCAGTGATCCTTCGGCGCCGTGGGGGCTGGCCGCGGGCGAGCGGGTGGTGCGGGCGCCGGCCGGGACCGGCTTCCTGACGGTGGAGCTGGGCTGATGGTGAAGATCACTGATGTGGCCCGGCACGCCGGGGTCTCCCCCAGCACCGTCTCCTACGCGCTCAGCGGCAAGCGCCCGATCTCCGAGGAGACCCGGCAGCGCGTCGAGGCGTCCATCCGCGAGCTGGGCTACCGGCCGCACGCGGGCGCCCGGGCGCTGGCCAGCAGTCGCTCGAACGTGCTGGCACTGGTGGTCCCTTTACGGGCCGGCATCCACGTCCCGGTGGTGATGCAGTTCGCGGTGTCGGTGGTGACGACGGCACGGCGGTACGACCATGACGTGCTGCTGCTGACGCAGGAGGAGGGCGAGGAGGGGCTCAGCAGGGTCGCCGACACGGCACTCGTCGACGCGCTCGTGGTCATGGACGTCCAGCTCGACGACCCCCGGCTGCCGCTGCTGCGCTCACTGGAACGGCCGTCGGTGATGATCGGGTTCCCGGCCGAGGCGGACGGCCTGACCTGCATCGACCTCGATTTCAAGGCGGCCGGCGAGGCATGCGTGGAGCATCTGGCGCGGCTCGGGCACCGGGTGGTGGCGCTGATCGGGTCGCCGCCGGAGGTGTACGTCCGCCAGACCGCGTTCGCCCAGCGCGTGGTCCAGGGCTTCACCGCCGCCGCCGACCGGGGCCGGCTCTCCTCCTCGGTCCACCCGTGCGAGGCCACGCCCGCCGCCGCCCGCGCGGTCGCCGAGCAACTGCTGCGGGAGCAGCCCGCGTTGACCGGGGTCGTCGTCCACAACGAGGCGATCCTGGAGCCGCTGATCGACGCCTTCGGCCGGCTCGGCCTGCGCGTCCCCGCCGACCTGTCCGTCACCGCCATCTGCCCCGACGAACTCGCCGACTCGCTCCGCATCCCGGTCACCTCGGTCGCCCTGCCCTCCGCCGAGGTGGGCGCCCGGGCCGTGGAGCTGCTGATGAACAAACTCGGCGGCAAGACGGTGCCCGAGGCCACGCTGCTGCCGCCCCGGATGACGGAACGCGCGAGCACGGCGCCGCGAAACGCGCCCTGAACCCCGTATGTGCAAGGCCCTACCTGAAGGAGCCGTGTCATGAGAGGCAAGAGAAGACGCAGAACCACGCTCGTGGTGGCGCTGGCCCTGGTCGCAGGGCTCGGCGCCACCGTCCCCGCCCACGCCGAAGACCCGGCCTACCCCTTCCGCAACCCCGCCCTGCCCGTCGAGAAGCGCGTCGACGACCTGCTCGGCAGACTCACCCTGGCGGAGAAGATCTCCCTCCTCCACCAGTACCAGCCCGCCATCCCCCGCCTCGGCATCCAGCCCTTCCGCACCGGCACCGAGGCCCTGCACGGCGTCGCCTGGCTCGGCGAGACCACCGTCTTCCCGCAGGCCATCGGACTGGCCTCGACCTGGGACCCCGCCCTGATGGAACAGGTCGGGTCGGCGGTCGGCGACGAGGCACGCGGCTTCCAGCAGGAACGCCCGGCCGGCTGGGGCCTCAACCTCTGGGCACCCGTGGTCAACCTCCTCCGCGACCCGCGCTGGGGCCGCAACGAGGAGGGCTACAGCGAGGACCCCGAACTGACGGGCGCCCTGTCGACGGCGTACGGCGAGGGCCTGACGGGCGGCGACCCCGACCACCTCAAGACGGCGCCGACGCTCAAGCACTACCTCGCGAACAACAACGAGTGGAACCGCACGACCACCTCCTCCGACCTGCGTCCACGCGTAGCGAAGGAGTACGACGAGGCCGCCTTCAAACCGGCGATCGAGGCGAACGCGGCAACGGGCGTGATGTCCTCGTACAACCTGGTCAACGGCCGCCCCGCCACGGTGAATCCGGACCTGAACGATGTCGTACGGAAGTGGACCTCGTACGACCTCCTGAACGTCACCGACGCCTTCGCGCCCGGCAACGTCCCCGGCAGCCAGAAGTACTACCCGACCCTGGCCGAGGGCGACGCGGCGACCCTCAAGGCCGGCAACGACAGCTTCACGGACAACGACACGAACTCGGGGGTGACGATCGCGGCGATCAACTCGGCCTTGGACCAAGGTCTGTTGGAGGAGTCGGACGTCGACGAGGCCGCGTCCCACATCCTGTCCGTGCGGGTCCGGCTCGGCGAGTTCGACCCGGGCGGCGGCAAGTACGGCTCCATCGACAAGTCGGTGATCAACAGCCCGGCCCACCAGAGGCTGGCGCGCAAGGCGGCGACAGAAGGGGCGGTGCTGCTGAAGAATGACGCGGCTCTGCCCCTGAAGAAGTCCGAGAAGGACGTCGCCGTCGTCGGCCCGCTCGCCGACACGCTGTACACCGACTGGTATTCCGGCACCCTTCCCTATGCGGTCACGCCTGCCGAGGGCATCGCCGCGAAGCTTTCCAACGATGTGACCAGCAGCGAGGGCGTCGACCGCATCGCGCTCAAGAACGCGGCGACGGGGAAGTACATAACAGCGGGCGCGGACGCGGACGGCGAGCCGCTGAAGGAGGCCGAAGCCCCGGGTACGGCCGGACAGTTCGACGTCTTCGACTGGGGCGGCGGCGTGGTGACCCTGCGCTCCGCGTCCAACGGCAAGTACGTCGGCTACAACTGGGCGAACTTCGTCAACGACCAGGTGCAGCCGAACGGTTGGTACGTGCAGCAGCAGTTCAAGCTGGAGGAGCAGACGGACGGCACGTACCTGCTCCGCTACGCCGGCTACGAGACCGAGGAGTCCTGGTGGACCAACCCGGTCTACCTCGGGCCGACCGGTGAGGACGGCACGCTGGGCCTGGTGGCGAAGGACGCCGCCGCGCACTACACGAAGGACGTCGTCCGCAGCGGCGTCGACGAGGCCGTGGCCGCGGTGAAGGGCAAGGACACGGCCGTGGTGGTGATCGGCTCCAACCCGTCGATCAACGGCCGCGAGGCCCACGACCGCACGGACATGGGCCTCGCCCCGGCTCAGGAAGCCCTGGTCAGGGCGGTTCACCGGGCCAACCCGAACACGGTCGTGGTCGTCGAGAACAGCTACCCGACCACCCTCGGTGCCTTGCAGCAGGAGGTCCCGGCCGTCCTGTGGACCTCCCACGCGGGACAGGAGACCGGCAACGCGCTCGCCGACCTCCTTTACGGCGACGCGAACCCGTCGGGCCGCCTCACCCAGACCTGGTACCGCTCCGAGGCGGACCTCCCGTCGATCCTCGACTACGACATCATCAAGTCCGACCGCACCTACCAGTACTTCAAGGGACAGGCCCTCTACCCCTTCGGCCACGGCCTCTCCTACACGACCTTCCGCTACGGCGCCCTGAAGAAGACCGACGGCGGCTATGCGCTGACCGTCACCAACACCGGCCGCCGCACCGGCGACGAGGTCGTCCAGCTCTACGTCCACCAGCGCGCCTCCCGCGACAAGCAGCCGCTGAAGCAGCTGAAGGCGTTCCAGCGGGTGTCGCTGAAGCCCGGCGAGACGAAGACGGTCAAGCTGAAGGTGACGCCCAAGGACCTCGCGCACTGGGACGTCACCCGCTCCAAGTGGGTGGTGGAGAAGGGCACGTACGACGTCCTGGCCGGCGCCTCCTCCACTGACATCCGCGCCCGTACGACGTGGCAGGTGGCCGGGGAGACCATCCCGGCGCGTGATCTGTCCCGTACGACCCGCGCCGAGAACTTCGACGACTACGACGGCACGCGTCTCGTCGACGAGTCGAAGGCGCGCGGTACGGCGGTGGGCGCGGCGGCCGACCGGGCGTGGCTGAAGTTCGGCGACGCCCAACTGAGGTCGGGCGCCACCAAGTTCACCGCACACGTGTCGGGTGCGGCAGGCACGGTCGAGGTCAGGCTCGGCTCCCCGACCGGCACACTCGTCGGTACGGCGGTGACGGACGGGACGCCTTCGCCGTACGACTACGAGACGGTGACCGCCCATCTCTCCCGCGCGGCGAAGGGCCGTACGGACGTGTATCTCGTGCTGAAGGGAGAGGGCCTGCGCCTGGCGACGTTCAGTCTGCGCTGACGGGCACCCGGCGCAGGCCCGGCCTCAGCAGAGGGCGGGCTTGCGCCACGCGCACTCGACGTCGGTGCCCCGGGTCGCCTTCGGCTGGACCGCCGTGGCAGCCTCTTCCGTCGACTTCGCGAGCGTGACCACGATGGCGTCCTCCAACGGCTTCACGGAGGACGCCAGATAATTGTTGAGGACGATGCTGAAGACCAGCTCGCGTCCACCGGCGTCCGTGACATACCCGGACAGGGCCGAGGCCCCCGTCAACGACCCTGTCTTGGCCCGGGCGTTGAGTGCGGCGGCCGTACCGCACATCCGTGAGCGCAGGGTGCCGCCGACGAACCGGTCGGGGTCGCAGGCGACCGGCAGGGAGCGCAGCCAGTCGGCGTACCAGGGCTCGGCACGTACGGCGAGGAGGAGCTCGGCGAGCTGTGCCGCCGGAAAGTTGTCCATCCGCGACAGCCCCGACCCGTCGACCTGGCGGACCTTGCCGGTGTCGACGCCGATGCCCTTGAGATACCCGCTGACGGCGGCCAGCCCGGCACTCCAGCTCCCCTGCTTCGACACCTCGTATCCCATGGCCTTGGTGAGGATCTCGGCGTGCATGTTGTTGGAGAGCTTCATGAACGGGATGAGCAGGTCCTTGAGGGCCATGGAGTCGTGCGAGGCCAACTCGTCGGCTTTTGCTGGGGTTTGACGCCCCAGCCGAGTGGGCCCGGCGACCTTGACCCCGTGATCCGCGAGCGCGTCCCGGAAGACGGCGGCGGCGTATCCGGTGGGCTCCCACACGGTGGCCCACTCCTTGGCACCGGCGCCGCCCACGGGTGTCGTACCGCTGACGACGATGTCGTTGGTCCCGTGCTCCCGCTCGACGGTCAGGTCGTTCGAGCCCCCGGCGGCGACGGTGGTGGCACGCACGTCGATGTCGACATAGTCCGTGTCGGGCGTGACGGCGACGACGGGCTCGTCCCCCGCCTTCGCACCCGGCTGCACCGTCACGATCACGGTCCCGGTGTCGTAGTCGGTGTCCGGTGCCACGCTCAGCGCGCTGATCTGCGCGGAGTAGTACGAGGACTCGTCGTCGGCGGCCCAGGAACGCCCGAGCCGCTGGGCGTCGAACCGGGTGTCGTCGGCGATCAGCCGTCCGTCGACGCGGGTGACACCGGCCGCGGCGACCTGGGCGGCGAGCCGGTCGTAGTCGGCGGCGAGCAGGGTCGGGTCGCCGGTGCCGCGCAGATACAGGTCGCCGCGGAGCACGGACCCGGACCGCCGTCCGGCCGCCAGGACATCCGTGGTGAACCGGTACTCGGGGCCGAGGATCTCCATCGCGGCGGCCGAGGTGGGCAGCTTGGTGTTGGAGGCCGGCATCAGCCGCGTGCTGGGCAGATGCTGGTACAGCAGCTCACCGCTCACGGCATCGGCGACCACGACACTCGCCACCCCGCCCTCCATCCGGGCGTCGCCCAGGATGGTGTCGACTGCCTCCGGCAGACCGGTACGGTCGGAATCCGCACCGGCCTGCGCGCCGGGCCCCAGGACTGCGGCGAGCGCCGCCACCAGGGCCCAGATCCATACGCTTCTACGGGAGTTGAGACGTCTCCCGGACCATCTCACGGGTGTGCTCATGCCAAGGGAGCATCCCGGATACCGGAGCCGGGCAACAGACCGCCTCAGCCACCGAGCCCTCAGGCCCGCCCCATCCGATACGCGGCGCACAGGTCGACGTCGAGGATGTCCGTGACCCATGCGGTGATGCTGTAGGTCTCGACGGCGGTGTTCCCGCTCGTGTCCCGGAAGACCTGGTGCGGATATCCGGCGACGGCGGTGTACCCGGGGCGGGCGGCGCGTACGCGGTCGCCCCACCGGCTCGGGGTCTGGGTGGCGCCGACGTACATGCAGACGTACGGCGATCCGGCCGCCTGCGCGCAGCCGTACGGCAGCCCGGCGACGATCCCGCCCGCCGCGAGCTTCTCCGGGTACGCCGCCATCATCACGGCGGGCAGCCCGTCAGGGACGTACCGGAACATCCTCAGCGCACCCGGATTCGACCCGAACCCGGCGGGACGGTAGAACCGCGAACCACCGGCCGATATGTCGCCGGACAACACAACGAGGGCCCGGCGGATATGTGACCGCCGGGCCCTCGTGTACATGGGAATCGTGGAGATGGCGGGAATCGAACCCGCGTCCAACGGTGCAGAATCAGGGCTTCTCCGTGTGCAGTTCGCTGCGATTTTCTCGGCCCCGGCGATCACGCGAACAAGTCGCCGACGGGCCCAGTCACTGTTTGATTTCCCATCGAACCCCGTGACCGGGCTCGATGGTTTAGTTCCCTAGATTATGCCAGGATCCGGGCCGGGAACACTCCCGGGCTGACACCCTTTATGGGCCTTCACTCACTGCTTATTAGGCAGCGAGGGCGAAGGCGCGGGAATCGCTCTTGGTATTGGCGATTATTGGTTGCGACATATGGTTTACGAGATCATTGCCGCTTCCTCGACACGCTTCCCCTGCTTCGACAGCCGCTGTCGAAACCGATCATCCCCATGTTGATTTTTCAAGCCGGATCTTTCGACCCATGCGCCCTCTGTGGGGTGCAGATGCCATCGTACGTGACCAACGCACGTCGATGCCACCGTATTCCCGCCCGTCAGGCGCTGCGCTGCCGCCGCTTCGCCGCCGCGATCGCCCGCTCCGACTCCCGCCGGTCCTGCTTCTCCCGCAGGGTCTGGCGCTTGTCGTACTCCTTCTTGCCTCGCGCGAGGGCGATCTCGGCCTTCGCCCGGCCGTCCTTGAAGTACAGGGCGAGGGGCACGATGGTGTGACCCGTCTCCTGGGACTTCGCCTCCAGCTTGTCGATCTCCTCGCGGTGCAGGAGGAGCTTGCGCTTGCGGCGCGCGGAGTGGTTGGTCCAGCTGCCCTGGTGATACTCGGGGATGTGGGCGTTGTGCAGCCACGCCTCGCCCTGGTCGATCTGGACGAAGCCGTCGGTCAGCGACGTCCGCCCCTCACGCAGCGACTTGACCTCGGTCCCCATGAGGACGAGACCGGCCTCATAGGTGTCGATGATCGCGTAGTCGTGCCGGGCCTTCTTGTTCTGGGCGACGATCTTGCGCTTGCCGCCCTTCTCGCCGTCCCTGGCCTTCGCGGCGGCAGCACCGCCCTGCTTGGGCTGGGACTCCTTGGGTACGTACATTCCCTTGCTCATAGTGCTGGCCATTTTCGCACTACAGGGGGGTCCGAGGGAAAGGCGATTACGAATCGTCCCCGAGCCCGCTCAACACCGTCTCCGCCTGCTTCAGCGCCCCGGCGTCGGCCTCGAGGTCGGGCGTGAGGCCCTTGCCGTCGACGCCGCGGCCGGACGGCGTGCGGTAGTGCCCGACGGTCAGCTCGGCGACGGAGCCGTCGGGCAGCCGGGTGGGCATCTGCACGGACCCCTTGCCGAAGGTGCGGGAGCCCACGACGACCGCGCGACCGCGGTCCTGCAGGGCGCCGGTAAGCAGCTCGGCCGCGCTCATCGTGCCGCCGTCGACGAGCGCGACCAGGGGTCTGGTGGTGTCGCCGCCGGCCTCGGCGTGCAGGGCGTGCTGGGTGCCGTCGACGTCGTACGTGGCGACGAGGCCGCCGTCGAGGAAGGCGGAGGCGGCGGTGACGGCCTCGGTGACCAGTCCGCCGGAGTTGCCGCGCAGGTCGAGGACGATCCCGGCGCCGGCGGGGGCCCGCCGTACGGCGTCGCGGACCACGTCGCCCGAGCCCTTGGTGAACGCGTCGATGGTGATGACGGTGACACGGCCGGCGAGATTCCGGACGGTGACCGAGTCCGTGGACAGACGGGCCCGGCGCAGAGTGAGGCTCCACGCGTGCGTGCCGCGTTCCAGGCCGAGCCGGACGGTCGTACCGGCGGCGGCGTCGGTCGCGTCACCGCGCAGTAAGGAGACGACCTCGGTGACGGGCCGCCCCTCGACGCGCGCGCCGTCGACGGTGCGCAGCCGGTCGCCGGCGCGGATCCCGGCGGTGGCCGCCGGCGACCCGGAGCTCACCTTGGTCACCTCGATACGGCCGTCCCGCTCGCCGCGCGTCCACAGCCCGACGCCGGTGTACTCGCCGTCGAGGGACTCCTCGAACTCCTCGTACTCACCCTGGGAGTAGACGGCGTCCCAGCGGTTGCCGCTGCGGCTCACCGCACGTTCGGCGGCCTCCATCGGGGACTTGCCGGAGGCCATCGCCTCGGCGGCGGCCTCCGTGACCTCCTCGGGCCGGGCGGCGGAGGCGGTCGAACGGGGCGTGCCCGGCGTGGTCTTCCGGTCAGGTCCGGGCAGGGAGCCGGTCGCGGCACCGGCGACCAGCACACTCGCGAACACCAATGTCAGGGCGGCCCCGCGGCCGAAGCGGCGGGGCTGACAGAACAGGTCACGGCCTGACATGCCGGTGAGTCTAGGACAACGCGAAGGGCCGCACGGCCGGTTGACCGTACGGCCCTCTTGGCGTGCGTCACACCTTCAGGTACTTGCGCAGCGCGAAGAACGCGGCCAACGCGGGCATCAGCAGACTTGTCGCGAGGATGAGCGGCAGCTTCGTCAGGACGGCGTCCCAGCCGATGAAGTTGATCAGATTCAGCTTCTCGGACAGGGCCAGACCGTGGTCGATGATGAAGTACCGCGCGACCACCAGGAACCCGCACGCGACCCCGCCGCCGATCAGCCCGGCGACGGCGGCCTCCATGATGAACGGCGCCTGGATGTAGAAGCCGGAGGCGCCGACCAGCCGCATGATGCCGGTCTCGCGGCGCCGGCTGAACGCCGAGACGCGCACGGTGTTGACGATCAGCATCAGCGCCACGACCAGCATCAGCGCCATCACGGCCCGTGCCGCCCAGTTCATGCCGTTGAGCAGCCCGAAGAGGTTGTCCAGGATCCCCTTCTGGTCCTGCACGGACTGCACGCCGTCCCGCCCGTCGAAGGCGGTCGCGATGACCTGGTACTTCTCCGGGTCCTTCAGCTTGATCCGGTACGACTCCTGCATCTGGTCCGGCGTGAGCGAGCTGGCCAGCGGGGAGTCGCCGAACTGCTCCTTGTAGTGCTTGTACGCCGCGTCCTGCGACTCGTAGGTGACCGTTTCGACCACGGACATCTTCTTCAGATCGCCGAGGATCTGGTCCTTCTGGTCCTTGGTGACCGCGCCCTTGGCGCAGTTGGGGTCGGACTCGGCGTCGCTCTTGTTGCAGAGGAAGACCGAGACGTTGACCTTGTCGTACCAGTAGCCCTTCATCGTGTTGACCTGGTCGCTCATCAGCAGCGACCCGCCGAACAGGGCGAGGGACAGGGCGACGGAGACGATGACCGCGAAGGTCATCGTCAGATTGCGGCGGAGACCGACACCGATCTCGGACAGAACGAACTGGGCGCGCATGGCGTCTCTTTCAGGCCTTTCCGTGGACGTGGGTGCGGGTCAGTGCTGGTAGCCGTAGACGCCGCGTGCCTGGTCGCGGACGAGGCGGCCCTTCTCCAGCTCGATGACGCGCTTGCGCATCTGGTCCACGATGTTCTGGTCGTGCGTCGCCATCACCACGGTCGTGCCCGTCCGGTTGATCCGGTCGAGCAGCTTCATGATGCCGACGGAGGTCTGCGGGTCGAGGTTGCCGGTCGGCTCGTCCGCGATCAGCAGCTTGGGCCGGTTGACGAAGGCCCGCGCGATCGCCACGCGCTGCTGCTCACCACCGGACAGCTCACCGGGCATCCGGTCCTCTTTGCCGCCCAGCCCGACAAGGTCGAGCACCTGCGGAACGGACTTGCGGATCTCGCCGCGGGACTTGCCGATCACCTCCTGCGCGAAGGCCACGTTCTCGGCGACCGTCTTGTTCGGCAGGAGGCGGAAGTCCTGGAACACCGTCCCCAACTGGCGGCGCATCTGCGGCACCTTCCAGTTGGAGAGGCGCGCGAGGTCCTTGCCCAGGACGTGCACCTGACCGTGGCTGCACCGCTCCTCGCGGAGGACCAGCCGCAGGAAGGTGGACTTTCCGGAGCCGGAGGACCCCACCAGGAACACGAACTCGCCCTTCTCCACTTCCAGGGACACATCCCTGAGTGCGGGGCGGGTCTGCTTGGGGTAGACCTTGGAGACGTTGTCGAATCGGATCACGGATGCACCACGGTTAGCCGGGGGTAGATGAGCGTGACCATACGCGAACGGGGAGCATGAGCGCAGGCGCCGGTGGGGATGCGCGAGGCTTGTGCGGTTTTGTGAGCACCCCGAAGGGGCGCGGGGCTGTGTCACTATGCGGCTCCGCCGCGTGGGCGCGAGCAACCACACCCGACCCGCAGCCGCGAGACAATGAGCACCCACCCCTCTGAGAGCGACCCGCGCGACCTCCGGAGGAACCTGGCATTGTGGAGAGGGGAACGTTCTCGGACCCCACGGCGTTCTCTCGGTGGAACCGTTCGCGAGGAGGCGAGGCGCATGACGTACGACCGGCTGGTGTGCGCGAACTGCGCGGCGCCCGTGAACGAGGGCCGCTGCCCGGTCTGCCGGGCGAACCGCCAGCGACTGCAGCAGGAGAACCCCTTCGCGGGGCTCAACCCGATGACGCTGATCGCGCTGCTGGCGATACTGATCGCGGCCGTGGCACTGCTGGCGCACCAGACCGCCTAGCGCGGCCTCGGACCCGCACCCCACAAGGCATGTGAAGGGCCCGGAGCGACACCGCTCCGGGCCCTTCATCACTCACATCGCATACGCTCCGTATGCCCGCGGCTACCGTCAGGCAGCCGCACCACCGCGGCCACCCATGAGGCGCGGCAGGACGCGGAAGCCGATGCCGCCGGCGATCATCGTCGCGGCACCGATCAGCAGGAACGTGGTCTGAGCGGCACCGGTCTCGGCAAGCTCGTCACCGTTGCCCTGGGCAGAGGTGTCGGTCGCGGCGGCCTCCGAGCCGGTGTCGGTGAGGGAGGACGAGCCCTCCTGCTGCGCCGAGGAGCCACCGTCGGGGTCGGTGTTGCTGTTGCCGCCACCGTTGGCGTTCCCGTTCCCGTTGCCATTCCCGTTGCCGTTGCCGTTTCCGTTGCCCGGGTCGGAGGGCTCGTCGGTGACCGGCGGCTCGGTGGGCTCGGGCTCCTCCGTCGGCTCGGTCGGCTCCTCGGTCGGGTCCGTGGGAAGGTCCGTCGGCAGGCCGGTGGGCGGATCGGTGGGCAGGTCCGTCGGGACCGGCGGCGTCGGCGAGGGCGACTCGTCGCCGCAGAGGAGGCCGAGGAAGCAGCCGTCCCCGGGCTCCTCCGCGGCCGAAGCGGCGCCCGCGGCGGTCAGCGAGGCACCGGCGGCGATCACGGTCGCAGCGGCGAGGCGCGCGACGCGGATGCGCGTCTTGTTGGTCATCTGGTTGCTACCCCCAGTAGCTGATCGTCATTGAGGCGGCGCTCGGGGCTGTGATCGACGGGATAGCTGAACTCACGGCCCCCCGGTTCACATGCGCCCCAGAGATACGCATGCCACGCTTTACCCTTCCCATTTTTCAAAGCAACGTCAAGGCCGTTTCCGTTCGCGATGTCCAATTCCGGCGACTATGCGGTGGGTTGGAGTCTGTGAGTGTGATGTAAAACCCGGACATGCAGGCACGCAAAAGGCAACTGCCGCCGAGGTGGCGACAGTTGCCTTGTCGACAAAGTTACTTCTCTTGTTGCTTGCGCCAGCGAATTCCGGCCTCGAGGAACCCGTCGATCTCCCCGTTGAACACGGCCTCGGGGTTACCGACTTCGAACTCGGTGCGCAGGTCCTTGACCATCTGGTACGGGTGCAGGACGTACGAACGCATCTGGTTGCCCCAGGAGTTGCCGCCGTCGCCCTTGAGCGCGTCCATCTTGGCCTGTTCCTCCTGCCTGCGCCGCTCAAGGAGCTTCGCCTGCAGAACGTTCATGGCGGTGGCCTTGTTCTGGATCTGCGACCGCTCGTTCTGGCAGGAGACGACGATGCCGGTGGGGAGGTGGGTGAGCCGCACCGCGGAGTCCGTGGTGTTCACGCCCTGGCCGCCGGGGCCCGACGACCGGTACACGTCCACGCGCAGCTCGGACTCGTCGATCTCGATGTGGTCGGTCTGCTCGACCACGGGGAGGATCTCCACGCCCGCGAAGGAGGTCTGCCGGCGCCCCTGGTTGTCGTAGGGCGAGATACGCACCAGCCGGTGCGTGCCCTGCTCGACGGAGAGGGTCCCGTAGGCGTACGGCGACTGCACGGCGAAGGTGGTCGACTTGATGCCGGCCTCTTCGGCGTACGACGTCTCGTACACCTCGGTCTTGTAGCCGTGCTGCTCGGCCCACCGCAGGTACATGCGCTGAAGCTTCTCGGCGAAGTCGGCGGCGTCGACGCCACCGGCCTCCGCGCGGATGTTGACGAGCGCTTCCCGGGAGTCGTACTCGCCGCTGAGAAGCGTCCTCACTTCCATCTCGTCGAGGGCCTTCTTGACGGCGATGAGCTCGGACTCGGCCTCGGCGCGGGTGTCCGGGTCGTCCTCCTCCTCGGCCATCTCGAACAGCACGGCAAGATCGTCGATCCGCGAGCGCAGGGCCTCGGCCTTCCTCACCTCCGCCTGGAGGTGGGAGAGCTTGCTGGTGATCTTCTGCGCCTCGTCCGGGTTGTCCCACAGGGACGGCGCGGCCGCCTGCTCCTCGAGCACGGCGATGTCTGCCCTCAGCTTGTCGAGGTCCAGAACGGCCTCGATCGACTCCATGGTCGAGGAGAGGGACTTGAGCTCTTCGGATACATCGACGACTGCCACACCTCCAGCGTAACGGCTCCGCCAAGCGTGGAACGCCGGGTGACCGTCACTCACCGGTGCCCCAGCGTTGGCACCCCGGCCACGGCGGACTCCACCCCCAGCCCCCCAACCTCCGCCCACCCACCACCCGACTCGGTCGACCAAGAGGCACACCCCGCCCGCCCGGCGTTCGAGGACGAGAACAGCCGTCCCGATCCCCACCCACCCGAGGGGGCGCACCTTCTGGTGCGGGCCCCCTTCCCTCAGCCCGTCCGGCGCTTGAGGACGAGGCCGTTCAGGCCGATCGGGGTGCAGGGGCGGAGCCCCGCACGGTGCAGGGGCGCAGCCCCGCACGGTGCAGGGGCGCAGCCCCGCAAAGGTCCAAGCGGCACAGCCCCGCACGGTGCAGGGGCGCAGCCCCGCACGGTGCAGGGGCGCAGCCCCGCAGAGGTCCAAGCGGCGCAGCCCTGTGGCGGGGTTGAAGGGGCGGAGCCCCTTCAGGATGGGACGGGTAGGGGCGGCGGGGGCGAGAACACTCAGGGCGAGGCCGGCGCCGAGTTGTTCGTGTCCTGCGGAGTCGCCCCCGCATCGTCCCCCGACGTGGCCAGCCACGTCCCCACCACCGCAGCCACCACCAACACCACCGCAGCCACCCCCACCGCCACCCTCCGCCGCCGAGTAACAGCCCGATGCCGCGCGGACCCCGGCCGAGGCGCCCCCACCGCCCGCGGCACCCGCGCCGTCCCCCGCGCACCCCCGGCCAGCTCATCAGGCCCCGGCACCCTCATCGACGTATGCGTGTCCCGATTGGAGTCGGCCGGCTTAGCCCCCGGCACCAGCGGCACCGCCCCCCTCCGCCGCACCCGCTCCCCCCGCTCAGCGGCCGTCGCCCCAGTCCCGACGGCCTCCTCCGCTTCCTCCGCCGCCTCGGCATCCGCATCCGCATCCGGCTCGTCCACGTCCAGCGGCGGCATCCCGGCCATCAGAGGCAACAGCTCCCGCAGCCGCACCCCCATCTCGGAGGCCCGCAGCCGCGAGGCCGGCGCCTTGGCGAGGCACTGGACGAGCAACTGCCACAGCTCGTCGGGGATACCGGGGAGAGGGACCACCGTCTCCGTGACGTGGCGGCGCAGCACCGCCCCGGGATGCCCGCCGCCGAAGGGTGTAAAGCCGGCCAGCAGCTCGTACAGCACGGTCGCCAGCGCGTAGATGTCGACCGAAGCCCGCGGCGGCAGCCCCTCGACGATCTCCGGCGCGAGATAGTCCGGCGTGCCGATGATCTTCGTCGCCCGGGTCCGCCGCGGCGAGTCGATGAGTTTCGCCACACCGAAGTCGGTCAGCAGCGCCCGGTGCGAGCTCCCGGGCCCGAGCGGGCCCTGCATGTCGAGCAGCACATTCTCCGGCTTGACGTCCCGGTGCACGACCCCGGCGGCATGCGCGGCCGCCAGCCCGTCCGCCACGTCCGCGACGATCGCGACGGCCGCCTCGGGGGCCAGCCGCCGGTCGCGGTCCAGCCGGGTGCGCAGATCGGTGCCTCGTACGAGATCCATGACGAGCGCGAGATCGTTTCCGTCGACCACCAGGTCACGCACGGACACGACATTCGGGTGCTCGAGGCCGAGCAGTGCCGTGCGCTCCTGCACGAAGCGTCCGACGAGCTCCTGGTCGGACGCGAGGTCCTCGCGCAGCAGCTTGATGGCGACGGGCCCTTCCGGCCCCTCGCCCAGCCACACCGTGCCGGCGCTGCCCCGCCCCAGGATCTGGTGGGCGGTGTACCGGCTGCCGATCTTCCGTGCCAAGGCTGCTCCTACAGACGCGTGTTAGTCGCTAAAACTACGCGCCCGACGAGCCAACCTTCACCGCGGAGGCGGAAATCACCCACCAGGTGTCGACAAATCACCAACCCCGCCACCACGAAGGCGACTTCAGTTGGAGCCGGAGCTCCCGCCGCCCAGGTCCTCGACCCACCCGGAGACCGTGCTGAACATGTCGCCGATCTGCTGCCAGTAGCTCTTGCCCGTGCCGATCCACTCCTGCAAGGGACTCAGCTCCCAGACCAGCCACCCCGCGACGAACAGGATGACGATCGTGAACAGGCACCCCTTCAGACAGCCGAGACCGGGGATCTTCATCGGGTTGGCGCTGCGCTGCCGCGGCTGCCGGGGCTCGCGCTGAGGCTGCTGCGGCTGCCGGGGCGGCGCGTACGGCTGCGGCTGTTGCTGCTGCTGCGGATAGCCGTAACCCTGCTGCGGCTGCTGCTGCCGTCGCTGCTGTCGGCGCGGCTGCTGCTGAGGTTGCGGCGGCGGCTGCTGCGGCCGGGCGACCTGCCGCTGGGGCCGGCGGCGCAGCGGGTCCTGGTTGGGGTCGAGGTGCTGGACCTGCGTCTGCTCGTTGCGGTCGCGGGCCGCCCGCAGCTGGTTCTGCCAGGGGTGCGGGTCCTCGGGCTGCCCGGGCTGCTGGCCCGGCTGCCCCTGTGGCACCGGCGGCATGACGGCGGTCGGGTCGGCCGCGCCGCGGTTCGGCAGTACGGCGGTGGGGTCGGCGGCGCCGGCGGGGCCGCTGGTGTGCGGCATGACGCTGGTCGCGGCGTTCGGGTCGTAGTTCCCGGCGCCGTGCGGCAGCACCTGCGTGGGGTCGGCGGAACCCGGGATACCCGATCCGGGTACGGCCGCGGGCGCCGGGTCGGGCGCGAGGAGCACACCGACGTTCTCGGCGGCGGCGATCTGCGCGGAGTTCGCGTGCACCCCGATGCCCTCGGCGACGACACGCAGCCCGCGGGCGAGGCTCTCGGCGCTGGGCCGCTCGTCCGGGTTCTTGCGCATACAGCGCTCGATAACCGTCCACAGCGCGTCGGGGACGGTGGAGGGGCGGCGCGGTTCGGCGCTCAGATGCTGGTGCAGGACTTCGAGCGCCGAGCTGCCCGCGAACGGCGGACGGCCGGTGACCAGTTCGTACAGCAGGATTCCGGCGCCGTAGATGTCGACGGCGGAGGTCTGCGGGCGGCCCTCGGCGGACTCGGGCGCGACATACGCGGGTGTGCCCACGAACTCCTGGGTGCGGGTCAGGCCCGGGGAGTCGGCGAGGCGTGCGATGCCGAAGTCGGTCAGCATCGGATGCATCTGGCCGCCCTGCTGGGCGAGCAGGACGTTGGCCGGCTTCAGGTCGCGGTGCACGACGCCGTCGGCGTGGCTGGCGGCGAGCGCGTCGGCGATCTGCGCGGTGAGCAGGGCGGCGCCGACGGGTGTGAGGGGGCCGCTCTCGCGCAGGTAGCGATGGAGGTCGGGGCCGTCGATCAGATCCATGACCAGGGCCAGCAGATCGCCCTCGACGACCAGGTCACGGACCCGGACGATGTTCGGGTGGGTGAGCCGGAGCAGGACGGACCGCTCTCTCAGGAAGCGCATCACGATGTCGGGATCGCTTGCGAGCTCTTCCTTGAGGACCTTGATCGCGACGGTCTCGCCGGGCTGGCCTGGCACGGCCGCCTCGGCGCCCGCGGTCTCCCGCTGACGGGCTCGCCAGACGGTGCCCGTGGCGCCGCGTCCGAGCGGCTCCTCGAGCAGGTACTTGCTGCCTACCGGCCGCACGTCATGTGCTCCCTGCTGCTTGCCTGCGTTTCCGACCCACTGTAGTGCCGCCGCGCCTGGCACCGGGCTGCCGTCTTCCTGTGCGCACTCAGTTCCGCTTTCCGTTCCGTTTACGTACGCCTTCCCGAACCTGTTCGAAGGAAAGACGCTCGACCCGGTCTGCCGGTTGCCGGACCCGGACGTGACCGATCTCAATCCGCTCCCGAACGATCAACGGTGGGGTATTGGTCAGGCACTTTTGCGGGCAGAGCCGACCAATCAAGATCACTTGGCACCTGGCGGGGGGCGCGTTGTCAGTGGCAGGTGCGAGGATGCCTCCAGTACTGGCCGACGTGCTCGTGTGGGGTGGGGAAGCCCGCGCCGCGCCCGTGCAGAAGGGACCGCTGACGGCGATGCAGATCCGGCTGACCGTCGTAGACCCCCTGGGGGCGCCCGCGCCCGGCCGCGCCGCGAGCTGCGACGTACTGGTCACGGCCCCCGCGGGCACGGCGCTTTCGGCGGTCGCGTCGGCGCTCGCCTCCGCGGTCTCCGGCAGCGACGGCCCGGCCGTGCTGTTCGCCGGCGCGGAGCGGCTCGACGACCGGCGCTGCACGCTGGGCGAGCCCCCGCTGATCGACGGCGCCGTGCTGTCCCTGGGCGCCCCGGCCGAGCCCGAACCACACCCCGAGGTCGACGACGCCCCGACCCGCCTGGACATCGTCGCGGGCCCGGACGCGGGCGGCGTCCACCTCCTCCACGGCGGCCAGATCCACATCGGCCGCTCCGCCGACGCCGACGTCGCCCTGGACGACCCGGACGTCTCCCGCCTCCACTGCGCGGTCACCGTCGCCACCGACGGCCGCGTCACGGTCGCCGACCTCGGCTCCACCAACGGCACGACGCTGGACGGCGCCCCCGTGACCACCCGCCCGGTCCGCTTCACCCCGGGCGCCCTGCTCCGCATCGGCGAGTCCGCCCTCCGACTCGCCCCGGCCGGCGGCCCGGGCCCACGCCTGCCGACGGCACCCGACGGGGAAGGGCACGTCCGGGTGCCCGCTGAGGACGCCGAGGACCCGCGCGCGCCACACGCGCGTGCGGCCGACACGGCAGGGACCGGGGGGCCTTCGGGCCGGACGTCCCACGCGCACGGAACGGGGGCTTGGACGGCGCAGGCGCAGAGCCCCGGCGAAGCGGCGGTGGTACCGGAGCAGGGCGGGGCGCCGCGCATCGAGCGCCGGGGGACGGCCTCGGACGCGGACACGGCAGGCGGCTCGGCTTCTCGGCGGCGCGCGGGTGGGGGCGACACCCATGGCGGCCGATTCGGAGTGGGCGGACCGAGCGTGACGTCCGGCGGCGCGTCGGCGGATGGTGGTGGCTTCGGAGCGGCGGGGGGCGGTGGGCGCGACGGTGGCGCTCACGGTGCGGCGGCTGGGAGCAGCGGGCGCGACACTGACGCATACGGTGCACAGGTCGGTGGCGGGCGCAACAGCGGCTCCTTCCGTACGGCAGCCGGTGGCGGACCCGCCGACGCGGTCCCCGGCACCACAGCTCACGGCTCGCAACCGGGCCGCGGCTCCGGTGCGAGGGCCATGGGCGGGCTCGGCGACATGGATTCCGGGGCGGGGGCCGGAGGCATTCTCGGCGGCACCGCTCCTGGTGTGGCGGGCGGCGACACGTTCGGCGGCTCCCACTCCGGGGCGGCGGGGCGCTCGCCGGGCAGCCCGGATCTCGGTACGACGACCGGCGGCACCCACAGCGACGCAGGCTCCGGCGCGACGGCCGGACGCTCGCTCGACAACCCCGATCCCCGTACGACGACCGGTGGCACGCACAGCGACGCGGGTTCCAGTACGACGGCAGGGCGCTCGCTCGGCGACACCGCCCCCCGCACGGCGGGCGGACGTTCGCCGGGCGGCCCCGATGCCCGTACGGGGGCCGACGGCGTTGGGCGGGGCGGCGCGGGCGTCGGTGGGGCGGTGCACGACCGGCTCGCTGACGGGACCTCCGATGCGGAGGCTTCGGACCACCCTGCCGAAGGGAGGAGCCGGCGGAAAGGGACTCCCCTCCGTGGAACCGACGTGCCGCAGGGCGTGCGCAGGCGCGGAGGGCTGACGGCATGGGCGCGGCGGTTGGCCGGGGGACGCGCCGAGCAGGGGGCGACGGCCGGGCGCGGGGCGTACGACGCGGACGTGGCCGATGTGGTGGCGGAGCCCTTGGTGCCAGTCCCCCAGCTGCCGGAGACCTGGCCGGACCCGGCTGCGCTGCTGCTGACGGCGCTGGGCCCCGGCCCCCGGCTGTGGGAGCGCGGCCCGGGGCACCCGGAGGCGCTCACCGTCCGGCTGGGCACGGCGGACCGGGCGGCACCCGACGGCTCCGGACTGCTGCCCGCCGTACCGGTGACCGCCGATCTGCGTGAGGTCGGGGCGCTGGGGCTGGCCGGCCCACGCGCGCGGCTCGCCGGGCTGGCCCGCGCGGTCGTGGCCCAGCTCACCGCGCTGCACTCCCCCTCCACCCTGGAAGTCGTCCTGATCAGCGCGGACCGCTCCCGCCCGCTTCCGGAGCGCACCGCCGAGTGGTCCTGGCTGGGCTGGCTCCCCCACCTCCGCCCGGGCCACGGCCAGGACTGCCGTCTCCTTCTCGCCTACGACCGCGAACAGGCCACCGCCCGCATGGACGAACTCCTCCGCCGCATGGAGGACCACTTGGCGGAGCTGCGCAGCGGCCCGGGGGCCACGGGCCACGGCCTCGCCTCCGCCCGAACGGCAGGCGGGCCGACGCCCCCGACCGCAGAGGCAACCGCCACGGCCGCCACCCCGGGCACGTCCGCCTCCGGCACCAGCGCCACTGCCGCCGGCCCGACCCTCACTGCCTCCGTTTCCCCCGCTCCAAGCCCGGCAGCCGCCGACACGGCCGCCCCCCTCCCCTCCACCGGCCACACGACAGCCTCCTACGACACCCCCGCGGACCACCCCGACCACGCCCCCGACCCCACCCCCCAGGAGCCGGTCCGGGGCGCAGTCCACCGGCCCTCCTGGGCCGCCGCGGACGACGAAGCCGTACGCGACAAGGCCGGATTCCCGGGGCCGTACACCGTGGTCGTCGTGGACGGGGACCCCGGTGGCGCCGATGTGCGGGAGGCGGTGACGCGGCTGGCGTCGGAGGGGCCGCGGGTCGGCATACATGTGGTGTGCCTGGCCGAGACGGCGCCTGCCTCGCCCGCGTCGCCGGTGACGGAGACGTACGAGGCGGCGTGCGCGGCGTCCCCGGCGTTCCGGGAGTGCGGGGCCGTGGCGCTGCTCAGCGGTGATGTGGCGACGGCGCTGCGGCTGTTGCGGGTCGCGGGGGCGGGCGCCACGCGGCCGGGTCCCGTCGGACATGGCACGGTCGCCGCGGTGGACGCCGTCTCGCTCGCCTGGGCCGAGCGGTTCGCGCGGGCGCTGGCACCGCTCAGGACGGAAGGTGCCGGGGGTGAGCGACAGGGCAGGGTGTCGGCGCCGTTGCCCCAGGCGGCCCGGCTGCTGGACGAGTTGGGGCTGGCCCGGGCCACTCCGGCGTCGCTGATGGCGCGGTGGGCGGACGCGGCCGACGACGCGGAGGCGCTCGGCGGGCGGGCGCTTGCCGTGCTCGGGGCCGGGCCGCGCGGGCCGGTCTGCGCGGACCTCGTCGCCGAGGGACCGCATCTGCTGATCGAGGGACCGCACGGCAGCGGACGTACGGAGCTGCTGCGAGCCGTGGTTGCGTCACTGGCCGCCGCCGAGCGGCCGGACCGGCTGAGCGTCGTGCTGATCGACGGCCGGGACAGTGTGAGCGCGGGCACCGGTCACGGCGAGGGCTTGCGGGTCTGTACGGACGTACCGCATGTGACCACCCATCTCGCCGCCAACGACCCCGTCCGCATGCGGGAGTTCGCGCAGTCGCTGAGTGCCGAGCTGAAGCGGCGGGCCGAGCTGCTGGGGCGGGCGGACTTCGCCGAGTGGCACACAGGGCGGCAGGTGTCCGGCCGTATGGTCGCCCAGCGCTCGGCGGGAGCGGGCGCGGGCGTAGGTGTGTCCGGTGCCGGGGATCTCGACGCGCCGCCCAGTTCGACGCTGCGGTTGCGGCCGGCGGCGGCGCGTCAGCGAGCGGAGGCGATATCGCCGCTGCCGCGGCTCGTCGTGGTCGTCGACGACCTGGACGCCCTGGTGTCGCCCGCGCTCGGTTCACCCGGCCGGCCTGCCGCCGGGTCCGTGATGCGGGCGCTGGAGGCCGTGGCCCGGGAGGGCGAGCGGCTGGGTGTGCACCTGGTCGCCGCGGCGGGGGTAGGCGGCCGTACGGCACAGACGGAGCCGGCACAACAGGCGACTCTGCGGGTCGCCCTCGATCCACCGGCGCCGGGACCGGACGAGCCGGCACCGGGGCGCGGGCGGTTGACCTGCGACGACGGTCGGGTGACACCCTTCCAGGGCGGGCGGGTCACGGGCCGGATCCCCCGTACGGCGACCCTGCGGCCGACGGTCATACCCCTGGAGTGGGAGCGCATGGGCGATCCTCCGACCCGGCGTCCCGTACGGGAGCTGGGGAACGGGCCGACGGACCTGGCGCTGCTGGCGAGTGCGCTGGAGCGGGCGGCACGGGAGGTGTCGGCGGTGGCGGTGCCGTCGCTGTTGTAGCGCGCGGTGTTGGTGCTGGCCTGAGGCGGGTCGCGGAGCCCAGCGCTAGCGGGGTGCCGCCTGGGTCACGACGGTGTCACGATCACCCTCTTGACACCGAACGCGCTCTTGCCGACCCCCACCACCCGGCGTAGACCAGACCGCACGGGACAGCGTTCGGACGTTCGACGAGGAACGAAGAACGGGGCAGTGATGCGCAGCACGCACAGCACCATCCGGAAACACACGGCCGTGAAAGCCGCAGCCACCGTCCTCGCGGGAGCACTCGCGCTCACCGCCTGCGGTGGAGACGACGACAACGGAAATGAGCAGGCCGGCGGCGGCAAGGAGACGGGCACCACCGTGACCCTCCCCAAGCTGAACGGCGAAAGCCTCGAGGTCGCCGCCGTCTGGAGCGGCGCGGAGCAGGACAACTTCAAGAAGGTCCTCGCGGAGTTCGAGAAGCGCACCGGCGCCAAGGTCTCCTTCGTGCCCGCGCAGGACCCGATCGTCAACTTCCTGGGCTCGAAGATCGCGGGCGGCCAGCCGCCGGACATCGCGATGCTGCCGCAGCCCGGCGCGATCAAGCAGGCCGTGGCCAAGAAGTGGGCCAAGCCGCTGGGCACCGAGGCGAAGGCCGAACTGGCCAAGAACTACTCGCAGGGCTGGCAGGACATCGGCAAGGTCGACGGCGAGCAGTACGGCGTCTACTACAAGGCCGCCAACAAATCGCTGATCTGGTACAACACCAAGGTCTTCGACAACGCGGGGGCCGCGGAGCCCAAGACCTGGGACGAACTGCTCACCACCGCGCAAACGATCTACGACTCCGGTGTCACCCCGTTCTCCGTCGGCGGCGCCGAGGGCTGGACCCTCACCGACTGGTTCGAGAACGTCTACCTCTCCCAGGCGGGCCCGGAGAAGTACGACCAGCTCGCCCAGCACAAGATCAAGTGGACGGACTCGTCCGTCAAGGACGCGCTGACCACGCTGGCCCAGGTCTGGGGCAAGAAGGACTATGTCGCCGGCGGTGCGAAGGGCGCGCTGCAGACGGACTTCCCGGCCTCGGTGACACAGACCTTCACCGGCGGTGACCAGCCCAAGGCGGGGATGGTCTTCGAGGCCGACTTCACACAGGTCCCCATCGGCACGGCCGGTGCGAAGGTCGGCACGGACGCGAAGGTGTTCCCCTTCCCGGCCGTGGGCGACACCGCACCCGTGGTCTCCGGCGGCGACGCGGCGGTGATCCTCAAGGACTCCAAGGCGGCGCAGGCGCTGGCCACCTTCCTGGCCTCCCCGGACGCGGCGACGATCCAGGCGAAGCTGGGCGGCTATCTCTCGCCGAACAAGAACGTGGACAACTCGGCGTATCCGAACCCGGTGCAGCAGAAGATCGCCAAGGCCCTCATCGACTCGGGCGACGACTTCCGCTTCGACATGTCCGACCAGGCCCCGCAGGCCTTCGGCGGCACGCCCGGCAAGGGCGAGTGGAAGGCGCTGCAGGACTTCCTGGCCAACCCGAAGGACGTCGCGGGCACGCAGGCGAAGCTGGAGGCGGACGCGGCGGCCGCCTACGGAGGCTGACGCGATGACGTCGGCCACGGCGGCAGGGGTCCCTCCGACCCCTGCCGCACCCAAGTCGCGCAAGAGCGTGACCGGCACCCGCAAGACCGTGGCAGCGCTGTTCCTGCTGCCCGCTCTCGTACTGCTGGGCGCGCTCGTGGTCTACCCGATCGGGTACTCGGTCGTCCGTAGTTTCTACGACCAGTCGGGCTCCTTCACCGGCTTCGACAACTACGAGTTCCTGTTCACCGACGACGGCATCCGCACCGCCCTGAAGAACAACGTCATCTGGGTGGTGTTCGCGCCGACGGTCGCCACCGCGCTCGGTCTGATCTTCGCGGTGCTGACCGAGCGGGTGCGCTGGGGCACGGCGTTCAAGCTGGTCGTCTTCATGCCGATGGCGATCTCGATGCTGGCGGCCGGCATCATCTTCCGCCTCGTCTACGACCAGGACCCGGAGAAGGGCATCGCGAACGCGGTGTGGGTGGGCATCCACGACACGTTCGCCGAGTCGTCGGCCTTCCCGAAGGCGCACCCGGGCCGTGAGTCGCCCCTCGTGGCGCAAGGCGGCGGCGCCTTCATCACCAAGGCGACGGTCCACGCCGGGGACACAGTCACCCTGCCGCTCGTGGGCGTCGCCCCCGACAAGATGCCCGGCGACGCCAAGCGGGCCGTCGCCCCGCAGGCCGACCCGGGCAGGATCACCGGCACGACCTGGCAGGACTTCACCCGCGGCAAGGGCGTCGGCACGCTCGGCGCGCCGGACGCGACCGAACTCGGCTACCCCGGCATGAAGATCGAGGCGGTCAAGGACGGCAAGGTCGTGGAGACGGCGAGGGCCGGCGACGACGGCACGTTCTCCCTGTCGGAAAAGGCCGACGGCGCCCAGCTCCGCCTCCCGGCGAGCAACTTCAAGGAGCCGTACAACGGCCTGGACTGGCTCGGCCCGTCGCTGGTCACGCCGTCGATCATCGGGGCGTACATCTGGATGTGGGCCGGTTTCGCGATGGTGCTGATCGCGGCGGGGCTGGCGGGCATCCCACGTGATCTCCTGGAGGCGGCCCGTGTCGACGGCGCGACCGAATGGCAGGTGTTCCGGAAGATCACGGTCCCGCTCCTGGCGCCTGTCCTCGCGGTCGTCATCGTCACCCTGATGATCAACGTCCTGAAGATCTTCGACCTGGTCTTCATCATCGCCCCGGGCTCCGCACAGGACGACGCGAACGTCCTCGCGCTGGAGCTGTACCGCAAGGGCTTCTCCGAGGACCAACCCGGCATCGCGAGCGCGATCTCGGTGTTCCTGCTGCTCCTCGTGATCCCGGTCATGTGGTTCAACATTCGTCGGCTCAGGCGGGAGGTACGGCGATGACCGCGGACGCCGGCAGTCTCACCAAGGCGGCACCGCCGCCCACGACGGTCAAGGTGAAGCAGTCCCTCGGCTCACGCCTCGCGGAAGGTGTCAGCGGCGGCGCGGTCCGGGTCTTCCTGATCGTCGTCGGCCTGTTCTGGCTGGTCCCGACGATCGGTCTGCTCCTGTCCTCGCTGCGTCCTCCGGAGGAGATGACGATCAGCGGCTGGTGGGACGTCTTCAGCAAGCCGTCCCAGCTCACCTTCGAGAGCTACGACAAGCTGCTGCAGAACAACGACATCACCGAGTCGCTCGTCAACACCCTGCTGATCACGGTCCCGGCGACGCTCCTCGTCGTCATCATCGGCGCGCTCGCGGGCTATGCGTTCGCGTGGATGGAGTTTCCAGGCCGCGACTGGTGGTTCCTCGGCGTGGTCGGCCTGCTGGTGGTGCCGGTGCAGGTGGCGCTGATCCCGGTCGCCGAACTCTTCGGCAAGATCGGCCTGTTCGGCAACATCATGGGCGTGGTCCTCTTCCACACGGGCTTCGGCCTGCCCTTCGCGGTGTTCCTGCTGCGGAACTTCTTCGCGGAGATCCCGAAGGAGCTTCTGGAGGCGGCCCGGCTGGACGGGGCGGGTGAACTGCGCCTGTTCGCCCGGGTCGTGCTGCCGCTGGGCGGGCCCGCGATCGCGAGCCTGGGCATCTTCCAGTTCCTGTGGGTGTGGAACGACATGCTGATCGCGCTGGTGTTCTCCGACACCGACAGTCAGCCGATCACGGTCGCCCTGCAGACGCAGATGCGCGCGTTCGCCGACAACGTCGACATCCTGGCGCCGGGCGCGTTCATCTCCATGGTGATCCCGCTGGTCGTGTTCTTCGCGTTCCAGCGGCAGTTCGTGTCCGGGGTGATGGCGGGCGCGGTGAAGTAACGCGTACGACGGCCTGATTGACGGCGTACGACTGGGGCGAGCCGGGCAACCGGCTCGCCCCTTCGCCTGCCCGGGCTCGGCTCGTCCCCCGAATGCCGTACCCGACGTAACCAAGCCACTCCACCGGCCGTTCCCGGGCCGACCACCCGCGCCGACCCATGGATGTGCCGTGCCCAGGTTCAGTGTCATCGTCCCCGCGTACCGGGTTCAGGCGTATCTCCCCGCGTGCCTGGAGTCGGTGCTCTCCCAGTCGTGTCCGGATCTGGAACTGATCGCCGTGGACGACTGCTCGCCCGACGCCTGCGGTGCGCTCGTCGACGAGTTCGCGGCCCGCGACCCGCGCGTACGGCCGCTGCACCTGCCGGAGAACGGCGGCCTGGGCCGGGCCCGCAACGCCGGGCTGAAGGCGGCGACCGGCGACTACGTCCTGTTCCTGGACGGCGACGACACCCTCGCCCCGGACGCGCTGCGCGCGATCGCCGACCGGCTGAAGGAGACGGGCGAGCCGGACGTGCTGGTGTACGACTATGCGCGTACGTACTGGTCGGGCGAGACGATCCGCAACCAGGCCGCCGAGCACCTCACCGAGCGGGGCCCGGCGCCCTTCCGCCTGGCGGACCGGCCGGATCTGCTGAACCTGCTGACGGTGGCCTGGAACAAGGCGTACCGCCGGGAGTTCGTCGAGCGCGAGGCCCTCACCTTCCCGCCCGGCCACTACGAGGACACCTCGTGGACCTACCCGGTCCTCATGACCGCCGCCTCCCTCGCCACCCTCGACCGGGTCTGCGTGCGCTACCGGCAGCGCCGCCGCGACAGCATCCTCGGCACCACCACCCGCCGCCACTTCGACGTCTTCGAGCAGTACGACCGTCTCTTCGCGTTCCTCGACGGCCGCCCCGAACTCGCCCGCTGGCGGCCGGTGTTGTTCCGCCGGATGGTCGACCGCCTGGTGACGCTGTACACCAGGCGCGACAGCCTCCCGCGCGCCGCCCGCACCGAGTTCCTGCGCAAGTCCCGTGCGTACTACCGCCGTTACCGCACGCCCGGCACCCCGGTACCGCCGCGCTCACGTGCCCGGCACGCACTGATCCGCCTGGGCCTGCATCGCACCTACGGCACGCTGCGCCTCACCTCGGCCCTGTGCCGCAGGGCGGTCCGGCGGTCGGCCCGCCTGATCAGATCGGCGCGAGCCATCGCGCTCCGGCTCCACTACCGCATCCAGCTGCGCCTCCCTCTGCGCAAGGGCCACGCCGTCTTCTCCTCCGACCGAGACTGCGGCCACGGCTGCAACCCGGGCGCGCTGGAAGCCGCGTTCCGCTCCCTCGCCCCGCACATTCGCACGGCGTGGATCGCGCGCCCCGAGCACCACCACACCGTCCCGCCGGCGACCCGTCGCCTCACGCCCGGCACGGCCGCGTACTGGACGGCACTCGCCCGCTCCAAGTACGTAGTCACCAACACCGAGTTCGACGCCCTCCCGAACAAGCGCCCCGGCCAGATCGTCGTCCAGACCCTGCGCGGCACCCCCCTCAAGCACAGAGGCCTGGACCTCCAGGAGCGCCCGGCGGCGGCCCGCGACACGGACTTCGCCGCGCTCCTGCGGAACGTGGACCAGTGGGACTACGTCATCTCCGCCAACCGCCACTCCACACTGACCTGGGAACGCGTCTTCCCGGGCGGCTACACGACCCTCGAATACGGCTGCCCCCGCAACGACGTGTTCCAGCGGGCCACTTCGGCGGACGTGACCCGACTGCGCGAGACCCTCGGCATCCCCGCGGACGCGATCGCGATCCTCTACGCGCCCACCCATCGCGACTACCGCCGCACCCAGCGCGCCCCCCTCGACCTGGAGCGCTTCGCAGACCGCCTCGGCCCCCGCTTCGTCGTCCTGGCCCGCGCCCACCACCGCCACGGCGGCCCGCTCACCGACCCGACGGCCCGCGTCATCGACGTCACCGGCCACCCGAGCGTCGAGTCCCTGTGCCTCGCCTCGGACGCCCTGGTCACCGACTACTCGTCGATCATGTTCGACTACGCGGGCCTGGACCGCCCGATCGTCCTCCACACCGAGGACCGTGAGGCGTACGAGGCGGCCCGCGGCACCTACTTCGACCTGCGGTCCTTCCCACCCGGCGCGATCACGGACAGCGAGGACGAGCTGATCGACATCTTCGCCACCGGCCACTGGCGCGGCTCCCGCTCCGCCCAGCTGCGCTCCGCGTTCCGCGAGCGGTTCTGCCCGTACGACGACGGGCGCGCCGCCGAGAGGGTCGTACGCCGTGTCGTCCTCGGCGATGCGGACACGGCCCTCCCGCCCGTCGTGCCGCTCACCGAACGCCACCCGGTAGCGTCACTCGCGCCCTCCCCGCTGCCGAGGATCCCGCAGCCGGCGCAGGCTCCCCACTGACCCGCTGACCGACATCTTCGCCACCGGCCAAGCGCGTCTGAACGCCGCCTTCACACCAGGGAGTTCCCTTGCCCTCCAGCCCGTCACGGCCCACTCCCACCAGGCCGCACACCTGGCGTCCGGCGGGACGGCCAGGCCGAGCTACGACTTGATGCTCCGCACCTACCCGCGCTATTGGTGACACCTTCACCGCCCGCTCGACCCCGGAGGCCTAGCCCGGTCGCGCGCACGCCGGAGGAGCTGGCGCAGGTGCTCCTCGGCGAGCCGCCGGAGGCGATCATGCCGGTGATCCCGCTCGGGGAGCGGACCCGGTCGCTCACCCGATGAGCTGAGGTGAGGCAAAGTCGTCGGCCCCGGGCGGGAACATACGGCGCAGGCTGGATTACTCGACGACGAGGTCGACGTCGATGTTGCCGCGGGTGGCGTTGGAGTACGGGCAGACCTGGTGGGCGGTCTCGACGAGCTTGCGGCCGGTCGCCTCGTCCAGGCCGTCGGGCAGCTCGACGCGGAGGGTGACCTTCAGGCCGAAGCCCTCGCCCTGCTTGCCTATGCCGACCTCGGCGGTGACGGCGGCGTCGCTGACGTCGACCTTCGCCTGGCGGCCGACGAGGCCGAGGGCGCTGCCGAAGCAGGCGGCGTAACCGGCGGCGAACAGCTGCTCCGGGTTGGTGCCCTCGCCGTTGCCGCCCAGCTCCACCGGCGGGGCGAGCTTGAGGTCGATTCTGCCGTCGGAGGAGACGGCACGGCCGTCACGGCCGTGGGTGGCGGTGGCGACAGCGGTGTAGAGCGCGTCCATGGAAAATCCATCCCTCTCAGGTCACGGTCGGCGGCCCTGTGCGGCCGCCTCTCGACGACCACAAGTAGAGCACACAATTCAATTGTGCACAACTAAATGACGGACAAGCGCTACCCTGGATGCATGACCACCACGCCCACCGCGGACTGGCTCCGCCTCGACCAGCAGATCTGCTTCTCCCTGAACGCCGCGTCACGCGCCTTCGGCGGCCTCTACCGCGTCCTCCTCAAGGACCTCGGCCTCACCTACCCGCAGTACCTCGTGATGCTGGTGCTGTGGGAGCACGGCGATCTGCCCGTCAAGAAGCTGGGCGAACACCTCCGCCTCGACTCCGGCACGCTCTCCCCGCTGCTCAAGCGGCTGGAGACGGCCGGCCTGGTACGCCGGGAGCGCAGCGCGCGCGACGAGCGCTCGGTGGAGGTCCGGCTCACCGAGGGCGGCACGGCGCTGCGCGAGCGGGCGCTGGAAGTGCCGCGCCGGATCGGCGCGGCGACCGGCTTCGATCTCGACGAGATCCGGGAGCTGCGGGAACGTCTGGACCGCCTCACCACGGAGTTGGACAGGGCGGCGGAGCAGGCGAGTGCCTGACGCCTGCTTCACTGTGCCTGATTCACTGTGACCGACCAGCAGCACCAAGCACACGGGCCAACTGACGAGGAGACGGCCGCACATGACCTGGCTGATCACCGGCGGCGCCGGTTACATCGGGGCGCACGTCGTACGCGCCATGACCGAGGCGGGCGAGCGGACGGTCGTGTACGACGACCTGTCGACCGGCATCGCCGAGCGCGTCCCGGACGGCGTCCCGCTGGTGGTCGGCTCGACCCTCGACGGCGACCGCGTGACCCGCGCCCTCACCGACCACGCGGTGACAGGCGTGGTGCACCTGGCGGCGAAGAAGCAGGTGGGCGAGTCGGTGTCCCTGCCGCTGGAGTACTACCGGGAGAACGTCGAGGGCCTGCGCGTCCTCCTGGAGGCCGTGACACAGGCGGAGGTCCCCTCCTTCGTCTTCTCCTCCTCCGCCGCGGTGTACGGCATGCCCGATGTGGAACTGGTGACGGAGGAGACGCCGTGCGTGCCGATGTCTCCGTACGGCGAGACAAAGCTGGCGGGAGAGTGGCTGGTCCGCGCGACGGGTAAGGCGACGGGCCTCGCCACGGCCTCCCTCCGCTACTTCAACGTGGCGGGCGCGGCCGCACCCGAGCTGGCGGACACCGGCGTCTTCAACATCGTCCCCATGGTCTTCGAGCGCCTCACGGAGAACGCACCCCCGCGCATCTTCGGCGACGACTACCCCACCCCGGACGGCACCTGCATCCGCGACTACATCCACGTGATGGACCTGGCCGAGGCCCATGTCGCCACAGCCCGCGCCCTCCAGTCCTCCCCCGGCCGCCACCTCACCCTCAACATCGGCCGCGGCGAAGGCGTCTCGGTACGGGAGATGATCGACCTCATCAACGGGGTCACCGGCTACGACCGTCCCCCCACCGTCACCCCCCGCCGCCCCGGCGACCCCGCCCGCGTCGTCGCCTCCGCCGACCGCATCGCCGCCGAGCTGGGCTGGAAGGCCAAGCACGACGTCCACGACATGGTGACGTCGGCGTGGGAGGGGTGGGTGCGACTGCATCCGGGAGCGGCGCGGGGTTGAGCCTCTACTGCGCCGACGTCCCCGAGCCGCCACGGGCGCCCACTCGGCGGCGGCTCGAACGTCAACCGAGCCAGGTCACACGCTGGATGTACACACGCTTGCGGTAGTCGATGATCTGGTACCAGACCATTAGCGGCCCGGTGGCGATCACTCGCAGACCCTGCGGGTTCGTCACACTTGCTCCATCGCCCGGGTCCTGCCCCAGTGAGGCGAGTACGACGAGTTCCCGTGCGACCTCTTCGGCGGCTGCGCGCCCCTCGGGAGGAAGATCTCCGACCACCCAGTCGGGTTCTGGCCGTACTCCCAGACCCACTCCGGGTCCAGCGGCTCGTGGTCGTTCAATCCACGATCTCCTGCTCGGCCTCGCGCAGAATCCCGTTGATCTGCGCCATCGCCGCACGGAACGCGGCCTCGCCTGCCGTAGCGTCCTGGGAGATCCGCTCGGCCTCATGAAGACGTGCCGCTCGCACAGGATCCCGCTCGATCGCCACGAAGACTCCCCAGCGCTTCAGAAACAGCTGGAGCGGAGCCGTGCTCCCCGTCTGGCTCGCCTGCTCGAACGCCCGCCCAGCCTCCAGGTCGAACTGCGGGAGGTTCACGAGGCTCAATCGCTTCACGGCCTCGCGCAATGCAACCCTCGTCAACGGGGGCATCGGGATGATCGGCCCATCGTGATGCACCGGCTGTGCGCTCATCCCTCGTACCCCTCTCTCCCGCCCATCGGACTCACCTGCCAGAGTAGCCGCGCGGGAGCTCAGCCGAGCGGTCACCGTTCGCACCCGGACCGGCCCTGCGCCCCGAGTTCGAACCAGACGCTCTTCCCGCCCTCGCCCCGGCGCCCGGTACGCCACCCACCGCGGTCAGCTCCCCAACGCCCCTCGGTCAGCGAGTCGACGATCCACAGCCCACGTCCGCCTTCAGGGTCGTACCCCTCCCTCATGACGGGCAGGGTCGCGTCAGTGTCGAAGACCGTTGCGCGCACGCCGACCCGGGTTGGTGACGAGGAGGAGTCCGGCGCCGGTACCGGCCGCGTGCACGCACGAATTGGTGACCAACTCCGAGACGCAAAGTGCCGCGTCGTCCACGATCGCGCCGAGTCGCTGCGCATGCAGTACAGAGGTGACGAAGTCACGGGCGATGTGGGGGGAGGTGGCATGGGGTGGGATGCGGAGGCTGTATTCGGGCATGGGGGATCAGCTCCAAGTCGCCGGAGACGCAGGTGAGTTGAGGCAGACGCAAGCTATGCGCAACGGAGGGTGCCGTCTGCATCACCGACAGTAGGGCGTAAGGTGGTGACGGCACAACCTGATGCCAGAAACTGGCAGTACGGCACGGCATACTCATCAGCAAGCAACCAGGAAGTGAGCGCGGATGCCGCCGAGGAGTGATCCCACCCTCCGACAAGAGCGGTTGGGGACCGAACTGCGCAAGATGCGTGAGCGAGCGGGCATCACGGCCCGTGCCGCCGCCGCAGTGCTCGGCTCAAACCCCATACAGCAGAGTGCCGTTGAGGCAGGCCGCAGCGGAATCAGCGCGGACCGCATCCGGCGCCTCGCCGCTCACTGCGCCTGCGACGACGCGGCGTACGTCGATGCGCTGGTCGCCATGGCAACCGAGCGAGGCAAGGGCTGGTGGGAGGAGTACCGGGGGATCATCCCTCCCTCAGGTCTCGACCTGGCGGAGCTGGAGCATCACGCAGTGCGCATCCAGACCTTCCAAATGGCCCACATCCCGGGCCTGTTGCAGACCGAGGACCACATGCGGGCAGCGTTCCGCCACGGGCTGCCGAACTGGACACGCCAGGACCAGGATGCCTTCATGGCGTTCCGGTCGCGTCGGCAGCAGATCATCTCTGAAGAGTGCTCCACGCCGTACGAAGCGGTGATCCACGAAGCAGCGCTCCGTGTCCGCGTGGGCGGCCGCAAGGCAGCTAGGGCCCAGTTGGAACGCATCCTCGTCCTCTCGGAACTGAGCCACGTGACCGTGCGCGTGGTGCCATTTGACAGCGAAGACTTCGCCGGTGCCGGGTACTCGATGCTGTACGTCCACGGCGCCGTGCCGCAACTCGACACCGTGCACATGGATACAGGCCACGGAGGTGACTTCCTCGACGCCGAGTCACGACTGGGGGAGTACCGGCAACGCTACGAACGCGTCTCGACGACAGCCCTCCCGCCGACCGCCTCCCGGGATCTCATCACCCACATCGCCCACGATCCGTGAAAGGCACCAACGTGTTCGAGCCCCTCGCCTGGCAAAAGTCGTCTTTCTCCGGTGGAGGCAGCGGCGGCGACGACTGCGTCGAACTCGCCGACTCCCCCACAGCGATACACCTCCGTGAAAGCGAGGCCCCCAGCGACGTCCTCACTACCAACCGCCACGCCCTGCACGCCCTCCTGGCCAGGCTCAAGAACGGCAACGACCTGCCTGGATGAGCGTTCCCTCCCGAACGAACCGCGCCCTCGGCGCAGTCATCGGCCCCGCCGTAGACGACGCCCTCGGCGCACCCTTCGAGTTCGGCCCCGTCGTTATAGCGGCCGAAGTGCCGGAAGCCGGTGGTGACGGTCTTCTCCACGATGTCCCCGTCGCTGGTCTCGATGGCGACGGTCGACTTGCCGGCCACCTCGAAGAAGATGCCCCAGTTGGACGTCCCATCCTTGTCACGCTTGCCGACCGCCTGGGCCACGTATCCTGTGCCCTTCGAGGCGAGTGCCTCCAGGTCTGGCCTGATCACGGCCGTCACGGTGAAGGACCCCGTGTCGTCCACAGCACTGTCCGACGCGGCCGAGTCGTTGATGCCATCCAGCGCGATCGCCTCACCGTCGGTGGCGGCACCACCGGAGATGGTGAGCGTCCGCCCGTGGCCGGAGGCGTCCGTCGACGCCGTAGATCCGGTGGCGGCCGTGGCCGCGTCCCAGCGCTCGGTCAGCTCGGCGTCCTGATCGCCCGTCGTCGGGTTCAGTAAGCGGGCGTCCCGGATGAGTTCGTAGAAGGACAGCGGCCGTTGCCACACCCGCGCCTCGTCCACGGACCCGGCCAGCGGGTAGTGGTACGCCGCTCCATCAGCCCGCGCCCGACTTGAAGGCCCCCAGAGGAGGCCCAGGCGGTGGCGGCGGTCGTCTCGATGTACCACTTGCCGTTCACGATCAACCGCATGGTCTTGGCAGTGGCTAATGGTGTAGTCGGGTATCGGAACTGTCCGAATGGCTCGGACAGCATGGTTCCTCCCTGTCGGGTCTGTACATGGAGGTTGGCGAGCTGGGGCGGAATCTCGGCGCGGCGATGTCCGGGCACACCCATGTGCTCACGGTGTTGCTGCCCTGACTCTTTGGATCAGGCGATGACGAAGTGCATGAGGGTAAGTGCTGCGCGGGCGGCGGTGCGGGGGTTGCTGTTCCGGCAGATCATGCAGGGCCCGTGCACGACGGCGGATGCGTTTCCTCCCGACTTGCCAAGCCGCCGCACCGCTACCGGCTATTCGTCCCCAGAGAGTCGCTTCACGCCGATCGGGGCTGGCGCTGCGTGGGGGTGTCATGTGTGGCCTGTGTGATTCCATCCACACGCGGCCCTTTTCCTGGAACGATGTTGGCGCAGAGCGGAAGCCGATCAGACGGGGGACCCGTGTCGCACACAGACCATCCGCACATGCCAGACGGGATCGTACTGACCGTGTCCGACCCGTCCCAGTTCTCCTCGCTGCGCGACTGG